>NZ_JBHVCA010000001.1:0-989990 GCF_042803895.1 Microbacterium sp. NPDC057407 | reverse complement strand
AAACGAGTCAAAGGAAGCGAGTTCGAAACTGACCAAAAACGAATATCAAACTGACATCCATGAATTGATCCAAAAGACCCCCACCAGTCCAAAAAGACCAGCGGGAATAAAAATTGGCATTTGACAAGTGCACGCTGTTGAGTTCTCAAGGATCGGACGCACCCACCCACCAACCACACAGGCCAGCACAGCAGGGCAACTTCACAATCTTATCCGCCGCGAGCAACTTGTCAAACCGACACGTCGGAACCAGATGGTTCGATCGACAGTCGGACGACCGGTGACTCGAGAGGAAGACTCCCATTCTAGACCCGGAGGTCGATCGCCTCAATGAGGTGACTGAAGGGAGGTGGCCCGCCGCTTGAGGGGGGTAAGGCTCTGGGCCTCTCCGCTTCCCTGTGGGGCGAACAACAAGAACATTACGTGTCGGGAGCGCCGCCGTCCAATCGAGGCAGCATCCCGGGCGTGTCGCACGGCGTGGGCCGCTCCCCGCGCCGATCGGCAGCACGGACCGAGCAACGCCGGCGCTACCGTGGAGACATGAGCGAAGAGCGATGGATCTGGGGCGTCGGCCTGGCGACGACGGCCGAAGACGGAACGGTTCTCGACACCTGGTATCCCTCACCGGAGCGGGGTCGCACTCCGCTGGGCTACGACCCGTCGATGCCTCCGGACGACCTCGAGCGGCTCGCCGTTCCCGACCCCCGGCGCGCCGTCACGGTCGACGTCGTGGCCGTCGAAGCGGACGTCGACGCTCCCCCCTCTTCAACCGCCGATGCGTATCTCCGGCTCCACGCCCTCTCCCACCGACTGTTCGCGCCGAACGAGATCAACCTGGAGGGGATCTTCGGCAGGCTCCCGAATGTGGCATGGACCACGGCCGGCCCGATGCACCCGGATGCCGTCGCACGCCTCCGTCCCCTGCTCGCGCGCGAGGGCATCCAGGTTCAGGGACTCGACAAGTTCCCGCGACTGCTCGACTACGTCACGCCGCCGGGGGTGCGGATCGCCGACGCCTCACGGGTGCGACTCGGTGCTCACCTCAGTCCGGGAACCACGGTGATGCACGAAGGCTTCGTGAACTTCAATGCGGGAACGCTCGGTCAGAGCATGGTCGAGGGCCGCATCTCCCAGGGCGTCGTCGTCGGCGACGGCAGCGACATCGGCGGGGGCGCGTCCATCATGGGGACGCTGTCGGGTGGGGGCACGCATACGGTCTCGGTGGGGGCTCGGACCCTTCTGGGCGCGAACGCAGGCATCGGCATCTCGCTGGGCGACGACTGCGTGGTCGAGGCGGGCCTGTACGTCACGGCGGGGTCGAAGGTCGTGCTCGTCGACGAGCCTCCCCTCACGGACGGACGGCCCCGCGTCGTGAAGGGGGCGGAGCTCTCGGGCAGAGACGGGCTGCTCTTCCGCCGCAACTCGCTGAGCGGGGCGGTCGAAGCGGTCCGACGTGCGGGGATCGGCGTCGCCCTGAACGACGCGCTTCACGCATAGGCGGTGCCAGCCGCGACATGGCGTCCGCCCCTTCGGGCGGGCGCCACGCGGCTCACACGCCCGGGTAGTCGCGCTCGCGCGCCCCGATGTACAGCTGCTGCGGGCGGCCGATCTTCGTCTGCGGGTCGCCGGCGGCCTCTCGCCATTGCGCGAGCCAGCCCGGCAGCCGGCCGATGGCGAACAGTACGGTGAACATGCGGGTGGGGAATCCCATCGCCTTGTAGATCACGCCCGTGTAGAAGTCCACGTTCGGATAGAGGCGGCGCTCCTTGAAGTAGTCGTCGTTCAGCGCGATCTCTTCGAGCTGCTTCGCCAGGTCGAGGAGCGGGTCACTCACTCCGAGCGCCTCGAGCACCTCGTCGGCCGACTCCTTCACGAGCTTCGCGCGCGGGTCGTAGTTCTTGTAGACCCGGTGGCCGAAGCCCATGAGCTTGACGCCCTCCTCCTTGTTCTTCACCCGCTCGACGAAGCGCTGGACGCTCTCGCCCGAGTCGCGGATGCGCCCCAGCATGTCGAGCACCGCCTCGTTCGCGCCACCGTGGAGGGGGCCGTACAGGGCGTTGATCCCCGCGGAGATCGAGGAGAACTGGTTGGCGCCGGTCGAGCCGACGAGGCGCACCGTCGAGGTGGACGCGTTCTGCTCGTGGTCTTCATGCAGGATCAGCAGGCGCTCGAGCGCCCGCGACATGACCGGGTCGACGTCGTAGATCTCGGACAGGACCCCGAAGTTGAGCTTGAGGAAGTTGTCGACGAAGCCGAGGGAGTTGTCGGGGTACAGGAACGCCTGCCCGATGCTCTTCTTGTGCGCGTAGGCGGCGATCACCGGGAGCTTCGCCAGCATGCGGATCGTGTTCAGCTCGACGTGCTCGGGGTTGTTGGGGTCGGACTCGGCCTCGTAATACGTCGACAGCGCCGACACGGCCGACGAGAGCACCGACATCGGGTGCGCGGTGTGCGGGAGCGCCGAGAAGAACCGCTTGAGGTCTTCGTGCAGCAACGTGTGGTGGCGGATGCGGTCATCAAACGCCGCCAGCTCATCGGCCGTCGGCAACTCGCCGTAGATGAGCAGCCAGGCGACCTCGAGGTAGGTGCTGTGCTTGGCCAGCTGCTCGATCGGGTAGCCCCGGTAGCGGAGGATCCCCTGATCGCCATCGATGTAGGTGATCGCCGATTTGGTCGCTGCGGTGTTGACGAACCCGTAGTCGAGGGCCGTATGACCGGTCTGGCGGGTCAGGGTGGACAGATCGATGCTCGGTGTGCCGTCAGTGCCCTGGAGCAGCGGGAACTCCGCAGTCGTGTCACCGATCGTGAGGGTGGCCTTGTGGTACTGGGTGCCCGCTTCGCTCACGGCGCCTCCTCGCGATTCCTGGTCGTGCCGGGGGTGTCGTCCGCCTCGCGGACGCTTTGCGGGCGCCTCTTGAGGACGGCAGCGGGGACGGGGATGCCGCGCCGCCGCGTTTCTTTACAGCCTAGTGTGCTCTCACGCCTACTGCTGACACGACCAAAGGGCCGCGGCATCCGATAGAGGAATCCTCACGACGTCGCAGCGAGGCGCGAAGCAGCGGCGCTGATCCGCTCGTCGGATGCCGTCAGCGAAAGGCGGATGTGGCGCGGGAAGTGCGAGCCGTAGAACGAGCCGGGACCGGCGAGGATGCCGAGTCCGGCCAGGCGATCCAGACTCTCCCAGGCGTCGCGATCCTCGGTCGCCCACAGGTAGAGACCCGCCTCGCTGCGGTCGATGCGGAAGCCGGCGGACTCCAGCGCCGGCCGGAGGACGCGCCGCCTGGCGAGGTAGATCTGCCGTTGGCGGGCGACGTGCTCGTCGTCGGAGAGCGCCGCGACCATCGCCGACTGCACGGGGGCCGGGAGCATCAGCCCGAGATGCTTCCGGGCGGTCAGGAGTCGGCCGACGATCGCCGGATCGCCCGCGAGGAACGCGGCGCGGTAGCCGGCCAGGTTGGACTGCTTGCTCAAGGAGTACACCGACAGAACACCGTCCAGCGCTCCCCCGGTGACGTCGGGATGGAGAGCCGAAGGGATCCCGCGGGCGTCCCACGGGGCATCCCACCCCAGCTCGGCGTAGCACTCGTCGGAGGCCAGCGTCGCACCCAGTGCGCGCGCACGGGCGAGCGCTCGGCGAAGGTCGTCGACGTCGAGGACCCGCCCGTCCGGGTTGCCCGGGGAGTTCACCCACGCCAGCCGGGTCGCCTCGGGCCACTCCGCAGGGTCGTCCGCCGCGACGGGTGTCGCGCCGACGAGCCGCGCCCCCACCTCGTACGTCGGGTACGCGGCCCGAGGATGGACGACGATGTCGCCCGGGCCGAGCCCGAGGAGGAGAGGCAGGAGCGCCACCAATTCCTTCGACCCGACGGTCGGAAGCACGTGCTCCGGCCCCAGCCCGGGGACCCCCCGCCGCCGGGCGTACCACCGGGCGATCGCCTCGCGCAACGCGGGCGTCCCCATCGTCTGCGGGTAGGCATGGGCGTCGGTTGCGGAACGGAGTGCGTCCGCCACGATGTCCGGCGTCGGGTCGACGGGCGAACCGATCGACAGATCCACGATCCCGTCGGGGTGCGACCGCGCCTTCGCCGCGTACGGAGCCACGGCATCCCACGGGTAATCCGCGAGATCGGCGACGCCCATCAGCGGGGATCCCGCTCGACCGCGATCACGGAGCCTGGGGCGGGAGGGCGGCGATGATCGGGTGGTCCTTGTGGATCACACCCACCTTCGCGGCGCCTCCGGGCGACCCGATGTCGTCGAAGAACTCGACGTTCGCCTTGTAGTAGTCCTGCCACTCGTCGGGCAAGTCGTCCTCGTAGTAGATCGCCTCGACCGGGCACACCGGCTCGCACGCACCGCAGTCCACGCACTCGTCGGGGTGGATGTACAGCGACCGTTCGCCCTCGTAGATGCAGTCCACCGGGCACTCGTCGATGCAGGCGCGGTCTTTGACGTCCACGCAGGGAAGGGCGATCACGTACGTCACCGTCCCAGTCTAGATGCGCGCCCGCAGCGCTGCGTCCGCCCCGCGCCGCCGGCAGGAGCGCAGATCCGGCTCAGCGGTCGCCGGCCCGCATGTGCTCCGGCCACGCCACGGCGACGGCCACGAGGATCGGCAGCGCCAGCGTCCACACGGTCGCCAGAGGGGTGTCGGGAACGATCACCGACCCGCCCGGACCGCGCTGCGAGAAGACCAGGGTGGCCGTCATCATCCCGAGACCCGTGGCCAGGGTCGCCCAGCGGTCGACGGTGAGCAGCCGCACGGCGGCGAGAAGCGCGCCGCACCCGGCCAGCGCGAGGATGAGGCCGAGCGGGAACCAGCCCAGCTCGAAGGAATGCGCGATGGTGCCGGCGAGCCCGTACACCGCGCCGACGACGAAAGCCACGGCCCACGTGCCGAGGCGGGCGGGAAGGGACGAGCGCACCCGTCGACTCTACTGTCGTCCCGCCGTCATGCCGCCCATCCCCAGAGGCGCAGGAGCGCCGCGGTGAGCGCGGCCGCAGCCACCACGAGGAGGAACGGTGCGCGGAGCAGGAGCAGACCGGCTGCGACCAGGACGGCCGGAACGCGGGCGTCGACGACCACGGACTGCCCGACCCCGAGGGTCTGAACAGCGACCAGCGCGGCGAGCAGAGCGACCGTCAGGAGGTCGGCGACCCGCATCGGCCGTGGCGCCTCCACCCACGCGGGCGGCAGCAGATAGCCCACCGTCTTCAGCGCCACGCAGATGATCGATGCCACCAGCAGCGCGGTCCACATCGTCACGGCAGGCCCTCCCGCTCCGGCACGTCGCCGGGTTCGGCATCCGTCGCGCCATGCCCTCCCGACGCGAACAGGTTGAACCACCCGACCACGACCGCCACGAGCGCGGCGATGATGACCGGCAGACCCGGCATCAGCACGGGAGTGAGCACGGTCGCCACGACCGCGGCGGCGACGCCGACGACGATCGGCTGCCTGCTGCGCAGCCGCGGCCACAGGAGCGCGAGGAACGCCGCAGCCGCCGCGGCATCGAGTCCGTACGCACGCGGATCTCCGAGGATGTCGCCGAGGAGCGCCCCTGCCAGGGTCGAGGCATTCCACCCGACGTAGATGCCGATGCCCGTGACCCAGAAGCCGACCGTCCGGGCGTGCGGTGTGCGCTGCGCCAGAGAGACCGCCGTGGACTCGTCGATCGTGAAGTGCGCCGCGCCCGCGCGGCGCCAGAAGCCGCGCCCGATCACGGGCGACATGCGGATGCCGTAGGCGACGTTGCGCACCCCCAGCAGCGCCGCGGACGCGATCGCCGCCGGTGCGGCGGCGATCCCGCCCGCGCCCACCACCCCCACGAAGGCGAACTGCGAGCCACCGGTGAACATGAGCAGACTCATCACGCACGTCTGCCAGACGTCGAGCCCCGACGCCACCGCGAGTGCGCCGAACGAGATGCCGTACGCGCTCGTGGCAAGAGCGACACCGACGGCCTCTCGCGCAGCCCGCCGGGACTCCCCCACGGCGTGCTCGTCGTCGAAGTGAGGGTCGGGGGTCACCCGGTCGATGCTACCGACGGGGATGTCGTCGAACGTCGGGCAACTCGGTCATCCGTGGACCGTTCTCTGCCGTTCAGGCGTTGGCGTCCTGGCGCTTGAGCCGCGAGGCGGCGCGACCGCGCTCGGTCTGGTCGAGGATGACCTTGCGGATGCGCACCTTCTCTGGCGTGACCTCGACGCACTCGTCGTCGCGGGCGAACTCGAGGCTCTCCTCCAGGGAAAGCTGACGCGGCGGAGTCAGACGCTCGAGCTCATCGGCGGTCGAAGACCGCATGTTGGTGAGCTTCTTCTCCTTCGTGATGTTCACGTCCATGTCGTCAGCACGCGTGTTCTCGCCCACGACCATGCCCTCGTAGACCTCTTCGGTGGGCTGCACGAAGAAGCTCATGCGCTCCTGCAGCGCCATCATGGCGAACGGCGTCACGACCCCGGCGCGGTCCGCCACGATCGACCCGTTCTGGCGCGCCTGGATGTGACCGGCCCAGTCGTCGTACCCGTGCGAGATGGCGTTGGCGATGCCGGTGCCGCGGGTGGCCGAGAGGAACTCGGTGCGGAACCCGATCAGACCGCGCGACGGGACGATGAACTCCATGCGCACCCAGCCGGTGCCGTGGTTCACCATCGTCTCCATGCGCCCCTTGCGCGCCGCGAGGAGCTGCGTGATCGCGCCGAGGTACTCCTCGGGCGCGTCGATGGTCAGGTGCTCGAACGGCTCCTTGACCTTTCCGTCCTCGCCCTTGCGCGTGACGACCTGGGGCTTGCCGACGGTCAGCTCGAACCCTTCGCGGCGCATGTTCTCCACGAGGATCGCCAGTGCCAGCTCGCCGCGACCCTGCACCTCCCACGCGTCGGGTCGGCCGATGTCGACGACCTTCAGCGACACGTTGCCGATGAGCTCGCGGTCGAGGCGGTCCTTGACCATGCGGGCGGTGACCTTGTGCCCCTTGACCTTGCCCACGAGGGGCGACGTGTTGGTGCCGATCGTCATCGAGATCGCGGGGTCGTCCACCGTGATCGCCGGCAGTGGCCGCACGTCTTCGGGGTCGGCGATCGTCTCGCCGATCGTGATCTCTTCGATGCCCGCGATCGCGACGATGTCGCCCGGGTCGGCCTCTTCGGCCGGGTAGCGCTCGAGCGCCCGCGTCTTCAGCAGTTCGGTGATGCGGGCGTTGGAGTGCGAGCCGTCATGGCGCACCCACGCGACGGTCTGCCCCTTCTTCAGGGTGCCGTTGAAGACGCGCAACAGCGCCAGTCGGCCGAGGAACGGGCTCGAATCGAGGTTCGTGACCCACGCCTGCAGCGGCGCCTCGTCGTCGAAGGACGGTGCCGGGACGTGCTGGAGGATCGCCTCGAAGAGCGGCTCGAGGTCGGCGTTGTCGGGGAGCTCGCCGTTGGCAGGGCGGTTGCGTGACGCCGCACCCGCGCGACCGGACGCGTAGACCACCGGCACGTCGAGGAGCGCGTCGACGTCGAGGTCGGGCACGTCCTCGTGCAGGTCGGAGGCGAGGCCGAGCAGCAGGTCGTGCGCCTCTTCTTCGACCTCGGCGATGCGCGCGTCGGGGCGGTCGGTCTTGTTGACGAGGAGGATCACCGGCAGCTTCGCCTCGAGCGCCTTGCGGAGCACGAATCGCGTCTGGGGCAGCGGGCCCTCGCTCGCATCGACCAGCAGCACGACGCCGTCGACCATCGACAGGCCCCGCTCCACCTCGCCGCCGAAATCGGCGTGACCGGGGGTGTCGATCACGTTGATCGTCACGGGAACGTCGGTGTGCGCGCCGTTGTAGGTGATCGCCGTGTTCTTGGCGAGGATCGTGATGCCCTTCTCTCGCTCGAGATCGTTCGAGTCCATCGCGCGCTCCTCGACGTGAGCGTGCTCGCCGAAGGAGCCGGTCTGGCGGAGCATCGCATCGACGAGCGTCGTCTTGCCGTGGTCGACGTGGGCGACGATGGCGACGTTCCGGAGGTCCGGACGGAGGGCGCGGGCCATGGAGGATTCCTTGCAGAAGAGGGGAAGTGCCGGGATGCCGACATCCCAGCCTATCGCAGGGACCCGAAAGCGGCCTGAGGGTCGAGACCCCCAGGCCGCTCGGGCGGATCAGCTCCCTTGCGCGAGAAGAGCGGCTCGGGCTTCCCGACGGACCTTCTGCTCCTGCGGGTTGGGCACCGGCACGGCGGCGATCAGCCGCTGCGTGTAGGGATCCTTCGCTCCCCGAAGGATCTCGTCACGCGTGCCCGCCTCCACCAGCTTGCCGTGATGCATCACCGCGATGCGGTGCGACAGGATGTCGACCACCGCGAGATCGTGACTGATGAAGAGGCAGGCGAATTGAAGCTCCTGCTGGAGCTCTTGGAGCAGGTCGAGGAAACGCGCCTGCACGGAGACGTCGAGAGCCGAGGTCGGCTCGTCTGCGACCAGCAGCTCGGGTGCCAGCGCGAGTGCTCGAGCGATGCCGACACGCTGCCGCTGACCGCCCGAAAGCTCGTGCGGGAAGCGGTTGCGGTACGACGCCGGGAGCTCCACCTGACCCAGCAGTTCCTCCACGCGACGGTCCAGGCTCTTTCCCTTCGCCACTCCGGCGAGCAGGATCGGCTCGCCGATCGACTGGCCGATGGGCATCCGGGGATTCAGAGACGACGCCGGGTCCTGGAAGACGATGCCTGTCTTGCGACGGATCGCGAAAAGGTCCTTCTGCGATGCGTTCGAGATGTCGGTGCCCACGGTGGTGAGCTTGCCTTCCGCGATCGGAAGGAGGCCGATGGCCGCGCGTCCCAGAGTCGTCTTGCCCGAGCCGGACTCCCCCACCAGTCCGACGATCTCCCCGGGGTAGATGGCGAGGTCGATGTTCTCTGCGGCGCGGAACGCCGGAATGCGGCCGCGCTTGGGGTACTCGATCGCGACGTCCTCGAAGGACAGCACCGGAGTGCGGGTCTCGACGATCTCGTCGGCGGCCTCGCTGGCACGCTCGCGGATGGACGATACGGACGGCACGGTGGACGTCTCCGTCGCCACTTCCGCAGGACCGGCCACAGCCTCCTCCAGCACCCCCAGGCCCAGGTGAGGCACCGACGCCAGCAGCTGCTGAGTGTACGGGTGCTCGGGAGAGTGGAAGATCTTCTCCACGGAACCCGACTCGACCACGACGCCGTTCTTCATCACCATGATGCGGTCGGCGAGGTCGGCGACGACGCCCATGTCGTGCGTGATCAGGATGATGGCAGAGTCCAGACGCCGGTGGAGGTTGCGGAGAAGGTCGAGCACCTCCGCCTGAACCGTGACATCGAGAGCCGTGGTGGGCTCGTCGGCGATGAGCAGGAGCGGATCGCACGAGATGGACTGCGCAATCATCGCGCGCTGCCGCTGACCGCCCGAGAGCTGGTGCGGGTACTTGTGGAACGACTGCTCGGGGTTCGGCATCTCCACCATGCGAAGAAGCTCCACCGCGCGCTCGCGTGCCACGCTCGGCGCCATCCCGCGGTCGTGGGAGCGCAGGGCCTCCATGATCTGGAATCCGACCGTGTACACGGGGTTGAGGGCCGTCATCGGCTCTTGGAAGATGGTCGCGATCTCGTTGCCGCGCAGCGACCTCAGCGTCGCGTCGTCCACTCCGCGCAGCTCACGACCGAGGAGTTTGATCGAGCCGGTCACCCGCGAGTTCTCGGGCAGGAGACCGAGAAGAGCCATGGAACTCGTGCTCTTCCCCGAGCCCGACTCGCCCACGATCGCCAGAACCTCGCCCCGGCGGACCTGATAGTTCATGCCGATGGCGGCCGGATAGAACTCGCCCTCGACCCAGAACTCCACTCCCAGGTTCTCGACCTGGAGGATCGTCTCCGGGAGAGCCTTGTGCATCGCCGAGACCCCGGCGTCGACATCCGTCTTGTCAGTCATTCGTTGCTGTCCCATCTGCAAAGCTGGAAATCATGTCGTTTCAGGAGGTTCACTACCGGCCGGTCTTCGGCCGCACTCTCGCTGTCGTGACCATGGTGGTGTGCGCGCTCGGCGCGGCGGCGATGGCCGTGACCGACCCTGCGTCCGCGATCCGCTACGTCTGGCCGATCCTTCTCGTGGGCGTCCTGGCCTGGGCGCTCTTCTGGCGTCCGAGCCTCCTGGTGCAGGAACACGGGATCACCGTCGAGAACGTGCTCCGCACGCACTTCGTGCCGTGGCCATCGATCACCGCCATCGACACTCGCTACTCCGTGACGCTGCACACGACGGAGCGACGAGTGCAGGTGTGGGCGGCACCGGCGTCCGGCCGCCACCGCACCCTCGGTCTCGCCCCGAAGGACTTCGACGGCGTCGGCGAATCCGCCCGCGGTGAGCTCGGCGAGCTGCGCCCGGGCGACGCCATCACGACCCCGACGGGCAACCTCGCCCAGCTCATCCGCGGCCGCTGGGAGCAGCTGCGCGACTCCGGCGCCTTCGCGAGCGGCGTGGATCCCGACGCTTCGACTCAGACGTGGCACGTGGCGACGATCGCCACGGTGGCGGCGCTGAGCGCCGCCACCGTGATCGGCATATTCGTATGACACCACGTCATCGCTCCGGGTCGAGCGGCTTGTGCTGCACGTCGCCCGGCTCCTCACGGCGCGGATCGTTGAAGTTGACGATGTCGTCACCGGTGTAGGCCGTCTGCATCCCCACGTCGACCATGTGCGTGCCGCCCAGCGTTGCCGGCGTCGTGTCGACATCCGGCACCAGGGGGCCCCCTGCACGGCCGGCGCGAGCCATCGCGCGCTCGCTCGGCATCTTCTTCTGCCGCGGGTCGAACGCATCACGAAGCCCGTCGCCGATGAAGTTGACGCACAGGGCGATCGCGATGATGAAGATGCCGGGCCACCAGAAGATCCACGGGCGCGTCGAGAACGCCGCCTGGTTCTCGGAGATGATCTTGCCGAGCGACGTGTCGGGCGATTCGACGCCGAAGCCGAGGAAGCTCAGCGTCGACTCGAGGAGGATCGCGCCCGCCATCAGGAGCGTCGCATTCACCACGATGACGCCCACAGAGTTCGGCAGGATGTGACGGAAGATGATGCGCCTGTCCTTCGCGCCGGAGACGCGTGCCGCGTCGACGAACTCGCGCTCCCGCAGGGACAGGAACTCGCCGCGGACCAGCCGTGCCATCGTCGTCCAGGCGAACAGGCCGATGACCACGCCGAGCACAGCGGCGCCGAGACTGCCGAACGCCACGCCGAGCACGGAACCGATCACGATGAGCGGGATGGTGATGATGATGTCGGTGAACCGCATCAGGACCGAGTCGGTGACCTTTCCGTAGTACCCGGCGATCGCGCCGATCACCACGCCGATCGCGGTCGCCACGACTCCGGCGATCACCATCACCATGATCGACTGCTGAGTCCCGCGCATCACTACGGCGAAGATGTCGCGCCCGACCTCATCCTGACCGAACGGATGGTCACCGAACTGCAGCGGCCACAGCGACAGAGTGGGCACGCCGTTGTTCACCTTCGTGGGGATCTCTTCCCACGAGTACTGCCACCATCCCGGTATGCGCAGGCCCCACAGGTTCACGCCGACCGAGGTGAACGCGAGCAGGACGATGAACACGAGGACGATCATCGAAGCAAGAGCCGCTCGGTGACGGAAGAAGCGCCGGCGGACGATCTGGCCCTGGCTCAGGCCCTCGGTCTCCTTCTGCTCGATCGTGACCTCGGACTTCGCATCTTCTTCGCGCGAGTCGGTCTCGTTGATGGTTGTGGTGTTCATGTCAGCCCACCTTGATTCTCGGGTCGAGGGCGGCGTAGACGAGGTCCGCGATGAGGTTGAACAGAACCGCGAGGGTTCCCGTCACCACGAAGAACGCCATCACGGGATTGGGATCGTGCGCGTCGAGAGCGGTGACGAAGAGTCTTCCCATGCCCACCCAGCCGAACACGGTCTCGGTCACGACGGCACCGCCGATGATCGCGCCCACGTCGAAGGCGATGATCGTCGTGATGGGGATCAGCGCGTTCCGGAAGGCGTGCCGCACGACGACGGTCCGCTGCGTGAGCCCCTTGGCCCGGGCGGTCCTGATGTAGTCCTGGTTCATCACCTCGAGGAGGCTGGCCCGGGAATAGCGCGTGTAGCTGGCGAACGAGATGAGGATGATGGCGATCGTCGGGAGCAGCAGGTGTGTGAACAGGTCGATGCCTTGCACCCAGAAGTTGCCCCCCAGACCGGGGGTCGACGCACCGACGGTCGCGATCGGCCGACCGCGGACGCGACTGGAGTTCGCGTAGGCCTGCCAGTACGACATGTACTTGTCGAGCGCGATGAGGCCTGCGACGAGGAATCCGACGATGGCCGTCGTCCGCGCGACCGGTGCGCGGTCGGGTGCGCCGCGGAACCATCCGATGAGACCCGACACCACGATCGTCAGCACCATCAGCCCCAGGAAGAGCGGCAGCGTCATTCCGTTCAGCAGGTAGTTGACCATCGGGTAGTACAGGGCGATGCCGATGCCGGCGACGATCAACGACGCGATCAGCGCGTTGCGATTGCGCAGGCCTGTGGAGATCGCCGTGACGCCGACGGCGATGCCGATCGCGAGGAAGGCGAAGACGACGATCCCGATACTCGGGTCGGCGAACCACTGGGTGACGGAGAGGAAGGTCAGCACGATGCCGGTCGCGACCGTCGCCACGCCGAACACGATGAGACGTCGCCGCCATCTGCCCCCGATGAGCGACATCCAGATCAGCCCGATCACGATCGACAGGCCGATGATCACCGGTACGGAGATGGTGGGATTGTTCAGCCAGTTGTTCAGCTGAATCGCGCCGTACTGCTTGAGCAGCACAGCGACCCAGAAGATCGGGAGCGAGAAGAAGAGGAACGACAGCAGCGTCACGCCGTAGTCGAAGCCGGTGTACTGGCGAAGAGCCGAGACGATCCCGACCGTGATGCCCAGCACGATCGCGACGACCGTCGCGGTGGTGACCAACGTCAGCGTCGACGTGATGGCGTTGCCGAGCAGCGCATTGACCGGCTGGTTCTGGATGCTGATGCCGAAGTCGCCGCGGAAGACGGCGCCGAGCCACAGGAAGTAGCGCAGCGGGGCGGGGACGTCGAGATTGAGGAGCTTGGTACGAGCTTCCATGAGCTCGTTCTTGTTGGGTGCATTGCTCTGCCGCAGGTCCTCGAGGGGATCGCCCGAGAGGGAAACGAGCAGATACATCAGGAATGTCGCGGCGAAGAGCACGAAGATCGACGCGATCAGACGCCGGATGATGAATGAAGCCATGGTGTGGCCGCCTGCCAATCGATGAACAGCGCAGGAGGCGAACCCGGGCGAGTACGCGGGCTCGCGGCTCCACCGCTGGGAGGAGTCTAACGCGGTGAGGTGCAGGCCCCCTCGGGGACCTGCACCCCACCTCGGTCATTCACCGAGCATCAGAACTCGGTGGGAACCGCTCGGCGATTACTCCGTGCCGGCGTCGGTGACCTCCCAGTCCCAGGCGTTCCAGAACACCGTGGGAGCGAGGATCGACGACGTGACGTTGGTGACGCGGTCGCTGATCGCGGTGACCTCGGGGAACTGGAAGATCGTCACCCCGTAGAAGTCCTCCCACAGCAGGCGGTCGAGCTCGACCTGGAGGTCGATCTTGGCCTGCTCGTCGAACTCCGTGTTGAGCTGGGAGATGATGTCGTCCACCTCGGAGTTCGAGTAGAAGTTCAGGTTGTTGATGCCACCGGTCTCGAACGTGGGCAGCGAGTTGGTCACGCCCAGGCTCGTCGACTGCCAGCCGAAGAGCGACGCGTCGTAGGCGCCGGGCGTGCCGAGGAGGCCGCCCCACTCTTCCGAGCCGCAGTCGGTGACCTCGAAGCCGGCCTCAGCGGCCGACGCCTGGATCAGCGCGAACTCGTTGACACGACGCGGGTTGTTCGAGGCGTAGAGGATGCAGACCGAGGTGTCGGTGACACCCGACTCGGCGAGGAGCGCCTTGGCACCCTCGATGTCGACCTCTGCGTAGTCCGCCGAGGTGTTGGCGGCAGCGGCCTCGTCGTATCCCTCGGCGCCCGGAACGAACAGCTGCGAGTCGCGCAGGATCGCGTCGTCGCCGATGATCGGCTTGATCAGCGTGTCGACGATCTCCTGGCGCGGGATGACCTTCATGAAGGCCTCGCGCACCTGCGGGTTCGAGAAGATGTTCTCAGGGTTCTTGCCGTTGTCGAACTGCAGGTCGACGTGCTCGTAGGTGCCGCCGAGGCTGGTGTCGACGGTGATGCCTTCGATGTCCTCCAGCGCCGCCGTGATGTCGGCGGTGGCCTGCGGCTGGATGATGTCCACCTCGCCGTTCTCCAGAGCCTGGACCGCCGCGAGCGGGTCGGGGATGAAGCGGATCGTGATCTCCTCGATGTTCGGCGCGTTGTCACCCGTGTACTCGGGGTTGGCCGTGAGGGTCACGAACTGGTCGGCGACATAGTCGCTGATCTGGTAGGGGCCGCTGGAGACGACGAGGTCGGTGTCCTCGGGCATCTCGGTGAAGTTGAAGCCCGAGTTCCAGAACGACGAGATCGGGGCGAGAGCCTCGGCGTCGTTGTTCTCGATGGCGTCGAGAACGGCCTGCTTGGCCTCCTCGTTGTCATCGATGTCGAGGGCCTTCTTGCCGACGATGTGAGCGGGGAGCATCTCGCCCATCGTGGCGAAGGTGAGCTCCCAGTCGACGAAGGGCTGGTCGTAGGTGAGCGTGACGCTGCGGCCGTCCTCACCGATCTCGGGCTGCTCGGTGACGAGGCCCAGGCCCGATGTCGGGGTCGCGCCCGAGTCGAAGTAGACCACGTCGGTGGGGAACGCGTCGGTGAACTCGCCCGTCTCGGGGTCGGTGAAGTCAGCCGGGTCGAAGTCCGGCGTGTCCAGAGCGCGCGACTCTGCGGCCCAGTAGAGAAGGAGGTCGGTTGCGTCGATCGGCGTGCCGTCAGACCACTTCTTGTCCTCGTTGATCGTGTAGGTCACGGTCAGCGGGTCTTCGCTCACGACCTCGTACGTGCCGAAGGAGGTGTTCTGGACGAGCTCCGGGACGTTGTTGTAGTAGTTGAAGCCGTCGAGCACCAAGTAGTTGATGTTGTTGTTCGCGGTGGCGTTTCCGAACGACGTGTTGCCGTTCATCGAATAGAACGCCTGGTTCCACGCCGCGGTGATCGACGAGCCCTCAACGAGACCGGAGTCGTCGTTGTTGTCGCCACCACCGGCGGCGCAGCCCGAGATCGCCAGTGCGCCGACTGCGGTGATGGCCACCGCCGCCGAGATGCGCTTCATTCTCACTGTTCCTCCTGTGCAAGGGTTGAGTGCCCAGCCTGTGGCAGCTCTGGACACGGACACGGACACACTAAGCACGCGCTACGAGCTAGGCAAAACAGAACTGCAAACCGTTACATATCCTTAACTCAGGGCTACGCGGATGTGACAATCTGACAACGTGCCCGCATCCGCGCCTGGGAATCTGCCCGAGAGCCGCTCCATAGACCATGCAACGCGCGTGCGCCTGCGGTGGGAGATCGCGATCGTCCTCGCCGTCACCGTCGGGCAGTCCGCCCTGTACTCAGTCCTGTCCCTGGTGCGGGCGCTGCTGCGGCCCACTCCTATCGGCGATCAGCAGACTCAGCTGAACCCGCCGCGTGATGCGGCCGCCTTCTGGGACGTGCTGTACTCGCTGCTCTCGGTCTTCTTCGGCCTCGCGCTGGTCGCACTCGTCGTGTATCTGCTGTGGGAGCCCGGCCAGAACGCCCTGCGTCGCATCGGGCTGGACTTCACGCAGTTCGGCCGGGACCTGGGTCGCGCCCTCCTGCTGGCCGCCGCGATCGGCGTGCCCGGGCTCGGTCTGTACGTCGCCGGGCGCGCTCTCGGGATCACGGTGCAGGTGCAGGCGTCGCAGCTCGACGCCGCGTGGTGGACGATACCGCTCCTCGTCCTCGCGGCGCTGCGCGCAGGTCTCACCGAAGAGGTCATCTTCATCGGCTACCTGTTCGACCGGCTCCGGCGGCTCGGGTGGGGCTGGTGGTCCATCATCCTCACGACGGCGGCTCTCCGGGCCGCGTATCACGCGTACCAGGGCATCGGCCCGATCATCGGCAACTTCGCGATGGGGGTCGTCTTCGGGTGGTGCTATCGCCGATGGGGCCGCGTCATGCCGCTGGTCATCGCGCATACGCTCATCGACATCGTGGCGTTCGTCGGCTACCCGCTCGCCGTCGCGCTGTGGCCGGGGCTGTTCGGTCCGCTGCCGTCGCCGTCGCCGACGGGTACTCCGACGCCGACGCCGACGGCGTGATCCACGGGATGCTGCGGCTGCGGCATCCCGTGGATCCCTCACTCAGGCGAATGCCTCGACGGGCGGGCAGGCGCAGACGAGGTTGCGGTCGCCGTAGGCCTGGTCGATGCGTCGCACCGGAGGCCAGTACTTCGTGCGGACGAGTGCGTGCACCGGGTAGACGGCCTTCTCGCGCGAGTAGGCATGGGCCCACTCCCCCGCCACGACCGACTCGGCGGTGTGCGGCGCGTGCACGAGCGGGTTGTCGTCCGCCGGCCATCGCCCCTCGGCGACAGCGTCAGCTTCGGCCTTGATCGCGATCATGGCCTCGATGAACCGCTCGATCTCGCCGAGATCCTCCGACTCGGTGGGCTCCACCATGAGCGTGCCCGCGACAGGGAACGACATGGTCGGCGCGTGGAAGCCGTAGTCGATGAGGCGCTTGGCCACATCGTCCACCGTCACGCCGGTCGCCTCCTTGAGCGGGCGCAGGTCGAGGATGCACTCGTGGGCGACGAGGCCGCCCTCCCCCGCGTAGAGAACGGGGTAGTGGTCCTTGAGCCTGACTGCGATGTAGTTCGCGGCCAGCACGGCGGCGGCCGTGGCATCCCGCAGCCCCTCCGCGCCCATCATGCGGACGTAGGCCCACGAGATCGGGAGGATGCCGGCCGACCCGTGCGGTGCGGCCGAGATCGGGCCCCCGTCGAACACGCCGCCAGGGTGATCCTTGCGCTGCGCGAGCGGGTGGGACGGCAGGTAGGGCGCGAGGTGCGCCTTCGCCGCGACCGGGCCCACCCCGGGCCCGCCGCCGCCGTGCGGGATCGCGAACGTCTTGTGCAGGTTCAGGTGCGAGACGTCGCCGCCGAGATCGCCGAAGCGCGCATAGCCGAGGAGGGCATTGAGGTTCGCACCGTCGACGTAGACCTGGCCGCCCGCGTCGTGCACGGCCTGGGTGATCTCGAGCACGTCGTGCTCGTAGACGCCGTGGGTCGACGGATAGGTGATCATGAGCGCCGCCAGCTCGTCGGCATGCGCGGCGATCTTGGCGCGCAGGTCGTCGAGGTCGACGTTGCCCGCGTCGTCGCACGCGACGACGACGACCCTCATCCCGGCCAGCACCGCCGACGCCGCGTTCGTGCCGTGCGCCGAGGACGGGATCAGGCAGACGGTCCGGTCCAGGTCGCCGTTGGCGCGGTGGTACCCCCGGATCGCCATCAGCCCCGCGAGTTCGCCCTGCGAGCCGGCATTGGGCTGCAGGGAGACCGCGTCGTACCCGGTGACCTCGGCCAGCCACACCTCGAGCTGCTCGATCATGGCCAGGTAGCCGTGGACGTCGGCCTCGGGCGCAAACGGATGCACGCGCGAGAACTCCGGCCACGACACGGCCGCCATCTCGGTCGCGGCATTCAGTTTCATCGTGCACGACCCCAGGGGGATCATGCCGCGGTCGAGCGCGTAGTCGCGATCGGACAGCTGCTTGAGGTAGCGCATCATGGCCGTCTCGGACCGGTGGGAGGTGAACACCGGGTGGGTGAGGTAGTCCTCGATCCGCCGCAGCGCGTCGGGGACCGCCGCCAGCGGCGTCGCATCGGCGAACGGCACCCTGCGCTCCCCCTGGTCGCCTGCCCCGAGGAACTCGCCCTCGGGCAGACCAAATGCCCACGCCACGGCCGCCAGATCGTCGGCGGTGGTGGTCTCGTCGACCGAGACTCCGACGGACGCGTCATCCGCCCAGAACAGCTGGAACCCGCGCTCCCTCGCGCGCTCGATGACGCGCCGAGCGGATCCCGGCACGTGCACGCGAAGGGTGTCGAAGAACGCGTCGGACGCGAGGGTGAGCCCGTACGAGCGCAGGACGCCGGCGAGCGCCTCGGCCTTCTTTGCGACCTCGGTCGCGATCGCCCGGAGACCGTCGGGCCCGTGGTAGACCGCGTACATCGACGCCATCACGGCCAGCAGGACCTGGGAGGTGCAGATGTTGGAGGTGGCCTTCTCGCGTCGGATGTGCTGCTCGCGCGTCTGCAGCGCGAGGCGATAGGCGGGGCGGCCGGCGGCATCTTGGGACACGCCGACGAGCCGGCCGGGGAGCTGGCGCTCGAGCCCCGCGCGCACCGCCATGTAGCCGGCGTGCGGGCCGCCGAAGCCCAGCGGAACGCCGAAGCGCTGCGTCGTGCCCACGGCCACGTCCGCTCCGAACGACCCGGGCGAGCGGAGGAGCGTCAGCGCGAGCAGATCGGCGGAGACGACCACCAGGCCGCCCTTCGCGTGGACCGCTGCCACCAGGTCCGACGGATCCCAGATGCGCCCCGTCGCGCCGGGGTACTGCACGAACGCTCCGAACACGTCCGCGTCGGCCTCGGCGACCCGCTGGTCGAGAGCGGCGAAGCGCAGCTCGATGCCCACCGCCGAGGCGCGGTGCTCGAGGAGTGCCTTCGTCTGCGGCAGCGCGTCCTCGTCGACGAGGAAGACGTTGGAGGCCGACTTCGACGCGCGCCGGGCCACCAGCATCCCCTCGACGACCGCCGTCGACTCGTCGAGCATCGACGCGTTCGCCGTGGCGAGGCCCGTGAGGTCGGTCACCATGGTCTGGAAGTTGATGAGCGCCTCGAGCCGCCCCTGCGAGATCTCGGGCTGATACGGGGTGTACGCGGTGTACCACGAGGGGTTCTCGAGCACGTTCCGCGCGATCACCGACGGCGTGAAGGTGTCGTAGTACCCGAGCCCGATCATCGGGCGCGCGACGCGATTCTGCGATGCCAGCCGGCGCAGCTCGGCGAGCGCCTCCGCCTCGGTCGCGGCCGGGGGGATGTCGCTCGTCTGCCGCGCGGGGACCTGAATGGATGCCGGGACCGCACGCCGCACCAGAGCGTCGACGGTGTCGTAGCCCAGGGCGTCGAGCATCGTGCGCTGGGCCGCGGCATCCGTCCCGATGTGACGGTCGGCGAAGGAGGCCGTCATGCGTCGCCGCCGGTGAGCGCGACGTAGGCGTCGCGGTCGAGGAGGTCGGAGACCGCGGCGGCGTCGACGCGGATCTTGACCAGCCACCCCTCCCCGAAGGGGTCGGAGTTGACCAGCGAGGGGTCATCGACCGCGGCGTCGTTGACGGCGACGACCTCGCCGGTGAGCGGGGCGTAGAGCTCGCCGACCGACTTGGTCGACTCGATCTCGCCGACCACGGTGGCGGCGGTGACGTCCGAACCCACCGCCGGGAGCTCGACGAACACGACGTCGCCGAGCTTGTCGGCGGCGTAGTCGGTGATGCCGACGGTGGCGACATCGCCGTCCAGCGCGATCCATTCGTGCTCTTCGGTGTACTTCAGGGTGTGCAGGTCGGTCATGGGTTCCTCCGGAGGGTCTGATGGACGACGGTGCGTTGCGGCCGTCAGGTGGTGCGTCGGTAGAAGGGCAGGGCGGTGACGGTGGCGGGGATCCGCGTGCCGCGGACGTCGAGGGCGAGCTGCGTTCCCGTTTCGGCCGCCGACGGAGCGACGAAGGCCATCGCGATCGGATGGCCGAGGGTCGGGCTCAGCGCGCCGCTGGTGACCTCGCCCACGACCTCGTCGCCGTGGAGCACGGCGTAGCCGGCGCGACCCGCACGCCGTCCTTCCGACACGAGTCCGACGAGCACCGGCGCCCCCGCGGCGACGACGGCGGCGAGGCCGGAACGTCCGACGAAGTCCTCCTTGTCGATCGCCACCACGCGCCCGAGACCCGCCTGCGCGGGGACGATGTCGCGCGAGAGCTCGTGGCCGTAGAGCGGCATGCCCGCTTCGAGGCGCAGCGTGTCGCGCGAGGCCAGGCCCGCCGGCACGAGTCCGTGCGGCTCGCCGGCCCGCATCAGCGCGTCCCACACCTCGGGGGCGGACGAGGCGGGCACGTAGAGCTCGAAGCCGTCTTCGCCCGTGTATCCGGTGCGCCCGATGTCGATCGCGACGGGTTCGGCCCCCGCCAGGACGAGTCGTGCGTGGGTCATGCGGTAGTACTTCAGCTCGCCGAGCGGAGCCGCGAGGTCGACGATCGCGTCGGTGGCCTCGAGGATCGCCTGCGACGCCGGCCCCTGGACGGCGATGAGCGCGATCCGGTCGGTCGCGTCCTCGACCTCGACCTCGAAGGCGCGCGCACGGTCGAGCAGCGCGTCCGCGACCGCTTCCCGGTTGCCCGCGTTGGCGACCACCATGAGGTGGTCCTCGGCGTGACGGTAGACGATGACGTCGTCGATGATGCCGCCGTCGGGATCGAGCACGAGACTGTACTTCGCCTGGTCGTCGACCAGCTTCGACAGGCGTCCGGCGAGGGCGTAGTCGAGGAAGGCGCCGGCCTGCCGGCCCCGGACGATGAACTCGGCCATATGCGAGATGTCGAAGATGCCGGCGGCGGTGCGGACCGCGTGATGCGCCGCGAGGTCGGAGCTGTACCGGACCGGCATGGACCAGCCGCCGAAGTCGGTGAACGACGCGCCGAGAGCGACGTGGCGGTCGTGGAGCGGGGTGATGCGGGGGTCTGTCATGAGTTCTCCCGTTCGCGTTCGGGCAGACGCCGGACGGCGCCGTGGAACTCCCCCTCTGTCATGGGCCTGAGAGTTTCGTCGCGTCGCCCGGAACGGGAGGACACGGCTTTCACCGTCGGCGGATTCGTCGAAGCTTGATGGAGACTCGCGGAACTCGTCTCGCCAGGGTTTCGATACGACGGCGGGGCCGTCTACTCAACCTGGTTCTCGCTTCGCTCGAACCACTTTCCAGAGTCGGCCCACCCGGACGGTACGCGTACCTGAGAGATTGGCGGGGAGGCTTGCTCCTTCGGTGCTCGGCATGACTGCTGCCGAGGCTCTCCCGCCCGGATCGTTGGCCGGTATTGACTTGCCGTGCCAGCATAGCGGGCGGCGGCCGTCAGCCGACGCAGCGACCGGGCGACACCGCCTGCGAGAGAGAGGCCGCCTGAGCCGCGACGGGAGTCAACTCCGCCATGGTCATCGCATACCCTCGGTCGGGGTCGTTGTCGGCCCGGGCGAACACGACCCCAGCGACCGCGCCGTCCTCGGTGAGCACGGGACCTCCCGAGTTGCCCGGGCGGACGGTGGCCTGGAGGGCGTAGATCTCGCGGGGCGCGGCGTTCTCGTCGTAGATGTCGGGGACCGCGACCGTCCCCGTGGAGAGGACCCCCGCCTCCCCCATCGTGAACGGACCGCCGAGGGGATAGCCCTGCACGACGGCGGGCGAGCCCGGTTCGAGAGTGGTGGCGAAGGGCAGCGGCGCCACCCCGAGCCCGTCCACCGCGATGACGGCGAGATCGTCGATCGGATCGAAGTACACCACGCGCCCTTCGCGCGCCGGGACGCCCGGAAGCTCCACCACGGGCTGCTCGACACCGGCCACGACGTGGGCGTTGGTGACCACGCGGTCGGCGGCCACGACGAAGCCGCTCCCGGTGGAGCTGCGACCGCACGAGAACGCTGTGCCCGATACGCGGGCGACGGATGCCGCAGCCTGCGCCAGCTCGGGATCGGCGAGGTCGACCGGCGGGATGTCGACGGGCGACGCCTCGAGGAGGTTGCCGAGGGCGGGGAGCCCCTCGTCGAACACGAATCCGCGCAGCTCCGCGAGAGCGACGGCGACCGGCGCAGGTGTGATCCGCTCGATCGTGCGGAGCACTGTGGACGATGACAGGGCGGTGGAGACGACGGGCATGCCGGTCGCCGCCAGGCTCGCACCGGCCAGGGAGAGGGCGAGCGCGGTCACGACGACCCCAGCGACTCCGCCCAGGAGCCGGTCGATCGCGCGGAGCGGGCGCACGCGGTCCACGCCGCGGCGCAGCACGGCGCCCGCCGCTGCGCCGAGTGCCGCTCCCCCGATGATCAGGGCGGCGGACGCGGCCAGGACGACGGCCGGACGCCATTGCTGCGACGGCAGCGCGTCGTTGATGAGCGGCACGAGCCAGAACGCCGCCGCGCCGCCGACGACGAGCCCCGCGAGGAGGCCGACGCTCCCGGACAGGCCGCGCCCGAGGCCGGCGACGAGCCCGACGAGGAGCAGCGCGACGAGGATGAGGTCGAGGACGAGCACGCGGCCTCCCAGGCCCGGGGTCAAGAAGCGGAGGCCGCCAGGTTACGCGGTGAAGCTGAGCGATCGTCGCTTGTTTGCACTTCGTGTCAGAACGACACTAAGATGGTCCGCGGAGTAATGGTCACCATGACACGAACTAGCCTCTTCCCCGTCGAAGCCGACCCGCACGTGGACACCACGCGCGTGGCGGTGTCCACCGTGATCTTCACCCTGCGCCGCGGGGCGGGGTCGGAGGCGCCGCGCGTCATGCTCCCTCTGGTCCGCCGCACCCGTGAGCCGCACGAGGGTCGCTGGGCCCTTCCGGGGGGATGGCTCGATGTCGCGGAAGGGCTGGATGCCGCGGCATCCCGCACCCTCGCCGAGACGACCGGGCTGGCACCGAGCTATCTCGAGCAGCTGTACGCGTTCGGGGCGGTCGACCGCTCCCCCACGCGCGTGGTCTCGATCGTGTACTGGGCGCTCATCCGTCCGGACGAGGTGGCGGCGGCGGGCGTCTTCGAGAACACCGAGTGGTTCGACGCTTCGGCGCTGCCCCGGCTCGCGTTCGACCACAACGAGATCGTCGAGTACGCGCTGTGGCGCCTGCGCAACAAGGTCGGCTACAGCCGCATCGCCCACGGGCTGCTCGCCGACCAATTCACCCTCGCCGAACTCCGCGAGGTCTACGAGGCGATCCTCAAACGGCGCCTCGACCCGGCCAACTTCCGCCGCCAGGTGGAGAACTCCGGCACCCTCATCCCCACCGACCGGTTCCGCACGGGCAGTCATCGGCCCGCCCGCCTGTACCGGTACAACCAGGACGTCGAGCTCGCCGACCGCGGGCCGCTCGGCATCCGCCACTGAAAGAGCCCGACATGCCCGCCGTCAACATCACCCTCCAGCCCCGTCCCGAGGTGGACCCATCGGTGGATCACGCGATCCAGGCGATCGTCGCCGGATCCTCGACCGCCGAGACGTGCAACACCGACCTGGCCGCCGGCCCGTGGGACTTCGACGACCGCCCGGGCTACGGACCCGGCTCGTCCATGGGCGACGTCATCCCGACCGGATCCCCCCGCCAGGGAGAACTGCCGAAGGAGTACCGCGAGGCGTCCGAGGAAGAGCTCGCCGGCCGCATCCGGGCCGCGAAGCAGATCCTCGGCGAGCGCGTCGTCGTGCTGGGGCACTTCTACCAGCGCGAGGAGGTGATCGCGCACGCCGACTACGTGGGCGACTCGTTCCAGCTCGCGAACGCCGCCCTGGAGCACCCGGATGCCGAGGCCATCGTGTTCTGCGGGGTGCACTTCATGGCCGAGACCGCCGACCTGCTCTCGCGCCCCGAGCAGGCCGTGATCCTGCCGAATCTGGCGGCCGGCTGCTCGATGGCCGACATGGCCGACATCGACCAAGTCGAGGAGTGCTGGGAACAGCTCGCCGAGGTGTACGGAGACATGGACGCCGTCGACGCGGACGGTCTGGTGCCGGTGATCCCCGTGACGTACATGAACTCGTCCGCCGCGATCAAGGGATTCGTCGGGCGGCACGGCGGGATCGTCTGCACCTCGTCGAACGCGAGGACGGTGCTCGAGTGGGCGTTCGCCCGCGGCCGCCGCGTGCTGTTCTTCCCCGACCAGCACCTGGGCCGAAACACGGCGAAGGCGATGGGCGTGCCCCTCGAGCAGATGCCGATGTGGAACCCGCGCAAGCCCCTGGGCGGGGCATCCGTCGATCAGCTCGATGCGGCGCGCGTGATCCTCTGGCACGGCTTCTGCTCGGTGCACCGGCGCTTCAGCGTCGCCCAGATCGACAAGGCGCGGGCCGATTTCCCCGGCGTGCGCGTCATCGTGCACCCGGAGTGCCCGATGGAGGTCGTCGACGCCGCGGACGAGTCGGGGTCGACCGACTACATCCGTCGAGCGATCGAGGGTGCGACCGAGCCCACCACCTTCGCCATCGGCACCGAGGTGAACCTGGTGCAGCGCCTCGCCGCGCAGCATCCGCAGCACCGCATCTTCTGCCTCGATCCCGTCGTCTGCCCGTGCTCGACGATGTACCGCATCCACCCGGGCTATCTGGCGTGGGTGCTCGAGGGGCTCGTCGCCGGCGAGGTGCGCAACCGCATCGCCGTGCCGCAGGACGTCGCCGACCCCGCGCGGCTCGCGCTCGATCGCATGCTCGCGGCCAAGCCGCCGTCGGCACCCGCGGCGGCGTGGGAGAACGCGTCATGAGCGGCGCCCGACCGCACGCGGTCGTGGTGGGATCGGGCATCGCCGGCCTCACCGTCGCCCTGCACGCGGTCGAGCGCGGCTGCCGGGTCACCCTCGTGACCAAGGACGTGCTGGAGCACGCGAACACCCGCTACGCGCAGGGCGGGATCGCGGGCGTGATGTTCGCCGACGACCGCATCGACGACCACATCCGCGACACGATGGTGGCCGGCGCCGGACTGAACGATGCCGCTGCCGTGCGCGTCCTCGTGGAAGAGGGACCCTCGCGGATCCGCGAGCTCATCGACCTCGGCGTCGCGTTCGACCGCGGCGCGGACGGCGGCTTCGTCCGCGGCCTCGAAGCCGCCCACTCCTATCCGCGCATCCTCCACTCCGGCGGCGATGCCACAGGAACCGCGATCGAGAAGGCCCTCGTCGCACGACTCCGTTCGAGCGAAGTGACCGTCATCGAGCACGCCTTCCTCGTCGACCTCGTCGTCCGCGACGGACGGGTGCGCGGCGTCGAGCTCCTGGTCGGCGAATCGCCCGGTGTCGAGGGCCGGAGGCGGACGGTCGACGCCGACGCGGTCGTGCTCGCGACGGGCGGGGCGGGCGAGCTCTACTCGCACTCCACCAACCCTCCCGTGGCCACCGGGGACGGGATCGCAGCCGCTCTCCGCGTCGGCGCCGAGGTGCGCGACCTCGAGTTCTTCCAGTTCCACCCGACGGTCCTGCCCGCCGGACCCCGGGGCGATGCCTTCCTGGTGTCCGAGGCCGTGCGCGGCGAAGGCGCCGCCCTCGTGGACGAGAACGGGCACCGCTTCGCCCTCGACGCGCACCCCGACGGGGAGCTGGCGCCGCGGGACGTGGTCGCGAGGGCCATCTCCGCGAAGATGGCGGAACAGGACGGGCGGCCCGTGCTGCTCGATGCCACGCACCTCCACTCGGCCGACCCGGCCACCCGCAGAACGTTCCTCTCGCGCCGCTTCCCCACGATCGACCGCGCCGTGCGCGACCGCGGCTGGGACTGGTCGACGCAGCCGATCCCGGTCACGCCCGCAGCGCACTACCTGATGGGCGGCGTCGTCACCGACCTCTTCGGACGGACGACGATGCCCGGGCTCTACGCCGTCGGCGAGGTCGCGCGCACGGGCGTTCACGGAGCCAACCGCCTCGCGTCCAACTCGCTGCTCGAAGGGGCCGTGTTCGGAGCGCGGGCCGGCGACGCCATCGCCGCCGACATCGCCACCGGCGCGTGGCCAGCGGCGCAGAGCCCGGCGGCGCCGCCTCCGACCGGCGGCGGCGCCGACGGGCACGTCGGCGACGCCGGCGACGCCGGAGAGACGTTCTCGCGGCCCGCGCTGCAGGACCTCATGTGGTCGCACGCGGGTCTGGTGCGCGACGAGGCGGGACTCGGGCGAGCCGCAGCCACGATCGCGCGCTGGCGCTCGCAGTCGCGTGCGCCGCGCACCGAGTTCGAGCTCGAGAACGAGAACCTCCTCCTCGTCGCCGCGCACGTCGTGGCGGCCGCCCGCGCCCGGACGGAGTCCGTCGGTGCGCACTTCCGCGGCGACACCGGCCGTTCCGCCGCCGGCACGGTCGATAGACGGGCGCAGGTGGTCGCATGCTGACGCGCGCGATCGTCGATCGGGTCGTCGCCGCCGCGCTGGAGGAGGACGCGCCCTGGGGCGACCTCACCAGCGAGTACCTGATACCCGAGACGGCGCGCGCGTCGGCCGATCTCGTCGCCCGCGAGGCGGGCGTCTTCAGCGGCGGCGAGGTGTTCCAAGCGGCCTTCCGGCTGACCGACCCCACGATCGACGTGACGCTGGTCACCGAGGACGGCCAATGGTTCGAGCCGGGGACGGTGCTCGCGTCCGTCGCCGGTCCGGCACGGGCGGTGCTCACCGCCGAGCGCGTCGGACTCAACTTCGTGCAGCGGATGTCGGGCATCGCGACGCTCACAGCCCGGTACGTCGCCGAGGTCGCCCACACCGGGGCCCGCATCGTCGACACCCGGAAGACCACGCCGGGGCTGCGCGCTTTCGAGCGCAAGGCCGTGCGCGACGGCGGAGGACGCAACCACCGATCCTCGCTGTCGGATGCGGTGATGGCCAAAGACAATCACCTCGCCGTCCTCACCGACAGCGGCCCGGGCGCGTGGGGTCCGCGCGTGACCGACGCGCTGCGCGCCGCCAAGGACCGACTCCCCCACACCGCCCACGTCGAGGTCGAGGTGGACCGGCTCGATCAGATCGAGCCGGTGCTCGCCGCGGGAGTCGGGACGATCATGCTCGACAACTTCCCGCTCGACGACCTGCGGGCGGGAGTCGCGCAGGTCGCCGGCCGGGCGACGGTCGAGGCATCCGGCGGCGTCTCCCTCGACACGGTGCGCCGCATCGCCGAGACCGGCGTCGACGTCATCTCGGTCGGCGCGCTCACGCACTCGGCCCGCGCGCTCGACCTGGGGCTCGACGTCCGGGTCGACGGATCCTGACGACGGGTGATCGCCATGCTGTACCTCGACAACGCGGCGACGTCGCCGGTGCGCCCCGAAGTGCTCGAGGCGATGATGCCCTACTTGACCCACCGCTTCGGCAACCCGTCCAGCCACCACACGGTCGGAGAGGACGCCGCCGGCGCGCTCGCCGAGGCGCGCGCCCGCGTCGCCCGCGTCCTGGGGATGCGGCCCGGCGACATCGTCTTCACCTCCGGAGGCACCGAGGCGAACAACCTCGCCGTGAAGGGCATCGCCCTCGGGCGCTTTCAGCACGGCGGCTCGCGGCACCTCATCACGACTCCGATCGAGCACGAGTCGATCCTCGAGTCGGCGGACTACCTCCGCCGCCTCCACGGCTTCGAGGTGACGCACGTGCCCGTCGACACGGCGGGGCGCGTGGACCCGGATGCCGTCGCCCGCGCCGTGCGCGACGACACCGCCCTGATCACCATCGGGTACGCCAACAACGAGGTCGGGACCGTCCAGGACATTCCCGCCCTCGCTGCGATCGCGCGCGCTCGCGGCGTCCCCGTGCACGCCGACGCCGTGCAGGCGGCCGGATGGCTGCCCCTGTCGGCTCCCGCCCTCGGCGTGGACGCCCTGTCGCTCGCGGGTCACAAGCTCGGCGCACCGAAGGGCACGGGGCTCCTCGCCGTGCGGGGTCGTGTCCCCGTCGAGCCGCTCCTCCACGGGGGCGGGCAGGAGCGCGGGCGCCGCAGCGGCACCGAAGACGTGGCGGGTGCGGTCGGGATCGCCACCGCGCTCGAGCTGGCCGAGGCCGGCCGGGCCGAGGCATCGGCTCGCGTCGCCGCCCTGCGCGACCGCTTCGTCGCGCGCGTCCTGGCGACCGTGCCGTCCGCGCGCCTGACCGGCGATCCCGTTCGGCGACTGCCGGGCACGGCGAGCTTCACCTTCGCGGGAACCTCCGGAGAAGCGGTGCTGCTCGAGCTCGAACGGCGCGGGATCGTGTCGTCGAGCGGCTCGGCCTGCGCCGCGGGCAGTGACGAGCCCTCCCACGTGCTGGTCGCGATGGGCGTGGCGCCCGAGGTGGCGCAGACCGCCGTGCGGTTCACCTTTCCGGCCGGCCTCGACCAGCCCCTCGATTCCGTGGCGGCGGCGGTCGAGGCATCCGTCTCGGCGGTACGATCGGGCGGGTGACCACGCCCCCCTCGCCCGTCGTGACCGTCATCGTGCCCGGGTTCGACGTCGAGGAGTTCGCGCCGGAGGCGATCGACTCGCTGCGCGCGCAGACCCTTCCCGCATGGAGAGCGATCCTCGTCGACGACGCGTCGACCGACGCCACGGGGCGCATCTTCGAGGAGGCCGCTGCGGACGATGAGCGCTTCCGCGTCGTGCGTCAGCCTGCGCGGGCGGGGCTCGGAGCCGCTCGCAACGCGGGACTCGACCTGGTCGACACGCCCCTCGTGGGATTCCTCGACGCCGACGACCGCTACGCGCCGAACGCTCTCGAGCGACTGGTGGGAACCGTGGAGAGGAGCGGCAGCGACTTCGCGCTCGGCGCCTACGTGCGGCTTCGGCCCGTCCCGGCGGGGGGCTACGTCGCCGGTCAGGTGCAGCCCTGGGTCGCGGCGGCGACCGATCCGGAGCGGATCGGCACCACGCTGCGCGAGCACCCCGACGCCTCGGGCAACATCGTCGCCTGGTCCAAGGTGAGCAGGACCGACCTCTGGCGGCGGGCCGGCCTCCGCTTCCCCGAGGGCAAGGCGTACGAGGACCAGGTCCTCGCCCAGCTCATGTACACGCGGGCCCGCGCGTTCGACGTGATTCCGGACGTCGTCGTGGAGTGGCGCGAGCGCGCCGACGGCACCTCCATCACGCAGCGGAAGGACGAGCTCCCCGTGCTCCGCGACTACCTCGAGGCGCTCGCGGGAGGTATCGACGTGCTCGATGCGGCGGGCCAGCACGAAGCCGCGGCATCCCGCGTGCGCCTCATCCTCTCCATGGACGTGCCGCCGCTCCTCGACATCGCTCGCACCCACCCCGAGGCGGCGTACCGGCGCGAGCTGGGCGGATTCGTCCGCACGCTCGCGGCGCGCCACGACGGGGCGCCGACGGCGGACGAAGCGCTCGCCTGGTAGCTCGCCGTCTGCCGTCGGCGAGGGAGCCCGCTCACGTCCCGGGAACCTCCGGCGTCGGAACCCACGGCTCCGCGGGCACGGACTCGCGCACCGTCACGCCGACCGGGCGCTGCGACGGATCGACCGGCGGGCGGTCGGCCCGGCGGTCCGGATGGTCCGCCGGGGCATCGGACTCCTCGGCCTCGAGGATGCGCGACGCCGCCAGCTGCTGGGCGGCGAGCTCCGCGTACAGCCCGCCCTGCTCGATGAGGGACGCGTGCGTGCCGGACTCGACGATGCGCCCCGCCTCGATCACGTGGATCACGTCGGCCGCGATCACGGTCGACAGGCGATGGGCGATCGACAGCGTCGTGCGGCCCCGCGCGGCCGCGTCGAGCGCCTCCTGGACGACCCGCTCCGACACGGTGTCGAGCGCGGAGGTCGCCTCGTCCAGGAGCAGCACGGGCGGGTCCTTCAGGAGAACCCGAGCGATCGCGATGCGCTGCTTCTCGCCACCGGAGAGCCGGTAGCCGCGCTCGCCCACGACGGTGTCGTAGCCCCGCTCGAACCCCTCGATGACGTGGTGGATGTTCGCGGCGCGACAGGCCGCCTCGAGTTCGGCGTCGGAGGCGTCGGGCTTGGCGTACCGCAGGTTCTCGCGGATGGTCGCGTGGAAGAGGTACGTCTCCTGCGACACGATGCCGACCTGGTCGATGATCGACTCCTGCCGAAGCCGGCGCACGTCCTCCCCGGCGAAGCGGACGGACCCGCCGGATGCCTCGTACATCCGCGGCGTGAGGTAGAGCACCGTCGTCTTGCCCGCGCCCGAAGGACCGACGAAGGCGACGTGCTGGCCGGGATCGGCGGTGAAGGTGATGCCCTGCAGCGTGGGGCGGGCGTCGGGCGCCGCGTCGGGGTAGCGGAACACCACGTCGCGGAACTCGATCCGTCCCATCGGACCCGGCGCGTCCTCGACGGGGATCGCGTCCGGCGCGTCGGTGATCGCGGGTTCGAGGTCGAGGTACTCGAAGATGCGGGCGAAGAGAGCAGCCGATGTCTGCAGGTCGAGGCTGACCCGCATGAGGCCCATGAGCGGCATGAGCAGCCGCGCCTGCACCGTAGTGAACGCCACGATGGTCCCCGCCGTGATCCCCGCGTCACCGCCCGTGATCAGGTAGCCGGCGACCAGGTAGATCACGGCCGGCACGCTCGCCATCAGCACCTGCACGACCGCGAAGAACCCCTGTCCGCTCATCGCCCGGCGCACCTGCAGCCGCACCTGGTTGCGGTTCTCGTCCGCGTAGCGCGCCGACTCCGCACGCTGGCGGTTGAACGACTTCGACAGGAGGATGCCCGAGACGCTCAGGGTCTCCTGGGTGATCGAGGTGAGCTCCGACAGCGACTCCTGCGTCTCGCCGGCGATGCGGGCCCGCACCTGGCCCACGCGGCGCTGCACGACCACCAGGAACGGCATCATGACGACGGCGATGAGCGTCAGCCGCCAGTCGATGATGATCATCGCCACGAGCGACGCGATCACCGTGACGGCGTTGCCGAGGATGCTCGTGAACGTGTTCGTCAGCACCCCGGAGACGCCGCCCACGTCGTTCTGGAGCCGCGACTGGATCACGCCGGTCTTCGTCCGGGTGAAGAACCCGAGCTCCATCCCCTGGAGGTGCTCGAACAGGCGCACCCGCAGATCGCCGGTGACCTTGTTGCCGACGGTCGAGGTGATCCAGGTCTGGAGGACGCCCAGGCCCGCCGAGGCGAGGAACAGCGCGACCATCAGCGCGACCAGCCGCCACAGCAGGGACATGTCGGGGGCCGAGCCGTCGACGGGGAACAGCGCGTCGTCGAAGATCCGCTGCACGATCAGCGGCGGGATCACCGCGAGAGCGGCGCCCACGACGACGAGGACCGCCGTCGCCACCAGGGACCAGGTGTAGGGACGGAAGAGCGCCACGACGCGCCGGCCGAGATGCGGGATCCGGGGCGCCTCCGCGTTGATGCGCTTCTGCGCCTGGATGTCGACGCCGCGGAAGCCGGGGTGTCCCCCGCCTCCGGTGCCGCGCATGCTCACCTACGCCAGCCTAATGACGCCACCACCGCCGAGGGCTAGGCTTGCGCCATGACCTCCACTCCCGATACGCCCGCTCATGACGGCACCGACTTGGCGGCCCTTCGGGAGGAGATCGACCAGTTGAAGGCGATTCCCGAGGAGGAGCTGCTCAATCCGGTCCCCTCCACCGTTGAAGAGCGGGAGCCCACGCCGCACTCGACCGATGCGATCGGCACCGAGAAGTGGGACCGTCCCGCCGACGAGGAGACGCTCGAGAACTGAGCGCTCCGTCGCCGCGAACCTCGCCACGGCGACCCGTCCCGTCCGACCTCCCCAGATCGGGAATTCCCTGTCGGTGCCCACGGTTAGCATGAGGGCTTGCCGTTTCCGCGAGATCTTTGCTCTGCGCCGACGCTTCCCGCCATCAGACGATGGCCGCCCCTCGCCCGCACTCTCCCGAGGAGACGACTCTTGGCCTCTACCGACATCCAGCCCGAAACCGGCAGCGTCCGCCTGCCCGCCGCATCCGCCGCTCCCGCCGCCTCGCTGGGCCCGCGAGAGAGCAGGGTCATCTGGCTCCTCCTCGCGGCGGCGTTCGTCGCGATCCTCAACGAGACGACGATGGGTGTGGCGATCCCGCACCTCATCACCGACCTCGGCATCACCGCTCTGGCGGCGCAGTGGCTGACGACCGCCTTCATGCTCACGATGGCCGTGATCATTCCGATCACCGGCTTCCTGCTGCGCCGCTTCACCACGCGCACCATGTTCGTCGCCGCGATGAGCCTGTTCTCGGCCGGAACGCTGATCGCGTTCCTCGCACCCGGCTTCCCGGTGCTGCTGATCGCACGGGTCGTGCAGGCGTCGGGTACCGCGATCATGATGCCGCTCCTCATGACCACGCTCATGACGGTGGTCCCGCCCGCCATCCGCGGCCGGATGATGGGCCGCGTCAGCATCGTGATCTCGCTGGCTCCCGCCATCGGACCCACGCTCGCGGGCGCGTTGCTGAACAACTTCGAGTGGCGGTGGATCTTCGGCGTCGTCCTCCCCATCGCGATCGTCGCGCTGGTCGTCGGCGCTCGTTGGATCCACAACCTGGGCGAGACGACACGCGCTCCGATCGACGTGCTCTCGGTCATCCTGTCGGCCCTCGGTTTCGGCGGGCTGGTCTTCGGACTCAGCCAGCTGGGTGCGGGCGGTCACGGCAGTGGGGCGGATGCCGCGGCCGCCACCGCGACGTCGACCACGACCCTGATCGTGTCGCTGTCGATCGGCGCCGTCGCGCTCGGCCTGTTCGCCTGGCGGCAGGTGGTCCTGCAGCGCAGTGACGACGCGCTGCTCGACCTCCGCGTCTTCCGCAGCGCGAACTTCTCCCTCTCGATGGGTCAGATGGTGATCATGTCGATGGCGTTCTTCGGCGCGATCACCGTCGTGCCGCTCTACCTGCAGGATGTGCTCGAGGTCGACCCGCTCACGACCGGCCTCGTGGTCCTGCCGGGCGCACTCGCGATGGGACTCGCCGGCCCGGTCATCGGCCGGATCTACGACCGATGGGGAACGACGGTGCTCCTCGTTCCGGGTGCCGTCATCACGAGCGGCATGCTGTGGTTCTACACGACCTTCGGCACGACCACTCCGGTATGGGTCGTCGCGATCGCCCAGACGGTGCTGTCGATCGGCTTGGCGCTGTCGTTCACGCCCCTCTTCACGGCCTCGCTCGCCTCGCTCCAGCCGCGGTTCTACTCGTACGGTTCCGCGGTCGTCGGCACGGCGCAGCAGGTTGCCGGAGCAGCGGGCATCGCGCTGATGTTCGGCGTGATGGCCGCGGCGAGCTCCGCCGCCGCCGAGTCCGGCGCCGACGCGATCGCCGCCGGTTCCGCGGGGACGCATGCCGCGTTCGTCACGGCGGCGTTCCTGTCGCTGCCGCTGCTGGTGGGCGCATTCCTCATCCGCAAGCCGGCGGACCAGCCGATGGGTGCTCCCGCTCCGCACTGACGCGTATCACGCCGATGCCCCGCCCCCTCGACTCCGGGGCGGGGCATCGGCGATTCTGGTGCGCATGCGTACGGCTCGAGGGAGGCACACATGATCATCGACACACCGGATCCGGAGGCGGCGACCGGCCACGTCGCGCGGATGTACGCCGACGACATCGAGAGCGACGGCGCTGTCTTCTCCCATACGCGGGCCATGGCGGTCAACCCTGAGGCCCACCAGGCGTTCGAGGCGCTGCTGGGCGCCGTCATCACCTCTCTCGGCGTACGGGTCTACGAGTTGGCCACCCTCGGCGCCGCACGGTCCATCGGGTCGCCGCATTGCCTGTTGGCGCACGGACGCAAGACGCTGCGCGCGGGGGTGATGGACGAGTCCCAGTTGATCCGCCTGGCACGCGATCCCCACTCGGCGGGCTTGAGCGAGGCCGATGTCGCGGTCATGGACTTCGCCGCCAAGCTCTCGGCCGATCCGCAGGACATGACGGATGCCGACGCACTGCGGCTGCGCCAACGGGGCTTCACCGACCGGCAGATCGCCGACATCGCCCTCGCCGCCGCGGCACGCAACCTGCTGAGTCGCTACCTGCTCGCCCTGAGCGTCCCCGTCGATGAGGTGCCGGGGCTGAGCCGGGAGGTGAGCGAGGCGCTCCTGACGCCGATCGACCGCTGAGCACGGTCGTCGTACGGTCAGTGGTGGATGACGGCCTTCAGCAGGATCAGCACGCCGCCGAACGCGGCCGTCAGGAGTGCGCTGAGCAGCCGCGGCCACCAGTGGGTGCTCCAGCGCGAGACCGCGGTCCAGCCGAGAGCGCCGAGGATGAGGGTGTTCACGATCAGCGCCGCCCACAGGGCCGTGTCGTCGTCGATGACCTGGGTGGTGCCGAGGAGAAGCACGCCGAGCGGTGCGATCGAAGCGACGAGCATGCCCGAGGACTGACGAGCGGAGGCGCGCAGACTGGCCCGCAGGCCCGCGTGACCGTCGGTCGCCGCGAGGCGACCGAGCGTGCCCGCGTAGACGTGGGCGGCGAAGAACACCAGGACGGTGATCGCGACGGTCGTGAGGGCGTTGAGCGAGGTTCCGCCGGCACTGACGACGATCATCCCCGAGACGAGGATCAACCCGTAGATCGCCTCCTCGGTCATCAGCACCCGGGCGACCCGAGGGGTGAGATGGAGGTCTTCGTCAGTCATCGGACGGCACCGCCTCGGCGAGGGGCAGCTGGTGTCAGCCGATGCCGCAGCTGCCACCGCCGCAGCACGACCCGGAGGACTCCACGACGGTGAGGAGGTTCTTCTCGTCGTCGACAGGCTGCAGGACGCTGGGGGCGGGAAGCTGCGAAGAGGTCATGACGCCATGCTACCCGCGTGCGGGCACGCTGCCGCCGAACCGCCGCTCACAGCGGCACGCCGTCGTTCTGGCAGGTCGGGCAGTACTGCGCCGTGGTTCCCCCGAACGCGAGATCGCGGATCGTGTCGCCGCACACCGGGCACGACTCTCCGGCGCGCCCGTGCACCCGCATCGCGTCGACCTTCGCGGCTTTCAGGGCGTGGATCGGGACGCCGCGCCGTGCCGCGATCGCGCCCCGGATGGTCTCGACCGTCGCCCGGAAGAGCCGCTCCCGGGCGGCGTCGTCGAGCGCGGCGCCGTGGGTCACGGGCGACACCCGGGCGATGTGGAGGATCTCGTCGGAGTAGGCATTCCCGATGCCGGCGAGGGACTCCTGCTCCTGAAGGATCGCCTTGATCTGCTTGCGACGACCCCCGACGGCGGCCTCGAAGTCGGCGGCCGAGAAGGATTCGTCGGCGGGATCGGGCCCGAGCTTGGCGATCGCGGGGACGGCGACCGGGTCGTCGACGACGAAGAGGCCCAGCGAGACCCAGGTGCCGGCATCCGTCACCTCGACGGTCGCATCGTCGAGCGTCAGCTGCGCGAGCGCGGGGGGTGCGTCCTCGCCGAGCGAGCCGTCGTCGTCAGGCCCCCGCCACCGCATCCAGCCGTGCCGTCCCAACGAGACGACCAGGCGCGAATCCTCTCCGAATCCGACGGCGAGGTGCTTGCCGTGTCGTTCGACGCCGGTGACCCGGCGCCCGACCAGCGAGGAGGGCGGGGCGGTGCGCGTCTTCACGGCGCGGAACTCGAGCACGTCTGCCTCGCGCAGTGCGCGACCCGTCGCGTGGTCGGCGAGGAACTCGGCGAGCGCCTGCACCTCGGGTGACTCCGGCATGGCTCCATCCTGGCATCGGGGTCCGACACCGGCGAGGTCAGTCGAGAGTCTTGCGCAAGAAGACCTGCTCGATCCCCTCGTCCTCCTCCACGCGCCCCGACTCCCGGTACCCGGTGCGCTCGTAGAGGCGGATGTTTGCCTCGCTGAGCGAGCCGGTGAACAGCTCGGCCTCGCGGCATCCCGCCTCCCGGCCGCGGTTCTCCACCGCTTCGAGGAGCATGCTCCCGATCCCCCTCCCCTGCACGTCGGGGGCGATCGCCAAGCGGCCGATCAGCAGCAGCTCGCCGTCGCGCTGCGCGCGCACGGCGCCCACCATCCGGCCGGCGTCTCTCGCCACGCATCCGAGGTTCTCGACGAGCTCGGCGCGCAGCTCATCGAGGGACTGCGTCAAGGGCGGCATCTGGACGCTGTTGTAGATCAGCGCCTCCTGCACGAACGCCGCCCGCTGAAGGGTGAGTGCCTCCCCCGCGTCGTCGGGCGTGATGGGCCGGATCTCGATCTCGTCGGAAGTCGCCATGCCCTCGTTATACGCGGTGCCGGTGACGCCCGCGAACCCCTGGACAACGTCATGCCGTCTGGTCAACTGTTCAGGGCGCCGAGCCCGCGACATCACCTGCACTCGTTGTCGACCGCTTCGGTGACCGCCTCGAGGAACCGCACCACATGCTCTGCCTCACGCTGACTGAGGCCGACCGCGAAGTCGCGGATCTTCGCCGTGAGCGGATCGATGTCCTCGAGATCCACCGACCGGTCTATGGGGATGACGCGCTTGCTCCGCCCGTCGTCGGGATTGCGGACGAAGGTGATGAGGCCGCCGCCGCGAAGACGCTGCAGGATGCCGGTGACCGACGCCGTCGACAGCCCGAGGTGCTCGGCGATCTCGGTGGGCGTCACGTCCTCGCCGGCATCCGCTTTCTCGTAGATGTACCGCGTGGCAGCGCGGGCGGTCTCACTCGGACCGCACTCGGTCTGCCGACGCCGGGCAAGTCGCGCCTCGGCGAGGCGCAGACGTTCCACGGCGCGCGCGGCGTCGGCGATCGTTTCGGTGTCGGGCATGCGGCGAGGGCTCCTTGTCGACGAGCAACCCCTCTTCGCTACCGGCGCTCCCTCGTCGTTGTCAAGCCATTGCGGGCTGCCGAGTCCGCCGCGCGCCCGTAACGGACCCGCCGCACCGATGTCAAGTCCCTCACGAGATGTCGAACACGGCCAACATGATGGGGGCGACGAGAGAAAGGCGAGCCATCTGTGCCGCCTGCCTCGGGACTGTCCGGCTTCGCGGGTGATCCCCCACTCGGGGCGTCAGGCGCATTCCCTCGGGCGATCCGTTAGGCGATCATGGAGGCGGTGCCCTCAGGCGGGCGTTTCGCCGGCCCGGTCACTCAAGGAGTCCCGTATGGGCAAGTTCATCTATGACGGCACGGTGAAGGTCGATTTCGACGATCGGACCCTCGCGCACCTGCAGCTGGTGATCGGCTCGAAGCTCCGCCGAGGCGAGCCGTTCCACTTCACGTGGAAGGACGACACGAGCATCGGTGACGGCCGCACCACCGTCTGGGTGCATCCCCGATGCACCCTGGTCTACAAGTACTACGGCAGCCGCAGACCGCGGCTGAACGCCGCGTGGGTCGACGCCCTGGCCTTCACGGCGAACTCGCCGTCGGGCCTGTACCTCGTGCCCGAACCGCCCGAGACCGCCGGCGCAGGAGGCGACCATGAAGCGCATTGACATCGTGTACGGCGGCGAGCACTACAGCGTCGGCGGGCGCGACCCGGCGGAGCTCCGCAGCGAGATCGCGCACGGCCTCGCGTCCGGGGTGCACTGGCTCGAGGTGAACGACGGGGAGGGCGCGACACGGACCGCCTACCTGGCGCTCACGCCCGGCACGCCGATCTCGGTGATCCCCGTTCCAGAAGCGGAGGATGCGGCACATCGCGCCAACGTGGACGGCGCTGCCTAAACCTCCGGTCGTTCGTCCGTCAACCCCCTCGGCGAACCGACGAGGCGTCTCTTACGTTTCCTCCACCGCCCACTTCTCGGTGCGGTAGGAGGAGATCATGCGTACTCGCAGACACCGGCCCGTTGCTCTCACGGCCCTCACCGCCATCGCCCTCGGCACCGCAGGCTGCGCCGTCGGGACGGGCGGTGCCGACGACGGCGGCGCCGAATACGACTCCGGCGCCGAGCTCACCGGCACGCTCTCGGTCATGGGGTTCTCCGGCGTCGATGAAGTGGCCACGAGCCGCCTCGACTACGCCAAGGAGCAGCTCGGCGACGTGGAGGTGAAGCTCGCGGAGGGCGAATTGGACCTTCAGCAGTTCCTGTCGGCCGTGGCGACCGGGTCGCCGCCCGACGTCGTCTACGCCAACCGGGATCAGATCGGCTCCCTCGCTGCGCGCGGCGCCGTCGTTCCTCTCGAGAACTGCATCGAGGGCGAATCGATCCCGACCGGAGACTACGTGCCCTCGGCACTCGCGCAGGTGACCCTCGACGGAACCGTGTACGGCATCCCCGAGTTCAACAGCGTGCAGCTCACCATGGCCAACGCGGAGCTGCTCGACGCGGCCGGCCTCACCGTCGAGGACGTCAACGGCTCCGACTGGGACGCGATGAGCGCCGCCAACGAGGCCCTCGTGAAGCAGAGCGGCGGCGGGCTCGAGGTCATCGGCGTCGACAGCAAACTGCCGGAGTTCCTGCCGCTGTGGGCCAAGGCGAACGGCGTCGACCTCATCTCGGAGGACGGCAGGACCGCCCAGCTGGACGACCCCGGCGTCGTCGAAGCGCTCGAATGGGCTGTCTCGATCTACGACGCGCAGGGCGGCTTCAGCGCCGTGAAGGCCTACCGCGACTCCGCCGACTTCTTCGGCGAGGGCAACCAGTTCGCCACCGGCGTGCTCGGGGCGATGCCCATGGAGCAGTGGTACGTCAACGTGCTCAACGACGTCTCCCCCGACGCCCCGCTCGTGTTCGACACCGTCCGAGACAGCTCGGGCGAGACCCTGGCGTACGCGGCAGGTTCCGCATGGGCGATCCCCTCGGGGGCCGAGAACCCCGAGGCTGCCTGCCGCTTCGCCCGGGCCATGACGTCGGTGGACGCCTGGGAGGCCGCCGCGAACGCGCGTCTCGAAGCCCGTGAGGCGGAGGGCAAGCCGTTCACCGGCATCCTCACCGGCAACGCCGAGGCCGACGCGATGATCCGCGACATGACGACCTCCGGTGGAGAGCCGTGGGATACCGCCGTGGCGAAGATGTACGAGGCCAACGACGCCACGTTCTCGCTCCCGGCTAATCCGGCGGACGCGGAGTTCCGCACGGCGATGTTCGACGCCGTGAACGCGGTGCTGAACGGCCAGGCGACGCCGGAGGAGGCCCTCGGCACAGCCCAGGAGAAAGCGCAGAAGGCGCTCGACGAGGCGTGGGCTGATCTCGAGGAAGGCGACTGAGATGGCCGCCGCTGCGACCGCGGCCGGGGCCGGCGAGGTGGCTACCGCTGCTCCACCGGACCGCGCGCGGTCGCGGCGGCGGGCGCGCCGACGCTACGTCGGATCGGCGCTCCTCTTCCTCAGTCCGTGGCTGATCGGCTTCGTCGTCTTCACGGCGTGGCCGCTCATCTACAGCGCCTATCTGTCGCTCACGAACTACGACGTCATCAACGACGCGGAGTTCGTCGGCCTGGCGAACTACACCGAGCTGTTCCAGGACCCGAAGATCGCGCTCGCCTTGGGCAACACCCTGTTCTACACCGCCGTCCAGGTGCCGCTGTACGTGATCGTCTCGCTCCTCTTGGCGCTCCTGCTGAACCGCGCGGGACGCAGTTCCGGTTTCTTCCGGACGGTATTCTTCCTGCCGAAGATGACGCCGCCGGTCGCGGTCGGGATCCTGTTCCTTCTGCTCTTCAACGGGCAGAACGGCCTCTTCAACACCGTCCTCGGATGGTTCGGCATCGACGGTCCGTCCTGGACCACCGACCCGGCGTGGGTCAAGCCCGGACTCATCATCATGAGCCTCTGGACGATCGGCGCCTCGGTGATCATCCTCCTCGCCGCCCTCCAGAGCGTCCCCGACGAGCTGTACGAGTCGGCGCGGCTCGACGGCGCCGGCTTCTGGCGGCAGTCGTTCTCCGTGACGCTGCCGATCATCAGCCCAGCGGTCTTCTTCATCGTCGTGGTCAACACGATCGCCGGGCTGCAGACGTTCGACGAGGCCTACACCGCGTTCTTCGGCGCCGGCAACACGACCTACAGCAACGACGCGGCGCTGTTCTACGTGATCTACCTGTTCCAGCAGGCGTTCGAGTTCCTCAACATGGGTTACGCCTCGGCGATGGCGTGGGTGCTCTTCGCGCTCATCATGGTCGTCACCGTCATCCAGCTGATCGTGTCGCGCCGCGTCGTCTACTACGAGAGCGAGGACCCGCGATGAGCCGCGTTCTCCCCCACGGCAGCCCCGACCGCGAGTACGAGGCCGAGCACCCGAGCGGCCCGATTCCCGTCGCCCCCGCGGGCGGCGCCGAGCCGCCGCGCAACGTCTCCCGCGCGGCCTCCCGGGCGGCCCGGCGGGGCAAGAAGGTCAGGCACGTCCTGGCCATCGTGGCGCTGTCGGTCCTCGCCGTCATCTTCGCCTACCCGTTCGTCTGGCTGATCAGCGCGTCGTTCAAGCCCCGCGGCGAGGTCTTCGACAACAAGCTCATCCCCGACACCTTCACGTGGGACAACTACGTCCAGGTGTGGCAGGAGGCGCCCCTCGGTCTGTGGCTGTTCAACACGCTGGTCGTCACCGTGCTGGCTGCGGTCACGGTGACGATCTCGAGCGCGATGGTCGCGTGGGGTTTCTCCTACTTCCGCTTCCGGGGCAGGGGCGCGCTGTTCGGTCTCGTCCTGGCCACGATGATGCTGCCGGGCGCTGTCACGATGATCCCGACGTTCCTCATCTGGAACTCGCTGGGCTTCGTCGGCACCCTCGTGCCCCTCTGGGGACAAAACCTCTTCGCGAGCGCGTTCTACATCTTCCTGCTGCGCCAGTTCATGCTCGGGCTGCCACGGGATCTCTTCGACGCCGCGCGCGTCGACGGCGCGTCCCAGTGGGCGGTCTTCTGGCGCATCGGGGTGCCGCTGACGCGGCCGGCGCTGGCTGTCGTGCTGGTGTTCGAGGTGCAGGCGGTGTGGACCGACCTCATGCGGGCTCTGATCTACCTGCGCGACTCGACGACCTTCACCGTTCCGCGGGGACTGAAGTCCCTCGTCGACGCCTTCGGGTTCGGCGGCGAGTGGCACTGGGAGATCATCGTCACCGCGAGCGTCATCGCCACCATCCCGATGATCATCGTGTTCTTCCTGGCGCAGAAGCAGATCATCCACGGGATCGGGGCGGGTGGGCTGAAGGGCTGAGGACTAAGGGCTCTCCGGAAGTCAACCCTCTAGCTCGCAATCGCGCGTTTTTCGAGGCTGTCGGGGTACACCTGTTCCACCACCGCGGAGCCGTCATGCCGTCCGTCCCCTCGCCGCCCCTCAGCGTCGCTCGCCGTTCGCCCACCCTGCCGCTTTTCGCGGGGTGTCCCGCGCTGACGCTCGGCGGACAGCGCTTCGTCGGCGACGGTCCTCGTGAGCGACGCTGTGTGCGGAGGGCAAATGGGACGGTTCATCTACGGCGAGGGAGTTCGAGTCGAACTCGACGATCGCATCCTGGCGCACATCCAGGTGGTCACCGGCACGAAGCTCCGGCGGAACGAACCGTTCTTCTTCACGTGGCGCGACGACCTGTCGACCGGCGGCGGCAGGACCACCGTCTGGATCCACGCGAACGCCACGCTCATCTTCAAATTCCACGGTGGCCGGACGCCGAAGCTGAACCGCGCATGGCTCGACGACCTGATGTTCGCTGCCAACTCCCCGACCGGCCTGCAGATCGTCCCGGAGCCGCCGGACATCTCGGCCTCCGGGGAAGAGTGAGTCCGCGCGATCTCCGCGGACGCCGCCGCCCGACCTCGGTCGCCACGACCGGGCAGGGGCGCCGGCGATGACCGACGGAAACAACGGCATTCGGTGGCACTCGGCCCGCACCTCTCATCTGGGCGAAGCCCAACGGTCCATGTCCCTTCTCTATGGGACGGAGATGGACCTCTCGGTCGCGCCCGATCAGCGGTTCGCCTACGTCATGACGGCGGCCGCCGACGCGACGGTGTCCGTGGCCTCCCTCCGGTTCGACGGACGCTGCCGGTCCGGCACCGAATCGTTCGGTGCCGTGATGCTCGCCCACGCCGTGCGAGGCACCCACCGGTGGCGCGTCGGCGAGGAGCGGGGCAACGGCTCGGTCCCCTTCATGGTGCCGCCCGGGGTGGAGATGCGCGTAGAGTTCCCCGGCGCGCAGCTGCGCACCGTCGGCCTGGACGTGGACTACGTGCGCCGGGTGGTGGAGTCGCTGAGCGGTGACGCCGACCCGGAGTGGCGGATCGACGGTGTGAACACGCATCGCCGCCACCCGGCCCTCGCGGCGGAGGCCATCGCGAGTCTCGAGGCGATGATGCTCTCCGAGAGTGCACTGCGGGGAGCCGAGCTGGTACGCGCCCAGCTGCTGCGCCACGCCGTCGTGTCGATCCTCAGCTCGTACCCCCTGGTCGATCTGGATCGCCGTCCCGACCGAGGCATCCAGTCCCGGCGCGTGCGTCTGGCGGTGTCGTACATGGAGGCCCACGCTCACGAGCCGATCACGGTCGGCGATGTGGCCGTCGCGGCGGCGACGACCACGCGGTCGCTGCAGAGCGCCTTCCGGCGCGCCTACGACATGACGCCGATGCAGTACCTGCGCCGTCTGCGACTGCGGCTGGCCCGGGAGGAGCTGCTGGCCTCGTCGGATCCGCGGCTGTCGGTACGGGATGTCGCCCACCGATGGGGGTTCACGCACCCGGGCCGCTTCGCTCAGCAGTACGCGGCGGCCTTCGGCGAGCATCCGTCGACGACGCTGCGTCGCTGAGACGTCCCGTGATGCCCTCGCAGCGCCCCGCGGCAGGCGTCACTGGAGGCAGAACTCGTTGCCCTCCGGGTCGCGGAGCTGGTAGTAGCGCTCCTCCCAGGGACCCCACGACTGCTCGACCAGGCGGACGACCGAGGCGCCGAGAGCCACGAGGCGGTCCTTCTCGGCGTCGAGGGCGGCGTGGTCGGACGGCGGGTCATCCGGACCGCGGGCCACATTGACGTCGAGGTGAATGCGATTGCGACCACGTTTGGGTCCGTCGGCGTGGTGGAAGAACAGCCGGGGACCGACGCCCAGAGGGTCTGCCGCGAGGGCCCGCTTGGCCAGATCGTCGCGGGTGAGGCCCGCCGCGAGGAGCTCGCGCTCATCCGCGGGATCCCACTCGGCGGCCGGATAGCCGAACACCTCCGACCAGAAACGGGCCAGCGCCGGCGGGTCGTCCGCGTAGAAGGTGATGTTGCCGAGATTCGCCATGGGCCGCCTTTCTTCACCTGGAGCCTAGGACCGGCACGGCGACAGCAGTACGGCTTGACATCGGGTGCGGCACGCGGGTCGTTTGTCAACCGGATCGGCTCGCCGAGAGTCGGCGCGTACGTTGAACGGCATGAGCGACGAGAAGGAATCGAACCCCGGCGACACGTCCACCTCACCGCAGCGAACCCCTAAGCCGGGCGGGCTCGGCGAGGACGGGACCATCCCCGACGCGCCGGAAGGGTGGCCGCCGGTCACACCGGCGATCAGTCGACGTTCGAACCCGAAGAGGACGAGCAGGCGTGAGCCGCACGCCGACGCCGCGGAGCGGCGATCGCCGACCCGCTTAGGCTGGGGCGGTGCGCGAGTTCGCCCGGGGAGCGGGTTTGCTGGGACGCGGTTTCGCGTACTGGCGGCGGCGCCCGGGCCTGATGGCACTGGGCCTCGTGCCCGCGGCGATCGTGGGGGCGGCGTTTCTGGCCGGCCTGATCACGCTGGGCGTCTTCCTGCCCGCGATCACCGAAGCGATGACGCCCTTCGCCGACCGGTGGCCGAGCGTCTGGGCCACGGTCGTGCGGGTCACCGTCGGCACCGCGCTCTTCGGTGCGTCGCTCGTGCTCGTCGCGGTCACCTTCACGGCACTGACCCTCGTCGTCGGCGAACCGTTCTACGACCGCATCTGGCGCGCTGTCGAGCGGGACGCGCAGTCCACGGGCATCGACGCCGAAAGCGGTCTGTGGCGGTCGATCGTGGACGGAATCTGGCTGATCGTGCGGGGACTGGGCGTCGCCGCGCTGTCGGCCGGGGTGGCGCTGATCCCCGTGGTGGGCGGCGTTGTGAGCACCGTTCTCGCCGTCGCTCTGACAGGCTCGCTGCTCGCCGATGAGCTGACGTCGCGGGCCCTCGCCGGAAGGGGGCTGGATGCCGCGGCCCGGCGGCGACTGTTCCGGCGGCGCCGAGGGCGGACCCTCGGCTTCGGCGTGGCGACGCAGCTGTGCTTCATGGTGCCGCTGGGCGCGGTCGTGACGATGCCCGCTGCGGTGACAGGTGCCACTCTTCTGGCGCACTCGCTCCTCGAAGCGGATCGCGCAGGGGCCCGGAGCTGAGTCGCGGACTCAGGCCTCACCGTCCCACCACCTGAGGACCCGAACGCCCATCAGGGTGAGCCACTTCGACGGCTCGCCCTCGCCCGCATCGACGTCGAACCACGTACGGCCGGCGAGCGGAGTGCTCTGCAACCACGTACCGTCAGGGCGACGCGCCTGCCGAACCACCTCGATCGCGTCGGCCAGCCGCGCATCGGGCGGTGTGCCGTCGTGCAGCGACGCCGCGCGGAAGTAGTCGAGCGCGAACAGGGCGCTGTAGCGGTGCCGGTTCGGGTAGACGAACCGGTCGACGAATGCTCCGACCCGCTCCCCGGTCGAGGCACGGTACAGCAGACGGCGTTCGAGCAGGTACTCCTCGCCTCGGTGTCGGGAAGCCCGCAGAGTGTCATCGCCGGTGATCTGCTCGTACTGCAGCATCCCCCGCAGCGCGTTGAGCGTCGAGTGGAACGACGACCGGGTCGAGTTGCCCTCTTCCGCTTCGCAGTTCCACCCGCCGTCCGCCAGTTGATGCGCGGGGAACCACGCCGCGAGCGCGGACACGTCCGCTCCGAGCCAGGCGCCCGTGGCCAGGGTGTAGGAGTTGATGCACACATCGATCTCGCCGCCCCAGTACGGCAGATCGTCGTAGTCCCAGCGGCTGTGGGCATCGAGCCTCGCGGCGGTGTCGGCGAGAGCCGAGGCATCCATCCCCCATTCGCGGAGGTCGCGCAGGACCCAGGTCGTGGCGATCCACGGCTGGCCGGGCTGGTTCGGCTCGTCGCTGTCGAAGAAGCCGGCGGGAAAGAACGATCCCCCGGCCCACTGCCCGTCGGCGTCCTGCTGCGCGAGCAGCGCCGCGCCGAAGCCCTCGGTCGCGACCCGCGCGCGCGTCGCCTGCCACTGCTCGGCGGGCGTGCCCACGATGTCTCGCTCGACCTGCCAGCGCAGTGCCGGGTCGGAGTCGAGCAGCCAGTCGGTGAGCGCGGTGTCGTTCGGCATTCCCGCACCCTAGCGGCAGCCGACGACACGCACCGCCGCATCCGGTCGGATGGAACGGGCGCTCGTCAAGGGGGTGCGCGATGCCGCGCCCCCGGATCAGAGTGTGGTCATGACCTTCGACGACAGCCACCTGCACGTGGCGCTCGATCCCGACCGCGCTGAGACCATCGAACGAGTCGTCGCCGACGTCGAGGACGACATCCGGCACGGCCGCGTGTCCGACGACGTCAGCCGCATCCTCGAGGAGCGGCTGGCCGCTGCGGGAGTCGCGCTCCAGCCCGACGCCGTCGAGGCGCTGGCCGAGGCGCTCGAGAACGACGTGTCGCAATAGCCTCCGGCGCCGTCCGGCGCTGCGAGCCGACCCCGACAGAAGAGGTCAGAAGATGAGCGATGCCGTCGTCACCCGCTCCAACCGCGGACAGTGGGAGGTCGTCGTGGACGGACGCCCCGAGCTGTCCGCCAGCTTCTCCAGCCGCGAGGAGGCCATCGATCGGGGACGCACCATCGCGGACGAGCTCGGCCGGACGCACCAGGTCCAGGATGCCGAGCCGACCGGCACGATCACCGACCCGCAGGAGCCCTGAGTCCCCGACGCCGCCAGCCAAGCGCTCCGCCGGACCGATACGCGTCAGTCCCAGTCGAGGTACTCCTCGATGGTCACGGCGGTCTCCATGAGGTGCGTCAAGGGGAAGAGATGGCCCGCTCCGGAGAGCGTCTTCACGCTGGCGCGCTCCGGCGCCGTCGACTGGAGGAGGTCGCCATGGGCGGGCGGGGTGACCTCGTCGGCGGATCCCTGCACGATGAGGACGGGGAGGACGGGCGCGAGCGGGATGTCGCGATCTTCGACTCCGAGCAGGAGAAGTCCGTTGGCGCGATCCTGGTGTGCCCCGACCGCGGCCCGCGCGACCGTGCCGCCGAACCCGTGGCCGCCGATCCAGGTGTGGTCGAAGCCGAGGTGGTCGATCACGGCGACGACATCCTCGGCGTGCTCGGCGACGGCCAGCTGACCGTTCGATCCTGCCCGGTAGCCGACCCTCAGCACGTGGAAGCCGGCCTCCTCCGCGAGGTAGTGGGCGACGACGGCGAGCGCGTCGCGGCCTTCGCCCGGCTCGGGGATCAGTACGAGCTTGACGGGACCGTCGCCCTCCTCGACGTAAGGAATGGCGCGGCCTTCGGGCTCGAAGATCTGGTCGTCGGTCATGACGGAGGGGTCCTCTCGGATGCTCGGGCGGGTGTCGGCGGCGCCGGGGTCAGACGTTGAAGCGGAACTCGACGATGTTGCGTAATCCGCAACCATCTCAGGTGCAGCTCGCGCACGATCTTGGCAACAGCATCCGCTTCGTATAGGTCCATCGGCGCTCGGGAAATCTGGTCTCCGGAAACCGGCCGGGCGCCGGTCGTCGTCGGGGTGCTTCCACGCCCCACGCCTGACGATTCCTTCACCACGGCGCACCTCACCTACAAGCGCACAACGGGTGCGCCGAACCCGTCGTACGTACCCCGACAGACCCGGGCGATGGTGAGCATGAATTCCAGGGAGTGGCGCACCGAATCATCCGTCAGATCCTCCGTGCAGCTCGCCTCTACGATCCAACGCGGACGATCGTGGGTCCGCAGAACGCGAACCGCACGGGTGGGCGCGATCAGTTTGGCCGCGCGGATCGCATGCCAACGCCGGTTGAAGAAGAGCGTGTGATCGACCTGCCGCTCGACCCCTAAGTCGTCCCCTCGCTCCAGCCTCACCGTGCGTTGCTCGAGCCAGCGAGTCCACTCACGCTCTAGCCGGTCGTCGGTCATGACGGAGGGGTCCTCTCGGATGCTCGGGCGGGTGTCGGCGGCGCCGGGGTCAGACGTTGAAGCGGAACTCGACGACGTCGCCGTCCTGCATGACGTAGTCCTTGCCCTCGAGGCGGGCCTTGCCCTTCGCGCGGGCCTCGACGACGGAGCCGGCCGCGACGAGGTCGTCGAACGAGATGACCTCCGCCTTGATGAAGCCCTTCTCGAAATCGGTGTGGATCACACCGGCCGCCTGCGGGGCTTTCCATCCCTTGCCGATCGTCCACGCGCGAGCCTCCTTCGGACCGGCGGTGAGGTAGGTCTGCAGGCCCAGAGTGTCGAAGCCGATGCGGGCCAGCTGGTCGAGCCCGGACTCCTCCTGGCCCGTCGACGCGAGCAGCTCCGCGGCGTCGGCAGGGTCGAGATCGATCAGCTCCGATTCGATCTTCGCGTCGAGGAAGACGGCTTTGGCGGGCGCGACGAGGGCTTCGAGCTCAGCCTTGCGGGAGGCATCCGTCAGCACCGCCTCGTCGACGTTGAAGACGAAGATGAACGGCTTCGCGGTCAAGAGCCCGAGCTCCTTGATCGGGGCGAGGTCGATCCCCGACGCCGAGAGCAGCTCGCCGCGCTGCAGGGCGTCGCGAGCCTCGATCGCCGTCGCCAGGACGAAGGGGTCGAGCTTCTTGCCCTTCACCTCTTTCTCGTACCGCGTGATCGCCCTCTCGAGCGTCTCGAGGTCGGCCAGCTGGAGCTCGGCGTTGATGGTCTCCATGTCGCTGCGGGGGTTCACCGCGCCGTCGACGTGGACCACGTCGTCGTCGGCGAAGCCTCGCACCACCTGCGCGATGGCGTCGGCCTCGCGGATGTTCGCGAGGAACTTGTTGCCCAGCCCCTCCCCCTCGCTGGCTCCGCGGACGATGCCCGCGATGTCGACGAACGAGACGGCCGCCGGCAGGATGCGCTCGGAGTGGAAGATCTCGGCCAGCTTGTCGAGGCGGGGGTCGGGAAGGTTCACGACCCCGACGTTCGGCTCGATCGTCGCGAAAGGATAGTTCGCGGCGAGAACCTGGTTCTTGGTCAGGGCGTTGAAGAGGGTCGACTTGCCGACATTGGGGAGACCGACGATTCCGATGGTGAGAGCCACGGGGCTCAAGTCTACGGGGCGGGGTCGGCTCTCGACGGACGGGTCGACGCTCCGGTGCCCGAGAGCAGCAGAGTGTCCGCTTCGCGCAGCAGTGACGTGGTGTAGTGGTCGAAGGAGTCCGCGCCACGGTAGTCGGCGTGCTGGTGCCGGAAGAAGGACGTGATGTCGTGATCGTCGTCTTCGTACCGCCCGTCGACGGTGACGAAATTGCAGACCGTGGGCCTTCGCATGCCGTCACGGTTTCCCGGACCGGCGACGCTCGCGGGCGCGACCGCCTCCCGCGGATAGTCCGGGCCCCCGGCTCGTACGCGTCGGCGGCGGCGCCGAACGACCGGCACGGCGCCGGACCGAGAACTCGCACCGGGTGATCGGCGCGCCTCCGCCGCGACGGGCGCCGTCCGGGCGAGTCTGGCCTCGTGCCCCTGGACTTCACCGCCATCGACTTCGAAACGGCGAACTCCAGCAACGCCTCGGCCTGCGCCGTCGGTCTCGTCCGCGTTCGCGGCGGAGTGGTCGTCGACCAGACGGGATGGCTGATCCGGCCGCCGTCGGGTCACGATCGCTTCTTCGACCTCAACGTCCGCATCCACGGCATCCGCGAGGAGGACGTGGCGGCCGCGCCGTCGTGGACGGCGCAGCTGGGACCGCTGTCGGAGTTCATCGGGAGCGACGTCCTCGTCGCACACAACGCCGGGTTCGACATGGCCGTCATCAAGCGCGCGTGCGAGGCGACCGGCGACGAGTGCCCGCCGTACCGCTACGCGTGCAGCCTCCAGGTCGCCCGCAAGGTGTACCAGCTCGAGTCGTACCGCCTGCCGTTCGTCGCCGCCGAGGCGGGATTCGCCGACTTCCCCCATCACAACGCCACCGCGGACGCTCTCGCCTGCGCCCACGTGATGATCGACGCCGCACGCCGCCTCGCCGCCGACGACATCGGGTCGCTCGCGGAGTACGCGGGAGTCAAGGTCTCGCAGATCGCCGTGGCCGAAGCCCCCGCGGTGAGCTTCGCCGTCGCCTGATCACGACGCGGGGTACGGATGCCTCGGCACGGCGGGTCCGCGATGTCGGAGCCCTCGCCCATCCTGGACGCATGGACGCTCTCGTGATCTCGATGATCGCCGCCGTGACGATGATCCTCGGCGCGCTCGCCGGTTGGGCCGCGGGATCGGCGCGCGGCGCGGCACGGGCGGCCGGCGAGCAGGCCGACCTCCGGGCGCGGCTGGCCGGCGCCGAGGCCGCCAGGCAGGGCGTGCAGGCGCAGCTGGACCACCAGCAGGTGCTCTACCGCGAGCTGGCGGCGCAGGCCCGCCATGACCAGGCCTCGCGCGAAGAGCGGGAACGGCGCGAGCAGTCGGTGCTGCGGGCGCTGGCGCCGGTGCACGAGACCCTCACCGCGATGCACGCGAAGGTCGGCGAGCTCGAGCGCGATCGCCACGCCCAGTACGGCACCCTCGCCGAGCAGCTGCGGCGCGCGCACGAATCCGACGAGGCTCTGCGCGCGACGACGGAGTCGCTCGCCGGCGCCCTCCGCTCCGGCGCCACCCGAGGCGTGTGGGGCGAGACGCAGCTGCGACGGGTCGTCGAAGCCGCGGGCCTCACGCGTTACGTCGACTTCGACCTTCAGCCATCGATCGCGTCGGATGCCGGGGCCGGCCGCCCCGACATGGTCATCAGGCTCCCCGGCGACAAGGCGATCGCTGTCGACGCCAAGGTGCCGCTCGACGCCTACCTCGAGGCGAGCGCGATCCCGGTGACCGCCCAGGGGCCGGAGGCCGCGCGCCGGCGGACGCTTCTCGACAAGCACGTCCGAGCGGTGCGGTCGCACGTCGACACCTTGGCGAAGAAGGCCTACTGGGCGGGGCTCTCATCCAGTCCCGAGTTCGTCGTGTGCTTCGTGCCCAGCGAGTCGCTCCTCGCCGCCGCGCTGGAAGAGGATCCCGCGCTGCTGGACTACGCATTCGGCAAGCGGGTCGCGCTCGCCTCTCCGGTCAACCTCTGGGCGGTTCTGAAGACGGTCGCCTACACCTGGACCCAGCAAGACGTGTCGGCCGAGGCTCGCACCCTGTTCGAACTCGGAAACCAGCTGTACGAGCGTCTCGGGTCACTGGCCGGCCACGCCGACGACCTGCGCCGGGCGATCGAGCGCACGGTCGACAGCTACAACAGGTTCGCCGGGTCGCTGGAGTCACGGGTGCTCGTGAGCGCCCGTCGCTTCCCGGGCATCGACCAGACGAAGCTCGACGCCGTCCGCGAACCGCAGCCGATCGAGACGGCGTCACGACGCCTCACCGCGCCCGAGCTGCTCGATCAGGCGCTGGCGCACACCGACAGCACAGGCGAGCCGGCTTCGGACGATGTGGCGCGAGCAGGCATGGCGACCACAGCCGACCTCGGCGAGCTGCGGGAGCGACTGGCTCCCCGCACCGAGTAGAGGTCAGGAGCCGCCGGGAACGAAGCTCAGCAGACCGATCACGAGGCCCGAGACCCCGACGAAAGCGCCGATCATCCACCACGCACTGATCTCGTGGCCCTCCTCGCGGCGGACGCGAAGCAGGACGTCCGGACGACGAGCCGGGTCGACGGCATCGGCGACAACAGCCTGAGCGCCGGTCTGCGGCGCCGAGCCGCCCAGCTGTCCGGTCATCGAGAACTCCCTCGCATCGAAAATACGTGCGTCGTCATCGACCGAATCGATTCTGCCAGACCGCGGCCACCGCTCACGTCACAGATGGATCACAAGAGTCACAGCGGCCACAAGGGCCTCAGCTGTGACGAATCAGAGCCACTTCGACACCAGATGCTCCGACGAGATCCGGCGGAGGGTTCCGGAGGCGCCGCGAAGCACGACGCTCTCGGTGTACACGTACCCGCCCTCGCGACGAACGCCGGCGACCAGCTGGCCGTCGGTGACGCCCGTCGCGACGAAGAGCGTGTTGTTGCCGGTGACGAGGTCGTCGGCCTCGTAGACATGGCCGTCGACCTTGAGCCCGGCGTCGATGCCCTTCTGCTTCTCTTCGTCGTCGCGCGGCCACAGCCGGCCCTGGATGTGGCCGCCCAGCGCCTTGATCGCGCACGCGGTCACGATGCCCTCCGGGCTGCCGCCGATCCCGACGCACATGTCGGTCCTCGCGTTGTGACGTGCGGCGTTGATGCCGCCCGCGACGTCACCGTCGCTCATGAGGCGGGTCCCCGCTCCCGCCGCGCGGATCTCGTCGATGAGCTCGTCGTGCCGGGGGCGGTGCAGCACCGAGACCACGATTTCGTCCACCGGCTTGCCCAGCGCCTTGGCGAGACGCCGGATGTTCTCTCCGATGGGCAGCCGGATGTCGACGACCCCGACACCTGCGGGGCCCGTGACCAGCTTGTCCATGTAGAAGACGCTCGAGGCGTCGAGCATGGTTCCCTGATCGGAGACCGCGATCACCGACAGCGCGTTGTTGCGGCCGGCCGCCGTCAAGGAGGTGCCGTCGATGGGGTCCACGGCGACGTCGCACTGCGGCCCGCGGCCGTTGCCGACGCGCTCCCCGTTGAACAGCATCGGGGCCTCGTCCTTCTCGCCCTCGCCGATCACGATGCGGCCGTCGAAGTTGACCGTGGTGAAGAACGCCCGCATCGCGTCGACGGCGGCGCCGTCCGCCGCCTCCTTCGCCCCCCGCCCGATGAACGGGACGGCCCGGATGGCGGCCGCCTCGGTCGCCCGTACCAACTCGAGGGCGAGATTTCGGTCGGGGTGCAGCGGGCTCATGTCAGCGGTAAGACTCACCATGACGCCAGCGTACGAGCATCCCCCATTCGGATCGAGGAATTTTCGCCTTCCGAGCGCGAAGGAAACGTCATTCTTTCGCTCAGCGAACGTCCGCGAAGCCCGCCGCCCCTGCCGATCATCTGTCGGCGCACCCGCGCTTCGCTAGAGTCGGAGGGACGCCCGCGAAGACCAAGGAGCACCCATGCCCGTCGCCACCCCCGAGCAGTACGCCGACATGCTGGACCGCGCGAAGGCCGGCGGATTCGCGTACCCGGCCATCAACGTCTCGAGCTCGCAGACGATCAACGCCGTGCTCCAGGGCCTGACCGAAGCCGGATCAGACGGCATCATCCAGGTCACGACCGGCGGCGCCGACTACTTCGCCGGTCAGAGCGTGAAGGCCCGCGCGACCGGCGCGCTGGCGTTCGCGAAGTTCGCGACCGAGGTCGCCAAGAACTACCCCATCACCGTCGCGCTCCACACCGACCACTGCCCGAAGGAAGCGCTCCCGAACTTCGTCCTGCCCCTCATCGAAGCCTCCGAGGAAGAGGTCAAGGCCGGCCGCAACCCCATCTTCCAGTCGCACATGTGGGACGGCTCCGCGGTTCCGCTCGACGAGAACATCGAGATCGCGAAGGATCTCCTCCCCCGCTTGAAGAACATCAACGCGATCCTCGAGGTCGAGATCGGCGTCGTCGGCGGTGAAGAGGACGGCGTCAAGCACGAGGGCTCGAACGACGCCCTGTACACGACGGTCGCCGACGTGACCAAGGCCGTCGAGGCGCTGGGCCTCGGCGAGAACGGCCGATACATCTCGGCCCTCACTTTCGGCAACGTGCACGGCGTGTACAAGCCCGGGAACGTCAAGCTGCGCCCCGAGCTCCTCGGCGAGATCCAGGAGGGCATCGCCGCCCGGTTCGGCACCGGCCCCAAGCCGCTCGACCTCGTCTTCCACGGCGGCAGCGGGTCCACCGACGAAGAGATCGCGCTGGCTGTCGCCAACGGCGTGGTGAAGATGAACATCGACACCGACACGCAGTACGCGTTCACCCGCTCGGTCGCCGGCTTCATGTTCTCCAACTACGACGGCGTCCTGAAGGTCGACGGCGAAGTCGGCAACAAGAAGGCGTACGACCCCCGGGCATGGGGCAAGGTGGCGGAGTCCGCGATGGCCGCCCGTGTCGTGGAGGCCACCCAGCAGCTCGGCTCGCAGGGCAAGAGCCTCGCGGCCTGACCGCTCGTCTACGGATGCCTCGACCCAGCCCGGAGGGGCCGGGTCGGGGCATCCGTCGTCTCAGCCCGCCCCGTCCAGCTCGGCCCGCATCAGGACCCTGGGCGAATCGGTCGTGCTCGGTGCTCATCGCGTGACCCCTTCTCCTGCAGCGCCAGCCGCAGCGCCCGCAGCCCGTAGCGCAGCCGGGACTGCACGGTGCCCTCGGGGATCTCGAGCTCCGCGGCGAGGTCCGAGATGCTGAGCCCCCCGGAGTAGGCGCGGATCGGCGGTGTCCGCCAGGCGCGGAGCAGGGTCTCCTGCACGACGTCGTCGGCGCCCGCGCGGTCCCCGGTCAGGTGCACGACGTAGCGCCACACGGCGCCCGCGGGTGAGCGTCGTACAACGCGGCCAGCCGCGCAGCGTCGTCCTCGGGCATCGTCCACCTCTCGACGGAAGACAAGGAGCCGCAGGCCGCGGGGTTCATCGGGGCGCGCACGCGCCGTGCGCTGACTGCGTCGAGTCTGCCCGTCAGCGGATGCTGGAGACCAGCGCCTCGCGCACCCCGGGGTCGCCCATGATCGGCACGAGCACCAGGGAGGCCGAGATGAGCGTGAAGATCACCCCGCCGGCGAGCGGGATCCACCACGTGAGCCGTCCGCGTCGGAGGCTGACCCACGAAAGGACGGCCGTGATGACCCATCCCACCGCGAGGACCAGTGCCGCTGCGATCCCCCACGGTCGACCTGGCGCCGGATCGCTGAGGGCCGCGTCGGCGCCGAGATACGCGAGCATCGCCTCGGTGTACGCCTCGAAGTCGACCAGCGCGGGGAACGTGGCGATCACGTTGACCAGCCCGTACGCCAGGAGTGCGAACGTGACGATGCGGTCGACCGGGCGCATCCGCGCGGTCGGCGCGACGGCTCGACCGCGCGGCGCCGCCAAGGCGGGGCCCGCCGGAGGGTCGGCCGCGGGAGCGGGCTCGTAGACCAATGCGACGTCGGGCTGCGCGATGCGCGCCCGCTGCTCCTCGGGGGTCGCGTACTCCCCGTACTGCGGGCGCGGCCGCGGTGCCGACGCGCTCGATCCGCCGCGGTCCTCGCCGGCGGGCTCGGTCATCCGCGGCTCCGGCCACCCAGGGCGCGCTCGTCGCGTCGGCCCGCGGCATCGGTACGCAGCTCCTTGGGAAGCGAGAACTGCAGATCCTCCTCGGCGGTGCGCACCTCTTCGACATCGCGGTATCCCGCTCCGGCGAGGTCGGCGAGGACCTCCTGGACGAGCACCTCGGGCACGGACGCGCCGCTGGTGACCCCCACGGTCTCGACGCCCTCGAGCCACGCCTGATCGATCTCGTCGGCATAATCCACGCGATAGGCGGCCTTCGCGCCGTACTCGAGTGCGACCTCCACCAGGCGCACGCTGTTGGAGGAGTTGGCGGAGCCGACCACGATGACCAGATCGGCGTCCTTCGCGACCTTCTTGATCGCGACCTGCCGATTCTGCGTGGCGTAGCAGATGTCGTCCGACGGGGGGTCCTGCAGCTGCGGGAACCGCACGCGCAGTCGCCGCACCGTCTCCATGGTCTCGTCGACCGAGAGCGTGGTCTGCGACAGCCACACCACCTTGGACGGATCCCGCACCTCGATGGTGTCGGCCTCGTCGGGCGAGTTCACGATCGTCACGTGATCCGGGGCCTCGCCGGCCGTCCCCTCCACCTCTTCGTGTCCGATGTGGCCGATGAGCAGGATCTCGAAGTCGTCGCGCGCGAAGCGCACCGCCTCGCGGTGCACCTTGGTCACGAGGGGGCAGGTGGCGTCGATCGCCTTGAGACCGCGATCGGATGCCGCGTTCACGACCGCGGGCGAGACACCGTGGGCGCTGAACACGACGTGGGCTCCCTCCGGAACCTCGTCCACCTCTTCGACGAAGATCGCGCCCTTGGCCTCGAGCTCGGTGACGACGTGGATGTTGTGCACGATCTGCTTGCGGACGTAGACGGGCGCACCGTAGCGCTCCAGCGCCTTCTCGACGGCGATGACGGCACGGTCGACGCCGGCGCAGTAGCCGCGGGGCGAGGCGAGCAGGACCCGCTTCTGTCCTTGGACCGGGATATCCTGGAGGCGTTCGCGCCGCCGCGGGACGCGCGGAACGGGCATGCTCACAGGTCGGGTACCCACGGTGCTGCTGGTCACCCCTCGATTCTATGGGCGGCCCCTGTGCGCGGGCCGAGCGACCATCCGGGCGAGAGGAATGCATGACCACTTTCCAGCCCGAGCTCGTCCCCGGACAGCCCCCGCCGCCCGACTCGATCCGGCCGAAGGACTCCACTCCTCAGGCCCCCACGTCGGTCTCCCGCCTCAACGAGACGATCCGCGGCTTCATCCAGACGTGGGGCTCGGTGTGGGTCGAGGGTGAGATCACGTCCTGGAACGAGCGTGGCGGGAACGTCTTCGGGCGACTGAAAGACACCGTGACCGACGCCACGATCTCGTTCCGCATCTGGTCCTCGACGCGCGACCGCCTTCCCGGTGACCTGAAGGTCGGCGACCACGTCGTCGCGTGCGTCAAGTCCGACTTCTTCGTCAAGACCGGCGACTTCAGCTTCGGCGTTTCGGCCATGCGCCACGTGGGCCTCGGCGACCAGCTCGAAAAGCTCGAGCGTCTCCGGGCGAAACTGCGGGCCGAGGGACTGTTCGACGCGTCGCGCAAGCGGGCGCTGCCGTTCCTCCCGCACACCATCGGCCTGATCACGGGTGAGAATTCGGATGCCGAGAAAGACGTGCACCGCAACGCCGAGCTGCGGTGGCCGCAGGTGCGGTTCCGCACGAAGTACGCCGCGGTGCAGGGCGACCGGTGCGTTCCCGAGACGATCGCCGCGCTCAAGGCGCTCGATGCTGCGCCCGACGTCGACGTGATCATCATCGCGCGCGGCGGCGGTGACCCGCAGACGCTGCTCGGCTTCAGCGACGAGCGGCTGATCAGAGCGGTGGCGGCCACGTCCACGCCGGTGGTCAGTGCCATCGGCCACGAGAACGACCACCCCCTGCTGGACGACGTCGCCGACCTGCGCGCGTCCACGCCGACCGATGCCGCGAAGCGTGTGGTGCCCGACGTCGCCGAGCAGCGCGCGCTCGTCGCGCAACTGCGCTCCCGCCTCACGTCGCGGCTCACTCAGCGCGTCAGCCACGACATCGCCCAGCTCGACCAGCTGCGGTCCCGGCCCGCCCTGCGAACGCCCGAGTCACTGCTCACCGCTCGCGCCCACGAGGTCGAGCTGCTGGTGGGGCGGGGTCGCACACGCGTCGAGCGGGTGCTCGACGGCCAGGCGCGGCGGACCGCAGAGCTCCGCGCCACTCTGCGGGCGCTCTCGCCCGCGTCGACCCTCGCCCGCGGCTACGCCATCGCTCACCTCTCCGACGGCGTCATCGTCCGCGACGCCGCGCAGGCTCCGGCATCCGCCCGCGTCGTCATCACGGTCGGGCGCGGGTCCTTCGCCGCGCGATCCGAGGGCGAGATCGCCGAGGCCGGTGGACCGGCGCCCCCGACAGGCCCGACGGGCCCGGCCGGCCCGGCCGGCGCACCGAACTAGGATGGGATCATGACCGAGTCGAGCGGCGCCGCGTCCGACGTGGCATCCCTGTCGTTCGAGCAGGCCCGCGACGAACTCGTGCGCGTCGTCGCCGAGCTCGAGCAGGGCGCCCCGACGCTCGAGCACTCCCTCGCCCTGTGGGAGCGCGGTGAGGCGCTCGCCGCCCGATGCGACGAATGGCTGCTCGGTGCGAAGCGGCGGCTCGACGCCGCCCGCTCGGCCGCCGAGCCCTCGGCTGCGGGGGGCGCGTGATGGCGCAGACGCCCCGCATCGTCGCCGAGCTGGGCCGGGCCGAGACCCCCGACGAGACGGCCGCGCGCAAGGCGGAATCATCGCGCGTGTACCGCGCCAGCCAGAACACGCGCAACCTGATCGCCGCGCTCGTCGTGACGATGGCGGTCGTGGCGGTCATCATCTTCGCCGTCCCGCGCGGCACGCCCCCGCCCCGCGAGCCGATCGACGTCGCCGCCGTCGCCGAGCGGATCGGGTCCGCGGAGGGCCGCACCGCCATCGCGCCGGACCTGTCCGACGACTGGGTCGTCAACCGGGCGGCGCTCGAGGGCGACGGCGCCGTGCAGGCGTGGACGATCGTCTACGCGCCCGCGGACGAGGACCAACGCGGCTTTCTGAGGGTCGCGCAGGGCTTCGACGCCGACGAGGCCTGGGTTGCCCGGGTGCTCTCGGGCGCCGCGCCGGAGAGCACGGCCACGATCGGCGGCGTCCGGTGGGACAGCTACGAACTCGACCCGTCCCGTACCGGCAACATCTCGGTGGCTCTCGCGACGACGGCCGGCACCGACACGGTGCTCATCTACGGCGCGGCTGCCGACGACAAGCTCGAGGACGCGGCCAGGGCCGTCGCCTCCGAGGTGATCGATCTGCGCGAGGAGAGCGAGTGAGCGAACGTCTGACGCCCCGCAAGGCCTGGCACGAGATGGAGCGGGGGAACGCCCGTTTCGTCGCCGGCGAACCGCGCCACCCCCGCCAGGATGCGGAGCGGCGCAACGATCTCGCCGCAGGGCAGCGCCCGCGTGCGGCCCTGTTCGGCTGCTCCGACTCCCGCCTCGCGGCCGAGATCATCTTCGACAAGGGCCTCGGCGACCTCTTCGTCGTGCGCAACGCCGGACAGGTGATCTCCGACTCCGTCGTCGGCAGCCTGGAGTACGCCGTGGCGGTGCTCGAGGTTCCGCTGATCCTGGTGCTCGGCCACGACGCCTGCGGCGCCGTCAACGCCGCCATCGAGAGCACCCGGGCCGACGCCCCGTCCCTGCCCGCCAACATCTGGCGCCAGATCGCCCCGATCGTGCCGGCCGTGCGTCGCGTCGTACGACAAGGGACCATCGACGGCGTCCCGCCCGTGACGATCGACGCCGAGCAGGTCGGCCGAGAGCACCTGCGCGACACGGTGGGTGAGCTGCTGCGCTCGTCCGAGCTGATCAGCGAGGCCGTCGCCGAAGGCAGACTCGCGATCGTGGGCGCCAATTACCGACTCGCCGAAGGCACCGCCGTGCCCGGCATCATCGTGGGCGACGTCGGCGACGACGCCTGAAACACTCGCAACAACGGAGGAACGACGACGTGACCGACACCGAGTACCGCATCGAGCACGACACGATGGGCGAGGTGCGCGTGCCCAAGAACGCGCTCTACGCCGCGCAGACCCAGCGCGCGGTGGAGAACTTCCCGATCTCCGGCGATCCGCTCGAGCCCGCCCAGATCGTGGCTCTCGCCCGCATCAAGAAGGCCGCGGCACTCGCCAACAAAGAGCTCGGCACCCTCGACCCCGCCATCGCGGACGCGATCGCCCGGGCGGCCGACCGCATCATCGGGGGCGAGTTCTCCGACCAATTCCCCATCGACGTCTACCAGACCGGCAGCGGCACCTCGTCGAACATGAACATGAACGAGGTCCTCGCGACGCTCGCCACTGACGACCTCGGCCGCACGGTTCACCCGAACGACCACGTCAACGCCTCGCAGTCGTCCAACGACGTCTTCCCGACGTCCGTGCACATCGCCGTCACCCAGGAGCTGATCGACGACCTCATCCCCGCGCTCGATCACCTCGCCGTCGCCCTCGAGACGAAGGCGGAGGCGTGGAAGTCGGTCGTCAAATCCGGCCGCACGCACCTGATGGACGCGACCCCCGTGACCCTCGGGCAGGAGTTCGGCGGCTACGCGCGCCAGCTGCGCCTCGGCATCGAACGCGTCCAGGCGGTGCTCCCCCGGGTGGCGGAGGTGCCGCTGGGGGGAACCGCGGTCGGGACCGGCATCAACACCCCGCTGGGATTCCCGCAGAAGGTGATCGAACTGATCGTGGCCGACACCGAACTGCCCATCACCGAGGCGAAGGACCACTTCGAGGCCCAGGCGAACCGGGACGGACTGGTCGAGGCATCCGGGGCCCTCCGCACCATCGCCGTCTCGCTCACCAAGATCAACAACGACATCCGGTGGATGGGCTCCGGGCCCAACACGGGCCTCGGCGAACTGCACATCCCCGATCTGCAGCCCGGATCGTCGATCATGCCCGGCAAGGTCAACCCGGTCGTGCCGGAGGCCACCCTCATGGTCTGCGCCCGCGTCATCGGCAACGACGCGACCGTCGCGTGGGCCGGAGCATCCGGATCGTTCGAACTCAACGTCGCGATCCCGGTGATGGGAACCGCCGTGCTCGAATCGATCAGCCTCCTGGCCAACGCGGCGCGGCTGCTGGCCGACAAGACCATCGACGGCCTCGAGGCGAACGTCGAGCGGGCCGCCGCCTACGCCGGCATGTCGCCGTCCATCGTGACGCCCCTGAACAAGCTGATCGGCTACGAGGCGGCGGCGAAGATCGCGAAGCACTCCGTGGCCAAGGGCATCACGGTTCGCGAGGCCGTCATCGATCTCGGCTACGTCGAGCGCGGCGAGCTGACGGCCGAGCAGCTCGACGAGAAGCTCGACCTGCTGTCGATGACGCACCCGGGCTGAGCATCGCGCCGTGACGCGGGGCACCCGCTCGCGGGATAATTGACGCGTGGCCCGCTCGTCGCCCCGCCCGATCCCGGCTCGCGTGCGAATTCTCGCAGCGATCCTCGCTGTGGCGTGCGTGGGCCTGGCGATCGTCGGCAGCGTGACGTTCCTCGTGCAGCGCGAGCGCGTGATCATCGAGATCGACCACCGACTCGAGGCGCAGGTCGAGGGACTGCAGACGGTCGCGTCGATGTCCGACGAATCGGCCGTCGAAGAGACCGACGGCGGCGACGGGACGCCGCTGGCCACCGACACTCTCGACATCCGCGAGTACGAGCGCGTCGAGGACTATCTGCGCGACGCGGTGGCCAGCCTCGTGCCCGCCCGGAACGAGGCATCCGTCGCCATCATCGACGGCGTGGCCCGCTTCCGCCCCCGCACCCTGTCCGGGTTCGACATCTCGCACGACAACGCCCTCATCCAGCGCGCCGTCGAGGACACCGCGGGAGGCGACACCAAGATCGGCACCGCCGTGACCGACGACGGGTCCCTGCGCTACATCGCCATCCCCGTCGAGATGGAAGGCGACGACCAGAAGGGCGTCTACGTGCGGGCGGTCAACCTCGGCGCGGAGCTCGAGCCGGTGACCGTGGCGATGGCGACGTACATGATCGCCGCCGTCGCCGTGCTCATCGCGATCGGCGTCGTCGGGTGGTTCGTTACCGGACGCCTCCTCTCCCCCATCCGGCACATGCGCGAGACCGCCGACGCCATCTCGATCACCGACCTCTCGCCGCGCCTGTCGACGCAGGGCAACGACGACATCTCCGATCTGTCGCGTACGGTGAACTCCATGCTCGACCGCATCGAGGGGTCCGTCGACGTGCAGCGTCAGCTCCTCGACGACGTCCGGCACGAGCTGAAGACCCCGATCACCATCGTCCGCGGGCACCTCGAGCTGATGAACCCGTCCGACGCGGGCGACGCCGCCTCGACCCGCGAGATCGGCATCGCCGAACTGGACCGCCTGGCGCGGCTCGTCGAGGACATCGACCTGCTCGCCGCCGCAGAGGCCGACTCGTACCTGATCGGCGACGTCGACCTCGGCGCACTGACCGAGCGCGTCGGCGAGCTCGTGGCCGTGATCCCTGATCACGCCTGGAGCGTCGAGACGCAGGCCGAGGGACTCGTCCGCGGAGACCAGGACCGGCTCCTCCAGGCGTGGCTGCAGCTCGCCGACAACGCCGCCAAGTACACGCCCGAGGGTTCCCCCATCGAGATCGGATCCTCGCTGGACGCGGACGGCGCTCGCATGTGGGTGCGCGATCACGGTCCGGGCATCCCGCCGGCCGCACGCCACCGCATCTTCCGTCGCTTCGACCGCGCGGCGGGCAAGCGCTCCGTCGGCGGCTCCGGCCTCGGACTGGCGATCGTGGACGCCATCACCAAAGGCCATGGCGGCTCGTGCACCGTGAGCGACACCCCCGGTGGCGGCGCCACCTTCACCATCCACCTGCCCCCCACCGCAGCACAGCTTCCGGCACCGGTGCGCGCGGGCGACGTCCTCCAACGGGAGACATCGGCATGACGAAGATCCTGATCGTGGAGGACGAGCCCCGTATCGCCTCCTTCGTGAGCCGGGGCCTCGAGAGCGCGGGGTACGAGACCCTCCTCGTCGAAGACGGCGCCGACGCCCTCCAGGTGGCACTGCGCGGCGACGCCGACCTCGTGCTGCTCGATGTCGGCCTTCCCACGATGGACGGGTTCGAGGTGCTCCGCGAACTCCGTGCGCGGGGATCGTCCGTGCCCGTCATCATGCTGACCGCGCGGTCGAGCACCCGCGACACGGTCGAGGGGCTGGATGCCGGCGCGAACGACTACGTGCCGAAGCCGTTCACGTTCGAGGAGCTTTTGGCCCGCGTCCGCTCGCGCCTGCGCGAGACGACCCCGCAGGTCGGAGTGGCCGTGTCGCACGGCGACGTCGTGCTCGACATCCTCGCCCGCCGCGCGACGGTCGGGGGCGTGGACGTCGATCTGTCCGCCCGCGAGTTCGCGCTCGCCGAGCAGTTCCTGCGCAATCCCGGCCGGGTGCTGAGCCGGGAGCTGCTGCTGAGCCGCGTGTGGGGCCTGGACTTCGACCCTGGCTCGAACGTGGTCGACGTGTACGTGCGGTACCTGCGCGGCAAGCTCGGCTCCGATCACATCGTCACGGTCCGGGGGGCCGGATACCGCTGGGAGTGACGTCGCGCGGCGACGAAGAAGCCCCCGGCGCTGGGGGACGCACCGGGGACTGTAGGGCGGGACTGGGGGATCCTGCCCTCATCGATCGACGAGGTCTGGGGGAACCTGCGATCGGTCTTTCTTCGCGCCGTCGCGCGGCCAGAGCGGCCGGCTTCCGGCGTTCGCACCCGCTTCAGCGGGGCGCTTTCTCCCGGGTTCGGTCCACCTCGACCGATCCTTGTCTTTTCCCTGCACCTGCACGGCGGCGTCCGGGCCACTGACGCGGTTGCCGTCAGGGGATACGACCTGGCGCTGGTCGTCTCCGACGGGCGGCACCGGACCCGCGGCGGCGTCGCGAAGTCTCTGGAGCTTCGCGATCCAGGCGTCGATCCGCTCGGCGGACCACCCCCAGCCGACCGCCCATTCGCGGATGGTGTCCCAGGCGCCGGCGCGGACCGCGTCGGCCACGGCCTTCGCGCCCGGGTCCGTCGGCTGCTCCGGAGTCGGCGCGCTCGACGAGGGCGCCGACACGGAGGGGGCGACGACCACCGGAGCAGGAGCGGGGACGATCTCGGGGGCGGGTGCGGTGTCGGCCGGGTCCGCGGGCGCCGTATCGTCGGTGGGGGCCGGCGCCGGTTCCGTGGTCTGCGCCGGTCGATCGGGGGCGGTCGCCTTGCCGGCGGGAACGACGATCTTGGCCGCACGGATGGCGACCGCGTCGGCGTGCGACAGCGCGGCGGAGTTCGTGAGCGCGACGGTGCAGATCACCGCGACACTCGCGGCAACGGTGGCAATGCCACCGATGGCGAGTCGCGTACGACCGTCCATGTCGACCTCCGTGCCCCAGACACCGGTTCTGTCTTCTTCCATGGTCGCAGACTGAGGGCAACGGCAGGTGGCCGGGGCATGAGACTCCTCTCATATGGGATAGCGGTTCCCGTGCGCGGTCAGCGACAACCGCAGACAGCGAGAAGGGGCGGGGATGCCGCACCCCCGCCCCCTCTCGCTGTGATCTCAGGCGAGCTCGCCGGCCTCGAGGAGGTCGGTCACCAGCGCGGCGATCGCCGACCGCTCGGAGCGCACGAGCGTGACGTGGCCGAACAGCCCGTGGCCCTTGAGCGTCTCGATGACCGAGGCGACGCCGTCGTGACGTCCGACCCGCAGATTGTCGCGCTGGCCGACGTCATGCGTGAGGACCACCCGCGAGTTCTGCCCGATGCGGCTGAGGACCGTGAGGAGCACGTTGCGTTCGAGCGACTGGGCCTCGTCGACGATCACGAATGCGTCGTGGAGCGAGCGGCCCCGGATGTGGGTCAGCGGCAGCACCTCGAGCAGGCCGCGCTCGACGACCTCGTCGAGGACGTTCGCCGAGACGACCGATCCGAGGGTGTCGAACACCGCCTGGCCCCACGGGTTCATCTTCTCCTGCTGATCGCCGGGCAGATAGCCCAGCTCCTGGCCGCCGACGGCGAACAGCGGACGGAACACGATGATCTTGCGCTGCTGCTGACGTTCCAGAACGGCATCGAGCGCTGCGCACAGCGCCAGAGCGGACTTGCCGGTGCCGGCGCGACCTCCCAGCGAGACGATCCCCACCTCGGGGTCGAGCAGGAGGTCGATGGCGATCCGCTGCTCGGCGGAGCGGCCGTGCAGACCGAACACCTCGCGGTCGCCGCGCACGAGCTTGTACGCCCCGTCGCCCGTCACCCGTCCGAGCGCCGATCCGCGCTCGGAATGGATGATGAGTCCCGTGTTGACGGGAAGTCCCTTCACGTCGTCCGTGGCGGCGACCTCGCTCTCGTACAGGTCGGAGATGTCGTCGCCCGAGACGTCGATCGTCGCGATCCCGGTCCACCCGGAGTCGACGGCCTGCTCGGCGAGATACTCCTCGGCCGAGACGCCGAGAGACGCGGCCTTCACGCGCATCGGGAGGTCCTTGGAGACGACGGTGACCTCCTGCCCCTCCGAGGCCAGATGCATCGCAACGGCGAGGATGCGGCTGTCGTTGTCGCCGAGGCGCATGCCCGACGGGAGGACCGAGGCGTCGGTGTTGTTGAGCTCCACACGGAGCGTGCCGCCGGCACCGACCGGGACCGGGAAGTCGAGCCGGCCGTGCTCGACGCGCAACTCATCGAGGTGGCGCAAAGCCTGGCGGGCGAAGTAGCCGATCTCGGGGTCGTGGCGCTTGCCCTCGAGCTCCGTGATCACCACGACGGGGATCACGACGTTGTGCTCGGCGAAGCGGAAGAACGCCCGCGGATCGCTCAGCAGCACGGAGGTGTCGAGAACGTAGGTGCGGAGATCCTGGTCGAGATCGTCCGTCCGCTCGAGGTCCTGACTGTACTGCTCGTGTGGTGCTCGTGTGGTCACAACCCACTCCCGCCCCGGGTGGAGAACCCGGCAGTCACGAGTCGACCATGGTCACGAGTCGTGGTCCGGAAGGCCGACTCGAACGGGCGCCTTGCCCGATGTGATGAACGTACGTCCGCCGCCGGGCTTCGGCTCGGCGCGACACGCCCGGGCATGTGACGGTCAGGTGAATTTCACCAGACGCGGGACGACGAGAACGCCGCGAGCGCGTCGCCGAAGAGCCGCAGCGTGTCGGCGCCCGTCCCCACGTGCGGGGCGACGCGCACGAGACCGGACCGCACCGTCACGGTCAAGCCGTGGTTGGCCAGCGACGCGGCGAGCGGGGCGGCGTCCTGCGGCGCCGGGGCCAGGCTCACGATGCCGGCTCGCCGTTCGGGCTCGCGCGGCGTGATCACCGGCACCTCGTAGCGGTCGGCGAAGAACATGACGTCGGCGGTGCGGGCGGCGAGTTCGGCCTCGATGGCCGCGACGCCGACCTCGGAGAACTCCTGCAGCGCCGACGCCAGTCGCGCGGCGGCGAGGGTGTCGATGCCGCTGACGGTGAAGGCCTCCGCCGAGGGCGCCGGCGCGGGGACCTCGTCGAGGGGAAGACCGGATGCCTCGGTGCCCCGGTATCCCGAGAGGACGGGTGCGATGCGCTCGAGCGCGCGCTCCCCGTACCAGGCGAATCCGGTCCCGCGCCCGGAGCGCAGCCACTTGTACCCGTTGCCGCACACGACGTCGGCGGCGGCGTAGTCCGCCGCCACCACGCCGAACCCCTGGATGGCGTCGACGATGAGCAGGCGGTCGCCGATGACGTCGCGGAGCGCGGTGAGGTCGGCGCGGTATCCGGTGCGGAAGTCCACGAGGCTCACCGCGACCGCCCGGGTCTCGGGCGTGAGCGCTGCACGCACGGCGTCGGGCGTCACGAATCCCCCCACCGGGTCGATCCACTGCAGCTCGATCGACCCCAGCGCCTCCGACGCCCGGGTCGCCGACACCGTCAGGCTCGGGAACTCGGCGCGGCTGAGCAGCAGGCCGCCGGCGAGGCCGTAGATCGCCTGCATGAGCCCGTAGCTGGTCGAGGGCTGCAGGACGACCTGCGAGGCATCCGTCCCCAGCAGGTCGGCGAGCAGTCCGCGCGCCGTGCGCGCATGGTCGTCGACGAGTTCGATGCTGCTTCGCCGCCCGGAGCCGAGAAGCTCGGTGTCGGCCTGCGCCTCAGCGCGCACGGCGGGCGACAGAGGCCCGAAGGCGGCCCAGTCGAGATACCCGGGTTCGCCGTCGAACGACGCGAGAAATGAGTCGAGATCCCCCACGGACCCATTCTGTCACGGCGCGGGTCGCCCGCTCCGGGGGCGCTCAGCCGCCGTAGCGGCGGTCGCGCGTGGTGAAGTCGCGGATCGCGCGGAGGAAGTCGACCTCGCGCAGGTCGGGCCCGAGCGCCTCGACGAAGTAGAACTCGGAATGCGCCGACTGCCAGAGGAGGAAGTCGCTGAGGCGCTGCTCCCCCGACGTCCGGATCACGAGGTCCGGGTCGGGCTGGCCGCCGGTGTAGAGATGCTCACCGATCTGCTCCGGCGTGAGGCTCGCCGCCAGTTCCTCGAGCGAGCCCCCCTCCTCGTCGTGCTGAGCGATGATGCTGCGCACCGCGTCGACGATCTCGCTGCGCCCGCCGTACCCGACCGCGAGGTTCACGTGCAGCCCCGAGTTCCCCTTCGTCCGCGCCTCGGCCTCGGCGAGCACGCGGGCGAGGTCCGCCGGCAGCAGGTCGGAGCGCCCCACGTGCTGCACCCGCCAGTCGGGCTCCATGGAGAGCTCGTGTGCGAGTTCCGCGATGATCTCGATGAGATCGGAGAGCTCGCGGGAATCGCGCTTGCGAAGGTTGTCGCCCGACAGCAGGTAGAGCGACACGACCTTCACGCCGACGTCGTCGCACCACTCCAGGAACTCGCGCATCTTCGCGGCGCCGGCGCGGTGGCCGTGCGCAGCTGAGGCGTAGCCGAGTTGCCGCGCCCAGCGTCGGTTCCCGTCGATCATCATCGCGACGTGCCGCGGCACGGCGGCGGGCTCGAGGCGGCGGCGCAGGCGGTTGATGTAGAGCCGGTAGAGGGGGCCTCTGCCCTCGTTCGACCTCGCTCGCGTCACACGATTACGCTACCGCCCGCACGACCCTGACCGAAGCGTGATACCGAGTGCCACGGATTGTGAGACCCGGTATGTGCCTCGCGCGGCATGCCTCTCCGTCTACTCTTGGGAGATGAGCCGTCGCAGCCGCCTCTCCCGGGCGCCCGAAATCCCCGTGCTGCCACTTCTCGACGCCGCGGCCGTCGACGCTGCCCGACCAGAGATCAAGCCGACGTGGCGCGGCTGGATCCACGCGGGCACGTTCCCGGTCGCGATCGCGGCGGGCATCGTCCTCATCGCCCTCGCGCAGGGCGGTGCCGCGAAGTGGGCGTGCGCCGTGTTCATGGCCACGTCATTGCTGCTGTTCGGCAACTCGGCGCTCTACCACCGCTTCAACTGGGGGCCGACGACCAAGGCCGTACTCAAGCGCATCGACCACGCCAACATCCTGCTCCTCATCGCCGGCACCTACACGCCCGTCGCGGTCCTCGCCCTGCCTCCCGAGCAGGGACTGATCCTTCTCGTCGTCGTGTGGTCGGGGGCGCTGCTGGGGATCGTCTTTCGCGTCTTCTGGATCCACGCGCCGCGCTGGCTCTACGTGGCCCTCTATCTGGCCCTCGGCTGGGCGGCCGTCATGTACCTCCCCGACCTCCTGCGCGCGAGCGTGGCCATGATGGTGCTCATCGCCGTCGGCGGAATCCTGTACACGGTCGGCGCCGTCATCTACGCGCTGAAGCGGCCCAACCCCTGGCCCGGCCATTTCGGCTTCCACGAGATCTTCCATGTCTGCACGGTCCTCGCGTTCCTGTGCCACTGGACAGCGTGCCTGATCATCGCGGTGGAGCCCTTCTCGCCCTCGCTGGGCCTGCCCGGCTGAGCGACCGTCCCCGAGGGGTGGATCCCCTCGCGGGGTATCAGGGGCGCTGCGGCCCGTCCGAGCCGGAGTCGACGTTGTCGTCGTCGGTCTCGGTCGCCTCGACCGCGAGCGCGGCCTGCTGCTCGGCGTCGAGCTGCTCGTCGATGTCGGCGCGGACGCGGCCACGGCGGATTCGCCGGATCATGTCCCACACCAGCAGGATCGTGGCGACGGCGACGAGCGCCGTGATCACGAACCCCCAGGCCCCGGGTGTCACCGTCGCCGGATCGGGAAGTGTCGGTGTCGGAGACGGCGTGGGCGTCGCTGCCGCCGCGGTGGCGAAGGCGGCGAGTGCGTCGTGCATGGGATCCTCGATCTGCCCGGTGCGGGCGGGATGGCATCGGCCGCGCCCCGGAGCGCATAGCCTGGAACTCCAGCCTAATCTTCCGACGGATCACCGATGACGACACAGGACATGCTCGACGAGCGCTACGGACGACGTCGCAGCCCTCGGCGTCGCTGGCTGATCGCCGCCGTGGTCGCGGTGGCGGCCCTCGCGCTCGGATACATCGGCTGGGTCACGGTGTCGAACTCGCTGAACGCCGTCGACGTCGACACCACGGGGTTCGACGTCGTCGACGAGCACTCCGTGACGCTGGCCTTCCAGGTCACCGCGCCGGCCGGCCGCTCCATCGCGTGCGCGCTCGAGGCGCAGGACGAGGAGCACGGCATCGTCGGGTGGCGGATCGTCGAGATCGAGGCATCCGACCAGCATTCGCGCGCTTTCCGAGAGAGCGTGCCGACCACCGCCCCGGCCACCACGGGTTTTGTCAACAGTTGCTGGGTGACGTAGTCTGGTGCGACTGCAGCAGATGTGCGCCCTGGCCGTGAGCCGGGGCGTTCGGTTTATCGCCCTCCCCCTCCACCGAAGGAGTCAGCCGTGTCGAACGACGCACCCGTGACTTTCCTCACCCAGGACGCCTACGACCGTCTCGCCGCCGAGCTCGAGCACCTTTCGACCACGGGTCGCGAAGAGATCGCCAAGCGCATCGAGGCCGCTCGCGAAGAAGGCGACCTCAAGGAGAACGGCGGGTACCACGCTGCGAAGGACGAGCAGGGCAAGCAGGAGGCGCGCATCCGCACCCTCCAGCACCTGCTGAAGACGGCGACCGTCTCCGAGGCTCCCGAGTCCACCGGCGTCGTCGAACCGGGCACCGTCATCACCGCGATCGTCGCCGGCGGCGAGGAGGTCTTCCTGCTGGGCAACCGCGAGATCGCGGTGGGGTCCGAGCTCGACGTGTACAGCGAGGCCTCGCCGCTCGGCGCCGCCATCCTGGGTCGCAAAGAGGGCGAGAAGACGTCGTACACCGCCCCGAACGGCCGCGAGATCACGGTCGAGATCGTCAAGGTCGAGACCTACACCGGCCAGTAGCCCGGCCGGCCGTCGCGGGCGCGGTCAGTCGGCGACGACCCTCGGCGTGAAGCCGGCATCCTCCAGCACGGCGATGACGTGCGCGCGGTGCTCTTCGCCCCGCGTCTCGACGCTCAGCTGCAGGATGACCTCGCTGATCTGCAGGCCCTGGCCGTGGCGCGTGTGCAGGACCTCGGTGACGTTCGCTCCGGCGAGCGCGAGCAGCTCCGACACGCGCGCGAGCTGGCCCGGTCGGTCGGGCAGCGGGATCTGGAGGGTCATGTAGCGACCGGATGCCGCGAGCCCGTGTGCGACGACGCGCTGGAGCAGCAGCGGGTCGATGTTGCCGCCCGACAGCACGCTCACGGTCGGGCCGTTCGCGCGCACTTTGCCGGCGAGGATCGCCGCCACCCCGACGGCTCCCGCCGGCTCGACGACCTGCTTCGCGCGCTCGAGCAGTACCAGGAGGGCGCGGGCGATGTCGTCCTCGGTGACGGTGACCACCTCATCGACGAGGTCGCGGATTATCTCGAACGGGAGGTCGCCGGGCCTGGCCACGGCGATGCCGTCCGCGATCGTCGGCCGCGTGGCGACCTCGAGCGGGTGTCCGGCGGCGAGTGACGACGGGTAGGCGGCGGAGTTTTCGGCCTGGACGCCGATGACGCGCACCGTGCGCCCCTCGGCGGCCGCGCGGGCCTTGACGGCGGCGGCGACGCCCGCGACGAGTCCTCCCCCGCCGATCCCCAGCACCACGGTGTCGAGATCGGGGAGCTCGTCCATCAGCTCGAGGCCCAGCGTGCCCTGTCCGGCGATCACGTCGGGGTGGTCGAACGGGTGGATGAAGACCGCCCCGGTCCGCTCGGCGAACTCGGCGGCCAGCCGCAGCGGCGTCTCGACGGTCGCGCCCTCCAGGATCACGTCGGCGCCGTACCCTCGCGTGGCCAGGAGCTTGGGCACCGGCACACCCAACGGCATGAAAATCGTGGCGGCGATGCCGAGCGACTTGGCCGCCAGGGCGACGCCCTGGGCGTGATTGCCGGCGGATGCCGCGACCACGCCGCGTGCACGCTCCTCGGCGGTGAGCCGGGAGAGGCGGTACGTGGCGCCGCGGATCTTGAACGATCCGGTGCGCTGCAGGTTCTCGAGCTTCAGGTGTACCGGCACGCCCAGCAGCTCCGTCAGGTGGAGGGATTCATCGAGCGGCGTGTGCGCGATCACCCCGTCCAGGACGGCCGCCGCATCCTCGAAATCGGCGAGCGTCGGCATGGAGGAGCGGTGCGCGGGAGGAGACGAGAGGCTCACGAGACGGTCCTTCGGGGGCGTGGAACGGTGTTCCAGATGAGGTCGCCGGTGGGGGCGGCGCCGGTCTCCCAGGCCCGCTGACCGAGATAGACGGCGACCACGTTGACGAACGCCGCGAGCGGCACGGCGAAGAGCGCGCCCGGGATGCCGGCGATCATCGCACCGCCGGCGACCACCAGCACGACCGCCAGCGGGTGGACCTTGACGGCGGAGCCCATGAGCAGCGGCTGGAGCACATGGCCCTCGAGCTGCTGCACGCCGAGCACGACCACGAGCATCCACAGGGCGATCCACGGGCCGTTGTACACGAGGGCGAGGAAGACGGCGATCGCGCCGGTGACCACCGCGCCCACGATGGGGACGAACGCGCCCAAAAACACCAGGACGGCGACGGGGATGGCGAGAGGGACTCCCAGGAGGAACGCTCCCAGGCCGATGCCGATCGCGTCGATCGTCGCGACGAGGAGCTGCGTGCGCGCGTAGTTGACGACCGTCACCCACCCCGCGCGGCCCGCGCCGTCGGCTGCCGGCCGCGCCCGCTTCGGGAAGAGACGCATCGTCCAGCGCCAGATCCCGCCGCCGTCGGCGAGCAGGCAGAGGAGGATGAAGAAGGCCAGGATGCCGCCCGTGAGCACGTGCCCGACGGTCGACCCGATGGCCAGCGCGCCCGACCACAGCAGCTCGGCCTGCTCCTGCACGAAGGACCACCCCTGCGCGAGCAGGTCGTCGATCTGGGTCTCGGTCAGGTGGAGGGGCCCGTCGATCAGGTAGGCGCGGAACCGTTCGACCGCCTCGACCGTGCTCGACTGCACGGACGGCCACTCCCGGGCGACCTGCCACGCGACAAGCCACAGCAGGCCCGCCACGATGGCGATCGTGCCGACGACGGAGATGACGATGGCGAGCCAGCGCGGCACGCGATGGCGCAGCATCCACGTGAAGGCGGGCCAGAGGAGCGCCGTGATCAGGATCGCCACCAGCAGGGGGATGACGAGGAGCTTGAGCTGGATGACCAGCCAGATCGCCACGCCGATCGCCGCAGCGATCACGAGGAATCGCCACGAGTAGGCGGTGGCGATCCGCATGCCGCGGGGAATGCTGTCCGACAGCTCCGTCGCGACCACCCGGCGTCGGTCGCGGAGGGCGTCGAACAACGAGCCGCGTGACTTCTCGTCGGACCCGCTCATCCCGCCAGTCTAGGCGGGTCGCATGCCGCGCCGGTGATGCGACGGAGCGGTGCCCTCCGAGTGTCGGCGCCGGTCGCTACGATGGCCGGCGTGAAGTCCACCCTGAGCGCGAGCGAGGCCCGGCGCATCGCCCTCGCGGCTCAGGGGTTCGCCCAGCCGAGGCCACCGGCCCCAGGCACCCGTCAGCTCAACTCGGCGCTGGGGCGACTGGCCACCCTGCAGATCGACTCCGTGAACGTCTTCGCGCGGTCGCACTACATGCCGCTCTTCTCGCGGCTGGGCGCCTACGACACGGCGGCACTCGACCGTCTGCTGTTCGCGCGTCGACCCCCGTACGTCGAGTACTGGGCGCACGTCGCGGCGTTCGTGCCGGCGGCCGACTGGGCCCTGTTCCGCTTCCGCATGGATGACATGCGGGCCAAGTACGGCTCGAACGCCGACGGCTGGTTCTCATCGAACCGTCGGATCGTCGACTGGGTGCGTGCCGAGCTCGCCGATCGCGGTCCCCTCCGCCCCGCCCAGATCGAGCACGATGCGAAGTCCGGCGCGCGCGGCCCCTGGTGGGATTGGGATGTCGTCAAGCACGCCCTCGAGTATCTGTGGCTCTTCGGCGAGGTGGCGATCGCCGGCCGACGCGGGTTCGAGCGCCGGTACGCGCTCGCGAGCGACGTCATTCCGGCCGACGTGCTCGCCGCTCCCGTCGCGCGCGACGACGCGATCAGGGAGCTCGTCCGGCGGGCCGCGGCGGCCTACGGCGTCGCCACGGCGTCCGATCTCGCGGATTACTGGCGGATCGCGAATCGCCCCGCCGTCCTGGCCGCCGTGCACGATCTCGTGGACGCCGGTGACCTGCACCCGGTCACGGTCGAAGGCTGGACGACGGCGGGCCGGCCCGCGAAGGCGTGGCTCCACCGCGACGCGCGCCTCCCGCGTGGGGTCGACGCGCAGGCGCTGCTGACGCCGTTCGATCCGATGGTCTGGTTCCGCGAGCGGGCGCAGCGGCTGTTCGACTTCGAGTACCGAATAGAGATCTACACCCCCGCGGCGAAGCGGCGCTATGGGTATTACTCGCTTCCGATGCTGGTGGGCGACGACATCGTCGGCCGGGTCGACCTCAAGGCGGATCGGGCCGCATCGACCTTGCTCGTGCAGTCGGCGTGGTGGGAGCACGGACGGCCCACGGATGCCGCAGCCCGCGTCGCCGACGAACTGCGGCAGGCTGCGCGCTGGCAGGCGCTGGCATCGATCTCGGTCTCGCGGTGGGGTGACGCGGTCGACGACATCGCCGGCGCGCTGCCCGAGGCGGTCCGGCACGAGACGCGGACCGCCGAACCGGTCGCCCTCGCTCACGATGAGCCGGGCGACTAGCGTGGGAGAGTGAAGCGCGGGACGGTCGTCGGCATCGTCGTCGGTGTCGTGGTGGCCGTCGGGGTCGGCCTGGTCGCGTGGTGGCTCCTCGGTCGGCCCGAAGGCCCCGAAGCGACCGCTCGGGCCTATCTCGATGCTCTCGAGTCGGGAGACTTCGCGGCGATCGAGTCGCTGCGTGCCGAGCCCCTGAACGACCCGCTCGTGCGCGACGCGTTCGCCGGCGCATCCGAACGCGTCTCGAACGCCCGGATCGTCGAGATCCGGGAGGAGAGCGCCGACATCTCCGGAGTCATCGCCGAGGTCACGCTCGGTGGCGAGACCCACGACCTCGGATTCACTGTCGAGCGGACCGCGGGGCGATGGCGCCTCGGCAACGGCGATCTCGGGCTGCTGACGGCCGCGGCGGTCCTCGGGGAAGCCCCGGTCGGCGACACCGTGACCGTCGGCGGCGCGCTGTTCCCGGCGCGTTCCGACCTGCTGCTGCTCCCCGCCGCCTACGAGGTCGCCGCGGCCCCGCGAAGCATCCTCGCAGGACAGGCGAACGCCGTCGTCCTCCCCGGTGAGCCCGCGGACGTCGTGGTCGAGACCCGGCTCTCGCCCGACGCCGTCGACCAGGCCCAGGAGCAGCTCGATGCCTACCTCGACGCCTGCGCCGCGCCGGCGAGCGAGATCCCCGCGAACTGCGGCATCCGCGTGCCGTGGGCGGCCGACCTCACCTCGCTCGACTCCGTGTCGTTCCGGATCGAGAAGAAGCCCGCCCTCGCCCTGTCGGCCGACGCCAGCGGGTTCGACGCCACCGGCGGCACGATCGTCGCCACCGCCACCGGGACCTCCCGCAGCGGAGGGACCGGATCCTTCACCTACCTTGCGGACGACTGGTCCGTGCGAGGCTCGGTCCGGTTCGAGGGCGAGCAGATGGTCCTGTCGGTGCGCTGATCACCCCGGCGCGCCCCGCACCTCCAGACCCAGCCACCGGCCCAGGTCATCGATCTCCGACTGCACCGCCGCCGTGGCGGACGCGTCGAAGGGGACGTCCTCGTGGATCGCGTTCACCTGCAGCACGCCCGCCTTGCGGTCGGCTCTCGCATCCAGCTTTCCCACCAGGCGGTCGCCGTGAAGGATCGGGAGCGCGAAGTATCCCCACCGGCGCTTCGCCGCCGGCTTGTACATCTCGAGCAGATACTCGTACTCGAACAACTCCTCGAGGCGCCGCCGGTCGAAGACCAGCCGGTCGAACGGCGAGAGCAGCGCCGTCCGCGGCGCGAACCCGGCGACGTCGCCGATCGCTGCCTCGTCGACCCGCCACGTCCCCGGGACACCCTCCACGGTCGCCTCGAGTCCGACCGTTCCCACGTCGATGGGCTCGATCGGCTGCGCGACGCTCTTCGCCCGAGCGATCCCGAGCGACGCCAACCGCCGCTCCGCTCGCTCCCGCGCGGCATCTTCCGGGGCGACCTCGGGAAGACCGGCGGGATAGACCCGTTCGGCCAGGTCGAACAGCCGACCGCCCGCGTCGCGTGACGAGATGGCCACATCACCCCGGAGCACCAGCATCTCGAGCATCTGCAGCGTGTTGCGATTGTCGGTCCAGCCGGAGGACCGCCACGAGACCTGCGCCGTATCGGGGATGTCCGTCGGTCGCAGCGGACCTCGGTCGCGCAGGTGCGCCATCACCTCGCGACGGAAGCCGTCGTTCGCCGCCAGCCAATCACGCGCCTCACGCGAGTGGGGCCGCTGCGCCATCTCGGCCCGCAGCAGCGGCAGGTCGGCCATGGTGCGGTAGAACCCGCCCCACTCGAACAGGGCGCGGTCCTCCTCGACCAGGCGCACCAGATCCGCCGACCGGTAGGGCCACCCCAGCCGGGACCAGAGGATGAGGTCCGCACTCGGAGCGACAGCCGCCGTCGGCTCGATATTCACCACCGTGAGCGCGTCGACCGTCTCCACGATCCCGGCAGGACGATCAGCGGTGAGCAGCTGGGCGCGTACCGCGATGCGTCGAGCCTGGGCCCGCGTCAGACGGTAGGTCATCGGGCGAGGCTACCGCTGCGCCCCCATTGATCCGGCTCGCGTCAAAACTGCACGCGGGGAGGCTCGGAGATGGCGGCGCCGTCGATGACCTCGAAGAACTCGCGCTCCTGGAAGCCCAGGTTGCGCGCGAAGAGGTTGTTCGGGAACACCTTGATCTTCGTGTTCAGCTCGCGGACGCCGCCGTTGTAGAACCGGCGCGACGCCTGGATCTTGTCTTCGGTGTCGACGATCGACTGCTGCAGCTGCAGGAAGTTCTGACTGGCCTGCAGCTGCGGGTACGCCTCGGCGACGGCGAACAGCGACCTCAGGGCCTGCTGCATGTGCCCTTCAGCGACGCCCGCCTCGGCGGGGCCGGGGGCGTTCAGCGTCTCGGCCCGCGCCCTCGTGACGTTCTCGAACACCGCTTTCTCGTGTGCGGCATACCCCTTCACCGCCTCGATGAGGTTCGGAAGCAGATCGGCACGGCGCTTGAGCTGGACGGTGATGTCACTCCAGGCCTCTTCGACACGCACGTTGAGCTGCACAAGAGAGTTGTAGGTCGCCCACAGGTAGATCCCGACGATGACGACCAACGCCACCACGATCACCACCGGGATCAGCCATTCCCACATAGCTGTGACTCCGTTCGAGGTTTCCCTCATCCTAGCGAGGGCGCGACGCGGCGCATGCGCCCATGTCTGCGACTCTCAGCGCTTACCCACCGAGAACGCGGTCGAGGTAGGGATTGGCGAACAGCCGCCCCGGGTCGAGGCGGTCACGCAGCGCCGTGAAGTCCTCGAAGCGCGGATAGCGCTCGCGCAGGGACGAGGCATCCAGCGTGTGCATCTTCCCCCAGTGCGGGCGACCACCGTGCTCGAGCATGATCCCCTCCACCGCCTCGAAGTACGCGCGCGGGTCGTCTCGCCAGTATCGGTGCACCGCGATGTACGCGGACTCGCGACCGTAGGCGGTCGAGAGCCAGCGGTCATCCGCGGCCGCGAACCGCACCTCCACGGGGAAGGAGATGCGCCAGCCTCTTTCGTCGATCAGGGCGCGGACGGCGTCGAACGCGGGCCGGAGATTCTCGACCGGAATCGCGTACTCCATCTCGCGGAACCGCACCGATCGCGCGGTCGCGAAGACGCGATGGGATGCATCGGTGAATTCCCGATCGCCCCAGAGCCTCACCGACAGCCGGTTGATGGCCGGGATGGTCGCGGGCACCGCCTTGGCCACCGAGCACGCGACCTGGTGGAGGCCGTTGCCGACGAGAGTGTCATCCACCCACTTCGCCACGGGCGGGAGCGGATGCCTCGGCGCGCTCTCGGGCAGGCGCGTATTGGTCTTGGTCATCGCGCGCTCGGTGTGGGGGAACCAGTAGAACTCGAAGTGGTCGCTCTCGGCGACGCGCCTGTCGAGGTGCGACAGCACCTCGTCGAGGTCCTCGGGCTGCTCGACGGCGTGCAGCACGAACGCCGGGACGCATTGAAGCGTCACGTCGACGAGGATTCCGAGCGCGCCCAGGCCGAGCGCGACCGCCGGCAGCAGCTCGGGGTTCTCGGTCTCGTCCACGACGAGCGGCTCGCCCGCCGCCGTGATCAGCGTCGCTCCGACCACCTGGGTCGCGATGCCGCCGAAGGTCGCACCCGTCCCGTGGGTCCCGGTGGAGATCGCACCGGAGACCGACTGGCGGTCGATGTCGCCGAGGTTCGGCATCGCCAGCCCGTACGGCGCCAGGAGCGCGGGGACCTGATGGAGCCGCGTGCCGGCACGGAGAGTGACGCGCGACCGCTCGACATCCACCGCGACCACACCCGTCAGGTCGCTCAAGTCCAGAAGAACCCCGGGGGCGACCGCGATGCCGGTGAAGCTGTGCCCCGCTCCGACGGCTTTGACCGGAAGTCCCTGGGCCGACGCCGCGACGACCGCGCGCCGCACGGCCTCGGCCGTCCGGGGGAATTCGACGCGGCGGGGACGCACGGACTCCGACCGGCCCCAGTTCTGCCATGTGCCGCCCGGACGGGTCATAGGAACGTCCTCCCCTCGCCCCGGTACGTGGGCAGCTCGCCGACGATGGCGTCGCCGTCGATGAGGTGATAGCGGTCGACCCGCTCGGCCAGCTCGCCGCTCTTGGCGTGGCGGAACCACACCCGGTCGCCCACCCGGAGGTCGCGGGCGGCTTCGCCGCGCAGCGGCGTCTGCACCTCCCCGGCGCCCTCCCGAGGCACGGTCTGCAGGCCTGCGGGCCATACCGGCAGCGGTTGGCGCGACGCCACGGGCGGTCCTGACGCGATCCATCCCCCACCGAGCACGGTGGCGATGTCGGGGGCCGGTTTGCGGACGACCTCGAGTGAGAACGCCGCAGCCGGGGCGGGCTGGAAGGCTCGGTACCCGTCGAACAGGTGGCCGGCGAACAGCCCGCTTCCCGCCGTGAGCTCGGTGACCGACTGGTCGGACGCCGTGTATTCGAGGGACCCCGTGCCGCCGCCGTTGACGAACTCGAGCGGGGCGACATCGCGAAGCGCTGCGACGATCTCGCTCCGACGCTGCCGCAGCTCCGCCCCGGACCGACGCTGCATCCAGCGGATGACGGCATCCCCCGAACCCGTCGCATCGCCCTGGCCGGCGATCTGCGCCTCGTACATCATGAGCCCCACGAGGGAGAACCCCGGACGCGCGGCGATCGTGCGACCCAGCGCGGCGACGTCGCCCGGCTCGTGCACGGGCGAACGGAACACCCCGATGTGGCCGAGGCCGGGTGCCCGCCACGAGGCGTCGGCATCGATCGCCACGCGGATCTCCGGGCGGGAGCCGGGCGCCGCCACGGCATCGACGAGGTCGAGCTGGGCCGGGTCGTCGACCATCAGGGTGATGCACCGCGCGGCCCGTTCGTCCGCCACGAGTGTCGAGAGCGCCGCGCGGTCGGCGGTGGGATAGCCGAGCACCACGTCGTCGTGGGTCTCGGCGAGCCACAGCGCCTCGGGAAGGGTGAATGCCAGGATGCCGCGGTAGCCCGCCAGGGCGAGCGTCGCGTCGATCGCCCCTCGCACGCGCACCGACTTGCTCGCGAGGCGGATGGGCACCCCGCCGGCCCGCACGACCATATCGAGCGCGTTGTACCGCAGCGCGGGCAGGCTCAGCGTGGCGATCGGGCCCGACAGGCCCTCCACGGCGCGCGAGAGCGCGGTCCAGTACGCCGCCGGATCCGTCCAGGGCTCCGTCGCCGTGGGGGTGGAGAGCAGGTCGAGGCTCATACGGCTCCCTCCGGGTGCGCGCACATGGGCACCAGCCTAGAGCCCGCGCCCTTGGCCGCCGTCACGGAACGGATGGCGTTCACTCCCCGCCGGCCCGGATCCGGTCGCCGGTGCGTCGCATCGCCGTGAGCACGTCGTCGCGCACCGTCGCCGGGGCATCCGCGTCCCACTCCGCGAGCACCGCATAGGCGATCGCCCCGGCGGGCGAGGTCACGACTCCGACGTCGGCGCGCACCCCCGCATCCGTTCCGGTCTTGTTCCACAGCCGGATGCCGCGGTCGGCCTCGCGGTGAGCCAACGGATCGAGACCGAAAGCCGACGCGACCATCGACAGATCGGTGCCGAGCGACAGCCAGGCGACGACCTCGCTGCTCGCCTCCGTGCCGAAGACGTCTCGGCGGTGGAGCCGCGCGGCGAGCCTCGCCAGCTCAGCCGCGCTTCCGCGGGAGAGCGCCGGCGGATGCTCCGGAAGGCGGTCGTCGCGCACCCGGTCGAGAAGTGCGGTGCGAGTGAGGCCGAGGTCGGCTGCGGCGCGGGTCACCGCGGCGAGCCCGACCAGGTCCAGGAGCACGTTCGTCGCGACATTGTCGCTCACCGCGCCGACCAGACGTGCCGCGTCGGCGGCCGACAGGGACGAGGCATCCATCGCCTGCCACAGCCCCGAGTCCCCCACCGCTTCCTTGCCGCGCTCGAGGGGTCTCGCTCGCTCCAGCTCGCCCGCGGCGAAGCGACGGGCGAGCTCGATCAGGAGCAGGATCTTTCCGACGCTCGCCGTGGAGAGGGACCGGTCGGCCCCGCGTTCGGCGAGGAGGGAATCGGATGCCGCGTCCGCCGCGCACGCCGACCACCGCAGGCCGACCTCGGGCCGGTCGGTCAGGAACTCGAACACGTACCCCCGCTGGGACTCGAACCCAGACTGAAGCGATTTTAAGTCGCCTGCCTCTGCCGATTGGGCTACGGGGGCGCCGTCGATGCGGACGCTCCCACGCTACCGTCGTCAGCGCGCAGCGCCCGCCTTCGCGGGAGCCTTCTTCGCGGCGGCCTTGTCGGCCTCGACCTTCTCGGGCTGGTCGGCGGCCTTGCCCTGCTCGCGCGGCTCGGCCGGCGGCGTGATGGCGGGCGCGGCCGGACGCGGGCGTGCCGCGAACTCCTCGAAGACGTACCGAGGGTTCTGGACGGTCGACAGGTTCACCATGTCGCGGCCCAGCCAGAAGTTGTTCCACCAGCCCCAGAGCACGCGCCACTTGCGCTCCCACGACGGCATCGCCAGACCGTGGTAGCCACGGTGCGCGAGCCAGGCGATGGGCCCCTTGAGGGCGATCTTGCCCGACTGGAAGACACCGACCCACAGGCCCAGTCCGGCGACCGCGCCGAGGTTCTTGTGGTAGTACTCGCGGGGCACCTCGCCGCGCAGGACGGCGACCAGGTTCTTCGCCAGCAGCTTGGCCTGACGGACGGCGTGCTGAGCGTTGGGAACGCAGTAGCCGCCCACGCCGCCGCCGGTGAGGTCGGGCACGGCGGCAACGTCGCCGGCCGACCAGGCGCCCTCGACGACTTCCTCGGCCGTGCCGACCCGAAGATCGGCGCGCGTGCGGATGCGGCCGCGCTCCTCGACCGGGAGGTCGCCGCCGCGCACGACGGTGGGGTTGGCCATGACGCCCGCAGTCCAGATGATGAGGTCGCTCGGAATGGTCTCGCCGGTGGAGAGCTCGATGTTGCCGTCGATGGCCCCCGTGACCTGGGTGTCGAGGTGCACGTACGCGCCGCGCTGGGCGAGGTTCTTGAGCACCCACTCGCTCGTCTTCAGCGACACCTCGGGCATGATCCGTCCCATCGCCTCGACGAGGTGGAAGTGCGTGTCGTCGAACGTGAGCTCGGGGTAGCTCTTGACGAGCGCCGAGGCCAGCGAGCGCAGTTCGGCGAACACCTCGATGCCCGCGAAGCCGCCGCCGACCACGACGACCGTGAGCAGCCGATCGCGCTCGGGACCGGGCGGAAGCGTGGACGCCTTGTCGAAGTTCGACATCAGGCGGTCGCGGATCGCCACCGCCTCTTCGATCGTCTTGAGGCCGATCGCGTTATCGGCGATGCCCGGGATCGGGAAGGTGCGCGAGACGGCTCCCGCGGTGACCACGATCTGGTCGTACTCGAACTCGTAGGGCTCGCCGGCGATCGGGGTGATGGTCGCGACCTTCTCGGCGTGGTTGATGCCGGTGACCTTCGCCGCGACGATGCGGGTCTTCTTCAGGTGGCGCCGGAGCGCGACGACCGAGTGACGGGCCTCGATCGAGCCCGCGGCCACCTCGGGAAGGAAGGGCTGGTACGTCATATAGGGCAGCGGGTCGACGATCGTGACGTCGGCCTCGCCCTTGCGCAGATGCTTCTCGAGCTTCCAGGCCGTGTAGAAGCCTGCGTATCCGCCACCGACGATGAGGATCTTAGGCACGGTGTTGGTCACGTTTGGAGGCTCCTCCTGTGTCAGCGGCTCGGCGCGCGGGACGCCAATCGGATGCGTCGGACAGCTGCGGTGACGCCGAGCGCCACCAGTATAGCCGTCGCTGTGGCGACCGAGAGCGGCAGCGTCCCGTAGAGCACGGTTTCGCGGGAGGGCAGGAGCGGGGACGCGGCGCGCTGGGCGGCGTCGGCGGGTGGCAGCGGAGCGACCTCGACCGGCTCGGTGGGCCGGGACGGCACCGGATCGCTCTGGGCGCGACGGTAGAGCCGGATCCAGTCGCTGAGGCTTCCCATCGGGTTGGCCGAGACCGTCGGGACGTCCGCGGTCACCGCCGCCTCGGCATCCACGAGCCCATAGCCGTACAGCGGGTCGGGGACCGCCCCGGCGCCCGCAGCCGGACGCGCGGTCTCGATGATGCGGTTGATGACGTTGTCGGCATCGAGATCGGGGTGGGCCGCACGCACGAGCGCGGCGATCCCGGCGACGATCGGCGCCGCGCCGCTCGTTCCGTTCCACAGCACCAGGCGCCCGTCGGCCGACACGCCGACCAGCTTCTCGCTGGGAGCCGACACGCCGATGGTGATGCCCTGAGTGGATGCCTCGACACTCGCCTTGCCGCTGGGATCGACGCCCGCGACCGTGAGCACGCCGGGGATGGTGGCGGGCGCGCCGACGCGGGTCGTGCCGCTCCCCCGGTTGCCGGCCGCCACCACCACCACGACATCGTTCTCGAAGGCGTAGAGGAAGGCGTCGTCCCAGCTCTCGTCCCAGTCCGGCGCGTTGGTCGTCAGCGACATGTTGATGACGTCCGCGCCCTGGTCCACCGACCACCGGATCGCCTCGGCGATCTGGTCGGTGAAGCTCGTCGTCGCGGCCGAGCCGAAGCCCACGGACACCGACAGCAGGTCCGCCTCCGGGGCGACGCCGATCATGCCGGCATCCGGGCCCGTCCCGCGGCCCGCAGCGAGGGACGCGACCCAGCTGCCGTGATCGGAGTCGACCGCCCCGACCGGCGTGCGGCCGTCGGGAGACCCGACGCCCGACACGTCCGTGCCGCCGACCACCGCGCCCTCGAACTCGACCGGGCCTCGTCCGATGCCGGTGTCGATGATCGCGATGCGCACGCCCTCGCCGCGCGTGGTGTCCCACGCCTTCTCGACGCCGTAGTCCGCCAGCCAGTACTCCGCCGCCCGGACCGGGTCCTCCTCCGGCGCGTCGGGAGTGGCCGCGGACGCCGGCGCCGCGACCACGAGCGTCAGCGCGACGGAGGCTGCGGCGACCGCCGCGAGGGGGCGGCCGGTCATCCGCCCGTCCCGGGATGGGTGCAGACGCACCGCTGCGGCGACCACGACGAGCGCGCCAGCGCACGGTCGCCGATCGGGTTGACACCCGGTCCCGCCGCGAGGGCGTGACCGGCGAGAGCATGGAGGCACTTCACGCGGGTGGGCATGCCCCCGGCCGAGATGCCCTCGATCTCGGGCACGTCGCCGTAGGCGGCGCGATCGGCGAGATAGGAGTCGTGGGCCCGTGCATACGCTGCTCGCAGCTCTTCGTCGGCCTCCAGCTCGTCTGAGAGCTCGCGCATGACGTGGTCCGCCTCGAGCACCGACATGGCGACGGTCGCGGCCGGATGCGTCAGGTAGTAGAAGGTGGGGAACGGGGTGCCGTCGGGCAGCCGTGGCGACGTCGCCACCACCGTCGGGTTGCCGCACACGCAGCGCGCGGCGATGCCGACGACCCCTCGCGCGGGGCGGCCCAGCTGCTCGCGGAGTACGGCCAGGTCGGCCTCGGTGGCGGGGGGCAGCGGCACGGACGTCACGTCGGCAAGGCTACCGGCGACGCCTGGGACGGTGCTGACCGGACGACGCCGAGCGCCGCGCCGCGAGAGCGTCCGGCACCTCTCAGGGAGTGGCCGCGGGCGTCGGCTCCTCGTCGGGGACGCCGATCGTCGGACCCTTGACGGTCTGCGAGAGTCCCGCCTCGGTCACCGATCGCACGAGCTGCGACATCCAATCGGTCCGGGTTTGACCGACCTCCTGGCTGACCGGCGACTGCTCCTGCGGCTCGCGTTCGGGCGGGAGGTCGTTGTAGACGAGGTACACCACCTCGCCGGGACGCACGTAGTACAGGCGTTCCCGCGCCTGCGTGGTGATGTAGGCGGGGTCGGTCCATCGCTCGCGCTGCGATTCGAGCTCGGCGACCTCTTCGCGGCTGAGCTGCACCGCGGCCTCGAGTGCGGCGATCTGCTGACGCTGGTCGACGTACGTGCCGATGGTCGGCACGAGGACGAAGGCGGCGAGGACCACCAGGCCGAGCATGATCACCATGAACCCGGAGAGGCGGATGCCGCCGAGCCAGCCCCGCACGTCGACCGGGCGCCGGTCCCCTCGGCGTCCCGCGGAACCGGAAGGGGGAGCCGTCGTTCTCGCCACGGCTCCCCCTTTCTGGATGTGTCAGCCCTGGAAGCGCGGGAAGGCTGCGCGGCCGATGAACGTCGCCGCGTCGCCCAGCTCCTCCTCGATGCGCAGAAGCTGATTGTATTTCGCCACGCGCTCGCTTCGAGCGGGCGCGCCGCTCTTGATCTGTCCTGCACCCGTCGCGACGACGAGATCGGCGATGGTCGTGTCCTCGGTCTCTCCGGAGCGGTGCGAGAGCATCGCGGTGTAGCCGGCGCGGTGCGCCATGTCGACCGCGTCGAGCGTCTCGGAGAGCGTGCCGATCTGGTTCACCTTGACAAGCAGCGAGTTGGCCACGCCTCGCTTGATGCCGTCGGCGAGACGGGTGGGGTTGGTGACGAAGAGGTCGTCGCCCACGAGCTGGGTCTTCGTGCCGAGCGCGTCGGTGAGGGCCTTCCAGTTGTCCCAGTCGTCCTCGGCGAGCGCGTCTTCGATCGTGACGATCGGGTAGTCGGCGACGAGACCGACGTAGTACTCCGTCAGCTCGGCGGCCGACCAGTCCTTGTTGTCGAGGCGGTACACGCCGTCGTTGAAGAACTCCGTGGCGGCGACGTCGAGGCCCAGCGCGATGTCGGTGCCGGGGGTGAAGCCCGCCTTCTCGATCGCGCGCACGAGGAAGTCCAGGCCCTCGCGGTTGCTCGGCAGGTCGGGCGCGAAGCCGCCCTCGTCGCCCAGACCGGTGGCGAAGCCGGCGGCCTTCAGCTCGCCCTTGAGGACGTGGTAGACCTCGGTGCCCCACCGCAGCGACTCGGAGAACGTCTCCGCCCCGATCGGAGCCAGGAAGAACTCCTGCATGTCGATGCCGTTGTCGGCGTGCTCGCCGCCGTTGATGACGTTGAAGAGCGGCACGGGGAGGATGTGCGCGTTGGGTCCGCCGAGGTAGCGGAACAGCGGCAGGTCGGCCGAATCGGCCGCGGCCTTGGCGACGGCGAGCGAGACGCCGAGGATCGCGTTCGCGCCGACGCGCTTCTTGTTGTCGGTGCCGTCGACCTCGATGAGGATCTCGTCGATGATGCGCTGCTCGCTGGCGTCGACGCCTTCGATCGCGGGGCCGAGCTCGTCGATCACCGCGGCGACCGCTTTGAGCACGCCCTTGCCGCCGTATCGGCTCTTGTCGCCGTCACGCAGCTCGTACGCCTCGAACGCTCCGGTCGACGCGCCCGAGGGGACGGCCGCACGCTGGACGATGCCGTCGTCGAGCAGCACCTCCACTTCGACGGTCGGGTTTCCGCGCGAGTCGAGGATCTCGCGCGCGCCTACAGCCTCGATCAGTGCCACAGGGGACTCCTTGCTTGTGGAGGGTGGTTCTTCGGAGCATCGTCGGTCCGCACCCGAGTCTAGTGATCGGGATGCCTCGGCACAGGGCGCGCGTCACATGCGGCGCCTTCCGGCCGTGGGCGCGACGCGCTCAGACCAGGACCGCGAGCGCGACTCCGTCCCATCCCTTCAGGTCGAGCGTCTGCAGCGCGGTCGCATCGAAGCGCGGGTCGCGTCCGAGCATCTCGAGTCCGCGCTGCACGCCGATGACCTGAGGGTTCTCGGTGGCGGGATTGGCCACCTCTCCCCCGCGGACGGTGTTGTCGACGACGACGACTGTGCCCGGCCGGCCAAGTCGGGCCGCCCAGTCGAGGTAGATCGTGTTCGACTCCTTGTCGGCGTCGATGAACACCAGGTCGAAGGGCTCGGATCCCTCCAGCTCGGGCAGCACGTCCGCCGCGCGTCCGAGCCTGATCTCCACCTTCTCGGCCACCCCGGCCCGCTCGAGGTTCGCGCGCGCGATCCCGGCGGTGCGGGGCTCCGCCTCGATGGTCACGACCCGCCCGTCCTCGGGGATGCCCCGTGCCATCCAGATCGTCGAGTAGCCGCCGAGCGTGCCGATCTCGAGCACCCGCCGCGCGCCGCTGATCCGCGCGAGGAGATGGAGGAACTTCCCGTTCACCGGCGCCACCTCGATGGCGGGGAGCCCCGCCGCCTGCTGGTCGACGACGGCGGCTTCGAGGGCGGGGTCGTGGCCCACCAGGGTGTCGGTGAGGTAGGCGTCGACGCGGCGCCACAGATCGGGAGTCGGCTCGCTCATGGGTCCACCCAACAAGCGATGCTCCCGACGCGTCAAGGGTTGTGCCGCGCCGACAAAGGATGCCGCATCGCGATCCCGGCCCCGCCAGGATGACGGCATGCGCATCACGCCACGACGACTCGCCCTCGGGATGAGCCTGTGGGCTCCCAACCTGTGGAGCGGCATCCGGGTCCGCCGCTTCGCCGACGACTGGACCAGCGCGACCGTCGAGCTGCATGTCAATGCCCTCACGCGCAATTACGTCAAGACGGCGTTCGGCGGATCGATGTCGGCCATGACCGATCCCTACTTCTTCATGCTCGTCATGCACCAGCTGGGCCGTGACTACGTGGTGTGGGACACCCGGGGCGAGATCGAGTTCCTCAAGCCCGGCCGGGGAGTCCTGACGGCGCGGTTCGAGGTCCCCCGCGCGAAGGCCGAGGAGCTGCGTGAGCGCGCGCGGGGCGGAACGAAGGTGCGGGAGTGGTTCGAGACCGAGATCGTCGACCGTTCGGGCGACGTGGTCGCGCGGGTTCGCCGCGAGGTCTACGTCCGCGAGAAGAAGCGCGTCACGCTGGCCGCGGCAGGCGAGCCCGGACGGGCGGCGTCCTCGGACGCGGACTGAGCGGGTCGGCGAGGGCCGACAGCACGGCCGGGAGCAGCGCCTCCGCGGTGCGCCGGTAGCCCAGGGCGCTCGGATGGAAGCGGTCGAGGCTGAACATCTCGGCCGGCTGCGACACGAAGAACGGGCCGACGGTCGTTCCGAGCGACACCGCGAGAGCGCCGGCCCCCACGGCCGCCTCCTCCTGCGCCAGGGCCATCTGCCGGGACAGGCGCGAGCCCACCACGCGGAGGGGCTGCGGCACCGGTCGGAGGGCTCCCAGGTCGGGGCAGGTGCCGACGACGACCTCGGCGCCCCGCGCCCGCAGCCGATGAACGGCGTCCGCGAGGTGGGCGGTCGCCGTCGCGACCGGGATGCGGTGCGTCACGTCGTTGCCGCCGACGACGACCACCGCGATGTCCGGTCTGTACTCGGCCGGCAGCGCATCGACCTGCGAGGCCAGCTGTGACGATTCCGCGCCGACCGTCGCGGCCGTCCGCAGCCGGACCGGGCGGCGCGTGGCCCGCGCGACCCCTTTGGCCAGCCGGCCCCCGAGGGTGTCCTTGGGCCGTTCCGCGCCGAGTCCGGCGGCGATGGAGTCGCCGAAGACGGCGAGCTCGACCGGCGGCCCGTCGAACCGGCGGCCCCACACGCGATCGGCGTCGAGTGCGTCCTCGCCGAGAGGCTTGCCGATCCGCCTGCGGGCGATCCGCGCCTGCCGGTGGAGGAGGGCGCGGAGGGCGCCGACGACGACCGCCGACACCGCCGCGACGGATCCGAGGACGACGGCGAGTCCCAGGACCGCGGCGCGGGGAGTGAAGGGGACGCGAGTGCCCATGCCGCTATCGGAGCGGGTGCGCGTGAACGTCCGGCGACGCGTCGATGACCGCGAGGTGGCGGGGCCGGCTTCAGCCCCGGACTCCCGCGACCGCCGTCTCGACCCGCCGCTGCCGCGTCTCGGGCTTCTTCGCCTCGACGACGCCGCGAACGAGCTCCTTCCGCCGGCTGTAGCTCAACGCGTCGAACCCGGCCCGGGCATCGGCGGCCGCGAGGGCGGCGGCGAGGTCGTCCGGGACGTCCACCTCGCGCTCACCCCCGTCCAGATCGATCGTGGCGTCGACCTCGTCGCCGATCTCGACACCCAGCGCCGCACGGTTGGCTTTCGACAGCCCGATGACGTTGCGCCCGTCCATGACGCCCAGCCGCAGACGCGCCGACCGATCGCCGATGCCGACGACGACGGCTGCCCGCTTGCCTCCGCCGAGCTCGGCGACCTGCTCGTCGGTCAACTCGATCGCGGCCGCGGGTCCGAAGGGTGCGAGCACGGTGCGGAGGCGAAGCGTCATGGCACGATGATGCCGGATGCCGCGGCATCCGTCTCCCCCTCACCGGGAAGTTTCCCCGCCCGCACTAGGGTTCGCTCGTGAGCTCTCCTTCGCTGCAGCGTCGACTCGGACTCGGCGACGCCGTCTTCATCGGCTTGGGTTCGATGATCGGCGCGGGGGTCTTCGCGGCCTTCGGCCCCGCCGCGGCGGCGGCCGGCTCCGGTCTGCTGATCGGCCTGGGCGTGGCCGCCGTCGTGGCCTTCGGCAACGCGACGTCGACCGCCCAGCTCGCGGCCGTGCACCCGACCTCGGGCGGCGTGTACGCCTACGGGCGCGCCGAGCTGGGCCCATGGTGGGGGTACGTGGCCGGCTGGGGCTTCGTGATCGGCAAGATCGCCAGCTGCGCGGCGATGGCGCTGACGTTCGCCGCATACGCCGCCCCGGCCGGCTGGGAGCGCCCGGTGGCCATCGCCGCGGTGGTCGCCCTGGCGACCGTCAACTGGTTCGGCGTCACCCGGACCGCCCAGCTCACGCGCATCATCGTGGTGTTCGTGCTGCTCACTCTGGCGGTCGCCGTCGCGGCCGGCACGGCGACACCGGACGCGGCCGGGTGGCTGACCCCCGCCACGCTGTGGTCGGGCGGCTGGTACGGCATCCTCCAGTCGGCGGGCCTGCTGTTCTTCGCGTTCGCCGGGTACGCCCGCATCGCCACGATGGGCGAGGAGGTGCGCGCTCCCGCCACCACCATCCCACGAGCGATCGTCCTCGCTTTCGGCGGCGCGCTCGTCGTGTACGCGCTCATCGGACTGACGGTGCTCTCGACGCTGGGGCCGGACGGCACCGCCGCGTCGACGGAGCCCGTCGCGGCAGCCGCCGCCGCATCGGGCTGGGTGTGGGCCGAACCGGTCGTGCGGGTCGGTGCGGCGGCGGCATCGCTCGGGGCGCTCCTCGCGCTCATCGCCGGCATCTCGCGCACGTCGTACGCGATGGCGCGGGAGGGCGACCTGCCCCGCCTCCTCGACGCCGTGCACCCCCGCTGGCATGTTCCGCATCGCGCAGACGCGGCGATCGCGGCCGTCGTGGTCGTCCTGGTGGCGCTGATCGACCTCCGCGGCGCCATCGGCTTCTCGTCGTTCGGGGTGCTGCTGTATTACCTCGTGGCGAACATCGCCGCCTTCCGTCAGCGCGGCGGCGCCCGCCGTTACCCGCGGGTGCTGCAGATCATCGGCGCCGCCGGGTGCGTCGTGCTCGTATCGACGCTGCCCTGGGAGAGCGTCGTCGCCGGCGTCCTGGTCGCCCTGGCGGGCGTCGCCTACCGGATGCTGCGGCTTCGGTTCACGCGAGCGGCTTGAGGTCGACCTCTCCCGCCGGGATTCCCGTCGACACCGTGGCGAACGCCGTGTAGCCGTCGGCAGCCGCCCGCTCGAGCAATGCCTTGAGGTTCTTCGTACGGGTCTCCAGCCGCACGCGCGCGCCACCGCCCACGAGCGCCGCCTTGTGCGCCAGCAGCTCACCGGCGGGGATGTCGCGATCGTGGACGAGGACCACCGCCTGCGGAGCGTCGTCCTGCGCCGCGGCCACCAGGTCGACGATCCGCTCGAATCCGATCGAGAACCCGGCCGCCGGCACGTCCTGACCGAGGAAGCGGCCGATCATGCCGTCGTAGCGACCGCCGCCGCCCAGCGAGTAGTCGACCGAGGGGTGGGCCAGTTCGAAGATCGTGCCGGTGTAGTACCCCATGCCGCGCACGAGGAACGGGTCGAACACCAGCGGAACCTCGGTCGGCTGCCCGTCGATGCCCGGGCGCGAGGCGGCGACCGCCTCGCCGATCCCCACGAGGTGGTCGACGATGTCGGTGGGGGCGGCGTCCGGGAGGAGCTTGCGGATCTGACGCTCGCCGAACGGGTGGTACTCCATCGTCATCGGCCGCGTGAGGAAGCTCTCGAAGGCGTCGACCGACTGGGCAGCGGCTCCCCGCTCGCGCAGTTCGGCCGCCACGCCGGCCGGCCCGATCTTGTCGAGCTTGTCGATCGTGATGAGCACTCCCGGGCGCTCGGCGGCGTCGAACCCGAAGCTGTCGAGCATCCAGTCCAGCACGCGGCGGTCGTTGATCCGCACGCTCCCTCCGGCGAGGCCGAGGGCGTCCAGGGTGTCGAGCGTCGCGACGATGAGCTCGGCCTCGGCGCGGGACGAGGCATCCCCGATGATGTCGATGTCGCACTGCACGAACTGCCGGTACCGGCCCTTCTGCGGCCGCTCCGCCCGCCACACCGGGGCGATCTGGATGGAGCGGAAGACCGACGGGAGCTGACCGCGATGCGTCGCGTAGAACCGGGCCAACGGCACCGTCAGGTCGTACCTCAGCCCGAGGTCGGTCAGCTGGGAGGGGTCGCCCGCGGCCGCCGCGATGGCGTCGGCGTCGAGCCCGCGCTTGAGCACGTTGTAGGCGAGCTTCTCGTTGTCTCCGCCGATTCCGGCGTGCAGCCGCGAGTACTCCTCCATGACCGGTGTCTCGATCTCGTCGAAGCCGTGCGCGCGGTAGCGGTCGCGGATCACGGCGAGGACGCGCTCGCGGCGCGCCTTGTCTTCGGGGAGGAAGTCGCGCATTCCGCGCGGCGGGTTCACGGATGCCACGGATCCATCATTTCAGAGGTCGGCGGGGCCGACCGGCGTCGCGCCCCCGTCGCTCTCGCTCGCCGGAGGGACCGCCGCTGCGCCCTCCGTCTCGCGGATCTCGGCCGTGAGGCGGCGCAGGCGCTCGCGCAGGGCCCGGTCGGCGTCCCACCCCTGGTCGCGGGCTGTGGCAACGAGCTGCAGCAGCGCGTCGCCCAGCTCGGCCTCGGTGCGCGGGGCGGCCGCCGCCGGGGTTCCGACGCCCACCTTCTCCCCCTTGCCGAGCAGCTTCTGGGCCAGAGCGAGCGACGGCATCCGTTCGCTGACGCCGTCCAGCACGCTCGTCCGCGCGCTCTTCTCGGCGGCTTTCGCCGCGTTCCAGTGCACCAGCACCTCTTCGGGCGTCGTCGCGACCGCGTCGCCGAAGACGTGCGGATGCCGACGCACCATCTTGTCGGTCAGGCCGCGCGCCACATCGTCGATGTCGAACGGGCGGTCCGGGTCGCGTGACGCGATCTCGGCATGGAACAGCACCTGCCAGAGCAGGTCGCCGAGCTCTTCGCGGAGCTCGTCCCGGTCGTCGGTCTCCACGGCGTCGATCAGCTCTGCGCTCTCCTCGACGAGGTACGGCACGAGAGCGCGATGGTCGATCTGCTGACTCCACACGCAGCGATCCCGCACCGCCCGCATGGTCTCCGCCGCGGCCCGCAGCGGGTCGACCGCCGTCACGCCGTCGTCCGCATCGTCGAGCCCGTCGCCTGCCGCCGGTAGTGCCATGCCCGCCACGATACGAGCACGGCGGCCGCGATGAGCGAGATCACCGACCCGGCGAGCACCCCGAGGACCGCCTGATCCCGCACCGCCGGGGAATCCGCGAAGGCGAGCTCGGACAGCAGGAGCGACACGGTGAACCCGATCCCGCCGAGCGCGCCGGCCGCGAGGAGGTCGCCGAAGCGGAGCGGCGGAGCGGCGGACCGGTCGCCGACGCGGAGCGCGAGCCAGCCCGCGAGCGAGATCCCGAGCACCTTGCCGACCGGGAGCGCCACCAGGACGCCCCAGAAGGCCGGCGAGAGCTGCGCAGGCGACACGGCCGGGATCGGGACCAGCGCGGCGTTGAAGGCGAACAGCGGGAGCACGATCGCGTTCACCCAGGGCTCGAGCTCGTGCCGCACGCGGAGCGCGGGCCGCTGCGCCATCGCGAGTCCGAGCGCGACACCCGCGATCGTGGCGTGGACGCCGGACTGGTACACGAACACCCACGTGAGGACCGCGAGGACGACCAGCGCGAGCGCGACGGCGACCCGCGCGCGGCCGTCCAGCAGGCGGCTGAGGACGCCGAAGGCCACCACCGAGACCACGGCGAGCGCCAGCATCCCGATGTCGACCCCGTTCGTGAAGAGGATCGCGATGAACAGGATCCCCACGATGTCGTCGAGGATGGCCAGCGCGAGCAGGAACACCCGCAGCGCGGAGGGCAGGCCCTTGCCGAAGACGGCGAGCACGCCGAGCGCGAAGGCGATATCGGTCGCCGTGGGGATGGGCCACCCGGCTTGCGCGCTGGTCCCCCAGGCGAACGCGAGGTAGACCGCGATCGGCAGGAGCACTCCGCCGGCGGCGGCGATGGCGGGCTGCAGCGCCTTGCGCGCGGAGTTGAGCTGGCCTGCCGTCAACTCGTACTGGAGCTCGACGGCGACGATGAAGAAGAACACGGCCAGGAGCCCGTCCGCGATCCAGTGGTCGAGGGTCAGCTCCAGCACGCCGGGCACGCCGACGTAGCGGTGCAGGAACGCGTCGACGGGTTCACCGGCAGGGGTGTTCGCCACCAGGAGCCCGGCCGCAGCGGCGACCAGGAGGATGATCGCGGGGAAGCGCGCAGACCGTAGCAGAGCCATCCGGAGTCCTTCCGTCGGAGGTGCGCGCGAGGGTCGCCGCACCTCGCCGACCAGACTTCCCGGCTCTCCTGGAGGCAGTCTATCGACGGGCGGGCGTCACACGACGCCACCTGTGACATCGCCGCAACACAGCCGGGATACCGTGGATCCCATGCGCGAACTCACCCAGACCGAAGCGATCGACCTCGTCGGGCGCTTCGAGGCCGAGCAGGAGATCCCCGAGAGGATGCGCGCCGACGTGCGCATGCTCGGGTCGCTGCTCGGGCAGGTCCTGCGCGAGAGCGGCTCTCCCGGCCTCTTCGAGGACGTCGAGCGGCTGCGGATCGCGACGATCCAGGCCTACACCGACGAGACGCCAGAGGCATTCGCCAAGGCCGCCGCCATCGCCGACTCCTTCACCGTCTCCCGCGCCGACGAGGTGGCCCGCGCCTTCACCGCCTACTTCCACCTCGTGAACCTCGCCGAAGAGCACCAGCGGGTGCGCATCCTTCGCGAGCGCGACGGACGCCCCGACCGCGAGCAGGCGACCGACTCCGTCGCGGCCGCGTTCGTCCGGCTGGCCGCCGAGGTCGGCGACGACACCGCCCTGGAGCGCCTGCAGTCCCTGCGCTTCCACCCCGTCTTCACGGCCCACCCGACCGAGGCCCGTCGGCGCGCGGTGTCGTCCAGCATCCGGCGCCTCGCCGTGCTCCTCGAGGAGCACGACGCCTCGCTGCGCAACGGCGCCGACGAACGCCGCGCGCAGCGCCGCATGCTCGAAGAGGTCGACACGCTCTGGCGCACCGCGCCGCTGCGGGGCGAGAAGCCCGCCCCGACCGACGAGGTCCGCGCCGTCATGGCGGTGTTCGACGAGACGCTCTACACCGCGGTGCCCCACGTGTACCGCCGGCTCGACGACGCGCTGCAGGGACCCGCGGCCGGGGGCCGCGCCCCGATCGTGCGCCCCTTCGTCCGCGTGGGCTCGTGGGTGGGCGGCGACCGGGACGGCAACCCGTTCGTCACCGCCTCGGTGACGCGGAAGGCCGCCAAGATCGCCAGCGAGCACGTGCTCCTCGGTCTGGAACGGACGACGAGCCGCATCGGGCGCACCCTCACGCTGGACGCGACCACGACGCCCCCCAGCACCGCGCTCCTCGCCCTGTGGCAGCGGCTCTCGGCCGCCGACGAGGACGCGGCGACCGAGATCGCCAAGCGGTCCCCCAACGAGCCGCACCGACGCATCCTGCTGCTCCTCGCCCGCAAGCTCGCGGCCACGCGCGAACGCAACGCCGATCTCGCGTATCGCGACCCCGAGCAGTTCCTCGCCGATCTCCGGGTCGTGCAGGACTCGCTCGTGCAGGCCGGCGCGCCGCGGCAGGCCTACGGGCACCTGCAGCAGCTTCTGTGGCAGGTCGAGACCTACGGCTTCCACCTCACCGAGCTCGAGGTGCGTCAGCATTCCGCCGTCCACGCCAAGGTCCTCGCCGAGCTGGATGCCGGCGGCCCTCGCAGCGAGCTGGCGGAGGAGGTGCTCGACGTCATCCGCTCCATCGCCTTCCTGCAGGAGCGCTACGGGCCCCGCGCGGCCGGACGCTACATCGTCTCGTTCACGCGATCGGCCGAAGACCTGGCCAACGTGCACCGTCTCGCCCGGTACGCGGTGGGGCCCGACGCCCCGGCGCCCGTGCTCGACGTCATCCCGCTGTTCGAGACCTTCGCCGACCTTCAGGCGGCCCCCGGCATCCTGGCCGAGATCGTCGAGCACCCGGAGTTCGCGGCGCGTCTCGAGGCGACCGGACGCCGCCTCGAGGTGATGCTCGGCTACTCGGACTCGTCGAAGGACGTCGGTCCCGTCGCCGCGAACCTGGCGCTGTACGAAGCGCAGGCGGCGATCTCGGCCTGGGCGCGCGGCAACGGCATCGAGCTGACGCTCTTCCACGGCCGCGGCGGAGCACTCGGCCGCGGCGGTGGCCCGGCGAACTCGGCGATCCTCGCGCAGCCGCCCCACTCCGTCGACGGCCGCTTCAAGCTGACCGAGCAGGGCGAGGTCATCTTCGCCCGCTACGGCGACCCGGCGATCGCGATGCGCCACATCGATCAGGTGGCGGCGGCCATCCTCCTCGCGTCCGCACCCTCGAACGAGGAGCGCAACCGCGTCGCGGCCGAGCGCTACGCCGACGTCGCGGCGACGATGGACCGGGCATCCCGCGAGCGGTTCTTCTCGCTCGTCAAGGCGCCGGGCTTCGCCCCCTGGTTCGCCCGTGTGACGCCGATGGAAGAGCTCGGTCTGCTGGCCCTCGGCTCGCGACCCGCCCGTCGTGGTCTCTCGGTCGAGTCGCTCGAAGACCTCCGCGCGATCCCCTGGGTGTTCGCGTGGACGCAGGCCCGCATCAACCTGGCGGGATGGTTCGGTCTCGGCACCGCGCTCGAGGCCGTGGGCGACGAGGCGCTGCTGCAGCGCGCGTACGACGAGTGGCCGCTGCTGCGCACCCTCGTCGACAACGTGGCGATGAGCCTCGCCAAGACCGACGACCGCATCGCGCGCCTGTACCTCGAACTCGGCGACCGCGACGACCTCGCGACGCTCGTCCGCGACGAGATGGCGCTCACCCGCTCATGGGTCATCCGGGTCACCGGCGGCACCGAGCTGCTCGGCAACAAGCCGGTGCTGCAGCGTGCGGTGAAGATGCGCAGCCCCTACGTCGACGCCCTGTCGCTGCTGCAGCTGCGGGCCCTCCGATCGCTCCGCGATGCCCCCGAGGGCGCCCCGGTCGACCCCGAGCAGCAGCGGCTTCTGCTGCTCTCGGTGAGCGGAGTGGCGGCGGGTCTGCAGAACACCGGCTGACACGCCCCGACACGCGCGTCGCTGCCGTCGCTGCGCCACCGCGGGGTTAGCGTGACGGCATGGCACGGATCATCGTCGCCGAAGTGTGTCCCGAATGCCGGTCGCTCGATGTGCGGGCGACCGAGCCGAGGTGGTTCCACGTCGAGTTCGCCCGGCGGGGCGAGCTCGACGACGGCTGGGTCGACCGCCTCGTGTTCGAGTGCCGCGACTGCGGCGTCGTCTGGGACTGACGCTCGGCTGTTCAACGGATGCCGCGGCCGCGGCATCCGTTCAGTCGACGCGTCGGTCGAGCGAGTGCCGCGCCAGACTCCGCCCGTAGCGCTCCGTCAGCTGCACCATGAGGTCGGGCGTCTGGCGGTCGAGACCGAAGACGTAGCCGGGGAAGTCGAGCTCGCGCTGCGCCGCCCAGATCTCCTCGTGACGATCGGGCGCGAGGATCTGCACCGGGTCGCCCACCGCCACCCACCCGATGGGCACGACCGATTCGGCGGGCAGGGTCGTGCGCAGGTGGACGACGGCGTTGATGCGCACCTCGCTGCGCTCGCCGATGCGGGCGCCGTTGAAGACCCGCGTGCCCGTCGCCAGGAACACCTCGTCGGCGACGGTGGCGCCCGAGATGCTCGCCATCGGCCCCACGAGCACGTGGTCGCCGATGTGGACCGGGTTGGTCGCCGTCGCGCGGATCAGGGCATTCTCCATCACGATGACGTTCCCGCCGAGGGTGATCGCCCCGCCCTCGGCCGTGATGACCGCGCCGTGCAGCACCTGGCAGTCGGGTCCGATGGTGACGTCTCCGCTGATCACGGCGGTGGGCGCCACGACGGCTTCGGGGTGGATCCGGGGCTGCGCCCCCAGGTGCTCGAACCGCATCGTTCCTCCTCGGTCGCTGTCAGCGTAGCGCCGGCGACGGGGGACGGTCAGGACGCCGAGGCGTCGAGGGCCCGCTCGCTCTCGGTCTTCGGCGCCGGCCACAGCTGGTCGAGCAGCTGCGCCACCCACGAGATCAGTTCGGCGTCCGCCAGCGCTTCGCCTCCGGCGGTGGGCAGCGGGACCACGAGCGCCTCTCCGCCCGAGAGCAGCTTGGCCTTCGGGTGCAGCCGCTGGAGGCGCACCCGCATCGAGTCGGGCAGGTTCGCCGGGGCGATCCGCAGGTTCGGGCCCATCGCGACCACGTCGGCGAGCCCGGCCTGACCCGCCCGGCGTCGCAGCCTGGCCACCGCCAAGAGCCCTTGGACGTCGGCCGGAGGCTCGCCGTACCGGTCGGTGAGCTCCTCCACGACCAGGTCGATCGCGTCGTCCTTGGCGGTGACGGATGCCGCAGCCGACAGTTTCTGGTAGGCCTCGAGCCGCAGCCGCTCGCTGTCGATGTAGGACTCCGGGATGCGGGCCTGCACCGGCAGCTCGAGCCGCAGCTCGGCGGGTCCCTCGACCTCGTCGCCGCGGAAGGCGGCCACCGCCTCGCCGATCATGCGGAGGTAGAGGTCGAACCCGACGCCGGCGATGTGCCCGGCCTGCTCGGCGCCGAGCAGGTTGCCGGCGCCGCGGATCTCGAGGTCTTTCAGCGCGACCTGCATGCCGCTGCCCAGGTCGTTGTTGACCGCGATCGTCTCGAGCCGGTCGGCCGCCGTCTCGCTGAGCGGCTTCTGCTCGTCGTAGAGGAAGTACGCGTAGGCCCGCTCGCGGGCTCGGCCCACCCGGCCCCGGAGCTGGTGCAGCTGCGACAGTCCGTACTTGTCGGCGCGGTCGATGATGATCGTGTTGGCGTTGGAGATGTCGAGGCCGGTCTCGACGATCGTCGTGCACACCAGGACGTCGAAGCGGCGCTCCCAGAACGCGTCGACGACCTCTTCGAGGGCGTGCTCGCCCATCTGGCCGTGGGCGACGGCGATGCGCGCCTCGGGCACCAGCTCCGCCAGTTCGGCGGCCACGCGCTGGATCGACTGCACGCGGTTGTGCACGAAGAACACCTGGCCTTCGCGCAGCAGCTCGCGGCGGATCGCGGCGGCGATCTGCTTGTCGTTTCGCGGGCCGACGAAGGAGAGGATCGGGTGGCGATCCTCGGGCGGTGTCTGCAGCGTGGACATCTCGCGGATGCCCGTCACCGCCATCTCGAGGGTGCGCGGGATGGGGGTGGCGCTCATCGCGAGGATGTCGACGTTGGTCTTCAGCTTCTTCAGCGAGTCCTTGTGCTCGACGCCGAACCGCTGCTCCTCATCGATGATGAGGAGGCCGAGGTCTTTGAACAGAACCTTCTCGGTCAGGATCCGGTGGGTGCCGATGACCATGTCGATGGTGCCGTCGGCGAGGCCGTCGACGACCTCGCGGGCCTGCTTGTCGGTCTGGAACCGCGACAGCGCCTTCACCTTGACCGGGAACCCGGCGAACCGCTCGGTGAACGTCTCGAGGTGCTGCTTCACCAGCAGGGTCGTGGGGACGAGCATCGCCACCTGCTTGCCGTCCTGGATGGCCTTGAACGCCGCACGCACGGCGACCTCGGTCTTGCCGAAGCCCACGTCGCCCGACAGCAGGCGGTCCATCGGGATCGGCTTCTCCATGTCGGCCTTGATCTCGTCGATCGTCTGCAGCTGGTCGGGCGTCTCGGCGAACGGGAACGCCTCTTCGAGCTCGCGCTGCCAGGGCGTGTCGGGTCCGAACGCGTAGCCCTTGGCCGACATGCGGGCCGAGTAGAGCTTGACCAGCTCGACGGCGATGTCGCGCACCGCCCGCCGAGCCCGGCCCTTCGCCGCCGCCCAGTCGCTGCCGCCCATCTTCGACAGGGCCGGGGCCTCGCCTCCCACGTACCGTGACAGCAGGTCGAGCTGATCGGTGGGGACGAACAGCTTGTCGCCCGGATAGCCGCGCTTGGACGGGGCGTACTCGAGGACGAGGTACTCGCGCACGCTCTTGACGGCGTTGCGCCCGCCGCTGGACACCTCGCGCTGCGTCAGCTCGACGAACTTCCCGATGCCGTGCGTCGCGTGCACGACGTAGTCGCCGGCCTTGAGCTGCAGAGGGTCGACAACGTTCTTGCGGCGCGAGGCCAGCTTTTTCACGACCCGCTGGTCGCCGCCGATCGTGCGTCCGTAGAACTCCGTCTCGGTGAGTACGGCGAGCTTGGCGTCGGGCGATTCGAAGCCTCTCTCGAGCACCGAGGCGACGATGTGCGCCACGCCCGGCTCGGGTGCCGCGAGGACGTCGTCCACCTTGCGGGCGGCGATGCCGCGCTCGGCGAGCACGTCGCGCGCCCGCTCGACGAGGCCGGCGCCGGACGCCGCCACGACGACGCGCCAGCCGTCGGCGAGAAGCCCGCGCACGTGCTCGGTGGCGCCCGCGACGTTGCCGTGGAACGACGGGACCGCGGTGCCCGCGACGCGCACGACGGCGGCGGCCTCGAGCGCCTCGTCGATGTCGAGCAGGCCCTCGGCGGCGGCCTCGGCCTCGCCGGAGTCGAACGCGCTGAGCGTCCACCAGACGTCGCCGCGGGCGTGCGCGGCCTCGCGCAGCGCCGGCAGTGTGAGGAAGTCGCCGGCGCCGAGGTCGATCGGGGTCGCGGCGCCCGCCGTGGCGGCGCTCCACGCCGCCTCGAGGAACTCCCGGTTGGTCTCGCCCAGCGTGATGGCCCGCGTGACCGCGCGCTCGGGGTCGACGAGCGCGACCGCCGCGCCCTCGGGAAGGTAGTCGGCGAGGGTCACGAGCCGGTCGACGACGGCGGGCAGCAGCGATTCCATCCCCTCGACGGGGATGCCCTGCGACATCTTCTCGAGCATGCCGGCCAGCCCCGGGAACTCGTCCTTGAGCTGGGTCGCACGACCGCGCACGGCCTCGGTGAGCAGCAGCTCGCGACTGGCCACGAGGGCGACGTCAGCGACCTCTCCGGGAAGCGAGCGCTGGTCGGCGACGGAGAACGCGCGGATCTGATCCACCTCGTCGCCGAAGAACTCGACGCGGTAGGGGTGGGCGGCAGTCGGCGGGAAGACGTCGAGAATCCCCCCGCGCACGGCGAACTCGCCGCGCCGCGACACCATGTCGACGCGGTGGTAGGCCAGCTCGACCAGCCGGAGGGCGACATCCCCCAGCTCGTATCCCCGCGCGCCGACCGTCAGCTCGACCGGGGGCGCGTCGGTGAGCCCGGCCGCCAGCGGCTGGATCGCCGCGCGCACCGATGCGGTCACCACGAGCGGGGTCTCACCGTTCCAGCGTGCGATCCGCCCGAGCACGTCGAGGCGGTTGCCGACGATCTCGGCGCTGGGGCTCAGCCGCTCGTGCGGCAGGGTCTCCCACGCGGGGAAGTGCAGCACCTCGGCGCCGGGGAGCAGCGCCGCGACGGCGGGACCCAGCGATTCGGCTCGGCGGCCCGTGGGCGTGATGAGCAGGATCGCGCCGGGCTTGCCCGCGGCGCGTCGCCTCTCGAGAAGCGAGGCGAGCAGGGGTGCTCCGAGGCCTTCGACGAGGGAGAAATCGCCGTCGACGGATGCCGCAGCCGAGGCATCCCGGAACGACTCGGCCTGTTCGAGGGCGCGCAGGATCCCGGGAACTGTCACCGGACGAGTGTACTTCGCCCGGCGGACACGGGCGTCGCGGGCGAGGGCCGACCGATCGCGCGCGCCCATAGGATGAGCGCGTGAGCGACCCCGCCGACCACCCGCCGCAGACCCCCCGCCCTGCCCCGCAGACCCCCTCGCCCGACTTCCCCGCTCCCCCGCCGGGACACGTCGCCGGGCCGGCGTACGCGCCTCCTGCGGGCTACGCCGCACCTGTCGGATACGCCGCCCCCGTGGGGTACGCGCCACCTGCGGGTTACGTCGCGCCCGCGGGCACGCCCGGCCCGTACACACCCAACCCACAGCCGGCCGCGGGCCCGGCACGCCGGGGACGCGGGCTCGGACTCGTCGCGCTGATCGTCGCCCTGACCGCGACCGTCGGCGCGGCGATCGTCGTCGCCGTCGCCGCCTTCGGCATCGGCCTGGGAACGGGCGCCGAGATCGCCTCACGCGCCTTCGGCGCGGATTTCGACTGGTCGATCCTCACGCCGGTGCGGGGGCGGGTGCTGCTCGCCGAGTCGACCTTCTGGCTCGCCACCGCGCTGGGCGTCTGGGCGCTGGTCCAGGGGATCGTCGCGATCGTCCGCGGTCGTGGTCGGGGCCTTGCCATCGCGGCCGTCGTCGTCGCGGCGATCGGACCGGTGGTGTTCTTCGTCGTGCTGCAGGCGTTCCTCACGGCCGGTTACGCCGCGGCGTAGGGATTCGGCGGGTAACGCCGGTCACACCCTCGGCGCGTGATGCTTCTGCTGCGCGGCGACGAGTCCTTCGCCGACGAGCTGCTCGACGGCGTCGGCCGCGTCCGTCAGCAGGATCGGAAGGTCCTTGCGCTCGCCGGCGCTGAAGGGGTCGAGCACCCAGTCCGCCGGATCCTGCCGTCCCGGCGGTCGGCCGATGCCCACACGCACCCGCGCGAAGTCCGCTGAGCCGAGGGCTTTGGCGACATCGCGCACGCCGTTGTGGCCGCCGTGGCCGCCGCCGGTCTTGAGCTTGATCGAGTCGAACGGGATGTCGAGCTCGTCGTGCACCACCACGACGTGGTCCGCGCCGATGCCGTAGAACTTCGCCAGGCCCGCCACCGGTCCCCCCGACACGTTCATGAAGGTGTTGGGCTTGGCGAGCACGAGCTTCGCGCCGCCAGGACGCAACCACGTCTCGGCGACCCGGGCGTTCGCCTTGTGCGCGCGGAACGTCTCGCCGCGCCGCGCGGCGAGCTCGTCGAGGACGAGCTGGCCGACGTTGTGGCGGGTGAGCTCGTAGCGGGGGCCGGGATTGCCGAGACCGACGATGAGCCACGACTCAGTCATGCGATGGGTGTCCTTCCGACGACGAAGCCCGTCCCCCCAGTATCGGGGACGGGCTTCGACGGATGCGGGGGCGAGTCCTTACTCGGACTCCTCCTCCTTGGCCTCCTCGGCCTCCTCGGACTGCTCCGCGGCGACCTCGGCGTCGGCCTCGGCGATCTCGTCCTCGGCGGCCAGCGTGGCGGCGGGCACCGAGACCGCGACGACGAGCAGCTCGGCGTCGGCGACGAGTGTCGCGCCCTTGGGCAGCTTCAGGTCGGCGGCGGTGATGTGGGTGCCGTCCTCGAGGCCCTCGACGTCGACCTCGATGTGCTCGGGGATGTGCGTGGCCTCGACCTCGAGCGCGACGGTCTGCGCATCGAGGTTGGCGATCGTGCCGGCGAAGGGCTCGCCCACGACGACGACGGGGACGTCGACCTGGATCTTCTCGCCCTTCTTGACGACGAGGAGGTCGATGTGCTCGATGATCTGGTGCACCGGGTCCTTCTGGACGTCCTTCACGAGGGTGAGCTGCTCCTTGCCGTCGAGGTCGAGCTCGAGGACGGCGTTGGCGCGACGGACGAGCAGGGCGACCTGGTGGCCGGGCAGGGCGACGTGCACGGGCGAGGTGCCGTGGCCGTAGATGACGGCGGGGATCTTGCCGGCGGCGCGCAGGCGGCGGGCGAAGCCCTTGCCGAAGTTCTCGCGGACCTCGGCCTGGACCTTGGTGTCGGTCTCGGTGGACATGTCTCTCCTCGCGGGCTGACGCCCGTTGTGATCACGGGTCCGCGATGGCGGGCCCAGGGTATGTGGGTTGTCTCGACTCGAACGCGCGCGCGTGAGGAAAGCCGTGGGCCTGCTCCACTGCGTCGATCACGGATGCCGCAACCGCCCGAACCCGGGCGGCGCGAGGCATCCCTCGCCGAAGTTCAGCACCGAGTCTACCAGCCCGCGCCACCGGGCCCCGCGAGAGCGTCAGAGGGGTGGGTACGATGAGGAGCGCACCGGACCGACCCGCGGAGGACCTCGATGGATTACGGCTTTCTCTCCCACGCCCTGCTGTGGCTGATCGGCGCCCTGGCCGCCGTCGGCGGCGTGCTGACCGTGGGAGCGTTCTGGTCTCTGGGCCGCGCGAGCTACCGCAAGGACTAGCCCGCCGGCGGCCTCCCCGATCGCGGGGCCCGCTCACGCGTAACACCCCCTCCCCGGCCCCATAGGCTGGGAGCATCTCTCAACGAACGTCAGGAGTGCGTGTGTCTTCGAACGAGCCCACGGCGCAGACCAACATCTCGACCGATCGCGACGACCGGCCCGGCTCGGCTCGGGAGCACGAGGGCGCTCCCGCCCCCGAAGAGGTCGCCCGTCCCACGCCCGAGCCCACCGGGCCCGACGGCGAGTCGGCGGCCCGGGCGAACATCGGCGTCGTCGGACTCGCGGTGATGGGCTCGAACCTCGCCCGCAACCTCGCCAGCCGCGAGGGCAACACCGTGGCGATCTACAACCGCAGCCACGAGAAGACCGACACCCTGCAGGCAGAGCACCCCGAGGCCGAGTTCGTCCCCGCGTACTCGTACGAGGAGTTCGCGGCGTCGCTGCAGAAGCCCCGCACCGCGATCATCATGGTGAAGGCCGGGCGCCCGACCGACGCCGTCATCGACTCCCTCGTCGGCGTGTTCGAGCCCGGCGACATCATCGTCGACGGCGGCAACGCGCTGTTCACCGACACGATCCGCCGCGAGAAGGCCGTCCGCGAGACGGGCATCAACTTCGTGGGCGCGGGCATCTCCGGCGGCGAGGAGGGCGCCCTGCATGGGCCCTCGATCATGCCCGGAGGTTCGGACGAGTCCTGGGTGACCCTGGGACCGATCCTGAAGTCGATCGCCGCGGTCGCCGAGGGCGAGCCGTGCGTGACGCACATCGGTCACGACGGCGCCGGTCACTTCGTGAAGATGGTGCACAACGGCATCGAGTACGCCGACATGCAGCTCATCGCCGAGGCCTACGATATGATCCGGCGCGGCACCGGCAAGTCGCCCGCCGAGATCGCCGACGTCTTCGCCGAGTGGAACCGCGGCGAGCTCGAGTCGTACCTCATCGAGATCACCGCCGAGGTGCTCCGCCAGGTCGACGCCGAGACGGGCAAGCCCCTCGTCGACGTCATCCTCGACCAGGCCGGCGCCAAGGGCACCGGCGCATGGACCGTGCAGACGGCGCTCGACCTCGGAGTGCCCGTCTCGGGGATCGCCGAGGCGGTCTTCGCGCGGTCGCTCTCGAGCCACCCCGAGCAGCGCGCCGTCTCGCGCGACCTTCCCGGACCGAGCGAGGCTCTCACGATCGACGACGCGGACGCGTTCATCGAAGAGGTCCGCCTCGCCCTGTACGCGTCGAAGATCGTCGCGTACTCGCAGGGATTCGACGAGATCCGGGCCGGCGCGGCCGAGTACGACTGGAACATCGACCTGGGCGCGGTGTCGAAGATCTGGCGCGGCGGATGCATCATCCGGGCCCAGTTCCTCAACCGCATCGCCGACGCGTATGCGGCAACCCCCGATCTGCCGGTCCTGCTGACCGCACCGTACTTCGTCGAGGCGCTGGGACGCGCGCAGACCGCGTGGCGCCGGATCGTGCAGACCGCCGCGGGCGCCGGCATCCCGGCTCCCGCCTTCTCGTCGTCGCTGGCGTACTACGACGGCCTGCGCGCCGACCGGCTGCCGGCCGCGCTCGTCCAGGGGCAGCGCGACTTCTTCGGAGCGCACACCTATCAGCGCGTCGACAAGCCCGGCACGTTCCACACGCTGTGGTCGGGCGACCGCACCGAGATCGAGGCCGAAGACACGCACTGACGGGCGTCACGCGGCGAGCCCACGCCGCGTGCGGGTCACGCCGGAGCGGGGCAGTGGATCAGGTGCTGCGCGGGGTGCCGTCTTCGTTGAAGCCGAAGATCGGCGGGGTGCCTGGCACTTCGGTTTCTGGCATGACGGGATCCTCAGTCTCCGTCAGCCAGCCCGGGTCGAGAATGTCCATCAACTCGTTCGGATCGCCGGGGCGGCACGTCGAGGTGGCCTCCAACGACACAATGTCGCGGTGCGACCCGAGGAGGAAGTTGACGTAAAGATCCGCGACGTGCTTCTCGTTGTTGCTGGCCGTGATGACGACGTTGTCGATGCCTTCCCCGTAGGTGTGCAGCTTCACCGACCAGCCCTGCTCCCACAGCCAGTCTCCCAACCGGCGCGCCGCAGTCTCAGCGTCGGTCCCCGCACGCCAGTTCGCGGGTGTGGATCGCCACATGTCGAATTGGTACCCGCCCGCGCAGTCCATCGGCACGTGGCCGTAGATTCCGTCGATGATCCATGGCTCATCGGTGATCCAGGACTGCACTTCCGCCACACTCTCCTTGAACGCAACATTGAACTTCCGCGCGTCCTCGTACCACTCGTCATCTGACATCGGTCGTCCTCCGCATCCCGCCGCACTCACCGCCACCAGCACGGATGCCGTGCCCGCGCCCAGCCATCTGACCAGTCGCCGCCCCTTCACGCCGCCTTGCCCCAACGAGCTGCATCGGCCAGACCGACCACGAGGTGCATGAACGACTCCGCACTCTTGTCGAGGTAGCCGGTGCTCTCGGTATCGAAGACGGGGGTCGTGCCTCTCGGCGTGGCAACCACATCGTCCACGCGCCAGAAGATCGGGTTGCTGGAACGCTGCGCATTGTGTCCGCCCACGGCCTCCCCAACAGCGCCGTGCGCGCCGAAGTCGGCCACGAAACCCCCGTCGGCACCGACGGGGTGAACCCCGCGAATGGTCTGCGGATCGATCGCGTGCGTCGAGCCGAGGTTCGTGGATCGGCCCAGCGGTGCGATCCAATCCGTTGACGCGTGCGCGGCGTGGACTGCGATCTCCCCACCCCCGATTTGCGCGGCGAGAGCGTCGGCGGCATCTCTACTCACGCCCGCCGAACCAAGGAACCATGCATTGTCGACCAGAGTGGGATGATCAGCGATGGCCTGTGCTGCCATCGTGGTGCCCAGCGAGTGCACGACGGCGTTGCGCTGAGCGTCGGGGTTCGCCTGCTTGAACCCCTCGAGAAGTCTCGCGAATCGCGACGCACCCGCGTCGGGGCGGTCGATGCCGTGGACCGTGGTGGGTCTTCCGGAGTCCCACTCCATGAAGAGCACGACCGCGGTAGAGGCGACTGCGCCATCGACGACAAGTTGCTTGCCGAGCTCATTGCGGACGCGCTTCGCGGAGCCCGTCCAGTCGCCGAGTGCTCCGAGGTCGGTGTCGATGCCGTGGCTCAGCGTCGTGATCTGGTCCGCCGCGTCGACGTCGCCCCACGCCACGCTCGCGCGCGGGGCGCCGTCCGTATCGAGAAACACGGACAGCAACGCGGCGTCACGGTCCCGCTTGACCACACGCTCGAGCTCCTCGAGTTTGGTGCGGGCGTCGTCGGTGAGGTCGTCGTTGGCCAGGAGGTGGGTCAGGCCCTGGCGGGTGAAGGCGTTGCGGTGGGCGGCGGGGATGCCGTTGAGGTTGCCGATGGCCAACGGGGCGAGGGCGAACAGCTGCGCCAGCGGGCCGCGCACCCACCGTGACGGCTTCCCGCCCGCGCCCCGGACGGAGTTCGATGCGGCGGCGAGGGTCGCCCACAACTGGGCCGCACGCGCCGGGTCGACCAGACCCACCGCGGACGGGAAGTCCGGGTGCGCGGTCACCCACTTGCGCACCGCGGCAGGATCGGCGTCGGCGAGCCATCGGATCCGGGACAGCACCGACCGTGACAGCGTGGCCTGCAGGTGCTCGGCCAGCGTCCGAGTGGTGCCCGCGGCGAGGGGAGCGCCGGGGTAGGGAGAGTCGGTGATACCCCACGAGGTCTGCGACACCCGCACCGGTGTTCCCCACGCGCCGCGCACCTGGTCGCCGCCGGTGATCGCCCGCAGCCGGGAGGCGATGAGATTCTCCTCCGCCTCCACCAACTCCCGGAACCGCTCGATGTCTTCGCTCAGCAGCGTCACCTCGTCGAACGCGCGGGTGCGTGCGGCCGCCGCCCCCACCCGGTCCCACCGCAACCGGTCGACCGCGTCGGAGTCCGGCTCGGCCCGCAGCATCGACCAGTAGGCACGGTCGACCATCGCGTACTCCTCCTCGGCGGCCTCCGCCTGCCCGTTGACCGCGTCGATCCGCCGCCACAGCGCCTCACGCTGCTGCCGCAACGGCGGCAGCACCACCGTCGCCGCCTCCTCCAGCACCAGCCGGGCCTCGCCCAGCGCGGTCGCGAACGCCTCGGCATCTTCATGCGGACGATCCAGCACGACATGCGCCCCCTCCGCGCCCCGCACATCGAACACCTCACGTAACCCGCCCCACCGCGAATAGGCGGAATCGAACGCCGCCCACACCGCGCTGCCCACGCGGCCCGCCTCCTCACCGAGATCCGACAACGCCGCCGGATCGAGTACACGAGGCAGCGCCGAGGGATCGATCAGCCCCATCCGAACATCCCGTTCCCGTAGGCGACGGACGAGTCGAGGCCCCAGCGATCGAACGCCTGTCTCTCGGCGACGGCCGCATCGGCCGCCATCCGCTCGTCGCCCGCAATGACGGCGACCGTCGCCTCGGACAGCGCCGTGGCGGATGATGAAAGAACGTGGATGAGTTTCCCCGGCACCGCGCGGCGATCCTCGAAGAAGTCGGTCCATGCGGTCGCCACCGAGGTGCGCTCATCGAGCGCCAGGCTCACCGGCGCCGGGTAGAGCGCGTCGACGTCCTTCGCCGCCCGGGTGAGCACGGAACCGGCATCGTCGATACCCGCGAGGATCCCCACGACCCGGTCCGGGTCGACGCGCCAACCGTCCACGATCCTCCCGCCAACATTTCAGTACCTCAGAATGTAGCAGTAGAAGTCGTCAAGAGTTCTCACTGTCGTGAAAGGAAACTCGACCTCATTCCTGTACCCGCCTGGAGCAGCTCACGCCGGGGCGACGTTGTGGTTGCGGCAGAACAGGTTCCGCGGGTCGTATTGGCGCTTGATGGCCGCCAGCCGGGCCATCGTCTCGGGCGGATACATCCGCGAGACCAGCCCGGCGTCGGTGGAGGCCGTGAAGTTGCCGTAGAGCCCGTCTCCGAGCGCTTCGATGGCGTCCCAGCTGGCCTGGATCGCCGGCCTGGTGTCGTCGTCGACGAGCCCCGGCACGTCGAAAGCCCCGGCCATCGCGAACCACGTCGCACCGCGACCCGGGAACGGCGTGGCGTCTTGCGGCACGTCGCCGAAGGCGCCTCCGAGCGACCGAAGGAACAGCACCGACGCGGCGTTCGACTCGCGGAAGGTCACGAGTCGCTCGATGGCGTCGTCCGTGAGGTCGCGCAGCAGTGTGTTGCCGCCGACGAACCCCGGCATCGGCTGGTCGGGATCGGCGGCCGGCATGTCCATGAGGATGTCGGGATAGGACCGCACCCCGAACTCGGTCTCGGTCACGCCGTCGACAGCGAGGATCGGAGCGAGCGCGGCTCGCGCGGCGTCTTCGTCGTCACCGATCCAGCACGCTGTGACCGTGGCGCCGGCGGGGGCGTTCGGGTCCATCGGCGGAACGTGCATGTAGGTCACGGTGAGCTCGCGGGGCGCCTGCGCCATGGTGTCGCGCAGCACCCGGAGGAGTCGGCGCGCGTCGTCGCCGGCACCGAGCGTCGCGAACACGACCGAGGTCAGCGGGTGCGCGCGGAAGTCGAATCGCGTGACCACCCCGAAGTTGCCGCCGCCCCCGCGCAGAGCCCACAGGAGGTCGGGGTGGGCGGTCTCGATGACCTCGATCACGTCGCCGCGCGCCGTGACGAGCTGCGCTCCGACGAGCTGGTCGGCCGCGAGCCCCCACGCCCGCACCATCCAGCCGATCCCGCCGCCGAGCGTCAGCCCGCCCACGCCCACCGACGCGGTGTCGCCCGAGCTGATGCCGAGCCCGTGCTCGCTCAGCTCATGCGCGACGGCTCCCCACGTCGCTCCCCCGCCGACGTGCACGAGAGTGCCGTCGACCCGGACATCGTCGAGGGCGGCGAGATCGAGCGTGAGGCCACCGGGAACCGCACCCCAGGCGCTGTGACCGCCGCCGCGGACCATGACCTCGAGCCGCTCGGCCGCCGCGTAGCGCAGGGCCGAGCGGACGTCGTCGACGGTGCCGGCGCGCACGATGACCGTGGGTTCGCCGATTCCGGAGTGGAAGGCGCGCGCGGCGTCCCACTCGTCGTCGCCGGGCTGGACGACCGTACCGGCGGGCAGGTTCTGGAGAGAGAGATCCGTCACCCGGGTCACGGTAACGGTCGGCGCCGACATCGCGCCAGGGGAAGTGCGCGCACCCGGGATCGCCCGTCGCATCGCCGGGCGCGACTAGGGTCGAGAGATGACGACGCGAGTGCTCTACATCGGCGGGACCGGAACCATCAGCGCCGCGTGCGTGCGGCGGAGCCTCGCGCGGGGGCACGACGTCACGGTGCTCAACCGGGGATCCTCGCGGCGTCCTCTTCCGGCCGGCGTGCGCGAGCTCGTCGCCGACGTCCGCGATGCCGCCTCGCTGAGGGATGCGCTGGCGGGCGCCGGGGAGTTCGATGTGGTCGCCGACTTCCTGTCGTTCACCCCCGAGCACGTGAGCACGGCTTTGGGACAGTTCGAAGGTCGCACCGGGCAGTACGTCTTCATCAGCTCCGCGTCCGCGTACGAGAAGCCTCCGCGGCGGCTGCCCGTGACCGAGTCGACGCCCCTGCGCAACCCGTTCTGGGGCTACTCCCGCGACAAGATCGCCTGCGAGGATCTGCTGGTCGCCGCTCATCGCGACCGCGCTCTGCCGGTCACGATCGTCCGCCCGTCTCACACCTACGACGAGCGGATGATCCCCACGATGGGGGGCTGGACCGACATCGCACGCCTGCGGGAGGGTCGCCCGGTGGTGATCCACGGCGACGGCACGAGCCTGTGGACGATCACCCACTCCGACGACTTCGCGGTGGCCTTCACCGGCCTCCTCGCCAACCCCGAGGCGATCGGCGACGCCTTCACGATCACCGGGTCGCACGCCCCGACCTGGAACAGCATCTACGGGGCGCTCGCCGACGCCGCGGGGGTGCGTTCGCCCGAGTTCGTCCATGTCGCCTCCGAGACGATCGCCGCCTTCGAACCGGAGCTGGGGCCGGGACTGCTCGGCGACAAGGCGCACTCGATGGTCTTCGACAACACGAAGGTGACGACGCTCGTCCCCGAGTTCCGCACGACCATCACCTTCGATGAGGGGGCGCGGCGCATCGTCGCCCACCATGACGCGCACCCCGAGCTCCAGCAGGTGGACGAGAACCTCGACGCGGTCTTCGACCGCATCGCGGCGCACGCGAGGGCGGCCGGCTGACGGCAGCCGACCGCCCCTTCTCGTCATCGGGTGATGTCGCGCACCGTGCCGCGCTCCAGGCGCAGGCGGCGCCCTGCCCTCCGAGCCACGGCCGAGTCGTGGGTCACGACGATGAGCGTGAGTCCCTCGCCCCACAGGGTCTCGAGGACCGCGAGGATCTCGTCGCGCATCGCCTCGTCGAGATTGCCCGTGGGCTCGTCGGCCAGCAGCACGCGCGGACGCTTGACGATCGCGCGGGCGATCGCGACGCGCTGCTGCTGACCGCCGGAGAGTTCGCTCGGCCGATGGTCGGCGCGGTCGAGCAGGCCGACGTGCGCGAGTGCCTGCGCGACGCGCTCCGCCCGCTCCGGGCGGCTGAGCTTTAGCGGCTCGAGCGCCATGTCGACGTTCTCGGACGCGGTCAGCGTGGGGATGAGGTTGAACCCCTGGAAGACGAAGCCGATGTCGCGGGCGCGGACGGCGCCCAGCTCGGCGTTCGACGCCCCGGCGAGGTCGACCTCGCCGAGCACCACCGATCCCTCCGTCGGCCGGTCGAGCGCGCCGAGCAGCTGGAGCAGGGTCGACTTGCCGCCCCCCGTGGGGCCCTGGATGGTGACGAAGTCCCCCTGGGCGATCGTGAGGTCGACGCCCGCGAGGGCCTTCACGATGCGGTCTCTCTGGCGGTAGGTGCGGGTCACGCCCGCGAGTCGGTACAGCGCCGGGGACGGGGCATCCGTCCCGTTCGTCGCCTCGGTGTCGATCATGGTCATGGTCGTGTCTCCTGTCAGTGATGGGTGTGTGGTGGTCGGATGCTTCAGCCGACCGAGCGGAGCGCTTCGGCGGGGCTCAGCCGCGCCGCCCGCCAGCCGCCGAACGCACCGGCGACGAGCCCGCCGAGAAGGGCGAGTCCCACGGCCGCGAGGACGACCCAGAGGGTGATCGGCGCCTGCAGCACGATCTCGGTCGTCTCTTGCGAGAACAGGCCGCCCGCGGGCGCCACCATGTCGCCGCCGGGACCGCCCGGCATGCTCGGTCCGGACGGCGCCGCGGAGATGGTGGGTGAGATGGCGTTGACGAGGGCGATGCCCGCGAAGCCGAGCACGAGTCCCGCCGCCCCGCCGATCAGGCCCTGCACGACCGACTCGCCCGCGACCTGACCGACGACGCGGCCGTTCGACCAGCCGATCGCCTTGAGGGTGCCGAACTCCCGCGTGCGCCGGGACACCCCCGACATCGTGAAGAGCACGGCGAGGGCCAGCGCCACGACGAGCACGATGACCGAGAGCCACGTGCCGAGATTCGTGATGAGCGACGAGGCGCTCGACAGCGATCCCGACACGGTGGCTGCGAGGTCGGACTGCGAGCTGACCGTCGTGTCGGGCAGCGCCTCTTCAAGGTTCTCCTTCACGGCGGCGATCGCATCCGAGGACTCCGCCTGCACGTACACGGTCGACACCACGTCGCCCGCTTCGGAGAGCTCCTGCGCGACATCGAGCGGGATGTACACGTTCGCCGCGGTGTCAGCTTCGCTCGACGCGGAGGCGACGATCCCGACGACCTCGAACTCCCGGCCGCCGACGTCGAGCGTGTCGCCGACGGCGAGTTCCTGCGTCTGGGCGTAGGTGGCGTCGAGCACGGCGACGTCGTCACCCGAGTCGGCGGACTCGAGTGCCCTCCCGTCGCTCACGCTGACCGCCGAGAGAGGGCCGACCGACGATCCGGCCGGATCGATTCCGAGGACCGTGAAGGAATCGACGTCGAACGAGCCGCCGCCGAACCCGCCGCCTTCTCCGGGTGCCTGGCCGCCCGTCCCCGGCTCCGTGCCCTCGGCGGGCGGCTCCGGGAGCTCGCCCGAGAAGGTGATGTTCGACAGCGACAGCGCGCCCGACGCCGCCGAGACGCCGTCGACCGACGCGACCGTATCGAGCACGTCGGAGTCGAGGCTGGCGCGCATGGGCTCGGTCACCAGCCGCGACTGGCTGAGCTCGGTGGAACCGTCGTCGCCGGTCTCGCCGGCGTCCGCGCCGAACTCGAACATCTGGCCGCCGCCCTCGCCGGGCTCGGCCGTGGCGCCGGTGACCGTGAGGTCGGTCCCGACGCCGTACACCGACTGCAGGGCATCGGCCTGCGCGTCGCGCACACCGGCGGCGAGCGAGTTCACGATCATCACCAGGGCGATGGCGATCGCCAGCCCGACGGCGACGATGATGGTCTGCTTCTTGCGGCCCGCCAATTCGCGCCGCAGATACGTTCCGTACATGGGGTCTCCTCCCGGCGGGCGAGGTGCCGGCCGTCGCGAGAGACGCTAGAGACGCACCCCATGGGTCGCTTCAGCGCGACCTATGCGGACCTTATGAGCGCGCAGCCCGCACTCACAGCGACCCCATAGCGGTCTCCATAGGAAGGCCATAGGAAGCCGAGCACAATGGACCCATGAGCACTGCCACTCCCTCGCTGCTGCGCCCCGACGGCTCGTCCCTTCGCGTCCTCGTCGTCGACGACGAGCAGATGCTGACCGACCTGCTGTCGATGGCGCTGCGGATGGAGGGATGGGAGGTGCGCACCGCAGGCTCGGGCTTCGAAGCGCTGCAGGCGGCCCGCGAGTTCTCGCCCGACGCCATGGTGCTCGACATCATGATGCCCGACCTCGACGGCATGGCGGTGCTCCAGCGGCTGCGGCAGTCCGGAGACGACGTGCCGGTGCTGTTCCTCACCGCCAAGGACGCCGTCAGCGACCGCGTCGCCGGGCTGACCGCGGGCGGCGACGACTACGTGACGAAGCCGTTCAGCCTCGAAGAGGTCGTCGCGCGCTTGCGCGGCCTCATGCGGCGTGCCGGCACAGCCCACACGGCCGGTGCCGAGCCGATCCTCCGGGTGGCCGACCTGACCCTCAATGAGGACAGCCACGAGGTGGAGCGGTCGGGCGACGAGATCGAGCTGACCGCGACCGAGTTCGAGCTGCTGCGCTACCTGATGCGCAACCAGCGCCGCGTCGTCTCGAAGGCGCAGATCCTCGACCGGGTCTGGAATTACGACTTCGGCGGACGCTCCAGCGTCGTGGAGCTCTACATCTCGTACCTCCGCAAGAAGATCGATCAGGGCCGCGAACCCCTCATCCACACCGTGCGGGGCGTGGGGTACATGATCAAGGCACCGCAATGACGGCGGTGCCGGAGGCGGATGCCTCGGCTCCACCCGCCACCGCGGTCGAAGCATCCGCTCGCCGCCCGTGGACGCTGCAGCGCCGGCTCATCGTCACGGTCGTGGGGATCACGTCGTTCATCATGGTGCTCGTCGGCGTGGCCACCAGTGCGATCCTGGGCGGCGTGCTGGAGGACGGCCTGAACAATCAGGTCCGCTCGGCGCTGGAGCGGACCTCGCTGATGATCCAGCGGCAGGTTGCGGCAGGGCTCACGGCGGAGCAGATCCTGGCCGAGCAGCCGCAGCAGCCCGGCTTCCTCCTCGCGGTGGAGTCGCCGGTCGCGCCGGCGAGCGCCGCCGTGGTCGAGGCCGACTCTTCGGTGACCGCCCTCACCGACGACCAGGTGCAGCAGCTCGCCGACGGCATCGGCGAGAGTCCGCTCGTCGTCGCGATCGACGACGTGGGGACGTTCCGCGTGCGAGGCGACGCGACGCCTCTCGGAATCGTGATCGTCGGCATCGCGCGCGACCAGGTCGCCACCGACATCGGCCGCATGCTCATCGCGATCTCCCTGCTGACGGCCGGCGGGCTGATCCTGCTCGCGCTGGCGACCGCCTGGACCATTCGAGCGGGGCTCGCACCGCTGCGCGCGGTGGCCGACACGGCCGAGCGGGTCTCGAAGCTGCCGCTCGACCGCGGCGAGGTGTCGATCACCGAGCGGGTGCCAGCGGAGCAGGCCGACCCGCGCACCGAGATGGGCCGCGTGGGCGAGGCCCTGAACACGCTGCTCGACCACGTCGGCGAATCCCTGTCGGCCCGGCAGCGCAACGAGGAGCGCATGCGCACCTTCGTCGCCGACGCGAGCCACGAGCTGCGCACTCCCCTGGCGTCGATCCGCGGGTACTCGGAGCTCTCGCTCCGCGCGCTCACCCAGGATCCGGGCGCGGCCACCATCGAGACCACCGAGGCCTCACTCGAGCGGATCCAGGCGCAGTCGCTGCGGATGACGAGGCTCGTCGAGGACCTGCTGCTGCTCGCGCGGCTCGACGAGGGCCAGGAGCTCGTCTACGGGAACGTCGACCTCACCCGGGTCGCCGTGGAGGCGGTGGGCGACGCCCGCCCGGCCGGTCCGGACCACACATGGGTGCTCGACCTCGGCGACGAGCCTGTGCAGATCGCCGGAGACACCGGGCGCCTGCACCAGGTGGTCGCCAATCTCCTCGCCAACGCCCGCACGCATACCCCCGCCGGCACCACGGTGACGGTCCACGTCGCAAGAGAAGGGGATGCCGCGGTGCTGCGCGTGCACGACGACGGGCCCGGCATCGAGCCGGCGCTGCGCGACGAGCTCTTCGAGCGGTTCTCGCGCGGCGACCGCTCGCGTGCCCGCCAGACCGGCGGCACCGGGCTCGGGCTGTCGATCGCCCGGGCGATCGTCGAGGCGCATCACGGCACCATCTCGGTGCGCAGCGAGCCCGGCGACACGACCTTCGAGGTGCGGCTGCCGGCGAAATCCGACGAGGGCTCGGCTCAGTAGCCGCTGAACGCGTCGGTCGTGATCGACCGGGCGCGCTCGAGCGCCGGAGCGAGGTCGGCGATCAGCCCGGCCGGTCCGGAGATGTAGGCGTGCCGCGACGCGATGTCGGGCACCACCCGCAGCAGCCCCTCGGCGTCGAGCCTCACGCCCCGCGCCCACGTCCAGTGCGGCGGCAGATCGGAAGGCCGGTCGCGCGTGAACACGAGCACCGGGATCCCGGATGCCTCGAGGTCGGCCCGGTAGACCAGCTCCGACGAATCGGACGCGACGTAGACCAGCACGATGTCGCGGTCGGCGCCGCTCTCGCGCAGCTGCCGCAGCTGCGACACGAACGGCGTCACGCCGATTCCCGCCGCCACCATGAGGATCGGCGCGGCATCGCGCTTCGGAAGGACGAAGTCTCCCCACACTCCGGTGATCGCCAGCCGGTCGCCCTTGGACACGCGGGCGAGCGCCTTCTTGAACGAGCTCTGCGGCTTTGAACCCGACGACTCCTTGAACGCCACGCGCAGGAGCGGCAGGTCGGCCGGCGCCGACGCGATGCTGAACTCCCGACGCGTGCCGCGCGCGTCGGGGTGCGGATGCGGTACTTCGAGCTCGATGTACTGGCCGGGAACGAACGACAGCCGGTCCTGCACTCGGAAGGTCAGCTCCTTCACCGTGGGAGACGGCTCGGCGCGCGACTCCAGCGTCAGCCTCACGGCGGTGCGCACCGCGAAGGCGAAGGCGACGAGGTTGCCGACGAGGAGCGCACGCTCTTGACCGAGGGTGAGGGCGCCGACCGGGATCGGCCAGCCGGCGAGCACGCCGACGACCGCCGCGACCGTGAACTGCTGCCAGCGCCGCGGCGGCAGCGTGAGGGGCTCCGACAGCATGAAGGCGCCGAGGAAGAGGAAGGGGGACGACCACAGGATCTGCCAGAAGATCGTCAGGCCGTCGACCTCCACCCCCGCAGCCTGGTACTGCGACCCGGTGCGGAGGAGGGCGACCGCGACCGCGATCACCAGGAACACCGCCACGACGCGGATCTTCTCCGTGCGCCACAGAACGGCGAGGCCCAGGACGACGACAGGGAGGGCGAGGGCCGGGGTTCCGACCCACCATGACGACGCGCCCAGCACCGGCCACACCAGGCTGAAGAGCGTGAGCACGGTGGCGCCGACCGCCGCCGGATTGAACAGGTGCCGTCCCCGCCACGCCAGCAGATACTTCGACAGCGACGCGGCCGCTGCCGCGAGCGCGATCCCGGCGAGCCCGGCGACGTCGAGCGTCGGCCGCAGGATGAACAGGAGGATGTGGGCGGTGATGAGCGACGACTCGATCCGCCACGGCAGCCGGAGGAGCGACTGGGCAGCGGCATCCACTCCTGCGCACACTGCCGCCAGCACGAGGAGGGTCACCACGAGTTCGAGCGGGTCGGGCGACACCAGGTCGAAGAACGACAGGACGAGCGAGATCACGGCGAGCGCGGCCAGCGCGAGGTAGACGACCCGATACATCGAGACGCGGCCCAGGAGCGCGAAGACGCGGTTCCACACCGAGGTCAGGGTGGTCAGCACGTCACACCGCCCGCAGGGGTCGGTGCTCGCCGGCCGGGAGGATGACCCTGATGCCGTCGCCGGGTTGCACCGCTCCCCCGGCGACCACGATCGACATGACTCCCGCCAGCCGCACCGTCTCACCCTGATCGTCGACGAAGACGAGCTCCTTCATGAGTCCCTTCGAGAGGCCGTTGATCTGCGAGCACGGGTTGCGCAGGCCGGTGAGCTCGACGACCGCGTCGTCGCCGAGGGCGAGCCTCGTTCCCACCGGCAAGCCGAGCAGGTCGATCCCGGCCGTGGTGATGTTCTCGCCCAGCGCTCCGGGTGAGATCCCGTGGCCGCGGGGGGCCATCTGCGCGAACAGCTCCTCGTGGATCAGATGGACCTGACGCAGGTTCGGCGTGGCGGCGTCCCGGGCGATCCGGGAGCGGTGCTTCACGGTGGCGCCGGCGTGGGCGTCGCCGTCGACGCCGTGGCCCGCGACGAGGACGATCCGTTCGCGCGTGGGTTTGCTGAAGCGGTGCTCGTCGTCGCGCGCGACGGCGACCACGCGGCCCGAAGACATGTCGCTCACGATCCCACGCTAGCCGGTCGGGTGAAGAGCTCGGCACTGCAGCCCGGAGACCACTCGACGCGGCCGTCGGTGGTCATGCGCACCCACTCCACGTGCCAGTCGAACGCGATCCGCGGCCCGCCGTCGAAGAAAAGCGCGGTGGCGACGGCATCGGCCCGCATGGCGTCGGCGGCGACGGCCCAGGTCGCGGCCACCGTCCGGACCGGCGCGCCCGTCCGGGCGTCCAGGACGTGGTGGAGCCCGTCGCCCCACGCGCGCCGGGTGATCCCGGACGCGCAGAGCGCGGCATCCGTCACCTCCCACACGCCGACGACGCGGCGCGGGTCGAAGGGATGCTCCAGCCCGACGCGCTGCGGCTCCCCACGCACGGCGAGGTCTCCGCCCGCATCGACGACGACGTCACCGGGCGCCATCGCGATCACCAGGTCGAGCACCAGGTCGACGAGCCGGCCCTTGCCGAGCGCCCCCACATCGATCACTCCCGGGCCGTCCAGCCGAAGAGCGCCGTCGTCCCACGAGAGGCGCCGGGTCCAGTCCGCCGGGGCGGCGACCGCTTCGCCCGGCGTCAGCGAGTAGGAGGAGTCGTAGCCGAGGCGGACGAGCGACTCCCCCACCAGGGGATTGACGGCGCCGGCGGTCGCCGCCGACAGTTCGACGTAGGCGTCGAGCAGGAGCGCGGCGTCACCGGGCGCGGGACGCGAGCCCCCGTCGGTCGCGAGCAGCGACACCGTCGAGTCCGGCCGGAACCGCGACCACTCCGCGTCGAACCGCTCGATGAGGCGGCCGACCTCCGCCCGCTCGCTCTTGCCCAGCGCGCGAGCCGTCACGACCTCCCACCGGGTGCCGATGGCCTCGAACCGCCACGCCTCACCCGTTCCGCGCGAGGAGCCGGCCATGGTCTACGCGGCCGCTTCGGCCTTGATCGTCTCGATCGCGTCGTTGAACCCGCCGCTGGTCAGCGACGACCCGGCGACGCGGCTGACGGAGATCTCGTCGATGTCCTGCCCGACGACCGCGTCCGAGATGCCGCCGATGAACTGGGACTGGTACCGCTCCGACTCGGGCCGCTGCGGATCTCCGGTGACCTCGACGGCGGTGATGACGTCACTCTCGAGCGTCACGGTGACCGTGATCGACTCGACCGACTCGGGCGTCGCGTACGACCCCTCGGCGGTGTACGTGCCGTCGGCGTACGAACCGCTGCCCCCGCCCGTGGATCCCGTGTCGCCCGACGTCGAACCGGTCCCGCCGGACCCGTCCGTCGTGGAATCGGCCGTCGACGGAGCGCAGCCCGCGATGAGGGCGATGCCCGCGACGGCGGCGAGGGCGCTGCCCGCGCGGACGGGACGGGAAGCGACGGCGGTGCGGATCATGACGGTCCTCCTGGGGTCGATGGCGGTGCGGCCGGCCGGCGCGTGAAGGGCGGCGCCGTCATCGCATCCTGACAGCGCTCCCTATGAGCGACCTTCGGATGAGATCACGGTCTCGCGAGCGAGATGGTTCAGAACCGGTCAGGCCGCGCCGTCGAACATGCTGGTCACCGAGCCGTCCTCGAAGACCTCGTGGATCGCCCGTGCGAGCAGCGGAGCGATGGGGAGGACGGTCAGGCGCGGGAAGCGCTTCTCTTCGGGGATCGGGATCGTATCGGTGACCACGACCTCGTCGATGGCGTCGCTCTGCAGCCGCTCGGTGGCGGGATCGCTGAAGATCGGGTGCGTCGCCGCGACGATGACCTTGACGGCGCCGTTGGCCTTCAACGCCTCCGCCGCCTTCACGATCGTGCCGCCGGTGTCGATCATGTCGTCCACGAGGAGGCACACCCGCCCCTTCACATCACCGACGATCTCGTTCACCGTGACCTGGTTGGCGACGTTCGGGTCGCGGCGCTTGTGGATGATTGCCAGCGGCGCGCCCAGGCTGTCGGACCAGGTGTCGGCCACCCGCACGCGCCCGGTGTCGGGCGAGACCACCGTCAGCTTGGCGCGGTCGTCGTCGGTGAGCGTCTCTTCGAAGTACTCGAGCAGCACCGGCTTGGCGAAGAGGTGGTCGACGGGACCGTCGAAGAAGCCCTGGATCTGGGCGGCATGCAGATCGACGCTCATGACGCGGTCGGCGCCCGCGGTCTTCAGGAGGTCGGCGACGAGGCGCGCGCTGATCGGCTCGCGGCCGCGTCCCTTCTTGTCCTGTCGCGAATACGGGTAGTACGGCGCCACGACCGTGATGCGCTTGGCCGAGGCCCGCTTGGCCGCGTCCAGCATGATGAGCGTCTCCATGAGCCACTCGTTCACCGGCGGGCCGAAGCTCTGGATCAGGAAGAAGTCGCAGCCTCGGATCGAGACCTCGAAGCGGGTGAGGATCTCACCCGACGCGAACGTGCGGTACTCGGTCGGCACGAGCTCGGTGCCCAGCTGCTGCGCCACCTCGACCGCCAGTGCGGGGTGCGAGCTGCCGCGCGCGACCACGAGCCGCTTCTTGGTCTTGGCGACCAGTCCGGGCGCGATGTCGTTCTCGCGGTCGAGCTCAACGGTCTTCTTCTTGCGCCCCATCGTCCGCTTTCTGTGCGGACCGAGCCTTGGCCGCGGCATCCGCGGCGCCGGTTCCCGGTCTGTTCTTCTCGACCCACCCCTCGACGTTGCGCTGAGGGGCGACGCTGAGAGCGAGGGCTCCGGCCGGGACATCCTTGCGGACGACAGCTCCGGCCCCGGTCTTCGCGCCGTCTCCGATCCTAACGGGAGCGACGAAGACGTTGTGCGAGCCGGTGTGCACCTCGTCGCCGATCTCGGTGCGGTGCTTGGTGAGATCGTCGTAGTTCGCCGTGATGGCACCCGCGCCGAGGTTGACGCCCCGGCCGATCGTGGTGTCGCCGATGTACGACAGGTGGGGCACCTTGCTGCGCTCACCGATGGTCGAGTTCTTCGTCTCGACGAAGGTGCCGATCTTGCCCTTGTCGCCGAGGTAGGTGCCGGGCCGCAGGTACGCGAACGGGCCGACGTTCGCGCCCGCTCCGATCACCGCGAGCGTCGCGTCGGCGCGCGTCACGACGGCGCCCTCGCCGACCTCGCAGTCGACCAGGCTCGTGTCGGGGCCGATCGTGGCCCCCTCGCCCACGGTCGTCGCGCGCAGGATGTGCGTGTTGGGCAGCACCGTCACGTCGGGCGCGAGCGTCGCCGTCACGTCGATCCACGTCGTCGCGGGATCGAGGATCGTCGCGCCCTCGAGCTGCCAGCGGCGCACCGTGCGCGCGTTGAGCACCCGGGCGGCTTCGCTGAGCTGGACGCGGTCGTTGACGCCGAGCGCGGTCTCGGCGCTGGGCGCCGCGGCGGCCGCCACCGTCAGGCTCGATTCGCGGAGCAGGCCGATGACGTCGGTCAGGTACTTCTCGCCCTGTGCGTTGGCCGTGCCCACCTGCGTGAGGCGGCTGCGCAGCTCCGTCGTCTGGAAGACGTAGACGCCCGCGTTGATCTCGGTGACGGATGCCTCGTCCGGCGTCGCGTCCTTCTGCTCGACGATCCGCGCGACCTCGCCGTCGGCGTCGCGGATGACGCGCCCGTACCCGGTCGCATCGTCGAGGTGCGCACTGAGGAGCGTCGCGGCGGCGGCCGCCGCGCGGTGGGCGTCGAGAAGCTGCTCGATGGTGTCGACCTCGAGCAGCGGCACGTCGGCGCTGAGCACGAGCACGTCGCCGGCGAAGCCGGGGAGCGCCTCGAGCGCGACCTCCACGGCGCGGCCGGTGCCCGGGACCTCGTCCTGGTCGACCACCACCGCTTCGGGAGCCGCGTCGCGGACGGCCGTCTCGACCAGGTCGCGCTCGTGCCGGACGACGACCACGACTTTCTCGGGCTGGAGCGACTGGGCGTGGTCGAGCACGTGGCCGACGAGCGTGCGACCGCCGATGCGGTGCAGCACCTTGGGAAGGGACGACTTCATCCGCGTGCCCTGGCCGGCGGCCAGGACGATGACGGCGAGACGGCGATCGTCGGTGTTGTGGGTCATGCTCCGCCGCCAGGATTCGAACCTGGGCCTCACAGCTCCAAAGGCTGTCGTGCTGCCGTTACACCACGGCGGATCGCCGCGTCGTGCGGCCGCCGTCAAGTCTGCCACGGCAGGATGGCGAGCGACGGACCTCGATAATGGGGGCATGGTCAAGGAGAGCGACGAGGTCGACCGCATCGTCGAGGCGTGGACGGCGCAGCGCCCCGATCTCGACTTCTCCCCGCTGGGCGTGCTCTCGCGGGTGGACCGGCTGTCGCGGCACCTCGATCGCGCGCGACGCGACGCCTTCCGCCGCAGTGACCTCGAGCCGTGGGAGTGGGACGTGCTCTCGGCGCTGCGGCGCGCCGGCGAGCCGTTCCAGCTCAGTCCCAAGCAGCTGCTTCAGCAGACCCTGGTCTCGAGCGGCACGATGACGAACCGCATCGATCGCCTCGTCGGCCGCCGGCTGGTGCGCCGGGAAGCCGACCCCGACGACGGGCGCAGCATCCTGGTGACGCTCACCGACGAGGGCAGGACGCGGGTGGATGCCGCCATCACGCGTCTGGTCGACGCCGAGGCGGTGCTGCTGGCGACGCTGTCGCGCGGGGACCGCGAGCGCCTGGCCGCGCTGCTGCGCAAGCTCAGCCTCGGTTTCGACGTCTAGCCCGGATCAGCCCATCGTCTCGGTGACCTCGAACCACCGCGCCTCGACGTCGTCGCGTTCGGCCTCGAGACTTCCGATGCGGGCCATCTCCGCGCCGAGCCCGACGTAATCCGACTGATCGTGGTCTGCCAGCCCCGTGCGAGCCGCCGTGATCTGCGCCTCGAGCTTCTCGAGACGCCGTTCCAGCGCTGCCGCCTCCTTCTGCGCCGCCCGCAGCTCGGCCCCCGACAGCCCCGCCGTCGGGGGGACGGATGCCGCGGCATCCGTCGTCGCAGACCCTGCGGCCCGTTCGCGTTCACGCAGGCGCAGGTACTCGTCGACGCCGCCCGGCAGGTGCCGCAGGTGTCCGCCCAGGATCGCGTACTGCTGGTCGGTGACGCGCTCGATGAAGTACCGGTCGTGCGAGACGACCAGAAGCGTTCCGGGCCACGTGTCCAGGAGGTCCTCCATGGCCGCCAGCATGTCGGTGTCGAGGTCGTTCGTCGGCTCGTCGAGGATCAGCACGTTGGGCTGCTCCAGGAGGATCAGCAGCAGCTGCAGGCGCCGCTTCTGGCCGCCCGAGAGGTCCTTGACCGGAGTCGACAGCTGCGCGCTGGCGAAGCCCATGCGCTCGAGCAGCTGGCCCGGCGTGAGGTCCTGCGCCTTGGACCCCGCCCCGAAGGTGTACGTGGTGCGCAGGCGTGAGATCACGACGCGGACCGGGTCGTCGAGGTGATCCTCGAGCTCGTCCAGGCGCTGGGTGAGCGTGGCCACCTTGACCGTCTTGCCGCGCTTGACCCGGCCCGACGTCGGCTCCACGTCGCCCGACACCAGTCCGAGCAGCGTCGACTTGCCCGCGCCGTTGACCCCGAGGATGCCGGTCCGCTCGCCGGGCGCGATCCGCCATTCGACGGGGTGCAGCACCTCGCGCGATCCCCCGTCGGGCGCCGGGAAGGAGACGGCGGCGTCGAGCAGGTCGACGACGTCCTTGCCCAGCCGTGACACGGCGAGGGACTGGAGCTGGGTCTTGTCGCGGATCTCCGGCACGTCCGCGATGAGGGCGTTGGCGGCGTCGATGCGGAACTTGGGCTTGGACGTGCGGGCCGGCGCGCCGCGGCGGAGCCAGGCCAGCTCTTTGCGGGCCAGGTTCTGCCGGCGCGCCTCGATCGCCGCCGCCTGCCGGTCGCGCTCCACCCGCTGGAGGATGTACGCGGCGTACCCGCCCTCGAACGGCTCGACGACGCGGTCGTGCACCTCCCACGTGCGCGTGCACACCTCATCGAGGAACCACCGGTCGTGCGTGACGACCAGCAGGCCGCGCTGGCCGCTCGCCCACCGCCGCTTGATGTGGTCCGCAAGCCACGCGATGGCCTCGACGTCCAGATGGTTGGTGGGCTCGTCGAGGAAGATGACGTCGTGGTCGCCCGACAGCAGCGCGGCCAGCGCGACGCGGCGCCGCTGTCCGCCGGAGAGCCCGGTCACCGGGCCGTCCCACGCGATGCCGCCCAGCAGACCCGCCACGACGTCGCGCGTGCGGGGATCGCCGGCCCACTCGTGCTCCGCGCGGCCGCCCACGACCGCCTGCGCGACGGTCAGCGTGTCGTCGAGGGTGTCGGACTGGTCGAGGACGCCGATGCGCACGCCGCTGCGCACCGTCACGCGGCCCGCGTCGGGCTCGAGCCTTCCGGCCAGCATCGCCAGCAGGCTGGATTTGCCGTCGCCATTGCGGCCCACGATGCCGATGCGGTCGCCCTCGTCGACGCCGAGCGAGACGCCGTCGAAGACGACTTTCGTGGGGAACTCCAGGTGAAGGGCCTCGGCCCCGAGAAGATGTGCCATGTCGCTTCCAGGCTAGGCGAGCCCGAGCGGCGGCTGCGCGGGCGGACTCAGTACCAGATGCTCAGGCGCGGCGCGGTGTGCCAGCCCAGCACCCGCGACGCGGCGCCCGGGTCGGAGGCGCTCACCCTGCCGGCGGAGACGAGCGTGGCGACCGAGACGCCCCCGAGGTACACCGCCGACAGCTCGGCCACCCCCAGCGCCACCTCGACCGCACCGGCCGGCAGCGGGCCGTCCCACGCCGATACGGACCCGCGGCCGTCGGGGCCGACCTCGAGCAGGTACCGGCCCGCGGTGAAGCCGAGCGAATCGGCGACGTCGAGCGCGAGCAGACCCGGGGCTCCGTACCGGCGCGCCTCCAGCGCCGCGGTCACGTCGAGGATCCGGACGTACTGGTGATCGCGCACCGTCACCGTGGCGGCGCGCTGGTCGGCGATCATCCACCGCAGCGGCTCGTCGACGGACAGCTCGTCCGCGTGGACCTCGGCGACCAGGTCGAGCTCGAGGAGGAAGCGCCACAGCGCCGCGTAGGCGTCATCGCCGTCCGCGAGCAGATAGGCGACGTTCACCGTCGCCTTCGTGAAGTCGTCGTGGTTCTCGCGCACCGTGTAGAGCGCGAGCCCCCGCACCTCGCCGGACGGATCGGTGTACTGGATCGCACGCTTGTCTCCCGCCTTCTCTGCGGTCGGCTCGGTGCCGGCGAAGCGGTCCCAGTGCGAGCCCGGCACGTCGATCTCTCCCGCGACCCGCAGGCGCACGCGATCGTGGACGCCGGGCGCGAGCTCGCGCAGTCGCTGCCGCGGGATGAAGTCCACGCGGCCGTCGGGGCGCGGGCCGATCCACGCCGCGCGGCGGGTCTCGATGCGCCACGACGCGCTCGCGGCGGCGGGAGCGAAGCCGTACCGGCCGTACAGCGGCGACTCGCTCACCGTGAGCATGGCCACGGGGACGCCGGCGGCGTGGGCGGACCGCAGCTCGCCCTCGAGCATCGCGCGCGCGATGCCGCGGCGGCGGTGCGTGGGCGCCACGGTCACCGCCGAGATCGCGCACGACGGCAGCGCCGCGTGCCCGGGGACCGTCAGCTCGCCGAGCCACGAGGCGATCGTCGCCACCGGGGCCTCGGAGACGGGCGCGGCGGGGTCGTAGACGCCGGTCAGCCGCCGGTACGCCGACCGCTCGCGGGCCGAGGCGATGTGCTCGTCGCTGCGTTCGCCGTCCTGGAAGCCTCGGGCGACGGACTGCAGCCACGGCGCGAAGTCCTCGCCGTCGACGCTCGTGCGCCGATACACGAGCCCGCCTTCGGCCAGGCGCGTGCGGGACTGCTCGTCGACCGAACCGGATCGGAACGCGGCCCGATCGGACTCGGCGGCGACGGGGGTGTCGGGCGTGCTCATGCGGATGCCTCCTTGCGCGACGTTCGGATGTGGAGCGTTCGTGGATGTCAGGAGCCGACGACCCGCGCCCCCGCCACGGGGCCGTGGACGTGGAGCGCCTCGAAGCCGGCCGCCGACAGCGTGACCTGCAGTTCGAGGGCCGACTCCGGGTCGGCTGCCAGGAAGGCCAGCGTAGGGCCGGACCCCGACACCATCCCCGCCAGCGCACCCGACTGCTCGCCGAGCTCGAGGACGTCGCGCAGCGACGGCCGCAGCGACAGTGCCGCCGCCTGCAGATCGTTGCGGGTGCGTTCGGCCAGGGCGACCGGGTCGGCGGCGCGCAGCGCGTGGAGCACGGCCGGGTCGACGTCGGGCACGCGCGGCGACCCCACGTCGCGCTGGGCGCGCAGCACGTCGAGGTGCGCATAGACGTCGGGGGTCGAGAGCCCCTCGTCGGACGGGACGACGACCCAGTCGAACCGGCCCTTCGCCAGCGCCGGGCTCAGCTGATCGCCGCGGCCCGTGCCGATCGCCGTGCCGCCCATCAGCGCGAAGGGCACGTCGGCGCCGAGACGCGCCGCGAGCTTGTGGAGCTCAGCACTGCCCAGCTCGGCCCCCCACAGCGCGTCGCACGCGACGAGCGCGGCCGCGGCATCCGCCGACCCGCCCCCCATGCCGCCGGCGACCGGGACCGACTTGACGATGTCGAGGTGCACGCCGCCGCGGTGTCCGACGCGCTGCGCGACCAGGCGTGCGGCCCGCACGGCGAGGTTGCGGTCGTCGGCGGGCACCGCCGTCACATCGACGGTGCCCGAGATCGTCACCGAGAAGTCGTCGCTCGGCGTCGCCCACACGTTCTCGTACAGCGAGACCGCCTGGTAGGCGGAGGCGACGTCGTGGTACCCGTCCTCCTGCACCCCGCCCACCTCGAAGAAGAGGTTGAGCTTGCCGGGCGCACGGACGTGGACGCGATCGGTGACGAGAGCCTCGCTCACGAGGTGGCCGACTCCGCCCACAGGTCGACGTCGATGCCGTCCGACAGAGCGTCGATCTGCTCGAGCTCCTCGGTGGTGAACGCCGGGCCGCGCAGTGCGGCGAGGTTCTCGTCGAGCTGGGACGGACGGGACGCTCCGATGAGCGCCGAGGCGACGACCCCGTCCCGGAGCACCCACTGGATCGCCATCTGGGCGAGCGACTGGCCGCGCTCCTTCGCGATGACGTCGAGTCCTCGCAGCGTCGCCAGGCCCCTTTCGGACAGCGAGCCGCTCGGGACGGACCAGCGGTTCTGGGCCCGGTCGGCCGGTCCGCCGCTGAGGTACTTGTCGGTGAGCAGGCCCTGCGCGAGCGGCGTGAAGGCGATCGCCCCCATGCCCTCCTGCTTGAGCACGCCCGTCAACCCGTCCTCCACCCAGCGGTTGAGGATCGAGTAGGCGGGCTGGTGGATCACGAGCGGGGTGCCCAGCGAGCGGGCGACGGATGCCGCGACCGCCGTGCGCTCGGCGCTGTACGACGAGATGCCGACGTAGAGCGCCTTGCCCTGGCGGACGAGCGTGTCGAGGGCGCCCACGGTCTCCTCGACCGGCACGTCGGGGTCGACGCGGTGGGAGTAGAAGATGTCGACGTAGTCGACGCTCATGCGGCGCAGGGACTGCTCCGCGCTCGCGATCAGGTACTTGCGCGAGCCGCCGTTGCCGTACGGCCCATGCCACATGTCGTAGCCGGCTTTGGACGAGAGGATGAGCTCGTCGCGGTACGGCGCGAAGTCCTCGCGCATCATCCGGCCGAAGTTCGTCTCGGCGGAGCCGTACGGGGGACCGTAGTTGTTGGCGAGGTCGAAGTGCGTGATGCCCTTGTCGAACGCGTGGCGCAGGAGCGTCCGCTGGTTGTCGAACGGGATGTTGTCGCCGAAGTTCCACCACAGCCCGAGCGACACAGGCGGCAGCGTCAGGCCCGAGTCGCCGACCCGGCGGTAGTCGCCGAGGTCGTAGCGGTCGTCGGCGGCGGTGTAGGGGCGGAGCAGGTCTCCGCCGTTGGCGCGGTAGCGGGTCTCGTCGGTCACCGGTCCAGGCTAGCGGCGACGGGAGCGACCCGCAGGGGGTCGTCGGAGCAGCACGACGGCGGGGCCGGTGTCAAGGGGCTTCCCGCGAAACGTTCGCGTAACGGATGACGTCTAGGGTGGCTTCACGCGAGGCGCATCGCCCGCCGTCACGTGAAGGAGGATCCATGCCCGCTCTCTCGATCGTGCCGAACCACCACGACACCTGGACCGCGCTGCTCGAGCGTCCCGACATCGTCCTCGACGCCGGCGTGCTGCACGTGGTGCACGACACCGTCACACCCGCGCAGGCGCGGGAAGCCGACCTGCTCCTCGTGGCCGACGCGCTCGAGGCCGCCGGCATCGGCGTGCGCCTGATCCGCCACGATCGCACCGTTCCCGCCCTGGTCGTGGATCTCGAGGCGCGCGAGCAGGCGATGGCGGCACTCGCTGCCGCCGGGGCGACCGAGCCGCTCTACATCAAGGGCAAGGGCCGGCCCGCCGTGCGCGCGACCGAGGCGCCCGTGCCGGGCGACGCCCCGACCGCGCTCCGGATCTTCCGCCCCCGCGTCGCCCGCACCGGCGGCCTCCGCTACGGTGCATCGCTGGCGGCGCGACTGGAGTTCTGGCGCTTCGGCGAGGAGCTCGTCGAGGCTCCGAGCGACAACGCCCTGACGCGCCGCCTCACTCCCGTCGAGGACCTCGAACCCGCGGTCGTCGACCGGTACGGGCGCTCCTGGAACACCGTGGCGGGGATGTTCGACCCGCAGCCGCACGAGTTCACCGCGGACGTCGACATGGTGTTCTCGTGGGTCGACGGGTCGTCGAGCGAGTTCCAGCGGCAGCGCGCCGCGCGCATGGCCGAGTACGTCGTCGGCGACGGGGACGACGGTCCCGCGCGGTACCGGCACGTCGACGAGCTGCGTTACGCGCTGCGCAGCGTGCACATGTACGCACCGTGGGTGCGCCGGATCTTCATCGCGACGGACTCCCCCGCCCCGGCGTGGCTGCTCGATCACCCCAAGGTGACGATCGTGCGCAGCGAGGAGTTCTTCGCCGACCCGACAGTTCTGCCCACCCACAATTCGCACGCCGTCGAGGCTCAGCTGCACCGGATCCCGGGGCTGGCGGAGCACTTCCTGTACTCCAACGACGACATGTTCTTCGGCAGGCTGGTCGAGCCGGAGCTGTTCTTCACCCCGGCGGGCGTGACGAAGTTCGTCGAGTGCGAGGTGCGCATCGGCGCGGGACGCCCGGCGGTCCACCGCAGCGGGCACGACAACGGGCTGCGGGTCAACCGGGCGCTGCTGGCCGATCGGTTCGGGCGCACGATCGTGCGCGATCTGGAGCACTGCGCGGCACCGCTGCGGCGCAGCGTGATGGCCGAGCTCGAGCTGGCGTTCCCCGACGACTTCGCGCGGACCGCGGCATCCCGTTTCCGCTCCGCCACCGACATCTCGGTGACGAACAGCCTGTACCACTACTACGCGCTCATGACCGGACGTGCCGTCGCCACGCGTCACCCCCGCGTGCGTTACGTCCAGACCACCCTCGCCGCCTCGCTGCGGCGCATGGAGCGGCTCGCGGAGCGCACCGACGTGGACATGTTCTGCCTGAACGACGGCGGTGAGACAGAGGTGCCGGAGCAGCTGCGCACGCGCGTCGTCCGCGACACGCTCGAGCGGATGTTCCCGGTGCGGGCGCCGTGGGAGCGCGATGAGCTCACCGAGGCAGAGCGATCGGCTCGGTCGGCGCATCCCTCCGCTCGGAGATGAACGGCCCGACGCCGGCGAGAGCCAGTCGGCGCTGGGCCTCGGCAGGATCGATGTACTCGAGCACGCGGGGGGCGTCGACGGGCACGACCGAGTGCACGACGGTGTCGTCGTAGAGGTGCACGAGGTTGAACGCCTGGGCGCCGTCCTGCGGGCGCGTGCCACCCGTGGGGACGGTCAGATCCTGCGCGTAGCACGTCGACGACGCGACCGAGACGGGGATCCCGGCGAAGGTCGCGAACGTGGAGTAGTGCAGGTGCCCGGCGATGATCGCCCGCACGTCGGTTCCCCGCAGCACCGAGGCGAGGCGTCGCTGGTCGCGCAGCTCGACACTCGCCGCGAGCGGCAGCACGCTCGGCACCGGCGGGTGATGCATCGCCAGGATCGTCCCCAGGGGCGCCGGCGTCGCCAGCACGTCGGCGAGCCAGGCGAGCTGCCGGTCGCGCAGCTCGCCGTGGTGCGATCCCGGGACGGTCGAGTCGAGGGTGACGACCCGCAGGCCGTCGAGCTCGGCCACCGCATCGACGGGGTCGGTGCCGCCGGGCTCGTCGAGCAGCGCGCGGCGGAAGCCGGCGCGGTCGTCGTGATTGCCCATGACCCAGAAGACGCGCGCACCCAGTCGCTCGGCGAACGGGTCGACGAGGCCCCGCAGGTCGGCGTAGGCCCCGGCCTCGCCGAGGTCGGCCAGGTCGCCGGTGAACACCACGGCGTCGGGGCGGACGCCGCTCGTCTCGATCACGCGCAGGGCGCGGGCGAGGCGGTCGGTCCCGTCGACCAGGTCGAAGAGCCGCGAGCCGTGGGCGCGCAGGTGGGTGTCGCTGACGTGCAGCAAGATACGTTCGGCGTTCGGGTACTCGGCGCTCAGCATCGTGTTCTCCCAGTCCTCGCGGTCGAGACGGGACCTTCCCGGAATGCTACCCACGCGAGCGGGCGGATCCAGCCGAAACGCGGTGAACGCTGAGGGAACCCTTAGGGTCCGATCGCCCGCGCGATACGCACGAAGTCGTCGACGCCGAGCTCCTCGCCGCGCGCGGTGGGGGCCACGCCCGCCGATTCGAGCACCGCGGACGCCTCGGCCGCCGTGCCCCCGAGCACACCCGCGAGCGCCTGGCGCAGCATCTTGCGGCGCTGCTGGAACGCCGCGTCCACGATCGCGAAGACGCGTCGCCGCTCGTCGTCGTCGCCGCGCGGCTGCGGGTCGCGATGGAACCCGACCAGGACGCTGTCGACGTTGGGCACCGGCCAGAAGACCTGTCGCGAGACGGTGCCGGCCAGACGCCACGGGCCGTACCAGGCGGCCTTGACGCTCGGCGCACCGTAGACCTTCGAGCCGGGCGGCGCCGCGAGCCGCTCGCCCACCTCGGCCTGCACCATCACGACGCCGCGCTCGAGGGCGGGGAACGTCTCGAGGAAGTGCAGCAGCACCGGGACGCTCACGTTGTACGGCAGGTTCGCCACGAGAACGGTGGGGTCGCCCGGCAGATCCCTCACCCGCAACGCGTCGGCGTCCACGACCGTGAGGGCGCCCGCGGGGACGCCGTGGGCCGCCGCCGTGGCCGGGAGTCGTGCGGCGAGTCGGTGATCGATCTCGACGGCGGTGACCGATGCCCCGGCCTCGAGGATCGCGAGCGTGAGCGATCCGAGGCCCGGCCCCACTTCGACGACGCTGTCGCCCGCGCGCACCTCGGCGACGTGGACGATCTTGCGCACCGTGTTGGCGTCGACCACGAAGTTCTGACCCAGCTTCTTGGTCGGGGTGACGTCGAGGTCGGCGGCGAGTGCGCGGATCTCGGCCGCACCCAGCAGAGACACGGGCATGGCTTCACTGTACCCAGTGCCGCCTGTGCTCCCGGGGGCTAATGTGGCCTGAGTGAACACCACTGGCTCGATCCCGTCCGACGCGTTCTCTCTGAAAAGCCCCTACGGGCGACGAGCCATCGGGCTGTCGGTGGCCGCCGCCGTCGGCGGATTCCTGTTCGGCTTCGACTCGTCGGTGATCAACGGCGCGGTGGACTCCATCTCCTCCGACTTCGCGCTGAACGACGTCATCACGGGGTTCGTGGTCGCCATCGCCCTCCTCGGCTGCGCCGTCGGGGCCGTCGTGGCCGGCAACCTGTCCGACCGGTGGGGACGCCTGCGGGTGATGTTCCTGGGCGCGATCATGTTCTTCGTCAGCTCGCTCGGCGCCGGGCTGGCGTTCTCGGCATGGGACCTCGCGCTGTGGCGGGTGGTCGGCGGTCTCGGCATCGGGATCGCGTCGGTCGTGGCGCCCGCCTACATCGCCGAGATCGCGCCCCGTCAGATCCGCGGCGGCCTGGCCTCGCTCCAGCAGCTCGCCATCACCATCGGCATCTTCGCTGCGCTCCTGTCGGACGCGCTGCTGGCCGGCAGCGCGGGCGGCGCCGACAACGTGCTGTGGCTCGGGCTCGAGGCGTGGCGCTGGATGTTCATCGTGGGTGTGGTGCCGTCGGCGGTCTACGGCATCCTGGCCTTCACGCTGCCCGAATCCCCTCGGTATCTCATCGCGAAGGGTCGCCACGATGAGGCGCGGGCGATCTTCGCCCGCCTCGTCCCCGAGGCCGATCTCGACCACACGATGCGCGATCTGCAGACCGCGATCGAGACCGATCGCAAGAACGCGGGCGTGTCCCTGCGCGGTCCGGTGCTCGGCCTCCAGCGCATCGTCTGGGTCGGCATCATCCTGTCGGTCTTCCAGCAGTTCGTCGGGATCAACGTGATCTTCTACTACTCGACGAGCCTGTGGCAGTCGGTCGGCTTCGACGAGGGCGACTCGTTCACGATCAGCGTGGTGACATCGATCACGAACGTGCTGGTGACGCTCATCGCGATCTTCCTGGTAGACCGGGTCGGGCGGAAGCCGATCCTCCTCACCGGCTCGGTCCTGATGACGCTGTCGCTGGGGCTCATGGCGATCTCGTTCCTGTTCGCCACCACCAACGCCGACGGCGAGGTGCAGCTGGGTGCCCCGTGGGGACCGATCGCGCTCATCGCGGCGAACGTGTTCGTCATCGGCTTCGGCGCCTCGTGGGGTCCGCTGGTGTGGGTGCTGCTGGGCGAGATCTTCCCGAGCCGGATCCGCGGCAAGGCGCTCGGCGTCGCCGCCGGCGCGCAGTGGATCGCGAACTTCCTCATCACCATCTCCTTCCCGGCGATGTCGTCGTGGTCGCTCCCCCTCACCTATGGCATGTACGCGCTGTTCGCGGCCCTCTCCTTCGTCTATGTGGCGTGGCGGGTGCCCGAGACGAAGGGCATGGACATCGAGCAGACCGAGACGCTCTTCGTCCGGCAGAGCCGCGCGGAACGGGCCGGCGGCGCCTGACCCGGCCGCAGAGCGGGCGGCGCGGCTCCGGCGGTCTAGGATCGTGGGATGCCCTCCCTCGGCGACGCCATCGCACCACCCCGCATGGGACGGGATTTCCGGTGGCTCCTGGCGTCGTCGTGGACGAGCAACATCGGCGACGGCATCGCACTGTCGGCCGCTCCCCTGCTCATCGCGTCGCTGACGTCGTCGCCCGTCCTCGTGGCTGCGGGGGCGATGATGCAGTTCCTGCCCTGGCTGCTGTTCGGGCTGCTCGCCGGGTCGGTCGCCGACCACCACGACCGGCGGAGGCTGGTGATGCTCGCCAACGCCCTGCGGGCGGTCGTGGTCGCCGTGCTCGTGGTGTTCCTCCTCACGGGGGCCGCGAACGTGTGGATCGTGCTCGCGACCGCCTTTCTCTACGGCACAGCGGAAGTGTTCGCCGACTCGGCCGGCAGCACCCTGCTGCCGATGCTGGTGAAGCCGACCGACCTCGGCATCGGCAACGCGAGGATGCAGGCGGGGTATCTGGTGGGCAACCAGCTCGCGGGGCCGCCGCTGGGCGCGTTCCTCTTCGCCGTCGGCTCGTTCGTGCCGTTCCTGGTGCAGGTGGTGTGCGTCGCCCTGGCCGTGCTGCTGATCTCGCGCATCGCGCAGACGCCGGTGCCGCCGCGCACCGAGAAGCCCGAGGGTGAGCCGAGGCATCCGATCCGCGAAGGACTGCGCTGGCTGCGCGGGAACCCGCCGGTGCGCACGCTCGTCCTCATCATCCTCGTCTTCAACGTCACCTGGGCCGCGCCGTGGGGCGTCCTCGTGCTCTACGCCACGGAGTACCTCGGCATGGGACCGGTGGGTTACGGAGCCCTGACCACGGCCTCCGCGCTCGGCGGCATCATCGCGATCTTCGGCTTCGGCTGGCTCGAGAAGCGCGTGTCGTTCGCCACCCTGATGCGGGTGTGCCTCTCGTGCGAGGTGCTCATGCACCTCGGGTTCGCCCTGACGACCTCGCCGGTCGTCGCGTTCGCGCTCATGTTCGGCTTCGGTCTCTACGCGTTCGTGTGGGCGACCATCTCGACCACGGTCCGCCAGCGGCTGGTGCCGCTGGAGCTGCAGGGACGCATCGCCTCGGTCAACATGGTGGGCGTCTTCGGAGGCCTCGTGATCGGGCAGCTCCTGGGCGGACTCATCGCACAGGTGTGGGGGCTCACGGCACCGTGGTGGTTCGCTTTCGCCGGCTCCGCCCTCACCCTCGCGCTCGTGTGGCGTCCGATCTCGCACATCGCGGCGGCGAAGCCGGTGCTCGAGGGCGCGCCGGGCGACAGCGACGGCGGCCTCGAGCCGGGGCAGGGCGGGATGCCGCTCCCCGACTGAGCCGGCCGCCCGTCAGTCCTGCTCCCACGGGAGGCGCACGACGGGGAGCACCAGCACCCGCCCGGCGACGGCGGTCGGATGGCCGGCCATGTACTGCGCCGCCTGCTCGATCGACTCGGCCTCGATGAGGTCGTAGCCGGCGAACCACTCCTTGAACTCGGGGAAGGGTCCGTCCGTGATGATCGTTCGTCCGTCGCGCACCGACACGGACTTCGCCTGGTCGCGGCCGGCCACGGGGGATCCGGAGCCCAGGGCGCCCGCGCGGTCGCCCTCCTCGACCCAGGACTCGAGCATCCGGCGGTCCTCATCCGGCGGGAGCGGCGTTCCTGTGGCGTCGGTCAGGTGGAGGACGAGGTACTGCTGCGTGGTCATGCGGGTTCTCCGTTCGCGGGCGGGGTGTGGTTCATGGGCGTGACGCGGTTCGTAGGCGGGTCGGGGTCGGGGTGATCGCGGCGGCGGGTGAGGTGCGCGATCTCCGCGGGGTTGGCCGCGAGCCCGATCGCCCGGTCGTACGCCTCGACGGCCGCGTCCTCGCGCCCGATGGCGCGCAGCAGCTCCGCCCGGGTGGCGTGGAAGGCGTGGTGGCCGTCGAGCGGCACCGCCACACCCACCAGCACGTCGAGCGCCGCGTGCGGAGAGTCGCGCTCGGAGACCGCGACCGCCTTGCCGAGCGTGACGACCGGGCTCGGATCGATCTGCTCGAGCAGGTCGTAGAGGTTGACGATCCTCTCCCAGTCGGTGTCACGCGGATGCGCAGCCGATACATGGACGGCGTTGATCTCCGACAGGAGGCGATACCTGCCGGCGGGGCGCGCGGCCACATCGGCCGGCCGCTCGTCGATCAGCGCCAGGCCCTCTGCGATCAGCGCCCGGTCCCAGGCGTCGCGGTCCTGGGCGTCCAGCCGCACGAGCTCGCCCTCGGGAGTGACACGGGCTCGGGCACGCGCCTCGGTCAGCAGCATCAACGCGAGCAGCGCGCCCGCCTCGGCCCAGCCGTCGCTCCCCGACGGGAGCAGATCGCGGACGAGCCGCGCGAGACGGATGGCTTCCGCGGTGAGGTCGGGACGCAGCGGATCCGATCCGGCGCCGGAAGTCAGGTAGCCCTCGTTGAAGATCAGGTACAGCACCGCGAGGACGCCGCCGATCCGGGCGGGCAGGTCCTCGTCGGCGGGGACGCGGAACGGGATGCGCGCTGACCGGATCTTCGCCTTGGCGCGACTCAGCCGCTGCGCCATCGTCGCCTCCTGAGCGAGGAAGGCGTGCGCGATCTCACGGGTGGTCAGGCCTCCGACGATCCGCAGGGTGAGCGCCACGCGCGACTCCATCGACAGCGCCGGGTGGCAGCATGCGAAGATCAGCCGCAGCCGGTCGTCCGCCACCGCGCCGACAGGTTCCGGCGTCGCATCGTCGGTCAGCGCCAGCGCCTCGCGGTGCAGCTCGCTCCGGCGGGCATCCCGGCGGATGCGGTCGATCGCCTTGCGGTGCGCGGTCATCGTGATCCAGCCCGCCGGGTTCGGCGGGACGCCGTCGACGGGCCACCGCACCACGGCCACCGCGAACGCCTCGGCCGTCGCCTCCTCCGCGATGTCGAGATCGCCGAAACGTCGCGCGAGGCCGGCGACCACGCGGGCCCACTCGTCGCGGTGGGTGCGGGAGATCGCCGCCGCGGCATCGGCGCTCACGCTCGTGCGTCCCGCGTCATCGGGGGCACGATCATCCGGCACGGCACGACGCATCCTCCTCTGTCCCGGCGCCGCCGTCGACGACGCTCACCTGAGCTACGAACGGCTTCGCCTCGATTCGACATCGTCCGAGAAGAAAAGTGCAAGCCGTTTCCGGCCGGGTCGTGTCGAGAACGACGTCGCCCGCTCGTGGTCGTCAGGAGAGCGGTCCGCAGCGGGCCGCCCGGAAGGAGACCACGATCATGACCGCGCAGAGGATGACCTCCGACGACGTCCGAGAGTATGCCGAACGGATCGACCAGCTGCGGGAGGCGGCACGGCGGGAACGCCGGACCCGTCGCCACGCCTTCTGGAGCCGAGCGCGGGAGGTCGTCCTGTCGATGCCCGCGGCGATCGGCGTCAGGATCGGCGGCTGAGGTCTTCCCCGTCGTCGAACGACCCGTACGCCTCGAGCGTGTTCGCGGCGAGGCGGGCGCAGAACTCATCCAGGTCGGCTCCCAGCTCCGCGGCGAGGAACCTGACGGTGACGGGGATCAGGTACGGCGCGTTGGGTCGACCGCGGTGCGGCGTCGGGGTGAGGAACGGGGCATCCGTCTCGACCAGGATCCGCTCGCGCGGCGTGACCTTCAGCGCGTCGCGCAGGTTCTGGGCGTTCTTGAACGTGACGTTCCCGGCGAACGACAGGTAGTAGCCCTCGTCGGCGGCGACGCGCGCCATCGCCTCGTCCCCCGAGAAGCAGTGGAACACGGTGCGCTCGGGGGCGCCGACGCGTTGGAGTGTCTCGAGGACGGCGGCGTGCGCCTCGCGGTCGTGGATCTGCATCGCGACGCCGTGCTTCTTCGCCAGCGCGATGTGCGCCTCGAAGCTCTCGAACTGGGCCGGGCGACCGGCCTCGTCGGTGCGGAAGAAGTCCAGCCCGGTCTCGCCGATGGCGCGCACGCGGGGTTGGGCGGCGAGCTCGTCGATCACGGCGATCGCTTCGTCGAGGCGCCCCGCCTCGGCATACGCCGGCGCTTCATTGGGGTGGATCGCCACGGCCGCCAGGAGGCGGGGGTGGGATGCCGCGGCCCACGCCGACCAGCGGCTGGACTCAATGTCGCCACCGGCCTGCACGACGCCCGAGACGCCCGCCTCCGCCGCGCGCTCCAGCTGCTCGTCGAGCGAGAGCGGCTGCTCGCCGTCCTCGATCTCGAGATGGGCGTGGTTGTCGTAGACGGGGACGGCCAGCGGCTCGGGCGCGTCGGGGTAGGTGACGTCGCGCGCACCCTTCTCGCGGGTGCGCACGTACTGCGACGGGTCGGCCTCCGCCATGTCAGACCGACTGCTCGACGCGCGGGAACAGCGGCGCGAGGCCGTTCACCGATGTGCCCGGTCGCAGCACTCCCCACGCGCCGGCCTCGCGCAGCGGCTGGTCGTGCAGCCGTCCGAGCGACTCCGCCGCACCCAGGGCGACCCACAGCTTCTCGGTCGCGATCGGCATCACCGGCGAGAGCAGCACCGCCAGCGCACGAAGGCCCTCGGCGGCGGTGTACAGCACGGTGCCGAGGCGCTCGCGCTGCTGCGGGTCCTTGGCCAGCGTCCACGGCTCGTTCTCGGTGATGTACAGATTCAGCGCGTCGACGATCGTCCAGATCGAGGTGATCGCCTCGTCGATGCGGAACCGCTCGATCGCCGCATCGGCGGCGTCCGCGGCATCCGCCACGGTCCGCTGGATGTGCACGTCGGCCGTCGCGTACGCGCCCGCCGGCGGCACGACGCCCTCGAAGTACCGCTCGATCATGGCCGTGGTGCGAGACGCGAGGTTGCCGAAACCGTTGGCCAGCTCTGCCTGGTAGCGCGCCGAGAGGTCCTCCCACGAGAACGACCCGTCCTGCCCGAACGCGATCGCCGAGAGGAAGTAGAAGCGGTACGCATCCGAGCCGAAGACGTCGGTGATCTCGGTGGGCGCGATGCCGGTGAGCTTGGACTTCGACATCTTCTCGCCGCCCACCAGCAGCCAGCCGTGCGCGAACACGCCCTTGGGCACGTCCACCCCCGCCGCCATGAGCATCGCCGGCCAGATGACGGCGTGGAAGCGCAGGATGTCCTTGCCCACGACATGGTGGGCCGGCCACCGGCGCGCGAACTGCTCCGGGTCGCTGCCGTAGCCCACCGCCGTGGCGTAGTTGAGCAGCGCGTCGACCCACACGTAGATGACATGGGACTCGTCCCACGGCACCTTGATGCCCCAGTCGAAGGTCGACCGCGAGATCGACAGGTCTTTGAGACCGTTCTTCACGAACGAGACGACCTCGTTGCGCGCGGACTCGGGACGGATGAAGTCGCTGTCGGCGTACAGCTCGAGCAGCTTGTCCTGGAACTCGCTGAGCTTGAAGAAGTAGTTCTTCTCCTGCAGCAGCTCGAGGGGCTTTGAGTGGATGGCGCATACCTTCAGCCCCTCGAAGGGACCGGTGCCATCGACGATCTCGGACTCGGTCTTGAACTCCTCGCAGCCCACGCAGTACAGCGCCTCGAACTCGCCCGCGTAGATGTAGCCGCGATCGTAGATCGCCTGCACGAACGCCTTCACGCGCTCCTCGTGCCGCGGCTGCGTCGTGCGGATGAAGTCGTCGTTGGCGACGTCGAGGGTCTTCAGCAGGGGGAACCAGGACTCGCCGACCAGACGGTCGACCCACTCCTGCGGAGTGGCGCCGTTCGCGGCGGCCGCCCGCATCATCTTCTGGCCGTGCTCGTCGGTGCCCGTCAGCATCCACGTGTCGTCGCCCGCCTGGCGGTGCCAGCGCGCGAGGGTGTCGACTGCCACGGTGGTGTAGCCGTGGCCGATGTGGGGCACGTCGCTCGGGTAGTAGATCGGCGTCGTGATGTAGAAGGATCGGCCGGAAGTCACCCGAGGAGTCTAATCCGGCGGGATCGCCTGCCCGGCCGGTGTTACCCCCGCACGGCGAGCGCCGCCTGGTAGAGCTCGCGCGACGAGTGGCCGGTGTGGGCGGAGACCTCGGCGGCGGCCTCTTTCAGCCGCGTGCCGGACCGCACGAGTTCGAGCACCTGGGTGACCGCGTCGGGGAAGGCCACCCCGCGAGGCTCCGCACCGCCGACCACCACGACGACTTCGCCGCGCACGCCGCCGTCGGCCCAGGCCACGAGCTCGGCCAGAGTTCCCCGCGCGATCTCCTCGTGCAGCTTGGTCAGCTCACGGCACAAGGCCGCGCGGCGCTCGTCGCCGAAGGCCGCGGCCATGTCGGCGAGCGTGACCGCGACGCGGGTCGGCGCCTCGAAGAAGACCATCGTCCGCGGCTCGGCCGCGAGAGCACGCAGCCACGTCGTCCGCTCCCCCTGCTTGCGCGGCGCGAAACCCTCGAACGTGAAGCGGTCGGTGGGGAGCCCCGACAGCGCGAGCGCGGTGAGCACGGCGCTCGGGCCGGGGATCGCGGTGACCGCCACACCCGCCGCCGCGGCGGCGGCGACGAGACCGTACCCCGGATCGCTCACCGTCGGCATGCCGGCATCGCTCAGCACCAGGACATCCTCGTTCCGGGCGAGTTCGACGAGTTCCGGCGCGCGCTCCTTCTCGTTGTGATCGTGCAGCGCGATCAGCCGCGGCCGGTTCACGACCCCGAGGGCCGCGAGCAGGCGCTGGGTGGTCCGGGTGTCCTCGGCCGCGATCACGGCCGTGCTCTCCAGCGCGTCCACGAGCCGCCGCGAGGCGTCCCCGAGATTGCCGATAGGGGTCGCCGCCAGGATGATCACCGGCCCAGCCTAGGCTCGCGAGGGCGGCGGCGCGTCATGCGCGGGTTCCACCTCGTCGACGGCCGCCTGCAGCCGGCTGAGGCAGTCGATGACGATGCGGGTCTCCTCGGGCGTCATGTCGCCGACGGCGCGGAGCATCCGCTCGTGCATCGCTCCCAGGGTGCGGCGCACCTCGTCGTCGCTCTCGGCGGTCGGAACGAGGACGATGCTGCGGCGATCGGACGGATGAGGGGCCCGCCGCACGTGCCCGGACCGCTCCAGACGGTCCACGATCGCGGTCGTGGAAGCCGTGGTGACGCCGAGGTAGCGGGTCAGCTCCGCGGGAGACACGAGACGCTCCTCGCGCTGGGCTTTCAGCAGGTAGCGCAGCGTGAGGAGGTCGTTCTCGCCCATCGCCATCGAGTCCCGCGTGCGCCGGCGCATCGCCACCTCCGCGGCGCGGTACAGCCGGAAGGCCTGCAGCAGCTCGATGGCGCGCCGACGCGCCGCGTCGCCGTCGTCGCCGTACCAGTACCCGCTTGTTTCCCCCATCCGAGGAATCATACGAGCGCGGGCGCGCATCGGGGACTCGCCTGCCGATCTGCCGCGCCGACGCGGGCCGGCCGCGTGCGCGCACGCGCACATCGGGCCTTCGCACGCGCGCGCCTACACTGGCACGGTGACGCACGCGCCCCGGCTGGACGCCGACCCGCCCGCCGAGCCGCTGCTGCCGCGCGTCCGCCCGAGCCTCTACGACCGCTTCGCGGCGCGGGTGTCGTCCGATCCCGCCGCGCGCCGCCTCTACGCCTGGCTCGGACCCGCCCTCGTCGTCCTCCTCGCGCTCGTGCTGCGGCTGTGGAACCTCGCCGCCGCCCACGACCTGATGAATCAGTTCGACGAGACGTACTACGTGAAGGACGCATGGAGCCTGTCCCGGCTCGGCTACGAAGGCGCGTGGCCCGAGGGCGCGAACGACCGGTTCCTCGCGGGCGACGTGGACATCTTCTCCACCGACCCGTCGTTCGTCATCCACCCTCCGCTGGGCAAGTGGATCATCGCGGTGGGCATGATGCTGCTCGGCCCCGAGAGCGGGTGGGGGTGGCGCATCACGACGGCGCTCCTGGGCACCGCCGCGGTGCTCCTGCTCATGCTCATCGCCAAGCGCCTCACGGCGTCCACCACGTTCGCGGTGGTCGCGGGTCTGCTCATGGCCGTCGACGGCCTCGCCGTCTCGATGAGCAGGGTCGCCCTGCTCGACACTCCGCTCACCTTCTTCGTGCTGCTGGCCTTCCTCTTCGTGCTGCTCGACCGGGACCGCACGATGACGCGCATCGCGCAGACAGTGGCCGCCCGCCGCGACGGCGACCACCCGCCCGCGTGGGGACCGGTCCTGTGGGGTCGTCCGTGGGTGGTGGCCGCGGGAGCGGCGCTGGGCGCAGCATCCGCCGTCAAATGGTCGGGCGCGTGGGTGCTCGCCGGTCTCGGCATCTACCTCGTGGTCACCGACGCGCTCGCGCGCCGGCGCGCGGGCGTGCTGTTCTGGCCGAGCGACGCGCTGCGCCAAGGCGCGGTCACCTTCGTGCTGTTCGTCCCCGTCGCGGTCGCCGTCTACCTCGCCTCGTGGACGGGGTGGCTCGTCACCGACGGCGGCTACGACCGCCACGCCGCCGATGCGTCGCCCGCCACCGGCTTCTTGTCGTGGGTGCCGCTGCCGCTGCAGAGCCTGTGGATCAATCACGTCACGATGCTGAACGCCGCGAACGGGATCACATCCGGGCACGCGTACGCCAGTCCCGCATGGCAGTGGCCGCTGCTCGTCCGCCCGACCAACATGTACTTCCATCAGGACGCGCTCGGCACCGCCGGATGCGAGGCGGTCAACGGCTGCGTCGCGGTGATCTCGAGCATCCCGAATCCGCTCATCTGGTACGCGGGCGTCGTCGCGGTGATCTACCTCGCCTACCGGTTCGCGATCGCGCGGGACTGGCGGTACGCCCTCGTGCTCACGGGCATCGGCGTGACCTACGTGCCCTGGCTCTTCTTCCCCGAGCGCACGATCTTCCAGTTCTACACGGTGCTCGTCCTGCCGTTCCTGCTGCTCGCGCTGACCTTCGCGCTGCGGGACATCGCCGGCCCCGCGCACGCCGACGCGTACCGCCGGCACACGGGGCAGCGCCTCGTCCTGGTGTTCCTCGTCGTCGCGCTGCTGCTCGCGGCGTTCTGGTACCCCGTGATCTCGGCGATGACGGTGCCGTACGACTTCTGGCGGCTCCACAACTGGCTGCCGACCTGGGTCTGAGCGCCGTCAGGCGACGAGTGCGGCCGGGTCGGTCACCGGCAGCCGACAGGCGAAGTCCCGGCAGTCGTACGCGGTCGGCAGACCCGCGGTCGTGCTCTTGTCGAGGAACAGCTCGAAACCGGCGTCGGCGAAGACGCGCCCCTGCGCCGGGCTGACCACGCACACCACGTCGGCCCGGAGGGACGCCGCCGCCCGGGCGAGCGGGGCGTCGCGGTCGTCCGTCACGACCACGACCTGGCGCGGCGGACGTGTCAGGGCGGCAGCCACGCGCAGCAGCGCTCCGTGCGCGAGGGGCTGGGTGAGGGCAGCGCGGGCCGACGCCGCGACCACGTGTTCCGCCACCTGCCGGAACCGGGTGCCCGCGCCGAGGTTCCACAGCGACAGCGCCGCCTGGGCGAGAGACGCGGCGCCCGACGGCTCGTCGCCGTCCGACGACGCGTCCGGCGCGCCCACTCCCTGCGCGGCGAGCACCGGGTCGCCGCCGCCGGGCACGGCGAGGCCTCCGTCCTCGGTCGCGCACGCCTCGACCAGCTCCCGCGCCCGCACGGCGTAGGCGCTCTCCCCCGTCGCGACGGCGAGGGCGACGAGCCCGTCGGCGAGCTGGCCGTGATCGGCGAGCGTCGCGGTCGCGCGGGAGGCGATCTCGTCCAGCGAGGCCCGCACGAGCCGTCCATCGGACGTGACGTTGGTCTCGAGCACGGCGTCGGCGGCCCACTGCGCCGCCTCGATCCACTCCGGCCGGTGCAGGCGTGCTCCGGCGCGGGCCAGCGCCCCCATGGCGAGGCCGTTCCACCCGGTCACGATCTTGCCGTCGACGGCGGGGCTCTCGAGCTGGGCGCGGGCCGCGGCATCCCGTTCGTAGTACCCGCCCTCGCTGCGGGCGCCGTCGATCCACGACTCGGAGTCCTGCGCGGCACCGAAGCCGCCCGACGGCTGCTGGAGCACGTCGATCAGGAAGCCGGCCACACCGGCGGCGGTCTCGTCGTCGCCCTCGTCGACGGCGACGTCGAGCAGCTGGGCGTTGTCGGTGAGCATCCGCTCGAAGTGCGGCACGGTCCAGTCCCGGCGGGTGGCGTACCGGAAGAACCCGCCCTCGACCGGGTCGCGCAGCGGCGAGGCCGCCATGGCGGCGAGCGCGCGCGAGGCGACGCCGGATGTCGCGGCCGCCCGCTCCCGCACGACGTCGGTCTGCAGGAATCGCAGCGCCGTCGCGACGGGGAACTTCGGGGCCGCGGGGTCTGCGCCGCCGAAGCCGCCGAACTCGCGGTCCTCCCGCTCGGCGAGGGCGACGGCGGCCGCCGCGAGCTCGTCGGGCGCCGGGAGGGCGGATGCTTCGTCCCCCGCGGACGCGCGCACGTCGGCCAGGGCGTCGACGATGGCCTTCGCGGTGCCGTCGATCTCTTCCCGGCGCTGCTCCCACGCCTCGCGCACCGCGGCCAGCACCTGCCGGAACGCCGGCATCCCGCCGCGCGGCTGCGGGGGGAAGTACGTGCCGGCGTAGAACGGCCGGCCCTCGGGCGTCACGAAGACCGTGAGCGGCCAGCCCAGGTGCGGCGTGAAGGCCGCGGCGGCCGCCATGTAGGCGGCGTCCACCTCGGGATGCTCCTCACGGTCGACCTTGATCGACACGAAGGCGTCGGCGAGTTCGGCCGCCGTGGCCGGGTCGTCGAACGACTCCCGTGCCATCACGTGGCACCAGTGGCAGGTCGAGTAGCCGATCGACACCATCACCGGGACGTCGCGCGCCCGTGCCTCGGCGAACGCCTCGTCGCCCCACGGGAACCACGGGACCGGGTTGCCCGCGTGGGAGCGCAGGTACGGACTGGTGGCCTCCGCGAGGCGACGATTCATGGTCTGCTCAGTTCGCCAGGTCGGCCCGGTTCACCGCGTCGGCCTAGTTCACCTCGTCCGGATGGGCGCTCACGCGTCCCGCCCCGCCGGGCTGCTCCAGGGCGTCGATCGCGGCCATCTCGTCGTCGGTGAGCTCGAAGTCGAACACGTCGAGGTTCTCTTCGAGCCGCTCGCGGCGCACCGACTTCGGGAAGACGATGAAGCCCTTCTGCAGGTGCCACCGGAGGACGGCCTGCGCGGGGGTCTTGCCGTGCGCCTCGGCGGCGGCGGCCACCGGCTCGGCGCCGAAGAGGTCGTACTTGCCCTGACCGAGCGGCCCCCACGATTCGATCCTGACGTCGCGCTCGGCGGCCCACTCGGTGATGTCGCGCTGCTGGTAGGCGGGGTGCAGCTCGATCTGGTTCACGGCCGGTGCGACGCCCGTGGCGGCGACGATGCGCTCCAGGTGGGGCACGAGGTGGTTGGAGACGCCGATGCTGCGGGTGAGGCCCGCGTCGCGCAGCTCCACGAGCTGCGCCCATGCGTGGACGTAGTTGTCGCGTGCGGGCGTCGGCCAGTGGACGAGGTAGAGGTCGACCTGCTCGAGGCCGAGCTTCTGGAGGCTCTCGGCGATGGCCGCGCGCGGCTCGTCGCCGTCGTGGCGGTCGTTCCACAGCTTGGTGGTGATGAAGAGCTCGTCGCGGGGCAGTCCGCTGGCGGCGATGGCGGCCCCGACTCCCTCCTCGTTGCCGTAGATGGCGGCGGTGTCGATGTGGCGGTAGCCGACCTCGAGGGCTTCGCTGACCGCGCGCTGGGTGTCTTCGGCCGGCACCTTGAACACTCCGTACCCGAGCTGCGGGATGTGGTGACCGTCGTTGAGCTTCACAGTGGGGGTTTCTGGCATGCCACCAGACTAGAAGCGGCGGCGGCGCGGCGGGGCCGGGCTTGCGCGCCGGGGTGCCGGTGTGCACGCACCGGGATACGATCGAAGGCTATGTCCGCGTCCGAACCGGTGATCGCCTATCCCCCGGAGCTGCCCGTCAGCGCCGCGCGGGACGAGATCGCGCAAGCCATCCGCGACAACCAGGTCGTGATCGTCGCCGGAGCGACCGGTTCGGGCAAGACCACGCAGCTTCCCAAGATCTGCCTCGAACTCGGCCGGACGCGCATCGCCCACACCCAGCCGCGTCGTATCGCGGCCCGCACGATCGCCGAGCGCATCGCGGAGGAGCTCGCGGTCCCCATGGGCACCACCGTCGGCTACAAGGTGCGCTTCACCGACAAGGTGTCCGACGAGACGCGCGTGGCGCTGATGACCGACGGCATCCTCCTCAACGAGATCCATCGCGATCGTCTGCTGCGGCGCTACGACACGATCATCGTCGACGAGGCGCACGAGCGTTCGCTGAACGTCGACTTCCTCATCGGCTACCTCACCCGGATCCTGCCCCGCCGTCCCGACCTCAAGGTCGTCATCACCAGCGCGACGATCGATCCGGAGAGCTTCGCGAAGCACTTCGCCGATCCTGAGGGGCGACCCGCGCCCATCATCGAGGTCTCGGGCCGCACGTTCCCCGTCGAGGTGCGCTACCGACCGCCGGCCGGCACCGGCGACGCCGACTCGACAGCCGACTCGGACGACGTGGACGGCATCACCGCCGCCCTGCGCGAGCTCGACCGCGAGCCCGCGGGCGACGTGCTGGTGTTCCTCCCCGGCGAGGCCGAGATCCGCGACGCGATGGATGCCGTCCGCGGCATGTACGCGAAGGATGCGGCTCCGACGGAGGTCCTCCCCCTGTTCGGGCGCCTGAGCGCCGCGGAGCAGCACCGGGTGTTCGAGCGCTCGAGCGTCGCCGGCGTGCGCCGTCGCGTGATCCTCGCGACCAACGTCGCCGAGACGAGCCTCACCGTTCCGGGCATCCGCTACGTCGTCGACACCGGAACGGCCCGCATCTCGCGGTACAGCAACCGCAGCAAGATCCAGCGTCTGCCGATCGAGCCGATCTCGCAGGCGTCGGCCCAGCAGCGCTCGGGACGTGCGGGGCGGACCAGCCCCGGCGTGGCCATCCGGCTCTACGCCGAGGAGGACTTCGCCGCCCGGGACGAGTTCACGCAGCCGGAGATCCTGCGCACGAGCCTCGCCTCGGTGATCCTGCAGATGCTGTCGCTGGGCTTCGGCGACATCTCCTCCTTCCCCTTCCTCACCCCGCCCGACTCGCGCGGCGTCAAGGCCGCGCTCGAGCTGCTCGTCGAGCTGGGGGCGGTCGGCGACGCCTCGCGCGGTCCGCGACTGACCGAGCTCGGCCGGGAGATCGCGCGCCTGCCGATCGACCCTCGGTTCGCGCGCATGCTCGTCGAGGCGCGACGCACGGGCGTCCTCGGCGACGTGCTGGCCATCGTGTCGGGTCTGTCCATCCAGGACGTGCGGGAGCGCCCCGAGGAGCGGCGCGAGGAGGCGGATCGCCTCCACGCGCGCTTCGCCGACCCGACGAGCGACTTCCTGAGCCTCCTCGCGCTGTGGAACCACCTGCGCGAGAAGCAGGCGGAGCTGGGGTCGAGCGCCTTCCGGCGGCTGTGCCGGCAGGAGCACCTCAACTACGTGCGGGTGCGCGAGTGGGCGGACGTCCACCGGCAGCTGAGCGCCCTCCTCGGCGCGCCGCGCACCCCGGGGGACGCCCCCGCCTCCGATCCAGATGTCATCCACCGCGCGATCCTCTCCGGACTGCTGTCGCAGATCGGCATCCTCGACGACCGGCAGCCGGCGAAGGCGCCGGCGCGAGGGAGCCGCGGGGCCGCGGAGCGCGCCGACGGCGCCCGGAGGTCGGCGGAGTACCTGGGCGCGCGCGGCACGAGATTCGCCATCTTCCCCGGCTCCGCGCTGCGCAAGAAGCGTCCGGCCGCCGTGATGGCCGCCGAGGTCGTCGAGACGTCGCGCCTGTTCGCCCGCACGGTGGCGGCCATCGACCCCGAGTGGGCCGAGCCGCTGGCGGGCGACCTCGCCAAGCGACGACTCAGCGAGCCCCACTGGTCGAAAGCGGCGGGCGCGGCATCCGCCTACGAGAAGGTGACCCTCTTCGGTGTCGAGATCGTGCCGCGGCGCCGGGTGCAGCTGGCCCGCTTCGACCGGCCCTTCGCGCGCGAGCTGTTCCTCCGTCATGCGCTGGTGGAGGGCGAATGGGATGCCTCGTCCCTCGACAAGCGCCTGACGGCGTTCGAGCGGCGCAACCTCGAGCTGCGCCGACGGCTCGAGAAGATCGAGGAGCGCGAACGCCGCCGGGACATCCTGGTGGGCGACGAGGCCGTGTACCGGTTCTACGATGCGCGCATCCCCGCGGACGTGTTCGACGTCCGCTCGTTCGAGGCGTGGTGGCGCGACGCGTCGCAGCGCACCCCGCGCCTGCTCGACATGACGGAGGCCGACCTCGTCGACGAGGCGTCCCGCGGCGACGAACGCGACTTCCCGGCGCGGTGGCGCCAGGGCGATCAGGTGCTGTCGCTCGCCTACCGCTTCGAGCCCGGCGCAGCCGACGACGGGGTCACCGTCGTGGTGCCCCTCGCGCTCCTCGCACCGCTGCGGCCGGACGGGTTCGACTGGCAGGTCCCCGGCATGCGCGACGAACTGATCACCGCGCTGCTGCGATCGCTGCCCAAGGCGATCCGCCGGCACGTCGTGCCCGCGGCCGACTGGGCGGCCACGTTCTCGTCGGAGCTCGCGGGGGCCGGACCCGAGTCGCACGACGGGCTGCCCCCCGTGCCGCTGCGGGACGCCCTCGCCGCCCGCATCCAGCGCGTCGCGAACCAGCCGGTGTCGGCGGCCGACTTCGACCTCGACCGGGTTCCGGCCCACCTGCTCGTCTCGTTCCGGGCGGTGGACGAACGGGGGCGGCCTGCCGGGGCCGATCGCGACCTCGCCGCGCTGCAGGAGCGGCTGGCGGGGCGTGCGCGTTCGGCGGTGAGCAGGTCGCTGAGCGCCGATAGGGCGCGCCCGGGAGGCCGCGACCGCAACATCGCCGGGCCGGCGGAGATCGCGCGTGCCGCCGCACCCGGGTCAGGGGCCGCGCCGACGGCCGGAGACGGCCGCGCTGCGGGGTTCCGCGAGCAGTCCGGACTCACCGAGTGGTCGTTCGGAGATCTGCCCGACGTCGTCGACACGAAGGTCGCCGGCGGCGTGGTCCGCGGATATCCGGCGATCGCCGACGAGGGCGCTGCGGTGGCCCTGCGCATCGAGGCGACGCCCGAGGCCGCCGCGGCGGTGACCCGCGACGGCGTGCGGCGGCTTCTCCTGCTGTCGGTGCCCTCGCCGTCGGCGTACGTGCTCGACCACCTCACATCGGCCGAGAAGCTCGCCCTGGCGGCATCCCCGTACCCTTCCGCGAAGGCCCTCATCGAAGACGCCCGGGTGGCCGTCGCCGATGCCGTCACGGCGCGGATCGCTCCGAACGGGCCCGTGCGCACGCGCACGGGGTTCGAGGCCGTGCGCGATGCGCTGTCGGGGTCGATCGTCGACGACCTGTTCCAGACCGTCTCGCTCGTCGCTCGCATCCTCACGTCGGCGCGGGAGGTCGAACGAGCCCTTCGCGACCAGAACTCGCTCACCCTGCTCGGCGCCCTGGGCGACGTGAAGGGACAGCTCGCCGGTCTGGTGCACCCCGGCTTCGTGTCCCGCACGGGCACGGCGCGGCTGGCGCACCTCCCGCGCTACCTGCGCGGTGCGCTCGAGCGCGTGCGGACCCTGACCGACAACCCCGGCCGCGACCGGCAGCGGATGACCGAGTTCGAACGGGCGGGCGCGGCGTACGCGGACGCCGGCGGCACCATCCCCGTCGCTGCCGACGCGCCGTCGGCCCTCGTGCACGCGCGATGGCTGCTCGAGGAGTACCGCGTCAGCCTCTTCGCCCAGCAGCTCGGCACGGCCGAGCCCGTGTCGCTGCAGCGGATCCAGAAGGCGCTGCGGGAATGACCCGCACCGAGAAGGAAGGCGGCGTGTCCATGGCCCTCGCGATCGTCCACGACCGGTTCGGCGAGCCGGAGGTCCTGCATCCGACCGAGATCCCCGCGCCCGTCCCCGGCCCCGGCGAAATCGCCGTGCGGGTCGAGGCGGCGGGAGTCAATCCGATCGAGTGGAAGCTGCGCAGCGGTCTGCGTCCCTCTCCCCCGATCGACGAGCCGCGGCGCGTCGGCTCCGACGGCGCCGGTGTGGTGACCGCGGTCGGCGAGGGCGTCGACGGCTTCCGCCCGGGCGACGCCGTGGCGTTCGTCGGCGCACGAGGCGCGTATGCGTCCCACACGATCGTCGACGCCTCGCGCGCCTTCCCGCGCCCCGCAGGCGTGACCGCCGCGCAGGGCGCGGCGCTCGGTGTTCCGGTCGGCACGGCGTACCAGACGCTGCGGTCCCTCGGCGTCGGCCCCGGCGACACCCTGCTGCTGCACGGCGGGTCGGGCGCGGTGGGGCAGGCGGCCATCCAGTTCGCCGTGCTGTGGGGCGCATCGGTCGTCGCGACGAGCTCGCCCCGGCGCGCCGACGCCGTGCGGGCGCTCGGGGCCGCACCGGTCGAGTACGGCGACGGGCTCGCCGACCGCGTGCGCCGCGTGGCGCCCGGCGGCGTGACAGTCGCGATCGACGCGGCCGGCACCGACGAGGCCCTGGCCGTGTCGCTGGAGCTGGTGCCCGACAGGAGGCGGATCGCGACCCTGGTTCGGGGGCGGGATGCCGCGGGCCTCGGCATCCGCGGCTTCTCGGGCGGCTCGCCCGAGCCGCTCAGCGCGCAGCAGCAGGCCTGGCGCGTCGAGGCGGTGCCCGTGGCTCTGGCACTGCTGGCGGCGGGTCGCTTCACGGTCGAGTTGGGGCCCGCGTTCCCGCTCGCCGAAGCCGCTGCGGCGCACCGGGCGGTCGAGGCGGGGACGGACGGCAAGGTAACGCTCGTCCCCTGAGCGGCTCGCAACAGTTCGACACACGGCGTGTGGCGCGGGGCGTCGCGGCTCGACAATGGGACGCATGTCTGAAGCCCCGCGCTCCTTCGCGACCGCACAGGTGCAGGCGGGGTTCGAGTCGGGCCTCGCGGAGAACACCGCGGTCCCGTCGATCCATCAGTCGAACGCGTTCGAGTTCCGCTCGCTCCGCGAGGCCCGCGACCTCTTCGCGCTCCGGCGCGACGGCAACATCTACAGCCGTGCGGCGAACCCCACCGTGCTGGTGTTCGAGAAGCGCGTCGCCGAGCTCGAGGGCGGCATCGCCGCGGCCGGCGTCGCGTCGGGGCAGGCGGCGGTCGCCCTCGCCCTGCTCGCTCTCGCCAAGCAGGGCGAGCACATCGTCGCCGCCCGCCAGCTGTACGGCGGCACGGTCGACCTGCTGCAGGACACCTTCGCCGACTGGGGCATCGAGGTCACCTTCGTCGACCAGGACGACGCCGACGCGTGGTCGCGAGCGGTGCGTCCCTCGACGCGCGCGTTCTTCGCCGAGTCGATCACGAACCCGATCGCGCAGGTGCTCGACGTGCGCACCGTCGCCGACATCGCCCACGCCGCCGGGGTGCCCCTGGTGATCGACGCGACGGTCGCCACCCCTTACCTGCAGCGTGCGAAGGATCTCGGGGCCGACATCACCGTGCACTCGGCGACGAAGTTCCTCGGTGGGCACGGCACCTCGCTGGGCGGGGTGATCGTCGATCTCGGCACGTTCGACTTCACCGCGGAGCCGGCGCGCTGGCCTCAGCTGACCGAGACCTATCCGCGGGTCCCCGAGGGCAGCCTCGTCGAACGGTTCGGTGCCGCCGGGTCGCCCTACATCGCCCTCGTGAAGACGAAGTACGTCCACGACCTCGGCCCGTCGCTGTCGGCGTTCAACGCGTTCCAGCTGCTCCAGGGCCTGGAGACGCTCGACCTGCGCATCGCGCGCCATTCGGCGAGCGCGCTCGAGGTCGCGCGCTTCCTGGAAGCGCACCCCGCGGTCGCCCGGGTGCACCACCCCGGGCTGGAGTCCAGCCCGTGGCACGACAACGCGGTCGCCTTTCTCCCCCGCGGCACCAGTTCGGTGTTCGCCTTCGACCTGCACCCGTCCGGCGACCCCGAGGCGGACTTCCGCGCCGTCGAGGATCTGGTCTCGCGCCTGCGCGTGGTCAAGCTGGTCGCCAACATCGGCGACGCCCGCAGCCTCGTCGCCCACCCCGCCTCGATGACCCACAGTCATCTCAGCGCCGAGCAGCTCGCCGACGCCGGCATCTCGTGGGCGACGGTGCGCCTGTCGATCGGCCTCGAGGATGCGGGCGACATCGTCGCCGATCTCGCGCAGGCGCTGGCCGCCGCGGCGGTGCCGGATGCCGCGCCTCAGCTCGCGGCGACCAGCGCCCGGTAGAACCCGATCCCGCGCAGCCACACGTCCACCCGGATGCGCTCGTCGTGGGCGTGCAGCGCGTCGCGCTCGGCCCGGGTGAGGTGGAACGGCGTGAACCGGTAGACGCTGTCGCTGATGGCGGTGAACCATCGGCTGTCGCTCGCCCCGAGCTGCAGATACGGGGTGGTCACGACGTCCTCCCCGAGGGTGTGCGCCACCGCGACGGCGATCCGGCGCCAGGCTTCCCCCCGCCAGGGCGAGACCGGCGACGGGTCGGACCCGTGGCGCACCTCGACCTCCACCTCGGAGTCGGCGATCACCCGGCGCACCCGTCGTTCGGCGGAGGCGACGGTGTCGCCCGTCAGCAGCCGGATGTTGACGGCCGCGCGCGCGGTGGTGGCGAGGACGTTCTCGCCCGGGGCGCCGCTGAGCTGCGTCGCCACCGCGGTGGTGCGGACGATGGCGTTCGTCTCGGGGCCGAGACGCGACAGCACCGCGGCCACGACGGGCCCGGTGACCGCCAGGTTCCGCAGCAGCATGCGCAGCGGACGGGGTGCGTGCGGGGCGAGCGTGGTCAGCATGGCCCGCACCGGCGGCGCCAGACGCGTGGGGAACGGATGCCGGTGCAGCCGGTCGATCGCGCGGGCCAGCCGGGCCGTGGCCGGGGTCGAGGGCGGCGTCGAGGCGTGCCCGCCGCTCTCGCGGGCCGTGAGCACCACCGTCATGACGCCGCGCTCGGCGACGCCCACCATGGCGGTCGGCACCGAGACGCCGGGAAGGACGCCCTCGACGACGGCGCCGCCCTCGTCGAGCACCAGGGCCGGACGGATGCCGCGCTCCCGCAGCGCCTGGACGACGGCCCGCGCTCCCCCGCCCGCCGTCTCCTCGTTGTGCCCGAACGCCAGGTACACGTCGTGCCGAGGGACGAACCCCTCGCTCGCGAGCGCTTCGACCGCCTCGACGATGGCGACGAGCGCTCCTTTGTCGTCGATCGCCCCGCGGGCATGGATCGCGGCATCCGTCCCCTCGCCGATGATCTCGGCCGCGAACGGCGGCGAGCTCCATTCCGACTCGACCACGGGCACCACGTCGATGTGCGCCATGAGGACGAGGGGCGAGCCGGCTTCGCGGCCCGGCCAGCGGTACAGCAGCGAATGACCGTCGATCACCTCGCGCTCGAGCGTCGCGTGGGCGGCCGGGTACAGGCGCTCCAGGGCGTCGCGGAAGGCGTGGAAGACGGTCCAGTCGGTCTCGGACTCGTCGGCGTGGGACACGGTCGGGATGCGCAGGAGTTCGCGGAACCGTTCGACGGGGGATGCCACGGGCCGAGCCTAGCGGCCGGGCGGCGGGCGCCCGGGCTCGTCGCGCGCGGCCGGGGTTCTCCGCCGTCCGTCCCCAGGGGGCGCGCGGCGTCGCCGCCGGTCGGTACGCTCGGGGCATGACCCCTCCTGCTTCGCCCGGCCTGCGCTGGGGAATCCTCGGGCCGGGCGGCATCGCCCGTGCCTTCGCCGCCGACCTGCGCACCGCCGGTCTCGACATCGTCGCCGTCGGCTCGCGCAGCGCCGAGTCCGCGGCGGCCTTCGCCGCCGAGTTCGACGTCGCCCGCACCCACGGCTCGTACGACGACCTGGTGTCCGACGCCGACGTCGACATCGTCTACATCGCGACGCCGCACCCGTTCCACGCCGAGCAGGCGATCCTCGCGCTCGAGCACGGCAAGCACGTCCTCGTCGAGAAGCCGTTCACCCTGAACGCCGCCGAAGCGGCCGCCGTCCGCGACGTCGCGGCCGACCGGGGGCTCCTCGCGATGGAGGCGATGTGGACGCGCTACCTGCCGCACATGGCGCGCATCCGCGAGATCGTGGGCTCGGGCACCCTGGGCGACATCCGCGCCCTCACCGCCGACCACACGCAGCTCATCTCGTCCGACCCCACCCATCGCCTCAACGCCCTCGAGCTGGGCGGAGGCGCCCTGCTCGATCTGGGCATCTACCCCATCTCCTTCGCGTGGGACATGCTCGGCGAACCGCTCACGATCGCCGCGTCCGCACGCCTGGGCGACACGGGTGCCGACACCGAGATCGCGACGATCATGTCGCACGCGTCGGGCGCGCTGTCCACGTCGCTGTCCGCATCGCGGGCGGCCGGACCGAACACCGCGCACATCATCGGCACGGACGCGCGCGTCGACATCGACCGCGTCTGGTACAACGCCTCGTCGTTCCGGGTGGTGGCGCCCGACGGCGCGGTGCTCGAAGAGTACACGTCCGACATCCAGGGCCGGGGCATGCAGTTCCAGGCGCTCGCGGCCGAGCGGATCGTCGCCAAGGGGCGCACCGACAGCGAGCTCCTCCCCATCGACGAGACGGTCGCGATCATGGCCACCCTCGACGAGATCCGCGAGCTCGTGGGAGTGCGCTACCCCGGAGAGGAGTGAGGTGTCCGACCTGCAGAACTCGCGCGTCGCGGTCTACCTCGACTTCGACAACATCGTGATGTCGTGGTACGACCGCGTCCACGGCAAGAACTCGTACTCCCGCGACCGCCAGAAGATCGTGGCCGACCCCTCCGATCCCGAGATCGCCGAGCGGCTGACCGCCGCCACCATCGACGTCGGGGCCATCATCGACTACGCGACCTCGTTCGGCACCCTGGTGCTCACGCGTGCCTACGCCGACTGGTCGTCGCCGGTCAACGCCGTCTACCGGTCGCAGCTCGTCGCTCGCGCCGTCGACCTCGTGCAGCTCTTCCCGGCCGCGGCGTATGCGAAGAACGGCGCCGACATCCGCCTCGCCGTCGACGCGGTCGAAGACATGTTCCGGCTGCCCGACCTGACGCACGTGGTGATCGTCGCCGGCGACTCCGATTACGTCCCGCTCGCGCAGCGGTGCAAGCGCCTCGGTCGGTTCGTGGTCGGTGTCGGAGTCGCCGGCTCGACCGCGAAATCGCTCGCCGCGGCGTGCGACCAGTTCGACTCCTACGACGCCCTCCCCGGTGTCGCGGTGCCGAACCAGCCGAAGAAGGACGCCCCGCCGGCCCGGCGCCGGGCGCGTACGTCCGCTGCCGACCCGGCGGAGGCGCTGCTCGAGCGCGCACTGCGCCTCGAGAGCGACAAGGAGGACGTGGAGTGGCAGCACGCGTCCGCCGTGAAGAGCCTCGTCAAGCGACTCGACCCCTCCTTCTCCGAGCGCGCGCTCGGCCACAAGAGCTTCTCGGAGTTCGTCAAGGCGCATCCGTCTGTCGCCGAGGTCGACGAGTCGGGCAACATCGTGCTCATCCGGCTCGCCGCCGACCGGCGCTGACCCTGGCGTCGTCGGCCCTGCGAGGCGAAGGGGCCCCCGACCGGGGAATCCGCCGTCCGGTACAGTGTCGACTGTGGCACGCCGAAACCCGCCGCCGGGCTCGCAGACCTCGCTGCGCGAGGCCAATCGCGCGCGCCTGGTCGAGTCGCTCAAGCGGCACGGCCGCCTGACGCAGGTCGAGCTCGCCGGCAGCACCGGCCTCTCCCCCGCGACGGTGTCGAACATCGTCAAGGAGCTCACGGCGTCCGGCATCCTCCACACGTCGTTCACCTCGCGCAGCGGCCGCCGCGCCACTCTCGTCTCGCTCGCCCGTCAGCTCGGACTGGTCGCCGGCGTCCACTTCAGCTCGCGCCAGCTGCACATCGCGATCGCCGACACGGCGCGCGCGATCGTCACGCAGTCCTCCCTCCCCCTGCCTCTCGATCATCGCCACGACGCCGAACTCGACCGGCTCAGCCTGCTGCTGGGCGACATGATGGAGTCGCTGGGCGGCTCGCTCGGCGATCTCCTCGCGGTCGGGCTCGCCCTGCCGGCACCCATCGACCCGCGGACCGGGATGGTCTCGACGCCCGGCCTCCTCCGCGGCTGGGAGGGAGTCGATGTCGCGCGAAGTCTCTCGACGCGCATCGGCCGCCCCGTGTACGTCGACAGCGAGGCCAACCTCGGCGGTCTCGCCGAGGCGCGCGAGGGCAACGGACGCGAGGCGTCGTCATCGGTGTTCATCCGCGCGGGCCACACGATCAGCGCGGGCCTCATCGTCGGCGGCGACCTGTTCCGGGGCGTGAACGGCAAGGCGGGCCAGATCGGCCACGTCACCATCGACGAGAACGGCCCGATCTGCCGCTGCAGCAACCGCGGCTGCCTCGAGACGTACGCGGGAGGGCCCGCGCTCCTGTCGCTCTTCCCCCCGAGTGAGGGGATGCAGCGGCTGGGCGACCTCCTGCAGGCCACCGAGGCCGGCGACGGCAGCTCGCGCCGAGTCATCGCCGATGCGGGCCGGCACATCGGCATCGCCGCGGCGAGCCTGTGCAACCTGTTCGACCCCGAGCTGATCATCATGGGCGGCGAGCTGGCACAGGCCGGCGAGATCCTCATGGCGCCCATGCGGCACTCTCTCGAGCGCACGGCGCTGACGTCCGCCGGCGGGCTGCCCGAGATCGTCGGCGCGTCGTTCGGCGAGTGGGCCGAGACGCGCGGCGCCATCGCGATCGCCCTCGACCATGTGACGGTGGACGCGCAAGCACTCCCGTACTCGGCATAGTCCCATGGCGATGGCGAGATCAGGACGAGAGGTTCTGAGAAGGGCCTTCGGGCGCATCGCGGCCGCGGTGCTCGCCGTGGCCGTCGCGGGCTCGGCGACCGCATGCGCGCCTTCCGCCGCCTCCCCGTCCGCGCGCGCGGGCGACGGGTCGATCGCCCTGCTGCTCCCCGACGCGAAGACGGCCCGGTACGAGACCTTCGACCGTCCGTTCTTCGAGGCCCGGGTCGCGGAGCTCGGCGACTACGACGTGCTGTACTCCAACGCCGACCAGGATGCGGCCAAGCAGCAGCAGCAGGCGGAGTCCGCGCTCGCCGCGGGCGCCGGTGTCCTCGTGCTCGACGCGGTCGACGCCAACGCGGCGGTGAGCATCGTGCGCGCCGCCAACGCCAAGGGGGTCCCGGTGATCTCCTACGACCGGCTCATCTCCGGCGGCGACCTGGCTTACTACATCTCGTTCGACAACGAGAAGGTGGGCGTGCTGCAGGCGACGGAGTTCGTCGACGCGGTCGAGGAGGCGGGAGGCGGCGGCATCCTGATGGTCAACGGATCGCCCACCGACAGCAACGCGGCGCTCTTCAAGGCGGGCGCCCACAGCCTCATCGATGCGAGCGGGCTGGAGGTGCTCGCCGAGTACGACACCCCCGACTGGAGCCCCGACAAGGCGCAGGAGTGGGTCGCCGGTCAGATCGCGCAGTACGGCGATGAGATCGTGGGCGTCTACGCCGCGAACGACGGGACGGCCGGCGGTGCCGTGGCCGCGCTCAAAGCCGCGAACGTCGATCCCTTCCCGGTCGTCACGGGACAGGACGCCGAGCTCACCGCGCTGCAGCGGATCGTCACGGGTGATCAGCACATGACGGTCTACAAGGCGATCAAGCCGCAGGCCGAGCTCGCCGCCGAGGTCGCCGTGGCCCTGCTGCACGGCGACGAGGTCACCGCGCCGATGGAGATCGACGGTGTGCCGACGACGCTTCTCGACCCGGTCGCCGTGACGGTCGACAACATCCTCGAGACGGTCGTGGCCGACGGCTTCTGGACCGTCGACGACATCTGCACGCCGCAGTACGCCGATGCGTGCGAAGCGGCCGGCATCAGGTAGGGTCTCGACCTTGGCGAGGGGGGCATGACCGGATGTCGATGACACAGCCGAGGGCCGGACGGCCGCGGGAGCGCGTGCTGACCATGCGCGGGATCGGCAAGCGCTTCGGTGCCGTGCGAGCGCTCACCGACGTCGACTTCTGGGTCAACGAGGGCGAGGTCGTGGCCCTCGTCGGCGACAACGGGGCGGGCAAGTCCACGCTCGTGAAGGTGCTCGCGGGCGTGCACGCGCCGGACGCCGGGACCATCGAGTTCGACGGCGAGGTGGTCGACATCCCGAGTCCCGCCGACGCGCAGGATCTCGGGATCGCGACGGTCTTCCAGGATCTCGCGCTCTGCGACAACCTCGACGTGGTCGCGAACCTGTGGCTCGGGCGCGAGCTGCGCGAGGGGATGACCCTCGACGAGGTCGACATGGAGCAGCGCACGTGGACCCTGCTGCGCGAGCTCTCCGCGAAGATCCCGTCGGTCCGCATCCCGGTCGCCTCGCTGTCGGGCGGTCAGCGGCAGACGGTGGCGATCGCGCGCTCGCTGATCGGCGACCCCCGTGTCGTGATCCTCGACGAGCCGACCGCCGCGCTGGGCGTCGCCCAGACGGCCGAGGTGCTGAACCTCATCGAGCGGCTGCGCGAGCGCGGGCACGGCGTGATCCTGATCAGCCACAACATGGCCGACGTCATGGCCGTCGCCGACCGGGTCGTGGTGCTGCGCCTCGGGCGCAACAACGGGGTCTACAACGTCGCCGACGTCACGAGCGAGACGCTCATCGCGGCGATCACGGGCGCCGCCGACAACTCCGCCTCGCGGCGGGCCGCCGATCTGCCGGACGTCGCGCCGGTTCGCACCGAGGCTTCCGTCGGCCCAAGGCCCGTGGGCTCCGCACCGCCCTCGCCGATGGATCCCGACAGCCCCGGTGGCGACGACCACGGCGCGGAGATCATCCGGATGCCGCGTACTCCCCGTCGCCGCTCGTCCCGCCCCAAGGACGGCCGCGCGTGAGCCGCGACGACCGCGCGGTCCTCGCCGAGGCGGGCGAGGAACGGCTGCTCAGCATCGCGGGCGTCCGCGGAGCCCTCGAGTCGCTCATCTCGCGCATCCGCGGCGGCGACCTCGGGGCGGCGCCGGTGATCGCCGGTCTCATCGTGATCTGGCTCGTGTTCCAGGCTCTCAACCCCGTCTTCCTCTCCAGCCAGAACCTGGGAAACCTGACGATGCAGTGCGCCGCGATCGGCACCATCGCCCTCGGCGTCGTCCTCGTGCTGCTCCTCGGCGAGATCGACCTGTCGGTCGGCTCGGTGTCGGGCCTCGCCGCCGCGGTGCTCGCCGTGACGTTCGTACAGCTGCAGTGGCCGCTGGTGTTCGCTCTCGTCGCGGCGGTCGGCATCGGATGCCTCGTCGGACTGCTGTACGGATTCCTCTACACGCGGTTCGGGCTGCCCAGCTTCGTGATCACACTGGCGGGGCTCCTGGGGGTCCTCGGCCTGCAGCTGTGGGTGCTCGGCGAGACGGGGACGATCGGCCTGCCGTTCGACTCGTGGATCGTCCAGTTCGCGCAGGACATGTTCCTGCCCGCCTGGGCGTCGTACGTGCTCGTGGTCGTGTCGGTGGCGGCGTACGCGGCCGTGCTGCTGCGACGCGCGCGCCGCCGCGCGGCGGCGAACCTGGTGAGCCAGAGCACCGTCGAGATCGGCGTGCGCAGCGGCGCGCTGCTCGTGGTGCTCGTGCTCGCGGCGTGGTACCTCAACCTCGAGCGCGGCGTCGGCCTGATGTTCGTGTTCTTCATCGGACTGGTCGTCGCCATGAACCTGGTGCTCACGCGCACCCGCTGGGGCCGGGCGGTCTACGCGGTGGGTGGATCCGTCGAGGCGGCACGGCGGGCCGGCATCCGGGTCGACCGCATCTACCTTTCGGTGTTCGCCATGTGCTCGACGCTCGCTGCGGTCGGCGGCGTGCTCGCAGCGGCGCGACTGGCGTCGGCGGGTCAGAGCTCGGGCACGGGCGACGTCAACCTGAACGCCATCGCGGCGGCGGTGATCGGCGGCGCGAGCCTGTTCGGCGGCAGAGGATCGGCGTTCTCCGCGCTCCTGGGAGTCATCGTCATCCAGTCGATCTCGTCGGGCCTGACCCTGCTCAACCTCGACGCATCGGTGCAGTTCATGATCACGGGAATCGTGCTCGTCCTCGCCGTCATCGTGGACTCCATCTCGCGCCGCACGCGGGCGGCGACCGGTCGCGCCTGACGTCCGACTGCCTTCACTGGACGAACGCGGAACCGGCGTTGCCAAAGCGTTACGTTCAAGACTTGACGCCAAGAACCAGCGCCGAAATGATCTGATCAGCGCGATGTGACGCAGGGACGGTCCTGGGGTTCGCGCACTTCAATGACGAAAGGCGAATGATGAAGAAGTCTTCACTCCTCGCCGTGGCGGCCCTCACGGGTGCTGCCGCGGTGGTGCTCGCGGGCTGTGCCGGAAACTCCGGCGGCACCCCGAGCGAGAGCGGCGACGGTGGCGGCGAAGCCACCGGTGGCCGTGCCTGTGTGATCCTGCCCGACGCCGCGTCGTCGCCCCGCTGGGAGAACTTCGACGCGAAGTACCTGCAGGAGGGCCTCGAGGCTGCCGGCTTCGAGACCGACATCCAGAACGCTCTGGGCGACGTGAACAAGTACTCGACGATCGCGGACCAGCAGCTCGCCCAGGGCTGCGGCGTGATGCTCCTCGTCGACTACCAGGGCGCCGCCGAGGCCGTGGCCACCAAGGCCAAGGCCGAGGGCATCCCGGTCATCGCCTACGACCGTCCGTTCGCGGGCGCCGACTACTACGTGTCGTTCGACAACGTCGAGGTCGGCCGGCTCGAGGGCCAGACGGTGCTCGACGGGCTCGAGGCCAAGGGCGTCGACCCGGCTGAGGCCGTCGTCGTCTACATGGGCGGCGACCCGACCGACGGCAACGCGGCGATGTTCAAGGAAGGCGCGGTCGAGGTCATGGAGGCCGCGGGCATCACCCCGGCCGCCGAGCCTCCGGGCGTGTGGGACCAGGCCAAGTCGCAGACCAACTTCGAGCAGGCCCTGACCTCGCTCGGCGGTCAGGTCGACGGCGTCTGGGTCGCCAACGACACCAACGCGGCCGGCGTCATCAAGGTGCTGCAGGACAACAACCTCGAGGGCGTGGCCGTCTCCGGCCAGGACGCCAACGTGGCGGGTCTGCAGAACATCCTCCTCGGCTGGCAGACCGCGACGGTCTACAAGCCGGTGAAGGACGAGGCCACCGCCGCGGTCGAGACGGCTGTCGCGCTGCTCAACGGCGAGACGCCCGAGACGGACGCGGAGCTCGAGGACGGCACCCCCTACATCCAGGTCACGCCGATCCTCGTCGGACCGGAGCAGGTGAAGGATGTCATCGCCGCGGGCGACGCGTCGTACGACGACGTCTGCACCCCCGAGGTCATGGCGGCCTGCGAAGAGTACGGAGTCACCGAGTAAGTTATCGGCTGAAGCCGCGAGGGCGTCGCGTCACCGAGGCGCGGCGCCCTCGCGTGCACTCACCGGCACTCGGCAAGGAAGCGAGCATGTCACAGACCATCACAGCCACAGAGCCGATCATCGAACTGATCGGCGTGAAGAAATCGTTCGGTCCGGTCAGCGTCCTCAAGGGTGTCGACCTCAAGGTCTACCCCGGCAAGGTGACGGCGCTCGTCGGCGACAACGGCGCCGGCAAGTCGACGCTCATCAAGGGCCTCGCGGGCGTCCAGCCCTACGACGAGGGCGAAGTCCGCATCGACGGCACGCACCGCGATCTGCATACCCCGAGGGATGCCTCGGGCCTGGGGATCGAGGTGGTGTACCAGGACCTCGCCCTGTGCGACAACCTCGACATCGTCCAGAACATGTTCCTGGGCCGAGAGGAGACCTCTGTCGGCACCTTCGACGAGGGCCGCATGGAGAAGGAGGCGTCCGACACGCTCCGATCCCTGTCGGTGCGGACGGTGAAGTCGGTTCGGCAGAAAGTGTCGAGCCTCTCCGGCGGCCAGCGCCAGACGGTGGCGATCGCCCGTGCCGTGCTGAAGAAGGCGCGAGTGGTGATCCTCGACGAGCCGACCGCCGCGCTGGGCGTCGCGCAGACCGAGCAGGTGCTGAACCTCGTCAAGCGCCTCTCCGACCAGGGCGTCGCCGTCATCCTCATCAGCCACAACCTCGCCGACGTCTTCGAGGTCGCCGACGACATCGCGGTGCTCTACCTGGGCCAGATGGTGGCCCAGATCGAGACATCGCAGACCACGCGCGACGACGTCGTGGGCTACATCACCGGAACCAAGACCCTGGGCGGCGTCAGCATCGTCGACACGTCCACGATCCGCACCGAGGAGGGGCTGGCATGAGCAGCAACGCGACCCGCACGGAGGCGGCACCCGATCCGCTCGCCAGCGACCTGATCGGCAGCGGTGTCGAAGGCGGCGTGGCCGACCAGGCCCGCGCCTGGTGGCAGCGCGTCCGCAGCGGCGACATGGGCGCACTGCCCGCGATCGGCGGCCTGGTCGTCCTCGGCATCCTGTTCTCGGCGCTGAGCCCGTTCTTCCTCACCGAGCGCAACTTTGCGAACCTGCTCAATCAGGCCGCGACGCTCGTCGTGCTCGGCATGGCGCTGGTGTTCGTGCTGCTCCTCGGCGAGATCGACCTGTCGGCGGGTGTCACGGGCGGCGTCGGCATGGCGCTGTTCGTGGTGCTGAACTCCCAGTTCAACGTGCCGTGGCCCCTCGCCCTCCTGATCGGGTTCGGCTTCGGATTCTTCATCGGCGCGTTCATCGGATTCTTCGTCGCGAGGGTCGGCATTCCGTCGTTCGTCGTGACGCTGGGTCTGTTCCTGGGTCTGCAGGGCCTCGCCCTCGTCGTGATCGGCCCCGGCGGGCTGTTCCGCGTCGAGGTTCCGGAGCTCATCGCGCTGCAGAACGGCAACCTGCCGGTATGGGGCGGCTGGGTGATGCTCGCCATCATGCTGGCCATCTCGGCCGGCACGTCCTTCTGGGACCGGTCACGTCGCACCCGCGCCGGCGTCCCCAACCGGGCGATCTCGCTCGTGTGGATCAAGCTCGCCGTCATCGCCGTGGTCGGCGGCGCGGTCGTGTTCATCCTGAACCAGGACCGGGGACAGTCCGTCAACGCGGTGCAGGGCGTTCCCAACGTCGTGCCGATCGTGCTGGTGATCCTGTGGATCGGCACCTTCGTGCTCGATCGCACGAAGTTCGGTCGCTACATCTACGCGATCGGCGGCAACGCCGAAGCCGCGCGCCGCTCCGGCGTCAAGGTCCGCTGGATCAAGTGGTGGGCGTTCGTGATCTGTTCCTCCCTCGCGGTGTTCTCGGCCCTGCTGAGCGTGTCGCGCGTCGGGACGGTCGACGCCACCGTGGGGCGTGACATCGTCCTGTCGGGCGTGGCCGCGGCCGTCGTCGGCGGCGTCAGCCTCTTCGGCGGCAAGGGACGCCTGATGCACGCGGCGATCGGCGCGCTCGTCATCGCGACGATCACCAACGGCCTCGGCCTGCTCAACCTGCCCGCGGGCGTCAACCTGCTCGTCACGGGCGGTGTGCTGATCCTGGCCGCCACCGTCGACGCGCTGTCCCGCCTGCGCGGCAACGGCGTCCGTACTTAGACGCCTCGATCCGAGGGCGCCGGGCGGAGCATCCGTCCGGCGCCCTTCGTCGTCCGGGGCTCATCGCCTCGTCGCGAGGACCTCGTCGACCCACGCGGGAACCAGCTCGCCGGCGCGTCCCTGGCGCGCGTCGTCGAACGGGACGAGCGCGTCGGTGCGCTCGAGGTTGAGCTCGACGGTGCGCGCCCCGCAGGCAGCCGCCAGCGCCGCGTACCCGGCCGCGGGATACACCGCCCCGGAGGTGCCCACCGCGACGAACACGTCGCACGCGGTCACGGCGCGCTCGATGCGGTCCAGCTCGTAGGGCATCTCGCCGAACCACACCACGTCGGGGCGCAGCATCCGTCGTCCGCATCTCGGGCACGGCGGCCGGGGTTCGAGGTCGACGTCCCACGGCACGCGCGCCCCGCACGCGTCGCACCGCGCGCGGAGCAGCTCGCCGTGCATGTGCACGAGGTGGCGCGTGCCGGCCCGCTCGTGGAGGTCGTCGACGTTCTGCGTGACCACCAGCAGCTCGTCCCCGATCGCCCGTTCGAGGCGGGCGAGAGCGAGGTGGGCGGTGTTCGGCTGGACGGATGCCAGCGCCCGCCGTCGCGCGTCATAGAAGCGCTGCACCGTGACCGGGTTTCGCTCGTACCCCTCGGGCGTCGCCACGTCTTCGACGCGGTGCCCCTCCCACAGGCCGTCGGCGGCGCGGAAGGTCGGCACACCGCTCTCGGCCGAGATACCCGCGCCCGTGAGGACCACGATCGTCATCTCCCCAGTCTGCTCCCCCGTCGGCGCGGGCCGGCGCGGTCAGCCGCGGAGCAGCGCACGCAGGGACGAGATCGTGTCGGCCTCGTCGGGGCGCTTGTCGGGCCGGTAGCCCTTGACGCGGGCGAACCGGAGGGCGACGCCGCCCGGGTAGCGCGGCGACCGCTGCACGCCGTCGATCGCGATCTCGACGACCGTCTCGGGACGGACGTGGACGACGTGGCCCGAACGGCGGGTCTCGATGGCGAGGAAGCGCTCGGTCTGCCACTGCAGCAGCTTGTCGGTGAGGCCCTTGAACGTCTTGCCGACCATGACGAAGCCGCCCGGCTCGCCGAACGCCCCGTCAGGGTCGAGCGCCCCGAGATGCAGGTTCGACAGCAGGCCGCTGCGCCGCCCCGACCCCCACTCCACCGCCAGCACGACGAGGTCATAGGTCAGCACCGGCTTCACCTTCAGCCAGCTCTTGCCCCGGCGTCCCGCGGCGTAGGGGGCGTCGAGCCCCTTCACCATCACGCCCTCGTGCCCCGCCGCCAGCGCCTCGCGCGAGAACGACTCGGCTCGATCGGGGTCGTCGGTGACGATCCCCGGCATCCGGGCGTCGCCGGCCACCCGCTCGAGCACGTCGAGGCGGGCCGACAGCGGCTCGTCGATCAGGTCGCGTCCGTCGACGTGCAGGATGTCGAAGAACCAGGGCCGGAGCACCACGGCAGGATCGGCCTCGGAGCCGAACCGCGCCATGGTGTCTTGGAACGGTCGCGGGCCGCCGTCCTCGTCGAGCGACAGGGTCTCGCCGTCGAGGATGACCTCGTCGACCGGCAGTTGGCGGACCGCCTCGACGATCTCGGGCACCCGATGCGTGATGTCGGCGAGACTGCGGGTGTAGACGCGCACCTCGTCGCCGCGACGGTGCACCTGGATGCGCGCACCGTCGAGCTTGTACTCCACCGACGCGGGCCCTGCGAGAGTGGCGAGGGCCTCGCCGGTGGAGCCCGCCGTCGACGCCAGCATGGGCATCACCGGGCGGCCGACCCGCAGCCCGACGGACTCCAGCTCGCCGGGGGCGCCGTGCAGCACGATGCGCGCGGTCTCGCCGAGGTCGCCCGAGAGCATCGCGGCTCGGCGCACGGCCGACGCGTCCGCGTCGCCCGCCCGCGCGATCGCGTCGAGCAGCACTCCCTCGAGCGCGCCGGTGCGCAGCTCGCCGAGGATCACACGCGACACGAAGTCCCATTCCGAGGCCGTCGCCCGGCTCGCGAGCGTCACGAGCTCGTCGCGGCGGGCCGCGGCCGAGCCCGGCCCGTCTGCGCGGGCCAGGCGATCGAGCGCGGCATCGACGTCGTGGACGGTCAGGGACGGCGCGTCGGCGTGCGCGAGATCGAGCGCGGAGAGGCTGCGCCAGCCCACGCCCAGCCTTCCCTGCCGGGGGCTCGCGACGAGGAACCCCACCGCGGGCGCCACCTCGTCGGCGTCGAGTCCGGTGAGGACGTCGGCCAGCGCCGCCACCTTCGCGAGCCGGGAGGACGTCGCGGCGGCGGTGTCGGCGGCGCCCACCACGGCAGAGAGCAGCATGCTCGCATTGTGCCACCGGCCGCCGACACCCGACGGGGGGTTGCCAGCGGCGCACAGGCGGCTGTCGATTGCGCGGCGGCGAACCGCAGTCCCCCGATCACGCGTGCCGCCGTCCCTCTGCCCGCGTCCCGCCGGTCGCCTCGGGCGCGGTGGACCACAGCGCCCACGCGATCAGCACCGGCTGCAGCAGCAGGCGGACGAAGCGGGCGCGGTCCGAGCGCATGAGCGGCGCCGGACGCCCCGTGCGCCACTGGTGCACGTTGCCGGGGAAGACCGCGACGAAGAACGCGGCGATCGCCCAGCCCACCCGACGGCGCTCCCGGCGAAGAGTCAGTACGGCCGCACCGAGCATCAGTTCGACGGCGCCGGACGCGACGACGATCATGTCCTTGTCGGTGCGCAGCACGCGGGTGGCCCAGTCGGGCACGACGATCCGGTACCCGCGGCGACCCCAGAAGAGATGGGATGCCCCGGCGGCGAGCAGCAGCGCGGCCAGCGCCCACCGGGCCACGCGGCGGGCGATCACGGTGCTCACGCGACCAGTCTCGCACCCGGCCGTCCCGCCGCCCGGCTGGCGGCGGCGGTCACCGCGGCGCATACGCCTCGATCAGCCGGGCGTACGACGCCCCGGACCCGTCGGCCGTGATGGCGCGCAGCACGACCTCGTCGACCGCATCGCGGTAGGCATCGATGCGGTCGGTGCCGTCACCGGGCGCGATGGTCGTCTGGGATGCGTCGATGCCGAGCCGGGCGAAGTTCGCCGCGTAGGCGGGGTAGCCGGCGTACCGCGCGGTCTCGGCGGCGAGCGCCGGAGCGGCGCCGGGCTCGGCGGCCGCCCGCACGTACAGGGCCACGTGGGTCTCGGGTGTGATCGTGCGGGCCTCGTCCGCCTGGCGGGCCGCGAGGTCCGGCGTGAGCCAGCTCAGGAGCAGACCATCGGATGCCTCGGCTCCCGTGCGTCGCATCTTCGGCCCCAGGGCGCCGACCACGATGCGCGCCGACGGTCCTGTGCGCAGTGCGGCCGCGGCATCCGTGACCGTCGCGAGGGCGCCCACCGACCTCGCTCCCGAGCCGATTCCCAGGACGAGACGGTCGACGGGCAGGTCGAGTTCGCCGATGCGGGCGAGCACCTCCCGGGACGTGCGCCGGTCCATCGGGAGGACGCCGGTCGCGAGCATGAGCCGGTCGGTGACCCTCGCCGCGGCGGCGAGCACGTCCAGCGCATCGTGGCCCGGGGTGTCGTTGACCCACAGCGCGTGGAATCCTGCGGACTCGACGAGAGGCGCCAGGCTCGCGCCGATCTCGGGCCCGATCGCGGCGGCCACGCCGATCGACAGTGCGGCGGGAGTCTTCGTCATGCCTCGAGCATGCCCGATGACGGCGCGGAGGCAGCGCGGGGCGCGCGCTCAGTCGCCCCCATCAGCGCCGACCAGGCGCGCCACCTCGCCGGCGCCGGCGGCGAACTCGCGCACGTCGACCCGCGACGCGGGCAGGAGGACCGCGTCGTCCACGCCGGCGTCGAAGAACGCCCGCAGGCGGTCGGCGACCTCGGCGGGCTCGCCCCAGACCGCGCGCCGCTCGGGGTCGGGCTTGTCGCCGACGTCGGCGACGGCGCGCGCCTCGGCGTCGGACCCGAAGGCCGTCACCACGTACGCCACGACGTCGTGGCGGCCTGCCCTGCCCGACTCGGCCCTGGCGCCGCGGACCGCGGCGACGGCCGCTCGCACCTCGTCGGCGGTGTGGCCGCTGTCGAGCACCGTGCCGTCGGCGACCTCTCCGCTCAGCCGCAGGGTCTTCGGCCCCTCGGCGGCGGCGTAGACGAACGGCGCACTCTCGGGCGGATAGTCGAGGCGGACGGACTCGAGCGTGACGTAGCGCCCGGCGGTGTCGACCTGCTCGCCCGCGAGGAGCCCCTGCAGCGCAGGCACGTACTCGCGCATGAGCGTGAGCGGCGAAGCCGCTCGCGCGCCCACCTGACCCATCCAGGGCAGGACGCCGTGGCCCACGCCGGGGAGCAGACGGCCGGGGAACAGCCGCTCCACGGTCGCGATCTCCATCGCGGTCGCGGCGACGTTCCGCAGCGGCATGGGTGCGATCCCGATCCCGATGCGCAGCCGCTCGGTCCACGCGAGCGCGGCCGCGGCTGCGGCGAAGGCGGACGTGCGGAAGCAGTCCTCCCAGATCCACAGCTCCGGAACGCCCTCGCGCTCGGCGGCCAGAACGGCATCGCGGAACTCGTCGGGGCCGTGGGTGTAGGGATTGAAGATCGCGCCGATGCGGGCCATGCCCCTTACCCTGCCACGCAGCGCCGACAACGCCGTCCGTCTCCGCCGATCCGACCGTCGCGCCGGGGCGCGCGCGTCGGTTCGACGGAGACGGATCGGGGATCGGGTCAGGCCGCCTGAGGCAGCCGAGCCCGGGCTCGGACGAGGATGCCCTCGCTCGACGCATCCACCGTCACGGCGCCGCCGTCGGACAGCTGACCGGTGACGAAGAGGTCGGCCACCCGGTCGTCGACCTCGCGCTGGATGAGCCGCCGCAGCGGCCGGGCGCCGTACTCGGGCTCGTACCCGTTGTCGGCCAGCCAGTCGAGGGCCGCGTCGGTGACGATGAGCTCGACCTCGCGCTTGGCGAGCCGGGCCTCGGTCGCACCCAACAGCAGGCCCACGATCTGCCGCAGCTGCGGCTTCTCGAGCTTGCGGAACAGCACGATCTCGTCGATGCGGTTGAGGAACTCCGGTCGCATCGCCTCGCGCAGCTTGCCGAACACCCGGTCACGCAGATCCTTCTCGGATCCGAAACCCGTCGCGCCGCCCCCGTCGGCGATGAAGCCGATGGCGCCCGCGCGGGAGGCCAGGAACTCCGAGCCGAGGTTCGAGGTCATCACCACGACCGTGTTGCGGAAGTCGACCGTGCGCCCCTGGCCGTCGGTTAGGCGCCCGTCGTCGAGCACCTGCAGCAGCAGGTTGAACACGTCGGGGTGGGCCTTCTCGATCTCGTCGAACAGCACGATCGAGTACGGGTTGCGCCGCACTCGCTCGGTGAGCTGGCCGGCCTCGTCGTAGCCGACGTATCCGGGAGGGGCGCCGACGAGACGCGACACGGTGTGGCGCTCGCCGAACTCGCTCATGTCGAACCGGACCACCGCGCCCTCGTCGTCGAACAGCGACGAGGCGAGGGCCTTGGCGAGTTCGGTCTTGCCCACACCGGTCGGCCCGAGGAAGAGGAACGAGCCGACGGGCCTGCGGGCGTCGCCCATGCCGGTGCGACTGCGGCGCACCGCCTTCGCCACGGCGGCGACGGCGTCGTCCTGCCCGATGACGCGCGCGTGGAGCTCGTCCTCGAGCTGGGCCAGGCGCTCCCGCTCGGTCTCGGTCAGCCGGTTCACGGGGATGCCCGTGGCACGGCTGATCACCGCGGCGATCTCGGGCTCGTCCACGACGGCCTCGCTGCGGGTGACCCCGGCATGCGATGTCGCCTCGTCGAGCCGCGCCTGCACCTCGGCGATCCGGTCGCGGATGCGTGATGCCTCTTCGTAGTGCTCGGCGGAGACGGCGGCGTTCTTGTCGGCCTCGAGCCCGGCCAGCTGCTCGAGCAGCGCCGTGACGTCGACCTGCACGCCCAGGCGCAGGCGCAAGCGTGCGCCGGCCTGGTCGATGAGATCGATCGCTTTGTCGGGAAGGACCCGCTCGGTGAGGTAGCGGTCGCTGAGCTCGACGGCGGAGCGGATGGCGTCGTCGGTGTAGGCGACCCCGTGGTGCTGCTCGTACGCGGGCCTCAGCCCCTGGAGGATCTGCACGGCGTCCTCGATCGAGGGTTCGCCGACCCGCACCGGCTGGAACCGGCGCTCGAGGGCGGGATCCTTCTCGATCACGCGGTACTCCTTGAGCGTGGTCGCACCGACGAGGTGCAGCTCGCCGCGGGCGAGGCGCGGCTTGAGGATGTTGCCCGCGTCCATGCCGCCGTCGCCGGCGCCGCCGGCGCCGACCACGGTGTGCACCTCGTCGATGAAGACGACGATCTCGCCCTTGTGGGCCGCGATCTCGTCCATCGTCTTGGTGAGGCGCTCCTCGAAGTCGCCGCGGTAGCGCGTGCCCGCGAGCATCGCGGGGAGGTCGAGCGCGATGACGCGCTTGCCGAGCAGCTGCTCGGGCACCGCCCCGGCCACGATCGCCTGGGCGAGACCCTCGACGATCGCGGTCTTGCCGACGCCCGCCTCGCCGACGAGCACGGGGTTGTTCTTCGTGCGGCGACTGAGGATCTCGATGGTCTGCGCGATCTCATCGGCACGGCCGATGACGGGATCGAGCTCGCCCTCGAAGGCGCGGGCCGTGAGGTCGGTGCCGTACGTGTCGAGCATCGGAGTGGCGGATGCCGCGGCATCCGTCTCATCGATCGTCTCGGTGGCCGCACCCTGGCTGACCGTCTCGCGCAGCCCCTGCGTGAGGGCTTCGGCGGTCACACCGGCGCGCGCGAGGACCTGGCCGGCGGGGGTGTCCTGCGCGAGCACGAGGGCGAAGAACAGGTGCTCGGGGTCGACGTACGTCGAACCGGACGACCGTGCTACCTGGAAGGCCTGGAACAGCGCGCGCTGGACGGACGGCGTGATGACCGCGCCATCGACGTCGGCCGGGGCGGACGCGGCGGGGAGGCGCTCGTCGGTCGCGCGCAGGATGGCGCGCGGGTCGGCGCCGACCTGCTGCACGGCGTCGCGGGCCGGTGCCTCATCGACGAGCACGCGGAGGACGTGGAGCGCGTCGAGCTCGCGCTGGCCGCGCTCGAGGGCGAATCGTCCGGCGCGCTGGAGGAGCTGCTGGGTGCGCGCACCCAGGAACCGGCTGAGATCGATGGACCTCTCCGCACGCGCGCGCTCACCCGCGAGATACCGCGCGAGGAACTCGTCGAACGAGCTGCCGGTGTCGTCGGCGCCGGCGGAGGAGGTGAAGTCTTCGGGCATTGCGTCTTTCTCCTGAAGTTGAGTCAAGGCCTGTCAAGATTACGAACTTGAGCGCGACCGTATCAAGTTCAACGGCGCGACTTCCGGTGTATTCCCCGCGATCGTGCGCGCTCCTGAGAGGGGAGCCGGATTTCCGTGCCGGGCACGGATGCCGCCGCAGAGGTTTCCGACGAACGTGGACAGCGTCCACAGACCGAAGGAGAGGACACATCATGACCGATCTGAGCACCGTCACCATCGACGAGGCCGACAAGGCGCTCAAGGCCAAGCACCGCGCGATGTGGGCGTCCGGGGACTACCCGACGCTCGCGCACGACCTGATCTGGTCGCTCGGCCCGCGGGTCGTCGAGGCCGTCGACATCCGACGCGGTGAGCGCGTCATCGACATCGCCGCGGGAAGCGGCAACGCCGCCATCCCGGCCGCGCTGCGCGGCGCCGACGTGGTCGCGACCGACCTGACGCCCGAGCTGTTCGGCGAAGGGCACCGGCGCGCAGAGGAGGCGGGCGCACAGCTGGAGTGGCGCCCCGCCGACGCCGAGGCCCTGCCGTTCGGCGACGACGAGTTCGACGTCGCCGTCTCGACGGTGGGAGTGATGTTCGCCCCGCACCATGAGCGGAGCGCTGCCGAGATCGTCCGCGTCGTGCGCCCCGGCGGACGGATCGGGTTGATCAGCTGGACTCCGGAGGGGTTCATCGGCCAGCTCTTCGCGGCGCTGAAGCCGTTCAACGCGCCGCTCCCCGCAGGGGCGCAGCCGGCACCGCTGTGGGGGGACGAGACGCACGTGCGGGCGCTCTTCGGCGACACGGTGGCCGACGTGCGCGCCACCCGCGAGACCGTCAGGTTCGGCCGCTTCGCCTCCGGCGAGGAGTTCCGCGCGTACTTCGCGTCGCACTACGGCCCGACCATCGCGGTCTACAACCGCAACGCCGACGACCCCGCAGCGGTCGCGGCGATCGACGAGGCGCTGCGCGGCCTGGGCGATCGCGCCGTCGCCGCGCACGGCGCCATCGACTCGGAGTACCTGCTGTTCACCGCGACGGTCCGCTGAGACCCCGCGCATGACCGCCGGCACCCGCCGGCACCGGAAGGGAGACGGACGCATGTCCGCGTACGATCTGTTCGCGCTGCACCTCGCCGAGCGTGAGAGCGCGCACCGTGACCTCGAGCGTCGACGCGTCGTGCTCGAGCGGCTCGCACAGGAGCGGGCCGCGAGCCCGGATGCTCCGGCCGCCGCCTCGATCGCGGCGCGAGCGCTTCACCTCGGCGGGCTGCGCCGTCTCCTTCCGGGGCGTGCGTGACTACACTGGGCGTCGTGCTGGGGCCTCCCCTGACGCCGCGCGAACGCGCGGTCCTCGCCGGCGTGGAGCGGCGACTGACCAACCCCGAGATCGCGTCGGAGTTGTTCATCTCCGTGCGCACGGTCGAGAGCCACATCGCGAGCCTGAGGCGCAAGCTCGACGCCGACAGCCGGGCCGACCTCGTCGCGGCGGCCCGGCATCGGCGCGAGAGCTCCGTCCGGGTCCCGGCGAATCCGCTGCGCGGACGCGGTCGCGATCTGGCGATGGCGGAGGCGGCGTTCGCCCGCGGTGATCTCGTGACGTTCGTCGGCCCCGGCGGAGTCGGCAAGACGAGGCTCGCGCTCGAGTTCGCCAAGGCGCACGACGATCGCACCCCCGTGATCGTCGAGCTCGAGCACGCGTCGGCCGGCGATCTGGTCAACCGCGTCAGCCGGTCGCTCGGGATGGAGGTCTCGCCCCACGAGGACCTCGTCGCCTCGGTGGGCGTCGCCCTGGCCGCGCAGCCCTACCTGCTGGTGCTCGACAACGCCGATCACGTGGTCCCGGCCACACGGCGCATGGTCTCAGCCCTGCGCGCGCTGGCGCCGGCCCTGAAGGTGCTGGCGACCTCCCGAACACCGCTCGGCGGGAACGACGAGCAGGTGCAGGTCGTCGAGCCGCTGGTGTCCGCCGGCGTCGACGCCCCGGCGAGCGCGCTCCTGAGCGACCGGCTCGCCTCCGCCGGTCAGCCTCCGACCCCGGACGACGACGCGCATCTCGACCACATCGCGGCCCGGCTGGACGGCCTGCCGCTCGCACTCGAGCTGGCCGCCGCGGCGGCTCGGCATCTCAGCCTCGCGGAGCTGTCGTCCCGTCTGGACCACGACTTCGCGACCCTCGACAGGGCGACGCCCGAAGGACGCCACCGCAGCCTCGAGACGGCTTTCGAGTGGACCTGGGATCTGCTCACCGACGAGGAGCGCGAGGTTCTCCGGCGCCTCGCGGCGCTTCCGCGCACGTTCGACATGGACCTCGCCGTCGCCGTCACGCACGAGGGCGCGCAGGGCGTGGTGCTGCGACTGCTGGACCGCTCGCTGCTGGTGACGGCTCCCACCGGCCGCGGCCGCTGGCGGCTCCTCGCCGTCATGCGCGAGTTCGTGCTGGCCCGCACGGACGACGCGGTCGTGCGCGACGTGCTCCGACGCCACGCGGAGCTCATCACGACCGTGTCGGAAGGGTTCATCGCCACTGCCCGCACCGACGCGAGCGCGGAGGCCATGCAACTGTCGGTGATGCTGTGCCCCGAGGTGAACGCCGCCCTGCGCTGGTCGCTCGCCGAGCGCGACCCGCTCGCGGTGCGGCTGTCGGCGCTGCTCGCGATCGGCGTGGAGCAGTACGGGTCGGACGCCGACAGCGTCGAGGCTCTCGCGATGGGCGCGCGCGACGAGTGGATGCTGGAGCGCGCGACGCCTGCCCAGCTGCTGGTGCTCGGCAATGCGCTCGCCTTCTTCGACGTCGAGGTGGTGGCGGCGCTCGCCGAGCGCGCCCTCACCGTCGCGGATGCCTCGGATCCGCAGCAGCAGCGTGCCGCGCACCAGCTGGCCGGCATGGCGGCGGCGTACGGGCCGCATCCGGCCGAGGCGCTCCCCCACCTCGACATCGCGGAGCGGCTCGCCGTGGAGCACGACGACGCGTGGGACGCGGCGGCGGCGCGGCAGTTCCGCGGGGTGGCGTTGCGGAGCATCGCGATGCAGGAGGGAGCGGGCGACCTCAGCGCGGCAGTCGAGGCGTTCGAGGCGGCCATGCTCTCCTACGCCCGGGCGGGCGACGAGACCCACGTCAACAACGTGCGGTTCATGATGGCCCTGACCGCCGCGGAGACCGGACACGACCGCGACCGGGCGGCGCGATGGGCAGCCGAGTGCGTCGCCTACGCCGAGGCGATGGCGAACGACCACGAGCGGGCGCACGGGCGGCTCGTGCAGGCCACTCTCGGCCTGGACGGTCCCGGCGAGCTGGACGACCTGATCGCGTCGTTCCGCCACTTCGGCGACCTTCGCTGCGTGCACCGCGTGCAGATGCTGCGCGCCGCCCGGGCCGCCAGCCCGCGCCGACGCGTCGACCTGCTGCGGGAGGCCGCGGCGATCGCGGCGACCGCCGGTGACCGTGCCCGGCAGATCCTCGCGGCCCAGGCTCTCGTGGCCGCCCAGCGCGACGCGGGCGACCGCGGCGGGCTCCTGGCGGCTCTCGACGCCCTCGCCGACGTGGCCGGGCGCGACGCGGCCCTGGCCGCGTGCCGACCGGACGAGATCGCCCTGTTCCTCGGCGAGGCCGCGTCCGCCTGAGCGCTCTCCGGCGCGTCGGGTTCGCGACAGCCCGGCCAGACCCGGACCGATTTCCGGACGAATCGGCGGCACGGCGGACGATAGCCTCGTGTGGATTCCAGCGAGGAGTATGCATGAGCGCCGATGCGCGGCCGGGCGAGGCCCTGGCACAGCCGGTTCCCCCCGACATCTCACCCGAGACGGCCGCACGCCTCGCCCGTACGGTGTGGGGGGTCGAGGCCACGGCACGCGCGCTCGGCAGCCACCAGGACCGCAACTTCCTGCTCGAGCGGCACGATGCGCCGCGCCTGCTGCTGAAGATCGCCAACCCCAGCGTCACCGCCGCTGAGCTGGAGGCGCAGTCCGCCGCCGCGCGGCTCATCGCCGAACGAGCACGCTGCCGCGCACCACGTGCCCTGCCGGTGCCGGGGCCGACGCCGCGGCCGGCGGAGACCACCGCCCGGGCGGTGATCGTCGACGGCGTCGAGATGCACGCGCGCGTGCTCGAGTTCCTCGACGGCGAGACGCTCTCGGGGTATCTGTCGCCCCGTGTGATCCAGGCGATGGGCGCACTCGCGGCCCGGATCGCTCTGGCCCTCGAAGGATTCGACGCGCCCGGCGCCGCGCGCGCCCACCAGTGGGATCTGCGCAGCGCCCCGTCGGTGCTCGCCGAGCTCCTCCCGTTCGTGGGCGACCCGGCGCTCGCCGGACGGTTGAGCTCCGCCGCGGCAGCGGCATGGCGCGTCGTCGAGCGCGTGGCCGACGAGCTTCCTCGGCAGTTCATCCACGGCGACCTCACCGACGACAACCTCGTGACGTCCGACCCCGTGACCGGCATCCCCGACGGCGTGATCGACCTCGGCGACCTCAACCGCACCTGGACGGTCGGCGAGCTGGCCATCACCGTCTCGTCGCTGCTGCATCACGACGGCGTCGGCATCGTCGACGCCGTTCGCGCCGTCACCGCCTATCACCGGGTGCGCCCGCTGGCGGCGGCCGAGATCGAAGCGCTGTGGCCGCTCGTCGTCGTCCGAGCGGCGACGCTGGTGGCCAGCGCTCACCACGTCCTGGCGACCGATCCCGGCAACGACTACGCCGCGGGGAATCTCGAGCACGAGCTGGCCATCTTCGCCGCCGCCACCGCGGTGCCGCTCGAGGTCGCGACCGCCCTGGTGTCGGCCGCGACGGGCGCGGCCCCCTCCCCCCTCGCGCTCCCCGCGGCCGAGCCGATCCTCCCCTGGCTCGGGCCGGATGACGTCGCGGTCTGCGACCTGTCGCCCGAGAGCCCGCTCCTGCACGAGGGCGCCTGGCTCGAGGCATCCGCCGAAGACGACGCGATGAGGGGACGCCTCGGCCCCGCCCGCGCGGTCGTCGCCCGCTTCGACGAATCCCGCCTGACCCGCTCCCGACCGGGCGACCCCGAGGCGCCGCGCAACGTCTCGCTCGGGATCGAGCTGCGCTTCGCCGACCCGCAGCCGGTCGCCGCTCCGTGGGCGGGGACCATCGAGCCCACCGCCGACGGGCTGCTCCTGCGGGGCGAAGGGGTGGACCTGATCCTCGACGGGGTGCGCGCCGCACTGCCTGCCGGGACGCGCCTCGCCGCGGGCGATCTCCTCGGCGAGAGCACCGACCGGCTCTGGATCCAGGTCCGGCGGAGCGGCGTCGACGCACCCCGTTTCGCGCCCCGCGGACTCGCCGGCGCCTGGGGGCGGATCGTGGCCGATCCGAGTGCGCTGGTGCCGGGGCATCCGGAACCCGCTCGCCGGCCCGATGCCGCCGAGCTGCTCGCGCGGCGCGATGCCGTGTTCGCCGACGTGCAGGAGCACTACTTCGATGATCCGCCGGTGATGGTGCGGGGCTGGCGCGAGCACCTGGTCGACGCGGACGGGCGCGTGTACCTCGACACCCTCAACAACGTCTCCTCGGTGGGGCACGCCCACCCGAGGCTGGTCGAGGCCGTCGCCGGGCAGTGGCGTCTGCTCAACACCAACTCGCGGTTCCACTACCCCTCGGTGGTGGCGTTCTCGGAACGTCTGGCGGCGCTGCTCCCGCCATCGCTGGACACCGTGTTCCTCGTCAACAGCGGCTCGGAGGCCGTCGATCTCGCCCTCCGTCTCGGACGCGCGTGGTCGGGCCGCGACGATGTGCTGGCCCTGCGGGAGGCCTACCACGGCTGGACCTTCCTCAGCGACGCGGTGTCGACGTCCGTCGCGGACAATCCCGACGCCCTCTCGACCCGCCCCGACTGGGTGCACACCCTGCCCTCGCCCAATCCGCTGCGGGGCGAGCACCGCGGATCGGACGCCCGACGCTACGCCGACGAGGCCGTCGCAGAGATCGACCGGCTCGCCGCGGCCGGCATACCGGTGGGCACGTTCATCGCCGAGACCCTGTTCGGCAACGGCGGCGGCGTCGCCCTGCCCGACGGGTATCTCGCGGCCGTCTACGACGCCGTCCGAGCGCACGGCGGCATCGCCGTCGCCGACGAGGTGCAGGTGGGCTACGGCCGGCTCGGGCAGTGGTTCTGGGGCTTCGAGCAGCAGGGTGTCGTACCGGATGTCGTCGCGGTGGCCAAGGCGATGGGCAACGGCCATCCGCTCGGCGCCGTCATCACGACGCGCGAGATCGCCGAGCGGTATCGCACCGGCGGGTACTTCTTCTCCTCGGCGGGCGGCAGCCCGGTCTCGAGCGCCGTCGGCCTCGCGGTGCTCGACATCATCCGCGACGAGCGTCTGCAGGAGAACGCCCGCGAGGTGGGCGGCTACCTGAAGAGCCGGCTCGAGGATCTCGGGGAGCGCCATCCGATCCTCGCCGCCGTCCACGGGTCGGGCTTCTACCTGGGGCCGGAGCTCGTGCGCGATCGCGCCACGTGGGAGCCGGCCACCGCCGAGACAGCGGCCGTCTGCGCTCGCCTTCGGGATCTCGGGGTCATCGCCCAGCCGACCGGCGACCACCAGAACATCCTCAAGATCAAGCCGCCGATGTGCTTCACGCGGCAGTCCGCGGACGCGCTCGTGGCCGCCCTGGATCGCGTGCTCACCACCGGATGGTGACGTCCTGACAGACCCGAGCCGGCCCGGCGCCGAGCGAGGCTACCGTGGGACGGTGCACTACTCCCCCGCCGCGCTGCGGCGCTGGCCCGACCTCGAAGGGCCGGACCTGCCCGCAGCGGATGCCGCCGACCGACTCATTCTCGACGAATCGGCCGCAGCCCGGGACGCCGCCCCCGACGGCACCGTCGTCGTCATCGGCGACGGCTACGGCGCGCTCACGCTCGGCGCCGCGGCGGATGGCGACCGCGGCATCCGCGTCCATCAGGATCCCCTCACCGGCGAGCAGGCGCTCGCCGCGAACGCGGAGCGGTTCTCGCTGGCGCACGCGTACCGCTCCCGCGGACTGTCCAGCGACCTCGTCCAGGGGGCCCGCGTCGTGCTGCTGCGGCTCCCCCGCGCGCTCGACGCGCTCGACGACATCGCGGGACTGATCGCCGCGCACGCCGATCCTGCCGTCGTGGTCTTCGGCGGCGGGCGGGTGAAGCACATGACGACGGCCATGAACGGCATCCTCGGCGAGCGCTTCGAGCGCGTCGACGTCACCCACGCCCGGCAGAAGTCCCGCGTGCTCGTGGCCCGCGGTCCCCGCGCCGGTCGCGATCCCGAGCCCCGCTGCCAGGCCCACGAGGGTCTGACGGTGTGCGCCTTCGGCGGTGCGTTCGCCGGCACCGGGATCGACATCGGCACGCGCTTCCTGCTCGAGCATCTTCCCGATCCGGTGCAGCTCGTCCGCCTCGCCGTCGACGAGCCCGTCATCGACCTCGCGTGCGGCACGGGCGTCGTCGCCGCCACCCTCGCCCTGCGCCACCCGGGTCTGCGGGTGTACGCGTGCGATCAATCGGCGGCGGCCGTCGCGTCGGCGCGCGCCACGGCGGCGGCGAACGGCGTCGCGGACCGCGTGGAGGTCGCCCGAGACGACATGCTGCGCTCGCGGCCCGACGGTCAGGCCGCGTTCATCGCCCTCAATCCCCCGTTCCACGTCGGCGCGGCGGTGTCGGACGACATCGCGCCGCGCCTCTTCGCCGACGCCGCCCGCGCCCTCCGGCCCGGCGGGCAGCTGTGGGCGGTGTGGAACTCGGGACTGCGCTACCGAGCTGCGCTCGAGGGCCTGGTGGGCCCCACCCGGCAGGTGGCGCGCAACGCGAAGTTCACCGTGACCGCCTCCGTCCGGCGCTGAGCCGGTGGGATCGCCGACGCGCTGCGCGATGCGTCACCCGTCGGTGGCGGGGGCGTCCGCGGCAGGTGGCGCGAACGACAGCCACGAGCCGTCGCTGCACTGGTAGAACATCGGCTCGGACGTGTCGATGTAGATGTCGTCCGCCTCGCACGACTCCGGCGGAGCGCCGACCCCGAGCGACACCTGCGTCCCCGGCTCGCCCTGCTCCCCTTGCTCGCCCTGCTCCCCCTGCTCGCCCTGCTCCCCCTGCTCGCCCTGCTCGCCCTGCTCCCCCTGCTCCCCCTGCTCGCCGGTCGCTCCGGTCTCGCCGGTCGCGCCGGTGAGGTTCTCGGCGGCCGACTCGCGGATGTTCCCCACCAGCGTCCAGTCCTCCTCGTAGAGGTACACGTCGGCGGTGGCGATGTCGATGTACACGTCTCCCGGCGAGCCCTTGCCCGACTCCGGCGCCCCCGTTCCCACGCGGACAGCCGATCCCGCCGGCAGGATCTCCTCGAGCGCGGCTTCGTAGTCCTCGACCGACGCCGTCTCCTCGGCGACGGGTGTGGGCTCCGGCGTCGGCTGGGTCGTGTCCACCGACCGTGCGAGCCACGAGCCGAAGAAGGCGGCGAAGAACGCCAGGACGACGATCGCCAGACCGAACCAGACGAGCGTTCCTCGCGTGATGCCGCCGGGAGCGGCGGGGGTCGGGGCGGGTGAAGGGGACCGCGTGGCGCCGTCGGACATCGCCTGTCTCCGTTTCGGCCGTTCCTTCGGGGGCGAGGCGCCACAGGGAACGGCGTGGCCCTCACTGTAGGGAGCGCGCCGAAACGGCGGCCTCACCCGCAGAGGATGATCCGCGGGTCCGCGCCCCCTCTGCGACCGGTCACTTCCCGTCGCGCGTCGACCAGAGCGCCCACGCGACGAGCACCGGCTGGAAGAACAGGCGGGCGAAGCGCTTCCGGTCGGTGTCCAGCCGGAAGCCGTCGCGGCGCTTGACGTACTGCTCGATGTTGCCGGGGAAGACGGCGACGAAGAACGCGGCCAGGATGGCGCCGACGGTGCGGCGCGATCGCGGGAACACCACGAGCGCGCCGCCCAGCATCACTTCCACGACTCCGGATGCCACGACCACCGCATCGCGGTCCAGGACCTTCGTGGCGACATCGGGCACCTGGGCCTGGAACTCCTGCCGCGCCCAGAACAGGTGGCTGAGACCGGCGAAGACCATGGCGGCGGCGAGCGTCCAGCGCGCGAGGGCTCTCATCGAGGCATCCGTCCCTCACCAGCCCATCGAGCCGGGACCGCCCTTGAACGGACCGACCACCTCCGGGGTGATCCATCCGCCGTAGAAGCCTCCGGGCTGCGGCTCGACCTCGTGGTCGTCGATGAGGCAGCGATCCATCTGCCCGGCGTAGACCGCCACGCGTCCGGCGAGCTCCTCGTATCCCGGCGCGGGCTGCGGGTACGTCCACGCTGCGCGGGGCCGGACCTGACCCCCGCCCGCGACGTCGAAGTACCGGGCTCCGCCCTTGAACTCGCAGAACGACGATCCCTCCCCCGGCCGGAGGGCGCCGGCAACGAAGGCGTCGGCCGGCAGATAGTAGACGGGCGGATGACTCGTCTCGAGCACGCGCACCACATCGTCGGTGTCGACGATCACCTCGCCGCCCAGTTCGATCCGCGCCCGGCGGGCCACCCTCTCGACCCGAGGCGGGCGGGGATAGTCCCACACCGACTCCTGTCCTGCCCCGACGGGCTGGGGCTGCGGTCTCACCATGCCGGCCTCCTGTCCACGACTCGGGGTCAGGCTACCGCCCGTTATCGGGGGGTCGGCGCGATCGCGGCGAACTGTCAACCCCTCGCACGGCGCCCGCGACGTCCGTAGCGTGCGGCTCGACGAAAGGAACACCATGCTCCGCGCACTCGCACTCAACTGCACGCTCAAGCCGTCCCCCGCCGACTCCAGCTGCGAGCTCCTGGCTCAGCAGGTCCTCGACGCCCTCGCCGAGCACGGCGTCTCGGGGGAACAGGTCCGCGTCGTCGATTTCGACGTCAAGCCCGGCGTCGAGACCGACATGGGCGACGGCGACCAATGGCCGATCATCCGGCAGCGGATCCTCGCCAGCGACATCCTCGTCTTCGCGACCCCGACCTGGATGGGCAACATGTCCAGCATCGCCCAGCGGGTGCTGGAGCGCCTCGACGCCGAGCTGTCCGAGACCGACGACGAGGGCCGCCCGATCCTCGCCGGCAAGACGGCCGTGACCGTCGTGCTGGGAAACGAGGACGGTGCGCACGCGATCACCGCCTCGCTCTACCAGGGGCTGGGCGACGTGGGCTTCACCATCCCGTCGCAGGGCGGGGTGTACTGGAACGGCGAGGCGATGCAGACCACTGACTACAAGGACCTGCCCGAGACGCCCGAGAAGGTCGCGTCCACCACGGCGACGCTCGCCCGCAACGCCGCCCACGTCGCGACGCTGCTGCAGGAGCGACCGTATCCGGCACCGCCCGCGGAGTGATCGCGGCCGGGCGGGTTTGTGCGCAGTTGGGACCTTCTCACCGCACGGCGGAGCCGCGGCCGAGGTCTTCGAGCCACCGCAGCCACACCTCGCTGATCGTCGGGTAGGACGGAACCGCGTGCCACAGGCGGTCGATCGGGACCTCGCCGACGACCGCGATGGTCGCCGCGTGCAGCAGCTCGCCGACATCCTGTCCGACGAAGGTGGCGCCCACCAGCACGCGGCGCTCGTCGTCGACGATCGCACGAGCGCGCCCGCGATAGTCGTCGGAGAGCTCGCTCGCCCCGGCGATCCACGACAGGTCGTAGTCGATCGCCCGCACCGCGAGTCCCGCCGCCCGCGCGGACTGCTCGGTGTGGCCGACAGCGGCGACCTCGGGATCGGTGAACACGACCTGCGGCACCGCCGAGTGGTCGGCCGTCGCGACGTGCGCGCCCCACGGCGCGTCGTCGACCGTCGTCGCCAGGGCCCGGGCGGCGATGACGTCGCCCGCAGCCCGCGCCTGATACTTCCCCTGGTGCGTGAGCAGCGCCCGGTGGTTCACGTCGCCGACGCCGTAGAGCCAGTCCACTCCGCGCACCCGCAGGCTGTCGTCGACGTCGAGCCAGTCCCCGGGGCGCAGGCCGACCGTCTCGAGTCCGAGATCCTCGGTGCGCGGAACGCGGCCGGTCGCGACCAGCACCTGCGCGGCGCTCACCCGCGAGCCGTCCGACAGGGTCAGCACGACCCCGTCGGCCCCGCGGTCGACCCGCTCGAGCTCCACGCCCGTGCGGACGTCGGCCCCGGCATCCGTCAGCGCCTTCTCGACCGCTTCGCCGGCGAACGGCTCGAGGCCCCGGAGCAGCCCCGATCGCGCGATCACGGTGACCTCGGCGCCCAACGACGCGTAGAGGGTGGCCATCTCGCTGCCGACGACGCCGCCCCCGAGGATCGCGAGCGACGGCGGGACCTCACGGACGCCGGTCGCCTCGCGACTCGTCCAGGGGTCGGCGTCGCGCAGGCCCGGGATGTCGGGGAGGAGTGCCGCCGATCCGGTCGAGATGGCGACGGCGTGGCGTGCCACGAGCCGCGTCTCGACGCCGTCGGCTCCCGTGACCGTCACCTCGCGCTCACCGGTGAGGCGGCCATGGCCGCGGACGAGATCGATCCCCGCCCCCTGCAGCCACTCGACCTGCGAGGTGTCGTCCCAGTCGTGGACGAGCCGATCCCGGCGCTCGAGGGTGGCGGCGACGTCGACAGCGCCCGTGACGGCCTGCGCGGCCCCGCCGACGGCGCGGGCCGCTCGCAGCGCCGCGCCCGGCCGCAGAAGGGCCTTCGACGGGATGCACGCCCAGAACGAGCACTCCCCGCCGACGAGCTCGCTCTCGACGATGACGACCGACAGCCCGCCCTGCGTCGCGCGGTCGGCGACGTTCTCGCCCACCGGTCCGGCGCCGATCACGATCAGGGCGTACTCGCGAGCGTTCATGGGCTCCAAAGTAGCGGCGGCGGGCGACATCGGCGAGGATGCAAACCGATTCCGCTCCGGCCTCCGAATGGCGCGCGACGACATAAGAGGTAAGAAGTCGCGCCATTCGGCCCGCGATGTCCCTTCCCTGTGGTTTTCTGGGTTCTCGCGCGAAAGGACAGCATGGCGATCGAATTCGATGCGGTTTCCAAGCGGTTCCCCGACGGCACGGTCGCCGTCGATGACTTCAGCGTGCTCATCCCGGCTCGCAAGACGACCGTCTTCGTCGGCTCGTCGGGGAGCGGCAAGACGACTCTGCTGCGCATGATCAACCGCCTGGTCGACCCCACCAGCGGTCGCATCACGATCGACGACGAGCCGATCTCGCAGCGGGATCCCGTCGCACTCCGGCGGGGGATCGGCTACGTCCTGCAGAACGCCGGTCTGCTGCCCCACTTCTCGGTGGTCGACAACATCGCCACCGTCCCGGTGCTCAACGGCGTGCCCAAGGCGAAGGCCCGCGAGCGCGCCCTCGAGCTGATGGACGTCGTGGGTCTCGAGCGGGCGATGGCGAAGCGCTACCCGAGTCAGCTGTCGGGCGGACAGCAGCAGCGCGTCGGCGTCGCCCGGGCCCTCGCCGTCGATCCCAACATCCTCCTCATGGACGAGCCGTTCGGCGCCGTCGATCCGATCGTGCGTCGCGAGCTTCAGACCGAGACCATCCGGCTGCAGCGCGAGCTCGAGAAGACGATCGTCTTCGTGACGCACGACATCGACGAGGCCTTCCTCCTGGGCGATCAGGTGGTGATCCTCGAGAAGGGCGCCAAGGTCGCCCAGATCGGCAGCCCGAGCGAGATCATCGAGCAGCCGGCGACTCCGTTCGTCGCGGACTTCATCGGGGTCGAGCGGGGCGCGCGCGCCCTGCGGGCGAAGCGGGTCGAGAACGCCACGGTGCTCGTCGACGCGGCCGGTCGCACGCAAGGCGTCCTCGTGGAGGACTCGCCGTGAGCTGGGTGGCCGACAACCTCGATCTCATCGCATCCCTGACGGTGCAGCACCTCCGGCAGAGCGCGATCGCGATCGTCATCGGCTTCGTCCTCGCGCTCCCGATCGGCTGGCTCGCGTTCCGCTACACGGCCCTCCGGGGCGGGGTGCTCACCGTCGTGGGGCTGCTGTACACGATCCCGTCGTTCGCGCTCTTCCCCATCGTGGCCGCGCTGTTCGGCATCCCGTACCTGTCCGAGACGACCCTGATCATCGCGCTCGCGATCTACGCCGTCGCCATCCTGACCCGCTCGGTGACCGACGGGCTGGCCTCGGTCGACCCGTCCACCCGGGCGGCCGCGGTAGCCGTCGGCTTCGGAACCTGGCGCCGCTTCTGGACGGTCGATCTGCCGCTCGCCGGTCCCGTGGTGCTGGCCGGGCTCCGCGTGACCGCGATGTCGACGATCTCGCTCGCGACCGTCGGGGCGCTCATCGGCGTCGAGAACCTGGGCTACCTGTTCACCAACGGATCTCAGCGCCGCATCGTCGCGGAGGTGCTCGCGGGCGTCGTCGCCGTCGTGGTCGTGGCGGTCGTCGTCGACCTCCTGCTGGTGCTGCTCGGCCGGATCCTCCTGCCATGGACGCGCCGGACCGCGCCGCGGCGGGCAAGGCTGAGGGCGGTGACGGCATGAATCTCTTCGCCGAGGCCCTCGCCTGGATCTTCTCACCGGCGCGGCTGACGGGCTCGCTCCCCCTCCCCGAGGCGATCGTCCAGCACCTCGCCTACACGTTCGGCGCGGTGGCCATCGCGGCGGTCATCGCCATTCCGCTGGGTTACCTGATCGGACACACCGGTCGCGGGCGCGAGGTCGCCGTCTTCCTGTCCGGTGCCGCCCGGGCTCTTCCGGCTCTCGGGCTGGTCATCCTCCTCGTGATGCTCGCCGGGGTGCAGCTCAAGACGCAGGCTGCGATGACGGTCTTCGTCATCCTCGCGATCCCGTCGATCCTGGCCGGGGCCTACGCCGGCTTCGAGGCCATCGACCGCTCAGTGATCGGCGCCGGGCGTGCCATGGGCATGACCCAGTGGCAGATCCTGTTCCGGATCGAGATGCCTCTGGGACTCGCCCTCCTCATCGGCGGTCTGCGCTCGGCGACACTGCAGGTGGTCGCGACGGTCACCATCGCGGCCTATGTCGGCCTCGGCGGGCTCGGCTTCTACATGATCCAGGGACTCAACACCCGCGACTTCCCCGAGATCCTCGGCGCGTCGATCATCGTCGTCGCCCTCGCTCTCGTCCTCGACGGACTCTTCGCCCTCCTCGCGCGGTTCGCCGTGCCCCGCACCGACGCTCCTCGTCCCCGTCGCGTCCGCTCCGCGGCCGCTCCCGTTCCCGTCCCTTCCCGCTGACCGCACACCACAACGGAGGTTCCCATGTCCACAGCACGACGCCGCGTCGCTCTGGCGCTCGCCGCGACGACCCTCACCGCGCTCGCCCTCGCCGGGTGCGCCTCGAGCGACCCGCTCGAGAACGACGGCGGTGAAAGCGAGGCCGGCGGCGACTCGTCGACCATCGTCATCGGCTCGCAGGCGTACTACTCGAACGAGATCATCGCCGAGATCTACGCCCAGGCGCTCGAAGCCGAGGGCTTCACGGTCGAGCGCGACTTCAACATCGGCCAGCGCGACGCGTACATGCCGGCCATCGAGGACGGCTCGATCGACCTCTTCCCGGAGTACACCGGCAACCTGCTGCAGTACTTCGAGCCCGACACGACCGCGACGACCGAGGACGACGTCTACGCCGCACTCCAGGACGCCCTCCCCGACGGCCTGACGGTGCTCGACCAGTCGTCGGCGACCGACCAGGACTCCTACAACGTCACCGCCGCCTTCGCAGAGGAGAACGGCCTCACGTCGATCGCCGATCTCGCCGGCATCGACGGTCTGGTGCTCGGCGGCGCTCCGGAGCTCGAGGAGCGTCCTTACGGCCCGTCCGGACTCGAGGAGGTCTACGGTGTCACCGTCGCGTTCGAGGCGACCGCCGACACCACCGTCGAGGAGCTGGTGGCCGGCAACATCCAGGTCGCGAACGTCTACAGCGCCGACCCTCGCATCGAGACGGAAGACCTGGTCACCCTGGAAGACCCCGAAGGTCTCTTCCTCGCGTCCAACGTCGTGCCGCTCGTGAACGCCGACATCGCCGATGAGATCGCCGACGTCATCAACGCCGTCAGCGCCGCGCTGACCCCCGAGGGCCTCGTGGCTCTCAACGTGGAGTCCACGGTCGACGAGCGCTCCGCCGAAGACATCGCCGCGGACTGGCTGTCGGAGAACGGCCTCAGCTGACCCTGAGTCCGCAGGCACCGAGAGACGCCCCACGCCGCCCTCCGGCGGTGCGGGGCGTCTCTCGGCTTGTTCCCAGGGTGGGGCGAGGATGACCCCGTAATCTGCTCACAGCAAGGGGAGTACTCCGGCACGGCCGACTCGTCACTACGGATGCAGACGCATCCCGGGTCGTCGGTCCTCGACCTCGAGGATGGAGAAGACCTTGGCGTCATCTGTCACGCCAGGTCTGGAGCATCCTGTGAACATCACCCCTCTCGTGTGGATCATCACGATCGCCGTCACGATCGCGTTCTTCGTCTACGAGTTCTTCGCGCACGTCCGCAAGCCGCACGAGCCGTCGATCGGCGAGTCGGCCCGGTGGTCGGCGTTCTACATCGGCCTTGCCCTGCTGTTCGGCGTCGGCATCGGCGTCTTCTCCGGCTGGACGTACGGCGGCGAGTATTTCGCCGGCTACCTCACCGAGAAGGCGCTGTCCGTCGACAACCTCTTCGTCTTCCTCATCGTCATGACCGGCTTCGCGGTGCCGAAGATCTATCAGCAGAAGGTGCTGATGATCGGCATCGTCATCGCCCTGATCCTGCGCGGCGTGTTCATCGCCGTCGGCGCGGCGCTGATCTCGAACTTCTCGTGGATCTTCTACCTGTTCGGCGCGCTGCTGCTGTTCCTCGCGTACCGTCAGGCGTTCAGTCACGGCGAGGCCGACCCCGCTCAGGGACGATTCATGTCGTTCGTGCGTCGCCACCTGCCGGTCAGTGACGAGTACAACCGCGACCGCCTCATGGTCGTGAAGGACGGCCGCCGCTTCGTCACTCCGATGTTCCTCGTGATCATCGCGATCGGCTTCGTCGACCTCATCTTCGCCGTCGACTCGATCCCCGCGATCTACGGTCTCACCGAGGAGGCGTACATCGTCTTCACCGCCAACGCCTTCGCGCTCATGGGTCTGCGTCAGCTGTACTTCCTGATCGGCGGGCTGCTCGAGCGCCTCGTCTACCTCGCGCAGGGCCTTGCCGTGATCCTCGCGTTCATCGGCGTCAAGCTCGTGCTCCACGCCATGCACGTCAACGAGCTGCCATTCATCAACGGCGGCGAGCCGATGCTGTGGGCCCCGGAGATCCCGATCTGGTTCTCGCTGCTGTTCATCGCGACGACCATCGCGGTGGCGACGGCCGCGAGCCTGATCAAGACCCGGGGCGCGCGGGATGCTTCCGCAGCGGTCGCGGCGCCCGCCTCGCCGGCCTCGCCCGCCTCGCCGGCCTCCCCCGCCTCCGCGGACTCTCCGGCCTCTCCGGCCTCTCCGTCCGAGACTGGTTCCACGCACACGCCGGCACCGTAGCGACGCGACGAAGCCCCCGGCCGGCCGCTCCGTGAGCGGCCCGTCCGGGGGCCTCGCCTGTTGCTGGGAGACGCGTGACGTTCCGCGCCGACCCGGGGCAGGTAGGGGGATCTCGGTCTGTCGGGATCCCCGATGAGATCAGAAGTCCCAGTCCTCGTCTTCGGTGGCCTCAGCCTTGCCGATCACGTACGACGATCCGGACCCCGAGAAGAAGTCGTGGTTCTCGTCGGCGTTGGGCGAGAGCGCCGACAGGATCGCCGGGTTCACGTCCGTCACGGTGGACGGGAACATCGCTTCGTAGCCGAGGTTCATCAGCGCCTTGTTGGCGTTGTAGTGCAGGAACTTCTTGACGTCCTCGGTGAGACCCACGCTGTCGTAGAGGTCCTGCGTGTATTGCACCTCGTTGTCGTAGAGCTCGTACAGCAGCGAGAACGTGTAGTCCTTGATGTCCTGACGCTTCGCCTCGTCGACCTTCTCGAGACCGCGCTGGAACTTGTAGCCGATGTAGTACCCGTGCACGGCTTCGTCGCGGATGATCAGCCGGATGAGGTCGGCAGTGTTGGTGAGCTTGGCGCGGCTCGACCAGTGCATCGGGAGGTAGAAGCCGGAGTAGAAGAGGAAGCTCTCGAGCAGCGTCGAGGCGACCTTGCGCTTGAGGGGCTCGTCGCCGCGGTAGTACTCCATGACGATCTGGGCCTTCTTCTGAAGGTTCGGGTTCTCGACCGACCAGCGGAACGCCTCGTCGATCTCCTTCGTCGAGCACAGGGTCGAGAAGATCGACGAGTACGACTTGGCGTGCACCGACTCCATGAACGCGATGTTCGTGTACACCGCCTCTTCGTGCGGCGTGATCGCGTCGGGGATGAGCGACACGGCGCCCACCGTGCCCTGGATGGTGTCGAGCAGGGTGAGCCCGGTGAAGACGCGCATGGTGAGCGTCTGCTCCTCGGGCGTGAGGGTGTTCCACGACTGGATGTCGTTCGACAGCGGCACCTTCTCGGGCAGCCAGAAGTTGTTCACGAGGCGGTTCCACACCTCGAGGTCTTTGTCGTCCTGGATGCGGTTCCAGTTGATGGCCTGGACGTGATCCAGGAGCTGGAGCTTCTCGCTCATTGTTCCTCTTCCGAAATCACAGGTCGGTCGTCAGAGCGTGCAGGAGACGCACTCGGTCATGTCGGTGCCCTCGAGCGCCATCTGACGCAGACGGATGTAGTAGATCGTCTTGATGCCCTTGCGCCAGGCGTAGATCTGCGCCTTGTTGATGTCGCGCGTCGTCGCCGTGTCTTTGAAGAACAGCGTCAGCGACAGACCCTGGTCGACGTGCTGCGTCGCCGCGGCGTACGTGTCGATGACCTTCTCGTAGCCGATCTCGTACGCGTCCTGGTAGTACTCCAGGTTGTCGTTCGTCATGAACGCCGCCGGGTAGTAGACGCGGCCGAGCTTGCCCTCCTTGCGGATCTCGATCTTCGCGGCGATCGGGTGGATCGACGACGTCGAGTTGTTGATGTACGAGATCGATCCGGTCGGCGGCACGGCCTGCAGGTTCTGGTTGTAGATGCCGTGCTGCTGGATCGACGCCTTCAGCTCGCGCCAGTCGTCCTGCGTGGGGATGTGGTGGCCGGCGAACATCTGCGCGACCTTGTCGGTGGCCGGGACCCACTCCTGGTCGATGTACTTGTCGAAGAACTCGCCCGAGGCGTACTTCGAGTCCCAGAAGCCGTCGAAGACCTCGCCGCGCTCGATCGCGATCGCGTTCGAGGCCTTCAGCGCGTGGAACAGCACCGTGTAGAAGTAGATGTTGGTGAAGTCGACGCCCTCTTCGGAGCCGTAGTGCACGTGCTCGCGAGCCAGGTAGCCGTGCAGGTTCATCTGACCCAGGCCGATCGCGTGCGAGCGGTCGTTGCCGTCTTCGATCGAGCGCACGGAGGCGATGTGGCTCTGGTCGCTCACGGCGGTCAGGGCCCGGATGCTGGTCTCCACCGTCTTCGCGAGATTGCCGCCGTCCATCGCCAGGGCGATGTTGAGCGATCCCAGGTTGCAGGAGATGTCTTTGCCGATCTGGGCGTACGACAGGTCTTCGTTGTAGGTCGTCGGGGTGTTGACCTGCAGGATCTCGGAGCACAGGTTGGACATGTTGATCCGACCCTTGATGGGGTTGGCCTTGTTCACCGTGTCTTCGAACATGATGTACGGGTAACCCGACTCGAACTGGATCTCGGCGAGGGTCTGGAAGAACTCGCGCGCGTTGATCTTCGTCTTCTTGATCCGCGCGTCGTCGACCATCTCGCGGTACTTCTCGGTGACCGAGATGTCGCCGAACGGCACACCGTAGACCCGCTCCACGTCGTACGGCGAGAAGAGGTACATGTCTTCGCCGTTCTTGGCGAGCTCGAAGGTGATGTCGGGCACGACGACACCGAGCGAGAGCGTCTTGATGCGGATCTTCTCATCGGCGTTCTCGCGCTTGGTGTCGAGGAAGCGCATGATGTCGGGGTGGTGTGCGCTGAGGTACACGGCGCCGGCCCCCTGTCGCGCACCCAGCTGGTTCGCGTAGCTGAAGCTGTCTTCGAGGAGCTTCATGACGGGGATGATGCCGCTGGACTGATTCTCGATCTGCTTGATCGGGGCGCCGGACTCGCGGATGTTCGAGAGCAGCAGCGCGACCCCGCCACCCCGCTTGGACAGCTGGAGCGACGAGTTGATGCCGCGCGAGATCGACTCCATGTTGTCTTCGATGCGCAGGAGGAAGCACGAGACGAGTTCGCCGCGCTGCGCCTTGCCGGCGTTGAGGAAGGTGGGCGTCGCCGGCTGGAAGCGGCCCGAGATGATCTCGTCGACCAGGCTCGTGGCGAGCGCCTCGTCGCCGTCCGCCAGCGCGAGGGCCGTCATGACGACGCGGTCCTCGAACCGCTCGAGGTAGCGCTTGCCGTCGAAGGTCTTCAGCGTGTAGCTCGTGTAGTACTTGAACGCGCCGAGGAACGTCTCGAAGCGGAACTTCTTGCCGTAGGCGAAGTCGTTGAGCTGCTGGATGAAGTCGAACGAGTACTTCTGCAGCACCTCGGGCTCGTAGTACTCCTTCTCGACGAGGTAGTCGAGCCGCTCTTTCAGCGAGTGGAAGAAGACCGTGTTCTGGTTGACGTGCTGCAGGAAGTACTCCCGCGCCGCGCGCTTGTCGGCGTCGAACTGGATCTTGCCGTTCGCGTCGTAGAGGTTCAGCATCGCGTTGAGCGCGTGGTAGTCCATGCCCTCGAAGCGCGCCTCGGTCTTGAAGTCCTCGGTCTTGAAGTCCTGCTCGGTCACTGCGGCGTCTGCCATCGTTCCAATCCCTCGCTCACGCGATCCACGTCTTCGGGCGTGCCGAATACTTCGAGCCGGTACAAGTGCGGCACATGACACTTGCGGCTGATGATGTCGCCGGCGATGCAGTAGTGCTCGCCGAAGTTGGTGTTGCCCGCGGAGATCACTCCGCGGATCAGGCGCCGGTTTCGCTCGTCGTTGAGGAACCGGATCACCTGCTTGGGAACCGCTCCCCGCTCCTCACCCCGACCTTGGCCTCCGCCGTAGGTCGGGGTGACGAGGATGTACGGTTCGTCGACCACGAGGGGCGCATCCGCCGCGTGCAGCGGGATCCGGACCGCTCGGGCGCCGAGCTTCTCGATGAAGCGCGCGGTGTTGCCTGAGACGCTCGAGAAGTAGACGAGGAGGGGGGTCGCGGCCCGGCGCCCGGCAACCGCGTCTCGCTCTGCGATCGCGGTTGCCATGGCGTCACGCGAGCCGCGAGGCGAGCTCGTCGATCTTGTCGGGACGGAAGCCCGACCAGTGGTCCTCATCGGTGATGACGACGGGCGCCTGCAGATAGCCCAGCGCCTTGACCTGCTCGAGGGCCGAAGGGTCCTCGGAGAGGTCGTGGATTTCGTATTCGATGCCCTTCGAGTCCAGTGCTCGATAAGTGGCCGTGCACTGAACGCACGCAGGCTTCGTGTAGACCGTGATCGCCATGTCGACCCTGTGTCTCCCCTCACATCCGATTGATTCTCCGGCAGGCCCCCCGCCGGGAGACCAACACTACATGTGGGTACCGACATCCGGAAGCACCACAAGGGCTAGTAGTTACATCTGTGTGATTTTCCACCGCTCTCCCCATGTACAACACAGGTTCTCCACCGTTTCATCCACAGGAGCGCACTCGATCCGGATCCTGAAAAAGGCCTGAATCACGCGGGATTCGGATGCCTCGCAAGCGGCTCTCCACAGGTGCGACGGTACGCCGGGGATCCGACAGCGAATCTGCCTGTGGATGACACCCGTCGGCGTGTCGCGGCGTGTCGCGCGGCGCGTCGCGGACAAGCGTTCCCCGAAGCCGTCCCGCATCGCCGGAGCACCTGGTGGAGCCGCGCTAACGTGGAGGCGTGGCGGGCTATCGGGATCTTCTTCGCACTCCGGGGGTCGGTCGCATCATCGCGGCCCAGCTCACCGCGCGGTTCCCGAACGGCATGACGAGTCTCGCCATCCTGCTGCACGTCGAGTTCGTCACGGGGTCGTACGGCGCCGCCGGGCTGGTGCTCGCCGCCGCGTCGATCGGTCAGGCCGTCGCCGGACCGGTCACGAGCAGGTGGATGGGCCGGTGGGGAATGAGACGGGTCATCACTGCGACGATGATCGTCTGCGCGCTCTCCATCACGGCGATCGCCCTGCTCGCCCTCCCCGTCGCCGGCTACATGGCGCTCGGGTTCGTCAGCGGCCTGTCGACCCCGCCGATCCAGTCCGCGGCGCGCACGATCTACCCGAAGCTCGTGACTTCCAAGCAGCTCACGCCGCTGTTCTCGCTCGACGCGTCGCTGCAGGAGATCATCTGGATCGTCGCCCCCGTCGTGATCACCGTCGTCGCGACCCAGGTCGGCACGGTCCCGGCGCTCCTGCTGATCGTCGTGATCCTCCTGGGCGGCGGCGCGTGGTTCGTCCTCTCCCCCGAGGTGGGGCGGGTGCGCATCCCCCGCAGTCGGCGGAGCATCGGCAAGGTGCTCACCAAGGTTCCGGTGCTGCTGGCGACCGTGGTCGGCTTCCTGCTCATCGGCGCGTGCGCGGCCGTCGAGGTGGGTGTGGTCGCGACGTTCACGCACGGCGGTCTCGAGGCGGGCATCGTCCTCGCGCTGTTCTCGGTCGGCAGTCTCGCCGGCGGCCTGACCTTCGGGCACATCCCGATCGGCCCGTGGGCGATGGCCCGCCGGCTGGCGATCGTGACCGTCGGCCTCGCGCTCACGATCGTGTCTCTCGATGTCTTCTGGCTCGGTGGCACGCTCGTGCTCGCGGGCATCGGGATCGCGCCGGCGCTGGCCGTGCTGTTCGCGATGACCTCGGCGAGCGTCAAGTTCAGCGACACGGCCGAGGCCTTCGGGTGGGTCGGCACCGGCCAGCTCATCGGCGCCGCCGCGGGCTCGGCGATCGCCGGTTTCCTCATCGACGCCACCGACGCGCGCGGCGCCTACATCGCGGCGACGGCCTTCGCCGCGGCCGGGCTGATCGTGGCGGTCGCCTTCGTCCGCGGCTTCCCCGACCTCCGCGGGCGCGACGCGAGCCCGATCCCCGACACCGAGCCCGTCCCCACCATCACCTGACATCGACGCCATAGGCGGCGCATAGCCCCTTCATCGGAGCCTGGCGTTGGCTCGGACACATGACGAACGACGCTTCCCCCGACGACGGCCGCTGGACCGATGCGCAGGGCCGGGTGATCGACGAGGACCATCGCGGCCTCGTCTACGACATCCGCACCCTGATCGATCGGCGTCGCGCGCTCGGCATCTTCGGCGGCGTCGCACTGACGAGCCTCCTGGCGGCGTGCGGAGCGACGGGCGGAGCGGGCGCCTCCCCCAATGCGTCGGCGACGTCCGCTTCCTCCGGGGGCACGCCGACCCCTTCGGCGAGCGCGTCGGCCGCGGCATCCGCTCCCCTCGCCGAAGTGCCCGACGAGACCGGGGGTCCGTACCCGGGCGACGGGTCGAACGGCGTGAACGTGCTCGACGATTCGGGGATCGTGCGGTCCGACATCCGCTCGAGCTTCGGCTCGTCGTCGACGGTGGCCGACGGCGTGGCGCTGACGATCGCGCTCACGCTGCGGGATGCCTCGACGGGCGCAGCGCTCGCCGGCCGGGGCGTCTACCTCTGGCACTGCGACCGCGAGGGCCGCTACTCGCTGTACAGCGCAGGCGTCGAGAACGAGAACTATCTGCGCGGGGTGCAGGAGACCGGCTCCGACGGCACCGTGCGGTTCACGTCGATCTATCCCGCGTGCTACTCGGGCCGGTGGCCCCACATCCACTTCGAGGTCTACGACGATGTCGCGACCGCCGTGGCGTCGGGTCCGATCGTGAAGACGTCGCAGATCGCCCTCCCCGACGAGACGAACGCGGCCGTGTACGCGACATCCGGCTACGAGTCGAGCGTCCGCAACGCCGCGCAGGTCACGCTCAGCAGCGACAACGTCTTCGGCGACGACCAGGGGATCCACCAGATCGCTACCATGGCGGGCTCCGCGCAGGCGGGCTACACGGCCTCGCTGACGGTCGGGATCTGATTCACGCGATGCGGCTCAGCAGCTCCAGCAGGGCGAGCGCGTAGGCATCGGCGGGCTCCGGATGCTCGAACCGGCGTGGCGCCCCGGCGATCTCCACCTCGACCTCGAAGACGTCGGGCAGCCGGCGAAGGGAGCGGAACGAGCCGCCGAGCATCTCCCTGAGCTGGCTCTCGTGAGGCAGCCACAGCGCGTCCTCGAGGGCGACGGAGTCCAGGGCCCACTCGGTCGTGCCGTTGAAGGCGAGGATCCGCCCGGTGGGGTACTCGCGCGGCTCGATCGTCATCTCGCTGACGGTGAAGACGTCGGCGTCGAACTCGGGCTCGTCGAGCTGGAACCGGTCACCCGAGCGAGGCCGCCACGACAGGCCGGCATCGCGCAGCGCCAGGGCCAGGTCGGTCGAGATCATGAGCCCATTCTTTCCGCGTGGCGGGGAGCCGGGGTCATGCGGCGACGGCCTGCCGGTGGGAGGCGTTGATCGAGGCGGGCTCGTCGTCCCATTCCAGGACGATGCCCCGGCTCGTCGTCGCCTCGTTCGCGAGCGTCCGGAGGAACTCGGCGTCGAGGACGTCCGGTTCGGCGCTCTCGAACACGAATCGCAGCGGGATCGCCGGCTGCATCCAGATCGAGGTGCGACCCTCGGCTCCCTCGCCCGGGTGCCGCCAGCTGAGGAGGAAGCTCTCGTTGCGGCGCAGCTTGGTGGCCGCGACGACCTTCACATGCGCGAGCAGCCGGTCGGGGATCTCCGCGGGGTTCGTCTCGTTGCCGTAGTACAGGTACGCCATCGTTCTTCCTCTCGGTCTGCTGCTGACGTGCATAAAGGATCACTAACTGTCAATCCCACTGAATATGTATCACAGTTGGTGTGTAATCAACTACGTGTCACATTCGGTGTCAGGTATGGTAGGAGCAGCACGATGACGATGATCGACGAGGTCGCCGGTCGAACCGGGATCCGCGAACGCGCCACCTGGGCAGAGGTCGACACCGATTTCTGGGTGGGGAGCGCCGAGGGGGTCTTCCTCGGGACGATCGAACGACACGAGCCGAACAGATACTTCGCCCGGGACGCTGTCCGGCACTACGTGGGCGAATACCCCTCGCTGGCCCTGGCCCGAGAGGCGGTCGTCACGCAGATGGAATAGCAGATCCGCGGGAGGTAGGGATGCCGCTGAACGTCGTACGCCATGAGAACGAGCACCTCTACGCCGAGCAGCCGCGCTCCGAGGCGGGCCGGCGACTGAGCGAGGCGGTGCTCCACTGGCGTCTCGCCGAGCGCCGCCAGGCGGAGCGCGCGCAGCGCGCGTCGGGCCTCTCCTCGATGGATCTCACCGCCCTCCGCTACCTCGTGCAGGGCTCCCGCGACGGGCGCGAGCTGAGCCCGAAGGACCTCATCGTCATGCTCGAGACCTCGAGCGCGACGGTGACCAACGTCGTCGAGCGGCTGGTCGCGCGCGACCTCGTCACGCGCGTGCAGCATCCGTCCGACCGGCGCGCGCACTTCCTTGTCCCGACAGACGACGCCATCGCGCGCGTCGACCAGGCCTTCGGCGGCCACCATTCCGCGATCGTCGGGGTCATCGACGGCCTCTCCGACGAGCACGCCGAGTGCGCCGCCGATGTGCTCACCCGGCTCGCTCGCGCGCTGGACGATCTCGCCTGACGGGGCCCCGGCATCCGTAGCATGACGGTATGCCTGCACCCGTGACGCTCCCCCGCCTCAGCTGGGGCTCCCCTGCCTCCGATCGCCGCGCACTCCTCGTGCACGGCCTCGGCTCCAACGCCCACCTGATGTGGCGATTCGGCGTCGCGCTCGCGGACGCGGGATGGCGCGCCGACGCCGTCGACCTCCGCGGGCACGGCGTCGCTCCCCGCGCCCTGGACTACACGCTCGAGGCCTACGCGGCCGATGTCGCGGCCATCGGTCCGGACGGCGGCGGCCCGTGGGACCTCGTCCTGGGCCACTCCCTGGGCGGCGCGGCGGTCACCCTCGCCGCCGCCGCCGACCGCTCGTGGACGCGGCGGCTGGTGCTGGTCGACCCGGCCATCTCGCTGACGCCGCACGACCGTGACGTGGTGCGCAACAGCCAGGAGGAGTCCTTCGCCGACCCATCGCAGGCGGCCGTGCGGGCCGCGCATCCGCACTGGCACGAGCAGGACGTCGAGCTGAAGTCCCTGGCGGCCCATCAGGCCAGCCGGTGGGCGGTGGAGCAGACGAGCGCGCAGAACCCGCGGTGGGACGTCACCGCCGCCGCCACGGCGCTGGACGTCCCGACACACGTCATCGGATCCGACCCCGAGGTGTACAGCATCTTCTGCGGCAAGCCGGCCGAGGCCGTCGTCGCCGCGAACCCGCATCTGACGCTCTCGGTCGTCGCGGGTGCGGGCCACTCGCCGCATCGCGACAAGCCCGAGGCGACGATCGCTCAACTCATGGACGCACTGGCGTCGGCCGAGGTGCGGGCATGACCGGCGTGAGCCGCGGGGCGTTCGACCCGGCCGCCGTGCTCCCCGCCGAGCTGCTCGAGCGGTTCCGCGAACGCGCGCCGATCCACGACCGCGACAACACCTTCCCCCACGACGACCTCGCCGAGCTGCGCGAGGCCGGCTATCTCGCGATCCTGGTGCCCTCCGAGCTCGGCGGTGCGGGATGGGGGCTGGCCGAGGCATCCGTCCTCCAGCAGCGGCTGGCCCAAGCGGCTCCCGCCACCGCCCTCGCCGTGAACATGCACCTCGTGTGGACGGGCGTGGCGAAGGTGCTCTCCGACCGGGGCGACGATTCCCTGCGCTTCGTGCAGGAGGGCGCAGCCGCCGGCGAGGTCTTCGCGTTCGGCATCAGCGAGGCGGGCAACGATCTCGTGCTGTTCGGCAGCGGGACGGATGCCGTACCCACCGCCGACGGCGGGTACCGCTTCACGGGCACGAAGATCTTCACGTCGCTGGCGCCGGTCTGGACGCAGCTCGGACTGCACGGACTCGACACGACCTCTGCGGACGCCCCGAAGATGGTCTACGCCTTCGTGCCGCGGTCCGAGGAAGCCGACGGTCGCGTGGTGACCCGCGACGACTGGGACACCCTCGGCATGCGGGGAACCCAGTCCCGCACGACCGAGCTCCACGGCGCGACCGCCCCCGCGGACCGCATCGTGCGTCGCATCGACCCGGGTCCGAACCCCGACCCGCTCGTGTTCGGGATCTTCAGCGTCTTCGAGATCCTCCTGGCGTCGGTGTACACCGGCATCGCCCGGCGCGCGCTGGATCTTGCGGTCGAGGTCGCCGGCCGGCGCACGTCGAAGAAGACCGGGAAGGCGTACAGTCAGGACCCCGACATCCGCTGGCGGGTCGCCGACATGGCGCTCGCCTACGACGCCCTGCCCCCGCAGCTGGAGGGGCTCGCGCGCGATGTGGATGCCGGCGCCGACCACGGAGCGCGCTGGTTCTCGCTCCTCGCGGGGCTCAAGCACCGCGCCGTCGTCAGCGCGAAGTCCATCGTCGACGACGCTGTGCTGGTGGCCGGCGGTTCGTCGTACTTCGCGGCGAGCGAGCTGAGCCGGCTGTACCGCGACGTGCTCGCCGGACTCTTCCACCCGAGCGACCCCGAATCGGCGCACTCGACCGTCGCGTCCGCGTGGCTGGGACCGCTCGAGGCCTGACCGCGACCGGCCACGGCCCCGTTTCGCCCCCGCCGTGCGAGGATGACGTGATGGCGCGCACTCCGACGGCCCTGCTGAGTCCGGCCGACCAGGAGCGACGGCGCGGCCTGCGGCTCATGAAGGGCGTCGCGCTCGGCGCCCTCGTCTTCATGGCCGCGGTGTTCGCGATCTCGTTCGCCTTCCAGACGCAGGTTCCGGCGCTCGCGTACGTGCGCGCCGCCGCCGAAGGCGGCATGGTGGGCGCCCTGGCCGACTGGTTCGCCGTGACCGCGCTGTTCCGACACCCGCTGGGCATCCCGATCCCGCACACCGCGATCATCCCGAACCGCAAGGACGAGATCGGCCGCACTCTCGGCGAGTTCGTCGAGACCGAGTTCCTCCGCGGCGACGTCGTGCGCACGAAGCTCGAGGCGACGGCGATCTCGGCGCGGCTCGGCGAATGGCTGAGCTCTCCCGCCCACGCCGAACGAGTGGGGGCCGAGGCATCCGTCATGGCCTCCGGTGTGCTGCAGGCGCTCAGCGACGACGAGGTGCAGGGCGTCATCGAAGACCTCGCACGGGAGCACCTCATCGCGCCCGAGTGGGGGCCGCCGCTCGGCGCGTGGCTGGGACGCATCGTCGAATCGGGGGCGCACCATGGCGCGGTCGACATGGCGGTCGACACCGTCGCGGCGTGGCTGGAGGCCAACCGCACCGCCTTCACCGGGCTCCTGTCGCGTCGGCTGCCCTCGTGGCTGCCGTCGATGGCGTCGCGTCTGGTCGACGACACCATCTACAACGAGGCGGTGAAGTTCGTCGCCGCCGTGCGGGCCGACCCCGAGCATCAGGCGCGCCGCGCGATCGACGGGTACCTCGACCGGCTGGCCGAGAACCTCCAGCACGACCCCGGCACGATCGGTCGCCTCGAAGACGCCAAGGCGACCATGTTCGACAGCCCCCGGATGCGAGAGCTGGCCGCCGAGGCCTGGAACACGGCGAAGACGGGACTGCTCGCCTCCCTCGCCGACCCGGCCAGCGGCCTGCGCCGGCGACTGACGACCGCGCTCACCGAGATCGGCGTGCGACTGACGACGGATGCCTCGCTCCAGCGCCGCGTGGACTCGTGGGTGAGCGACGCCGCCGTCTTCCTCGTCGACCGCTACCGTCACGACATCGCCTCGATCATCACCGACACCGTGGAGCGGTGGGACCCGGCGGAGACGACCGAGAAGATCGAGCTCATGGTGGGGCGCGACCTGCAGTACATCCGGTTGAACGGCACCATCGTGGGCGCGCTCGCCGGCCTCGCGATCTTCTCCCTCGCGCACGCTCTGCTCGGGTGAGCGCGACGCCGTGTGACGACCCCCTCGTCGGGTCGGCCCGGCACGACTAGCCTGAGGCCGTGGCCGCCGACCAGCTCCTCTTCAGCTATGGCACGCTCCAGCAGCCGGACGTGCAGCTCGACACGTTCGGCCGTCTCGTGGCGGCGGAGGACGACGTCCTGCCGGGGTACACGGTCGACTACGCCGAGATCGAGGACCGACGCGTGGTCGACCTCTCGGGGACGTCGGTCCACCCCATCGTCAGGGCGACCGGGAACCCGCTCGACAAGGTCGTCGGAAAGGCGCTGTGGGTCACCGAGGACGAGCTGGAAGCCTCGGACGAGTACGAGGTCGCGCTGTACCGGCGGGTGTCGGCGACCCTCGCGAGCGGTCGCGCGGCGTGGGTCTACGTGTCGGTGTGACGGGCGAGGGGCTGAGGCGAGTAGCGTCGTCGGCGTGACACTGTCGCACGATCCGCTCTGGCCGCGCGCCGGGGGCTGGCCGTCGCCGCACCGCGGCGCCGAGGACTGGGACGCCGTGCTTCTCGGGGTGCCCACGTGGCGCACCTCGCTGTCGCCGACGGGCGCGCACGCGACGCCGGCGGCCGTGCGCGAAGCGCTGCGCCGGTTCAGCCCCACCGTCGTGACGCCGGCGCCGATCGATCTCGCCGCGGCGCTCCGGATCGCCGACGCCGGAGACATCGCCTCGCCCGACGGTCCCGAGGGCGAGGCATCCGTTCGCTCCGCCGTGCGCGAGCTGTCGGCGGATGCCGGACTCGTGATCGCGCTGGGGGGCGACAACTCCGCCACCTTCCCCGTCGCCCAGGGCGCGGCTGCCGCCGGGCTCATCACCCTCGATGCGCACTTCGACCTCCGCGACGGCGTGTCGAACGGATCCCCCGTGCGGCGGCTCGTCGAGGGGGGCCTCGACCCGCGCCGGATCGTGCAGCTCGGGATCGCCGACTTCGCCAACTCGGTCGCGTACGCGCAGCGCGCCGCCGATCTGGGAATCACCGTGGTCGGTCTCGACGAGGTGCGGCGACGCGGAGCAGCGGACGTCGTGGCCCAGGCGCTCGAGATCGCGGGCGCGGGCGACGGTCCGATCCATCTCGACATCGATGTCGACGTGTGCGACCGCACTGTGGCGCCCGGATGCCCCGCCTCCGTTCCGGGCGGTCTCGCCGCCTGGGAGCTGCGGGCGATCGTGCGGGCGACCGCCGCGGACCGCCGGGTCCGCAGCGCCGACATCGTCGAGGTCGACGCGACCGCCGACACCCCCGATGGACGCACCGTGCGCCTCGCCGCGCTCTGCGTGCTCGAACTCCTCGCCGGAAAGGCAGCGCTGACATGATCCGACTGGGGCTCGTCCGACACGCGAAGTCGGACTGGGGCGACCCGATGCTCGACGACCACGACCGGCCGCTCAACGAGCGAGGTCTTCACGATGCTCCGGTCATGGCCGCGCGCCTGGCGGAGTCCGGGTTCCGGCCCGATGTGATCCTCTCGAGCACGGCCCTGCGCGCCAAGACGACGGCACAGTCGTTCGCGGCCGCGTGGGGTGTGGGGGTGCGCCTCGACGAACGGCTCTACGGGGCGCCCGCCGACGTGCTGCTCGCCACGGCCTCGGAGTCCGGCGCCCGGACCCTGCTGGTCGTCGCGCACGACCCGGGCATGAGCCTCTTGGCGGGACGGCTCTCGGACGGCGAGATCGTGCACATGCCGACGTGCGCGGTGGCGACGTTCACGTGGGACGCCGACGACTGGGACGTCGCGACGGCGCTCGACCCGTCGGAGTGGACCTTCGACACGCCCCGCTGACGGAGTTCCCCACACGGCTCCTGCCGGTGCTGACCGGTGCTGACCGTTGCTGATCCGGGCTGCCCCGGCGGCCGTGTGCGGTTCACAGCAGCGCCGCGCCGTCCTTCCAGGCCTGCGCGACCAGCGGCACGCCGGGACGGTAGGCCAGATGCACCCGCGTGGGGGCGTCGAGCAGGACGAGATCCGCGCGCGCGCCGGGTGCGATCCGGCCGATATCCGTGCGGCGGAGTGCGCGGGCACCGCCGGCGGTCGCCGCCCACACCGCCTCGGCCGGGGTCATCCCCATCTCGCGGACGGCGAGCGCGACCATCAGCGGCATCGAACTGGTGAAACTGGACCCCGGGTTGCAGTCGCTGGCGAGGGCGACCGTGACGCCGGCATCGAGCAGCCGTCGCGCGTCGGGGTAGGGCTGGCGGGTCGAGAACTCCACGCCGGGAAGGAGGGTCGCGACGGTGTCGGACCCGGCGAGCGCGGCGACGTCGTCGTCGTCCAGGAACGTGCAGTGATCGACGGATGCCGCGCCCGACGCGACCGCGAGGCGCACACCCTCGCCGGGGCCGAGCTGGTTCCCGTGCACCCGGGGCCGCAGTCCGTGCGCCGCGCCCGCGGCGAGGATGCGCCGGGACTCGTCGGCGGTGAACGCGCCGCGCTCGCAGAACACGTCGACCCATCGCGCGTGGGGCCGGACGGCGTCGAGCATCGGCCCCGTCACGAGGTCGAGGTAGTCCTCGCGGCGGTCGGCGTACTCGGCGGGGACCACATGCGCCCCCAGGAACGTCACCTCGTCGGTCACCTCCGCCGCGAGCCGGGCCAGTCGGGTCTCGTCGTGGACGGTGAGGCCGTAGCCCGTCTTGATCTCGACCGTCGTCGTCCCCTGCGCACGGAGTTCCGCGACGAGCCGGGACAGCCGGGCCCGGAGCTCCTCGTCGGAGGCGGCGCGCGTCGCCGCCACCGTGCGCCGTATGCCTCCCGCGGCATAGGGCACCCCCGTCATGCGCGCTTCGAACTCGTCGGCGCGATCTCCGCCGAAGACGAGGTGGGTGTGGCTGTCGACGAATCCGGGGAGAACGGCGCGTCCCGCGGCGTCGACCGTCGGGATGTCGCCGGCCGGGGCATCCGCTCGCTCCCCCACCCACGCGATGCGCGTGCCCTCGACGAGGATCGCGGCGTCCCGTACCGTGCCGGTCGCGTCGCCGTCCCGCTCGACGTTCGTGGTCAGTTCGCCGATGTTCGTGACGAGGAGGGCCATGCCGCTCAGCTCTCCTGCATGGGCACCCGCAGGCCGCGCTCGCGAGCGACCTCCGCGGCGCGCTCGTACCCGGCGTCGACGTGGCGCATTACCCCGGTGCCCGGGTCGTTCGTGAGCACGCGTTCGATCTTCTCGGCCGCGAGCGCCGTCCCGTCGGCGACCGTCACCTGGCCGGCGTGGATGGACCGTCCGATGCCCACGCCGCCGCCGTGATGGATCGACACCCAGGACGCGCCTGAGGCGGTGTTGAGGAGGGCGTTCAGGAGCGGCCAGTCCGCGATGGCGTCGGAGCCGTCGGCCATCGCCTCGGTCTCGCGGTAGGGCGAGGCGACCGATCCGGCGTCGAGGTGGTCGCGGCCGATCACGATGGGTCCGGCGAGCTCTCCCGAGGCGACCATCTCGTTGAACCGCAGGCCCGCGAGATGGCGTTCCTTGTACCCCAGCCAGCAGATGCGGGCCGGCAGGCCCTCGAAGTGCACCGCGTCGCCCGCCTTCTCGAGCCAGCGGACGAGCCCGGCATTGTCGGGGAACAGCTCCCGGACCGCGCGGTCGGTCTTGCGGATGTCCTCTGGATCACCTGACAGCGCGACCCAGCGGAACGGTCCGCGTCCCTCGGCGAACTGCGGGCGGATGTAGGCCGGGACGAAGCCGGGGAACGCGAAGGCGCGGTCGAAGCCGCCGAGCTGCGCCTCGGCGCGGATCGAGTTGCCGTAGTCGAACACCTCGGCTCCGGCATCCTGGAATCCGACCATCGCCGCCACCTGCTTGGCCATGCTGCCGCGCGCGCGGGCCGTGAACCCCTCCGGGTCGGCGGATGCCGCGTCTTTCCAGTCCTCGAAGGCGATGCCCACGGGCAGGTAGGCGAGCGGGTCGTGGGCGCTCGTCTGGTCGGTGACGATGTCGACCGCGAGCTCGCCCGCCCGGTGCCGGAGCAGCACGTCGCCGAACACCTCGGCGGCGTTGCCGACGACGCCGACGCTGCGCGCCTCGCCTGCCGCCTTGGCCGCGACGACGCGGGCGAGCGCGGCCTCCAGGTCGGTCGTGTACTCGTCGAGGTACCCGTGCCCGACTCGGCGCGCCAGGCGCGACTCGTCGACGTCGACGATGAGGACGGCCCCGCCGTTGAGGGTGACCGCCAGCGGCTGGGCGCCGCCCATGCCGCCGGCACCGCCGGTCAAGGTCAGGGTGCCCGTCAGGTCGTCGCGGCCGAGGCTGCGCGCCACGGCGGCGAACGTCTCGTACGTGCCCTGGAGGATGCCCTGGGTGCCGATGTAGATCCAGGATCCGGCCGTCATCTGCCCGTACATGGTGAGACCCAGCTCTTGCAGACGGCGGAACTCGGGCCACGTCGCCCAGTCGCCCACGAGGTTCGAGTTCGCGATGAGGACCCGCGGCGCCCACTCGTGGGTGCGGAAGATCCCGACGGGCTTGCCGGACTGCACGAGGAGGGTCTCGTCCGGCTCGAGGTCGTCGAGGGTGCGGACGATGGCGTCGTACGCCTCCCAGCTGCGTGCCGCGCGGCCGGTGCCGCCGTAGACCACGAGGTCTTCGGGGTGCTCGGCGACCTCGGGGTCGAGGTTGTTCATGAGCATGCGCTTCGCCGCTTCGGCGCCCCAGCTCTTGGCCGTGCGCTCGTTGCCTCGCGGCGCGCGGATGCTTCGCGCCGACGTCGGTGTCATGGTCATCGATGGCTCGCTTTCGTCGTGGTCACGGTCTGGGCGGCGGTCGCTGCGGACCCGGCGGGATGCAGCGCGGCCCGGGCGACGGCGCCGCCGGAGACGAGCGCCGTCAGCGTCTCGATCTCGGGCGACACGAACCGGTCGGCGCCGGGCCCCGCGACGTCCGCCCCCCGCACCAGGTCGCGCACCGCCGCGGTGGCCGCGCCGGGCTGGAGGGGTGCGCGGAGGTCGAGGGCTCGCGCGGCGGTCAGGATCTCGATCGCGAGCACGCGCGCGAGTCCGTCGATGCCGCGTCGGAGCTTGCGGGCGGCCGCCCAGCCCATCGACACGTGGTCCTCCTGCATCGCCGACGACGGGATGGAGTCGACCGACGCCGGAGCGGCGAGCCGCTTGAGCTCCGACACGATCCCGGCGGCGGCGTACTGCGCGATCATCAGCCCGGAGTCGACGCCGACCTCGTCGGCGAGGAACGGCGGAAGTCCGTTGCTGCGCGCCGGGTCGAGGGCCCGGTCGGTGCGGCGCTCCGAGATCGATGCGACGTCGGCGACCGCGATGGCGAGGAAGTCGAGCACGTAGGCGATCGGCGCGCCGTGGAAGTTGCCGTTGGACTCCACCCGGCCGTCGTCGGTGATGACCGGGTTGTCGACCGCGGCCGACAGTTCGCGGGACGCGATCAGCCGCGCGTGCTCCACGGTGTCGCGGGCGGCGCCGTGCACCTGCGGCGAGCAGCGCAGCGAGTAGGCGTCCTGCACCCGCGTGCACACCGAGGGGTCCTTGTGCGAGGCGACGATCGGAGACCCCGCGAGAACGGCGCGCAGGTTCGCGGCGGAGGCCGCCTGGCCGGTCTGCGGTCGCAGCGCCTGCAGGTCGGCCGCGAAGACGGCGTCGGTGCCGAGCTGCGACTCCACCGACATCGCGGCGGCCACGTCGGCGGTGTCGAGCAGCACCGACAGGTCGTGAAGCGCCAGCAGCAGCATCCCGAGCATGCCGTCCGTGCCGTTGATCAGCGCCAGCCCCTCCTTCTCGCGCAGGACGAGGGGGGCGAGGGATGCCGCGGCCAGCGCGTCCGCCGCGTCGACCTCGGCGCCGTCGGCGTCGCGCACGCGTCCCTCGCCCATCGCCGCGAGCGCCACGTGCGACAGCGGGGCGAGGTCGCCCGAGCAGCCGAGGGATCCGTATTCGCGCACGATCGGCGTGATGCCGGCGTTGAGCATGGCGGCGTACGTCTCGACGACCACCGGTCGCACGCCGGTGCGGCCTGTGGCGAGCGTCTGCAGGCGCAGCAGCTGAAGGGCGCGCACGACCTCGCGTTCCACCTCCGGACCGGTGCCGGCGGCATGGCTGCGGATGAGGCTCGCCTGCAGCTGCATCCGCCGCTCGGGGGCGATGAACGTCGTCGCGAGCGCGCCGAACCCGGTGGAGATCCCGTAGTGCGGCTCGGCGTCGTCGGCGAGACCCTCGATGAGCGCGCGGGTCGCGGCCACCCGCCGCAGCGCCTCGGGAGCGACCGTTACGGCCGCCCCGTGACGTGCGACGGCGACGACCTCGTCGGGTCGGAGGGGCTCGGCGCCGATCGTGACCGTGAGGATCGAGGCCGGGCGGGGCGACCCCGAAGTCGGGCCGGTGCCGGAGCGGGCGGGCGTGACGGTGGTCATGCGTCGATTCCACACCCCCGCGGTGGCGAACGACAGGCGTCCGTGCGAGGCTGTGTCTGGCATGCCAGACACCGACCCGACCTCCGAGACGCCGTCTCCGCTGCGTCCACAGGTCCCCGCCGCCGACCAGACCCTGCGCATCCTCGCGCACCTCACCCGGCAGCGGGGCCCCGTTCCCGCGGCGTCGATCGCCGCCGCGCTCGGCCTGCCCAGGTCCACCGTGTACCACCTGCTCGCCACGCTCCACGCCCACCAGTTCGTCGTGCACCTGCCCGAGGAGCGGCGTTGGGGCCTCGGGATCGCGGCCTTCGAGCTGGCCGGCGGGTACGCGCGGCAGGAGCCGCTCGCACGGGTCGGCCGGCCGGTGCTCGCCGAGCTCGTCGACCGCGTGCACGAGAGCGCCCATCTGGCGGTCATGCACGGGCGCGACGTGCTGTACATCGTCGAGGAGCGGGCGCCTCGACGGCCGGCCCTCGTCACCGACGTCGGAGTGCGGCTGCCGGCGCACCTGACCGCGACGGGCCGCGCGATGCTCGCCGCCCTCCCCCGCGAGCAGGTGCGCGCGGTGTATCCCCATGCGTCCGCCTTCTCCGACCGCACCGGCCGCGGGCCGACCCGCCCGGGGGAGCTGCGCGAGCTGCTCCGCGAGGCCCGCGCCCGCGGCTTCGCCGTCGAGGACGGGGAGGTGACGCTCGGCCTGCGGTCGGTCGGGGTCGCCGTGCGCGATCACGCGGGCTGGCCGGCGGCCGCGATCGCGCTGACGTGGCCGGACGACTCGACCCGCGACCCGGTCGAGCTCGCCCGGTCGGTCGCCGTGGCCGCGGCCGAGCTGGAACGCCGGATCGGTGGCAGCCGGCGCGAGTGACCCGGGCCGGGACTCAGCGGACGACGAGGCGCGGCGTCACCAGCACGTGGGCGGCGCCCGCTTCGGCGCGGCGCGGCGCGATGACGCTCCCCGACGGACCCATGAGCAGTTCGAGGACTCCCGCGGCGACCTGCTCGGGAAGCTGCTCGACGCTGCTGATGCCGAGCGCTTCGGCGGGAGGCGTGTTATCGAATCCGACCACGGGGAAATCGCCGCGACCCGCCTCGGTCGCCGCGAGGTGCGCGCCGATCGCGAGCGAGTCGCTGACGCACACGATGCCGTCGATGTCGGGTCCCGCGGCGAGGATCCCGCCGACGAGGGCGCGGGCCTGCCCGACGCTCTCTTCGCAGACGTACCTCGGACCCGAGGCATCCGCCGCCGCCATCGCCTCGACCCAGCCCCGCTCGCGGTCGTCGCCCGTGCCCGACCCGGACGGCCACCCCAGGAAGGCGAGACGCGGTCCGGCGAGCGACAGCAGGTGCTCGGTCGCGGCACGGGTTCCGGCGGCGCCGTCGACGTCCACCCACAGGTGCGCGGGCGCCTCCACGTCGTCGTCGCCCCACGGGCGCCCGAACGCGACGAAAGGGATGCCCCGCTCGGCCAGCCAGCGCGTGCGGGGGTCGCCGTGGAAGGTTCCGGTGATGACGACCGCGTCGATCTCGCCGCCGTCCGAGAGCTCGCCCATCTTGGCGATCTCCTCTGTCGGGGTGCGCGCCGCGTACAGCTGGATGCGCATCCCGCGCTCGCCCGCCCGCTCGGTGAGGGCGTGGACGAAGCGGTCGAGGACGACGCCCGAGATGCCTCCCGCGTACGGGTCGAGATGGATGCCGATGGTCGAGCTCCGCTGCGTGCGCAGGCGCCGTGCCGCCATGTGGGGGCGGTAGCCCAGGTCGGCGATGGCCTGTTCGACGCGTTCGCGCGTCGATTCGCGCACGATCGCAGGGCTGTTGATCACGTTGGACACCGTCTGGCGCGACACGCCCGCGGCCAGCGCGACATCCTCCACGGTGGGGAGCTTGGACATCGCACCTCCTCGGTCAGCACGCTCGAATCGTCATCCTAGGGCGCAAGCAAGCCCTTGACAGATACCCCTCGCCATTCTTACCGTGTTCTCTACACCGAACTTTGAACGTTCAAAGTCTGTGGAGTGTTCTGATCACACGGTCATCTCATCGAAGGAGAAGAGACTCATGACACGGCAGAAAACACGTACCGCGCTCGCGGCGGGAGCGCTGCTCCTCACCGGGACGCTCGCGCTCACCGCGTGCGGCTCCGGATTCGACGACAGCGCCGGCGACAACGGCGGCTCCGGCGGCGACTCCGGCGAGCTGACGTCGAGCGACGACGCGCTCACCATCCTCATCGGCTCGTCCGGCGACGCCGAGACCGCGGCGGTCGAAGAGGCCGTGGCCGCATGGTCGGAGGAATCCGGCGTCGAGGCATCCGTCCAGGTCGCCAACGACCTGCCGCAGCAGCTGTCGCAGGGCTTCGCGGCGGGATCGCCGCCGGACCTGTTCTACCTCGCCACGGAAGCGCTCGCCGGCTACGCGGGCAACGGCTCGCTCGTCGCCTACGGCGACCTGCTCGAGAACAAGGACGACTTCTACCCGTCGCTCGTGCAGAACTTCACCGTCGACGACCAGTTCTACTGCGCGCCGAAGGACTTCTCGACGCTGCAGCTGATCATCAACACGCAGCTGTGGGAGGCGGCGGGTCTCACCGAGGACGACGTCCCCACGACGTGGGACGAGCTCGCTGAGGTGGCCGCAACCCTCACGACCGACGGCGTGACGGGTCTCGCTTTCGGCGCCGAGTATCAGCGGGTGGGCACCTTCATGGCGCAGGCCGGCGGGCAGCTCGTGAGCGACGACGGCACGGAGGCGGTCGCCAACAGCGAGGAGAACGTCGAGGCCCTCACGTACGTGCAGGACCAGATGGACGCGGGCTCCTTCGCGTACGCCACCACCGACCTCGGTGCCGGCTGGGGCGGCGAGGCCTTCGGCCAGCAGAAGGCGGCGATGACGATCGAGGGCAACTGGATCACGGGTGCGATGTCGAACGACTACCCGAACGTCGAATACCTGGTCGCCGAGCTTCCCGAGGGTCCCGCCGGCAAGGGCACGCTCCAGTTCACGAACTGCTGGGGCATGGCCGCCGACAGCCCCAACCAGCAGGCCGCCCTGGACCTCGTCGAGTACCTGACGAGCGCCGAGCAGCAGCTCGCCTTCTCGGAGGCGTTCGGCCCGATGCCGTCGGTGCAGTCCGCCGCCGACCAGTGGACCACCGACAACCCCGAGCTGGCGGCGTTCCTCGCCGGCGCGGACTACGCCGTCGGCATCCCCACCAACGACGGAACCGCTGCGGTCCTCACCGACTTCAACGCGTCCCTCGAGGGGCTGAAGAACGGCGACCCGCAGCAGATCCTCGACACGGTCCAGGCCAACGTCGAGGCCATCGTCGGCTGACACCCATGACCGCGACAGCGACGGCGTCGCCCCGTTCCCGGAGCCCCCGCACGGGGCTCCGGGGCGGGGAGACGCTGGCCGGGTGGTTGTTCACCGGTCCCGTCCTCCTCATCCTCGGCGTCTTCCTCCTGATCCCCGTCCTCATGGCGCTGTGGGTCAGCCTCTCGGACTGGAGCGGGCGCGGGAGCCCGTTCTCCGGCGACGTGAACTTCGTCGGTCTGCAGAACTACGCCGCCGTCACGGTCGACGGCGGGCTGGCCACGCGAGACTTCGGCATCGCGCTGCGCAACAACGCGTGGTACGTGCTGCTCGTGGTGCCGCTGCAGACCGCGCTGGCCCTGTTCCTGGCGATCCTCGTCAACCGTGCGATCCTCCGCGGCCGCGGCTTCTTCCGCACGGCGTTCTACTTCCCCTCGGTGACGAGCACCGTCGCCATCACCGTCCTGTGGCTGTTCCTGTTCTCGGCCTCGGGCGTCGTCAACGAGATCCTGTCGTGGATCGGGATCAACGGCCCCAATTGGTTCTTCGATCCCAGCGGAATCATCCACAACGGGCTCGCGTCGATCGGCATCACCGAGGGACCGGCCGTCCTCACCGACAACGACTTCCTCGGCCTCTCCTGGTGGCAGTGGCTCGCCGGCCCGTCGGTCGCCATGACCGCGCTCATCTTCATGGCGGTCTTCACCACGAGCGGCACCTTCATGCTCCTGTTCGTCGCGGCCCTGCAGAACATCGGCGGCGAGATCCAGGAGGCGGCCATGATGGACGGCGCGAACGGGTGGCAGCGCTTCTGGCGAGTCACCCTCCCCCAGCTGCGCCCCACCCTGTTCACCGTGATCACCCTGGGACTCATCGGCTGCTGGCAGGTCTACGAGCAGATCTACACGGGCACTCAGGGGGCGCCGGCCAAGACGACCATCACCCCCGCGTACCTGTCCTACACGTCGGCGTTCCTGGATCAGGACTGGGGCATCGGGGCGGCGATCTCGTTCATCCTGTTCGCCATCATCGTGGTGTTCACCGTCTTCCAGCGCTGGGTGCTCCGCGAGCGGCCCGTCTCCAAGCGCCGCGCGCGGCAATACCAGCTGCCGACGCGCCCCGCCACCACGACTCCGGCGGTCGCGGCATCCGCCCGGGTGCCCACCGTCGCGGATCCCGCGGACGACATCGATGAGGAGGACGCACGATGACCGGTACGACGCTGTCCGAGTCGCTGGTGCTCAATCAGGATCAGCCGCGAGGAGCCAGGCCGACGCGTCAGCGCATCCTGTCCAGGCGCGTCGTGTGGCAGATCCTGCTGTACGTGCTGCTGATCATCCTGGCGCTGATCTACATCTATCCGTTCCTGGTCCAGGTGGCCACGTCGTTCAAGACCGAGGCCGAAGCCGCCGCCGACCCCATCTCGCTGATCCCGCAGACCATCACCTTCGCCGCTTACGAGCGGTTGTTCGGCCGGAGCGACTACCCCGTGTGGTTCGCCAACTCCGCGATCGTGACGATCTGCGTGACTCTCGGCCGGGTGTTCTTCGTGTCGCTCGCCGGCTACGCGCTGGCTCGCCTGCACTTCCGGGGCCGCGGGATCGTGTTCGCCGCGGTCATCGCCGTGATGGCGGTGCCCGGAGTCGTGCTGCTCATCCCGAAGTTCCTCGTGATCAACCAGCTGGGCATGTACGACTCGTACGCCGGCATGATCATCCCCCTCCTGGTGGACGCGGCGGGCGTGTTCATCATGAAGAACTTCTTCGAGTCGATCCCGGTCTCCGTCGAGGAGCAGGCGCGCATCGACGGGGCGGGCACGTTCCGCATCTTCTGGTCGGTCGTGCTGCCGATGGCCCGGCCCGCGCTGATCACGATCGTGATCCTCTCCTTCCAGGGATCGTGGAACGAGTTGACGCACTTCATCGTGTCGACCCAGTCGCCCGAGCTGACGACCCTCACGAAGGGCGTCGCCTCGCTGGCGGCGAATCAGCTGGGTCAGGGGCAGCAGTATCCGATCAAGCTCGCGGCAGCAGCCATCATGACCATTCCCGTCGCGGTGATGTTCTTCATCTTCCAGCGGCACATCATGAACACCTCCGAAGGAGCAGTCAAGGGATGACTCCCACCCCCGACCAGTCCATTCCGGCTCCTCCCCTGCAGCCGTTGCTGAGCGACGCCGTGATCGCCCTCCGCGCCCCGACCCAGGTCTGGTCCGGTGCGGACGGCGACCTCGGAGGTCGCGCCATCGACGGCGTGTACCACGGCGACGTGCGCTATATCCGGGCGCTGTCGGCGTCGTGCGGGGAGTCGCCGATCGAGTGGATCTCGGTCGCGCCCGACGGACCGTCGCGCGTGGTGTTCGGCGGGCTGCTGCGCGGCGTCGACGACCCGACGCCCGACCCGAAGGTGCGGCTGCTGCGCGAGCGCGTGGTCACCGACGGCGCGGTGGCCGAGACCTGGACCGTGCAGTCCCGGCTCGCCGATCCGCTGCGGGCCGTGCTGTCGGTGCGCGTGGAGCCCGAGTTCGCCTCGCTGCATGACGTGAAGAGCGGGCTCGCGGTCGCCGAGCCGCACGAGATCACCGTGTCGGATGCCGCCGCCCGCGCGACGTCGGGCCGTCGGACGCTCGATCTGCGGGCCACGGGCGCCACGGTGACGGAGTCGGACGGCGCCGTCGTGGCGGAATGGACGGTCGAGGTGGCTGCCGGCGGATCGGCGGAGGTGTCGTTCACCGTCGACATGGCCGACCCGTCGATGGTGGTCCGCGGCGCGAGCGGACCGTGGCGCGGCACGGCCGCGCGGCGGGAGCCGACGTCGCAGCCGCGCCTGGACCGGTGGCTGGACACCGCCCTGGGCGACCTCGACGCCCTGCGGCTCGTGACCGTAGACGGCGATGATGGTGGCGCTGATCCGGGCGAACACGGCGACCGCGGGGGCGACGAGTTCTTTGCTGCCGGCGCGCCGTGGTTCTTCACCCTGTTCGGCCGCGATTCGCTGTGGGCGGCTCGGCTCGCGCTCTCGGTGGACGCCGGGATCGCGGCATCCACTCTTCGCGTCCTCGCCCGGATGCAGGGAACGCAGGACGATCCCGCGACCGCGCAGGAGCCCGGCAAGATGCTGCACGAGCTGCGCGCATCGGCGCTCGAGATGCCGAACGAGGGCATCGTGCTGCCGCCGCAGTACTACGGCAGCGTCGACTCCACGCCGCTGTGGGTCTGCCTGCTCGCCGACGCGTGGCGCGCCGGGATGCCCGCCGACGAGGTCGTCGCGCTCCTCCCTGCCCTCCGAGGAGCGCTGCGGTGGATCCTCGAGCACGGCGACAGCGACGGGGATGGCTTCCTCGACTACATCGACCGCACCGGCAGGGGGCTCGCCAACCAGGGCTGGAAGGACTCCGGCGACTCCATCCAGTGGCGGGACGGGCGGCTCGCCCAAGGACCGATCGCGCTGTGCGAGGTGCAGGGCTACGCCTACGAGGCAGCACTCGCGGGGGCGGACCTGCTCGACGAGTTCGGCAATGACGACGAGGGCGTGCTCGCCCCGGGCGCTCTGCGCGAGTGGGCGGCGACGCTGCGTCGAAGATTCCGCGAGTCGTACTGGGTCACGACTCCCGAAGGGCGTTACCCCGCCGTCGCGCTGGACCGCGACAAGCGGCCCGTCGACACGCTCACGAGCAACGTCGGTCATCTGCTGGGCACCGGCATCCTCGACGCAGCCGAAGAGCGAGAGGTGGCGGACCTGCTGCTGGGTCCGTTGATGTCGTCCGGATTCGGCGTCCGCACCATGTCGACGGGCGCGGCAGGGTACTGGCCGCTGTCGTATCACGGTGGCAGCGTCTGGACGCACGACACCGCGATCATCGCGCGAGGACTGCACCGCGCCGGACTGGACGATCACGCGCACGCGGTGGCCGACGGTCTGCTGGCCGCCGCCGAGGGATTCGGCTATCGCGTGCCGGAGCTGCACTCGGGCGACAGCGCCGCGGAGTCGTCGGTGCCGACGCCGTACCCCGCCGCGTGCCGGCCGCAGGCGTGGTCGGCGGCGGCGGCCGTCACGTGCCGCGAGATCCTCGGCTGAAGCGCGGTGATCCTGCCCCAGGGTGGACGGGTCGGGCTCCGAGACGAGACTCTCAGTCGACCTTGGCGACGGTGCCGCCGGTGAGGCGCACGAGCTCGTCGTAGGTCAACGGGAAGACGGTGTGCGGGGTGCCCCCGGCAGCCCAGATCTCGTCGAATCCCGCGAGGTCTTCGTCGATGACGGTGACCAGCGGCCGCGGATGTCCCGTCGGCGCGACGCCGCCGATGGCCTGGCCCGTCGCCTCCCTGACCTGCTCGGGGGTCGCCCGGGTGATGGAGGTGCGGCCCAGGCGGTGGGCGAGGGCGGCCGTGTCGACGCGGTGCGCCCCGCTCGTCATCACGAGGAGGGGTTCGCCGTCCGACCAGAAGACCAGGCTGTTCGCGATCGCGCCGACCTCGATCCCGAGGGCGGCTGCGGCGAGAGCGGCGGTGGATGCGGCATCCGGCAGCACCACGATGTCACCGGCGATGCCGGCGGCGCGCAGGGAGTCGTGGACGAGGCGGCTGCGTGCGGGAAGGTGCTCGGTCACCCGCTCAGCCTAGGGCGGGTGTGCGGGCGGGCGGGCCCAGGTCGGTGTCGGCGCGCGGACACGGGGTGGCTCTCGAACGCCAGAGTGGGGCGTGCTGATCGTCTGAGATCAGACGCCATGCTCAGTTTGCTCAAGGACCGGCGGCGAGGTTGAACAGATCGCGTCGCGGTGGTGCAATGAGAGCGGATGCCGCAAAGCCGCGGCATCCGCAGCGCACTGCCCACAAGGCCCGCCGAAGGAAGAACGCGATGACGCACACCCTGCCCACCCTGCCCACCCCGCCCACCCTGTCGACCCTGCCCACCCGGCCCACCCTGTCGACCCTGCCCCTGCCCGACTTCACGCACGAGCGCGTGGAGGTGGTCGCCGGACGGCGCAGCGGTCTGTTCATCGTCGTCGCGCTGCACTCCTCCGTGCTCGGTTCGGCCCTCGGCGGCGCTCGGCTGTGGTCGTACCCGCAGTGGAGCGACGCGCTGGGCGACGCACTGCGGCTGTCGGCGGCGATGACCCTCAAGAACGCCGCAGCGGGCCTGGACGCCGGCGGCGGAAAGTCGGTGATCGCGCTCCCCGAGGGAACGGTGCTTGATGCGGAGCGACGCCGGGCCGCCTTCCTCGATCTCGGCGACGCCGTCGAGTCGCTGAACGGCCTGTACCGCACGGCGGAAGACGTCGGCTCGACCACGGACGACATGCTCGTGGTCAGCGAACGGACCGAGCACGTCGTCGGGCTGCCCGACGCCGTCGGCGGTTCGGGTGAGCCGGCCGGGCCGACCAGCCTCGGGGTCTACGAGTCGCTGCGGGCGACGCTGGAGCGCGCGACGGGATCGAACGAACTCGCCGGCCGGCGCATCACCGTGTCGGGTCTCGGGCAGGTCGGGAGCCGCCTCGCGGTGCGCCTCGCCGCGGAGGGGGCGGTGCTGACCGTGACGGACGTGAACCCGGCGAAGCGCGACCTCGCTGCGGAACTCGGCGCGCACTGGAGCGTGCCCGGCGAGGAGCACCTGGTTCCGGCCGACGTCTTCGTGCCCGCCGGGATCGGCGGGCTGCTCACCGACGACGTCATCGACGCGCTGGACGCGAAAGCGGTCTGCGGCCCGGCGAACAATCCGCTGGCCGCACGACACGGTGCCGACCGGCTGGCTGCTCGCGGCATCCTGTATGCGCCCGACTTCGTCGTGAACGCCGGCGGCGTCATCTACCTCGATCTCGAGGCGAAGAAGCTCGGAACGCGGGCGGAGATCATGGACCGGGTGGCGCGCATCGGAGACACCGTCCGTCGAGTCTTCGACGAAGCGGAAGCCCGCGGCGTCACGCCCCTCGAGGCGGCCGAAGGACTCGCCGCCGAGCGGCTGGCAGCCGGAGGGCTGTCGCACGGGCTGACCCGCTGAGCCGACGGGACGCGCAGCGCTGGTCGGCGCCCAGTTCGATCGCGCGTCGCCCGGGGCGCTGAGGGCCGCGCGGCGTGGGCGCAACCGGCGCGGTTTGCGCGGGTCTAGGTTGGCGCCATGGACGGTGTGTGGCTCGCGGCGATCAGCGGCCTGATCGGCGGCGGCACCCTTCTCGTCGGCGCCGCGGTGGCGTGGTTCGTCGACATTCCGCAGCGCGTCGTGGCGGGCATCCTGGCGCTCGGCGCGGGCGTGCTCATCTCGACGCTCGCGTTCGAACTCGTGGAGGAAGCGGCGGACGACGGTGGCCTCATCCCGACCGTCGCCGGTTTCTTGGCCGGCGCCATCATCTACATCGTGGCCGACTGGCTGGTGTCGCGTCCGAAAGAGCCGAGGACCAGCCGGCCGGCGAACATCGTGGCGCGGCGAAGCGGCGCCCGACTGGCGGGCGGCTCGGGCGTGGCGATCGCGATCGGCGCACTGATCGACGGCATCCCCGAGTCGATCGTGATGGGACTCTCGGTCCTGCAGGGCGGGATCAGCATCCCGATCGTCGCGGCGATCGCGATCAGCAACTTCCCCGAAGGTCTCGGGTCGACGGCGGCCCTCAAGCGAAGCGGGTCATCGGCGGCATCGATCGCTCGGCTGTGGCTGTCGATCGCGGCCGTCACCGTGGTGGCTGCCGTCGTCGGATACGTCGCATTCCAGGCGGCGCCACCCGCCCTCATCGCCTTGATCACGACGATCGCAGCAGGAGGTCTGCTCGCGATGGTGTGCAACACGATGATCCCCGAGGCGTTCGACGAGCAGCAGGCGCTGACCGGTCTTTACGCGACCATCGGCTTCTTGGCGGCGTTCACCTTGCATGAGGTCGCGGGATAGGACCGCCCCCGGCTGGATCCGCCGGCGGCAACGTCAGAACGGAGCCGGTCCGGCAGACGGACGGAACACGGGAACCACCCGCCGAGGCGGCACGACGTACTGGCGGCCCGACGGCGAGGTCCACCGCAGCGCCCCACCGCCGCCGTCGTGCTCGACCGCCCAGGCACTGTGGTGCTTCACGGTGTGGTGACCCTTGCAGAGCGGCGCCAGGTTCGTGATCGCCGTTTCGCCGCCGTGCTGCCAGTCGATGGTGTGATCGATCTCGCAACGGGATGCGGGCACGCCGCATCCGGGAGCCATGCACCGGTCGGCCCGCCACTTCACGAGTCGTCGCAGGTCGGCGGGCGGGCTGTAGTGATCGCGGCCCACCGACAGGACCGCCCCGGTCTCGGGATGAGTGAGCACCCGCATCCATCGACCGTCTCCACCGCACAGTTCGCGGGCCCGAGAAAGCGGAATCGGACCGAGGCCCTCGACCGTGGCGGGTGCCGGAGCCGCGGAATCGTCGTCGCCCAGCAGAGTCAGAACCGGCACGGTGACGGCCACCGTCGCGCGAACTCCCCGCGCGACGTCAGGCAGCACGGCTGTGTCGCCGTCGATCAACAGGTCGCCGAGCACGTCAGCACGGATCTGGTCGAGCGTCCGCACGTCGGCGTCCTCGGGCGTCGCGCCACGGCTCTCGCGCGCGGCGATCGCCTTCGCCATGCCGGTGAGACGCGAGTGGATGGCGTGCGCTTCGACGGCGGGAAGGTATGCCGTCAGCCACGCCATCCCGTCATCCACGGTCTCGATGGCCACCCGGCGCCGGGTCAGCGCCTCACGGTGTCGCGCTTCCAGCGTGCGCGATCGCACGGTGTCGATGAGCCGTCGAAGCGAACGGCGGAAGGTGCCGACCGCCTCGGCCTCCATCAGCGGCAGCGCGCGCTCGACGACGGCGGGTCGGTGCTCGGGCTCCACCTCCCTCATGGCGTCGACGAAATGCTCGACGTGCTGCTCGGTCGTGCGCGCGCGATCCAACGACTCCAAGACCTGCGGGAACTCGTGGACCAGCACGTATGCCCGGGCCATCAGACCTCCCGCGACATGCTCGGTCACCCGCAACGCGGCCGCCAGCTCGAGCCGGACGCCGCGCTCGACCACGTCAGTGGCGGTGAACCCCTGAGCCTCGGCATCCGCCACCGCGTCACGACGCAGCGCCTCGACGCGACGGAGGCGCTGCGCGGCGAACACCGAGATCATGGACGCGACCTCCACCACGAGATCGACGGGGTCGGGAATGGGGACATGATCTTCGGGGTCGAAATCGTCGAAAGATGGGTCGAGCGGTCGGTCGGGATCATCGAGCGGCATGTCACCATGCTAGTACATAAGTACGACATAACAATGCTGATGCGACCGCTCTATCGAACATCACGACGATTGACCCGACCGTACGGCCGAAGGTCACCCCTCCTCCACCCGTGCGACCGGCGCCACCAGATCGGTGACCCACTCGGACTGCGGCCGATCGACCGGAGCATGGAGGTACACCTCGCGGACCGGCCCGACGACCTGGTACCCGTCTTCGACGATCCGCTCGAAGAGCGCCATCCACGACCTCCCGATGCTCGGCATGTCACCTCGGTGCGTGAGAATCGCGGCCGTCTCCAGGCGGGGCAGTTCCACCACCTCGTACCCGTCTGCGGGGCGCGGCGGCTGTTCGGCGGTGAACGCGACGTGGACGCTGAGCTCCTCGGAGTCGGGAACCGACTCGTACCAGAACACGCCCGGTTCCAGGGGCTCTCCCCCGGCCGTCTCGATCGCGCCGATCAGGCGCCCCAGCAGCGGGTCGATGACCGGCGAGACGTTCTCGGGCCCCATGCCGGGCGCCCGGCCGTGGACGGCGTAGACGGTGACGGGCTCGATGCCGCGGTATTCGACAGTGGTCGACATGATGTCGGTTCCTTCCAGACGACGGAGACGTTCGTCGATGTGCGAGATCCGCTCGCTGTCGCTCGCGATGGACGCTTCCAGCTCGGCGCGTCGACGCACGAGGAGGTCGTGCAGCGCGGCCGACGAGTCGGATGCCGACAGGACGCCGGCGATCTCGTCCAGCCCGCACCCGAGGTGGCGCAGCTCGACGATGCGCAGGAGCGCGCCGAGTTGATCCGGGGCGTAGTGCCGGTACCCGGTGCGGTCGTCGACGCGCGCGGGCTGCAGCAGTCCGATCGCGTCGTAGTGCCGCAGCATCCGCACGCTCACGCGCCCGAGGGCGGCGAACTCTCCGATGGTGTACATGGTGGAGACCACGCTCGACCCTGACACAGCGTGAGAGTCAAGCGGAAGCGCGATGCGGCCCCGGATCGACCGACCGGACCGACCAACGCGTCAGGCGATGCGCGGCGACCAGGCGTCGCCGGCCGTGGGCGCCGTCTCTTCGACGGTCAGGCCGTGCAGCGTCTCGAGCGCCCTGCGCGCTTCGTCGATGCGGCCCTCGACCGCGAGCTCTCGGATGCGCACCGAGGGGCGATGCAGCAGCACCCCGGCGAGGTGGCGCAGCGCCGCCTCGGTCTCGTCGCCCGCACCCCGGGCCCGTGCGCGGGCGATCTCGGACTCGACGATCCCGAGCACCTCGCTGCGCAGCGCGGTGATCGCGGGACCGGCTTCACGGTCGGCGGCGAACTCGGTGGCGGCGTCGCCCACGATGGCGCGCGCGTCGGAGTGCGCACTGAACTCGTCGAGCGGCGCGTGCAGACGGATGGTCTCGAGATCGAGCAGCTCGACCCCGTCGACGCGCCCCACGGCGGGATCGACGTTGCGCGGCAGACCGAGGTCGATGACGAGCACACGGTGGCCGGGCGTGAACGCGTCGGCGTGCACGACCGCGTCGGCCGTGCAGGTGATGACGACGTCGGCGTCGGCGGCCGCCACGCCGAAGTCCTCGACGGGCACGAGACCGTGCTTGGCCGCGAAAGCGCTCGCGCGCCCCGAGGGCGAGAAGACGCGGATGTCGGCCGCGCCGCGGGCGCGGACCGCCTCGACCGTGCGGGAGGCGTAGCGCCCGGTGCCCACGATGATGACCCGGGCCGCAGACCAGTCCGCGATGCGGCTGGACGCGAGCTCGAGCGCGAACCGCACGAGCGACCGGTGGGTGCCGCGCAGTCCGGTGCGATTGCGGATGCCGCGGCTGGTGTGGGTCGCCTTCTGGAAGAGGCGCTCCAGCTCACCGCTGGTCGTGCCCTCGGCCCGCGCGGTGTCGAGTGCGCGCCGCACCTGACCCGAGATCTCGTCTTCGCCGACGACCACGGACTCGAGACCGCTCGTCACGGCGAAGAGGTGGGCGGCGGCATCCGGTCCCTGATGGACGGCGACGGACGAGCGCAGCAGGTCGACCGGGATGTCGGATGCTTCGGCCATCGCCTCGACGACGGATTCGACCGCGACCGCTTCGCCTCCGGTGAGCGGCTCGTCGATGTCGAGGTAGGCCTCGAAGCGGTTGCAGGTGGCGAGCACCACCGCGCCGGCGACGAACAGCTCGTCGTCGACCAGGGCGCGGGTGGCCGTCGGTGCCCCCTGAGAGAGTCGCTCCAGGACTTCGAGACTCGCGTTCCGATGGTTCGCGGTGAGACAGAGGAGCACACATCCATGTTAAGGCACCCCGGGAGTGCCGGTCGAAGCGGACGCCTAAGGTTGTCTCCGTGCCCCTGGAAGAATCGCACCCGACCCTCGCCGACGGCTACGTCGCGCCGCCGCTGATCCGCGCCTACCGCGGCGAGCGCCCCGAGACGACGCCGGTGTGGTTCATGCGGCAGGCGGGCCGATCGCTCCCCGAGTATCGCGAGCTGCGGATGGGGACCGACATGCTGGACGCCTGTCTTCAGCCCGAGCTGGCGAGTGAGATCACGCTGCAGCCGGTGAGGCGGCACGGCGTCGATGCGGGCATCTTCTTCAGCGACATCGTGATCCCGGTGAAGCTCGCCGGGGTGGATGTGCGGATCGTCCCCGGCCGCGGGCCGGTGCTGGCGGAGCCGGTGCGCACGGCCGCCGACGTGGCGTCGCTGCCCCCACTGGATCCGGCCGCACTGGAGCCGATCCGCGAGGCCGTGCGACGGACCGTCGGCGAGCTCGGTTCCACTCCCCTGATCGGATTCGCGGGGGCGCCGTACACGCTCGCCTCGTACCTCGTGGAGGGCGGCCCGTCGAAGGAGCAGCTCACGACCCGCGCCCTGATGCACTCCGAACCCGAGACGTGGCATGCCCTGCTGTCGTGGTGCGCGGACGTGACCGGCGCGTTCCTCGAAGCTCAGCTGGAGGCCGGCGCGTCGGCCGGCCAGCTGTTCGACTCGTGGGCGGGCTCGCTCAGCCTCGCCGACTACACGACCCACGTCGCGCCGCACTCGGCCCGCGCCCTCGAGCGCGCCCGGGCGCTCGGCGTGCCGCTCGTGCACTTCGGCGTCGGCACGGGCGAACTGCTCTCGGCGATGCACGCCGTCGGCGTCGACGTGATGGGCGTCGACTGGCGCCTCCCGCTCGATGAGGCGTCCCGCCGCGTCGGCGCCGACGTCCCGCTCCAGGGCAACATCGACCCCGCTCTGCTCGCCGCGCCGTGGCGCGTGCTCGAAGCCCACGTGCGCGACGTGCTCGAGCGAGGACGCGCGGCGCGGGCGCACGTGGTCAATCTCGGTCACGGCGTGCCGCCGGAGACCGACCCGACGGTGCTCACCCGGGTGGTGGAACTCGTTCACGCGCATGGCTGACTTCACCGTCGTCGGCGGCGGCGTCGCCGGTCTGGTGGTCGCCCGCAGGCTCGCCCTCGCGGGCGCGGACGTGGTGGTGTTCGAGGCATCCGATCGCCTCGGCGGCCCGGTCGCACGGCACGAGGTCGCCGGCATCGCGCTCGACGCCGGAGCGGAGAGCTTCGCCGTCCGCGACGGCACGGTGGCGGCGCTCCTTCGCGAGGTGGACCTCGCCGACGACGTCGTGGCGCCGCGCCCCGGGCCGGCATGGCTGCAGCCGGCCTCCGGCGACCCCGTGCCGCTCCCCGCGACCGCGCTCCTCGGCATCCCCGCGAACCCGCTCGCCGACGACGTCGTGCGTGTCGTCGGCCGCCGCGCCGCCCTTCGGGCGGCCGAGCTCGACGCCGAGCCGCTCGCGCCGGACTGGGCGACACGGAGCCTCGGCGGACTCATCCGCACGCGGATGGGCGACGACATGCTGGAGCGGCTCGTGGCTCCCGTCGTGCATGGCGTGCATTCGCAGCATCCGGACACCCTCCCCCTGTCGCGTGCGCACCCCAGGCTCCCCGACGAGGTGGCCCGGACCGGGTCGCTCGCGGGCGGCGTCGGAGCGCTGCGCGAGGCCGCTCCCCCGGGCGCGGCGGTCGCGGGCATCCGCGGGGGCATGCACCGCCTCGTGACCGCCTTGGCCGCCGACGTGACCGAGAACGGGGGCGCCATCCGACTGCGGACGCGCGTGGACGACCCGTCGACGCTGACCGGTCGCGTCGTCGTGGCGGCAGCCGACTTCACGGGGGTCGCGCCGTCCGGACGACGGATCGACCTCGTCACCCTGGTCGTGGAGCAGGGAGAATTGGATGCCGCGCCCCGCGGCAGCGGGATGCTCGTCGCGACGGGGGCTCCGGTGCACGCCCGAGCGCTGACGCACGCGACCGCCAAGTGGGAGTGGCTGCGGCACGCGGCGGCCGGCCGGCACGTCCTGCGCCTGTCGTACGACGAGACGCCGGACGACCCCGTGGCGACCGCGCGCGCCGACGCCGAGACCCTGCTGGGGGTGGAGCTGCCGGTCGTGGCCGGCTCTGCGGTCGTCAGCTGGACGCGCCCGGCCGGGGACGAGGCATCCGGTGTCGTCCCGGGGGTCGAGGCGGTCGTCGGCGAGACGGTCGCGGGGTCGGGCCTGGCAGGCATCGTCGCCCACGCCGAGCGGACCGCCGCCGCCCTCCTGGCGCGCTGACCGCCCGGCGGGGCGCCGTCCGTCCACACGCGGCCGACCGCCCCTCCCCGGGATGAAACAATGGAAGTCATGAGCGACAACTCGGCTGCCCCCACGACCGAGAAGGAGGTGCTCGGCTACACGCTGTGGGCCGTGTTCCGCCGAGACCCCTCCCGCCCCGCCCCCGCGGGCGATCTGACCGCCGCGGTCGCCGAGGTCGAAGCATCCGGCGTCACCGTGCGCGGGTGGTACGACGTGTCGGGCCTCCGGGCCGACGCCGACCTGATGGTGTGGCTGCACGGCACCGAACCCGAGGTGCTCCAAGCCGGGCTGCGCACCCTGCGGCGCACTCAGCCCCTCGCCTCGCTGCTGCCCGTGTGGAATGCGATGGGCGTGCACCGCGACGCCGAGTTCACGGCGAGCCACCTCCCCGCGTTCATGCGCGGAAAGGACGCGGAGGCCTGGCTCACCGTCTACCCGTTCGTGCGCTCGTACGAGTGGTACATCCTCCCCGAGGAGGAGCGTCGCGCGATGCTCGGCGAGCACGGGCGCAAGGGATCGCAGTACCGCCAGGTGCTCGCCAACACCGTCGCCTCGTTCGCGCTCGGCGACTACGAGTGGATCCTGGCGCTCGAGGCCCCCGAGCTGGTCGACCTCGTCGACCTCATGCGTCACCTCCGCCAGACCGAGGCGCGCCGGCACGTCCGCGAAGAGGTCCCTTTCTTCACCGGTCGCCGCATCGGCCTCGACGAGGTCGCCGAGGTGCTGGCGTGACGACGCTGCGCATCGGCACGCGAGGCAGTGCGCTCGCACTCACCCAGACGGGCATGGTGGCCGACGATCTCGCCGATGCGACCGGCGTGACGACCGAGCTGGTCACGATCACGACCGACGGCGACCGCTCGAACGAGCCTCTCTCCCGCGCGGGCGGCACCGGCCTCTTCACCGGCGCTCTGCGCGACGCACTTCTCGACGATCGCTGCGACCTCGTCGTGCACTCGCTGAAAGACCTGCCGACCGCACCTCACGACCGACTGGTGGTCGCAGCGATGCCCGCCCGCGAAGATCCGCGCGATGCCCTCTGCGCCCGCGACGGTCTCACCCTCGACGAGCTGCCCGAGGGCGCTCGGGTGGGCACCGGCTCCCCTCGGCGCATGGCCCAGCTGCGGGCGCGACGGCCCGACATCGAGGTGGTCGACATCCGCGGCAACGTCGACACCAGACTGGGCCGTGTCGCCCCCGGCGACCTCGATGCGGTGATCCTGGCCGCAGCCGGCCTGCGGCGCCTGGGCCGGATGGATGTCGTCACCGAACTGCTCGACGCCGACCGCTGGCCGACCGCTCCCGGCCAGGGCGCCCTCGCGGTCGAGGTCCGCCACGGCGACGAAGACCTCGTGCGGGCGCTCGACCACGCCGAGACGCGCGCCGCGGTCGAGGCGGAGCGCGGCGTGCTGGCACTCCTCGAGGCCGGCTGCTCCGCTCCCGTCGGCGCTCGCGCCGTGGTCGACGCGGGCCTGCTGCTGCTGTCGGCGAGCGTGTACAGCCTCGACGGCGCGACCGTGCTCACGTCCTCCCACGCCACGACCTGGCCCGATGACGACGCGCCGATCGACGTCGCCCGGGCCGTCGCCGGCGAACTGCTCGACCGCGGCGCCGCCGACCTCACCGGAGCGCGCCCGTGAGCATCCTCGACGACGACCGCTTCTCCCGCGCCGCGGGCGCCGGCCCCGCGTTCCGGCCCCGGCGCCTCCGTGCCACGCCCGCGATGCGGCGACTCGTGGCAGAGACGCGTCTGCACGCGGCCGACCTCGTCCTTCCGATGTTCGTGCGCGAAGGAGCGGGCGACCCCGTGCCGATCTCCTCGATGCCGGGTGTCGTGCAGCACACGACCGAGAGCCTCAAGCGCGCGGTGGCGGATGCCGCGGCCGCCGGCATCGGCGGAATCATGCTGTTCGGCGTGCCCGAGCACAAGGACGCGACGGGCACCGGCGCGACAGACCCCGACGGGATCCTCAACGTCGCCACGCGGATCGCCGTGGCCGAGGCGGCCGACGCGCTTGTCGTGCAGACCGACCTGTGCCTCGACGAGTTCACCGATCACGGCCACTGCGGTGTGCTCGACGCGGACGGGTACGTCGACAACGACGCCACCCTCGAGCGCTACCGCGCCATGGGCATCGCCCAGGCCGAGGCGGGGTCGCAGCTGCTGGGCCTCAGCGGCATGATGGACGGCCAGGTCGCCGCCGTCCGCGACGCCCTCGACGGTGCCGGTTACGGCAACACCCCGATCCTGGGCTACGCCGCGAAGTACGCGTCGGCCTTCTACGGACCGTTCCGCGAGGCGGTGCAGTCCTCGCTCCAGGGCGACCGCCGCACCTACCAGCTCGACGCCGCGAACCGCCGCGAAGGTGCACTCGAGATCGACCTCGACATCGCCGAGGGCGCCGACATCGTGATGGTGAAGCCGGCGATGAGCTATCTCGACGTGCTCGCCGACGCCGCCGCCTCCAGCACGGTCCCGGTTTGGGCGTATCAGGTGTCGGGCGAGTACGCGATGATCGAGGCCGCCGCAGCCCACGGCTGGATCGACCGTCGCCGCGCGATCGAGGAATCGGTGCTCGGCATCCGGCGTGCGGGCGCCGACGCCGTGCTGACCTACTGGGCTGTCGAGCTGGCGGGATGGATCCGATGACCACGAACGTGCAGGAATTCGAGCGCGCGCGAAGCGCGATGCCCGGCGGGGTGAACTCGCCCGTGCGCGCCTTCGGCTCGGTCGGCACCACACCGCGCTTCTTCGTCTCAGCGTCGGGACCCCGCGTGACCGACGTCGAGGGGCGCGAATACGTCGACCTCGTGGGCTCGTGGGGTCCCGCGATCCTCGGGCACGCTCACCCGGCCGTCGTCGAGGCGGTCCAGGATGCCGCGGCCCGCGGCCTCGGCTTCGGAGCCTCCACCCCCGGCGAGACGCAGCTCGCCGAGCTGATCGCCTCCCGCGTCGCCCGCGACGGAGTCCGCCCGATCGAGCGGGTGCGCCTGGTCTCGACCGGCACCGAGGCGACCATGACCGCGATCCGCCTCGCGCGCGGAGCGACCGGACGCGACCTGGTGGTGAAGTTCGCCGGCCACTACCACGGCCACTCCGACGGGCTGCTCGCCGAAGCGGGATCGGGCGTCGCGACCCTCGCCATGCCCGGCTCTGCGGGCGTGCCGACCGCCGTCGCCGCACAGACGCTGGTGGTGCCGTACAACGACCTCGACGCGCTGCGCGAGGTGTTCGCCGCGCGCGGTTCCGACATCGCCGCGATCATCGTCGAGGCCGCACCGGCCAACATGGGCATCGTGCCGCCCGCGCACGGCTTCAACGCCGCCATCGCCGACCTCGCCCACGATCATGGTGCCCTGCTGATCCTCGACGAGGTGCTGACCGGCTTCCGGGTCGGGCCCGCGGGCTGGTACGGGATCGACCCGGTGCCGTTCTCCCCCGACCTCATCACGTTCGGCAAGGTCGTCGGCGGTGGGCTGCCCCTCGCGGCCCTCGGCGGACCGACGGCTCTCATGGAGCTCCTCGCACCGCTCGGCCCGGTCTACCAGGCGGGCACGCTCAGCGGGAACCCGCTCGCGGTCGCCGCGGGTCGCGCGACGCTCGAGCATCTCGACGCCGCAGCGTACGCCCGCATCGACGCTGCCGCCGCGACGATCGCGGACGCCGCGGCATCGGCCCTCGCCGACGCCGGGGTCACCCACGTCGTGCAGCGCTCGGGCAACCTGTTCTCGATCCAGTTCACGGCGACCGCACCCACCGACTACGCGACCGTGAAGGCCCAAGAGGCGTTCCGCTACCCGCCGTTCTTCCGCGCCATGCTCGACCAGGGCGTCTCGCTGCCGCCCTCGGTCTTCGAAGCGTGGTTCGTCTCGGCCGCGCACAACGATGACGCCGTCGGCCAGATCGTCGACGCGCTGCCCGCCGCCGCGCGGGCGGCCGCCGCGGCTATACGGCCGGGGTGAGCTCGCCCGCACCGGTCGCGATGACGAACGACAGCGCGGCGAGCACGATGCACACCGGCACCATCGTGTAGCGCTCGGGCTTGCTCCGTGAGATGGCGTTCATCCCGATGCCGAGCACGAAGTAGCCGAAGACGACCCACATGGCGACCTCAGAGAACGGTTCGGGGAAGACGTCGACCGCCCCGACCCGGTCCCATGCGATGAGGTCGATCAGCGCGTAGATCAGGATCGACACCGCGCTGCCGATGCGCAGGCGCGCGGGCAGCACCCGGTGCTGGCCGCCCCAGGCGAAGCGGCCGATCGGCGCCCCCAGCACGAGGGCCAGCTGAAACAGCGAGAGCAGAGCGAGGACGACGGTCAGGGCGAGCGCGAAGGGCACGGTCTTCACCGTAGCGTCCCGCACCGCTCGCCCCGCACCGCTCGTTCCGGCACCGTGGCACCGGTCACGAGAGAGACGGATGCCTCGGCCCCCGCAATCGGGTGGCCGAGGCATCCGCTCCTCGCTGACGGCCCCCCGGCGTCAGTCCTCCAAGCCGTCCGGCGCGAGCCAGGCCGTCGTCTCCCCCGGAAGCTCGCCATCGGCAGCCGGGCCGCTCGAGAGCACGACGCGACCGCCGTCGAGGGCGTAGGGCTCGGTGCCGAAGTTCGTCACGATCTGCCACCCGTTGGGGCGCGCGAACCGCAGCACGTCGTCGCGGCCCGTCTCGATCCACTCCAGGCGCTCACCGGTCTGCAACCGCTCGCGCAGATGCAGCGCGCGGCGGTACAGGTTCAGCGTCGAGCCCGGATCGGCGTCCTCGACATCGACGGCGTACCGCGCGAACCACTCGGGCTGCGGAAGGTGCGCATCGCCGCCGCCGAAGCCGAACGAGGCGCCGTCACCCGTCCACGGCAGTGGGACGCGGCATCCGTCACGCCCGATCTCCTCGCCGTGCGTGCGGAAGAACGTCGGGTCCTGCCTCTCGGACGCGGGGATGTCGGCCACTTCATGCAGGCCGAGCTCCTCGCCCTGGTAGATATAGGTCGATCCGGGCAGGCCGAGGATGAACAGCGTCGCGGCGGTCGCCCGGCGCAGGCCCTTCTCGCGGTCGAGCAGCGCCTCGTCGCCGCCGTTGAGCAGCCACTCGCCGCCGTGGCGGACCGGTGCCGTCGACTCGGGGCTGGGCGCGGGGAGACCGTACCGGGTGGCATGCCGCACCACGTCGTGGTTCGACAGCACCCACGTGCTCGACGAGCCGGACTCCGCCGCCAGGGCCAGGTTGCTCGAGATGATCGAGCGGAACTCGCCCGCGTCGAACTCGGCTTCGAGCAGGTCGAAGTTGAACGCCTGACCCAGGCTCTCGGGCCGCGCGTACAGGTGGATGCGCGACGGGTCGACCCACGCCTCGGCCACCGCGGTTCGCGGCGGGTCGTACGAGTCGAAGACCGTCCGCCACTCGGCGTAGATCTCGTGGACGTCGTCGCGGTCGATCAGCGGGTGGCTGCCGTCGCGGGGAAGCAGCTCGAGCTCCTGCCGCGTCGGGAGCGGCTCGGTCAGGTCCTTCGTGAGCATGTGGGCGACGTCGATGCGGAAACCGTCGACACCGCGGTCCGACCAGAACCGCAGCGTGGTGAGGAAGTCCTCGTGCACGTCGGGGTGGTCCCAGTTGAGGTCGGGCTGCTCGGTCGCGAAGTTGTGGAAGTACCACTGACCCGGGCTGCCGTCCGGTTCCTCCACGCGCGTCCACGCGGGACCGCCGAAGACCGAGACCCAGTCCGTGGGCGGCTCGGCGCCGTCGGGCCCGGTGCCCTCGCGGAAGATGTAGCGCTCGCGAGCGGCGGAGCCGCGGCCGGCGGCGAGCGCCTCCTGGAACCACGCGTGCTGGTCGGAGGTGTGGTTCGGCACGATGTCGACCACGACCTTGATCCCGCGCGCGTGGAGCGCGGACAGCATGGCGTCGAAGTCGTCGAGGGTTCCCAGCCGAGGGTCGACGTTGCGGTAGTCGGCCACGTCGTACCCGCCGTCCGCGAGCTCGGACGGGTAGAAGGGGCTCAGCCACACGGCGTTGATGCCGAGCTCGGCGAGATAGTCGACGCGCGAGGTGATGCCGGGGAGGTCGCCGAGCCCGTCGCCGTTCGAGTCGGCGAAGCTGCGGGGGTAGATCTGGTAGACCACGGCTTGACGCCACCACTGGGGAATCGTGTTCGCGAGGGCGGTGTCGGGCGCGAGGTCGGTGGAGGTTGTCACAGGGTGCAGATCCTTTCGTGTGCTGTCGTGACGGTGGTTCTGGAGAACGGGATATCAGAAGGGCGGATGCTCCGCCTCAGCCCTTGACGGCGCCCTGGGTCACGCCCTCCATCACCCATCGCTGGGTGAAGAGGTAGGCGACGATGGCGGGAGCCATGGCCATGAGGTACGAGGCGAACGCCACGTTGTAGTTGTTGCTGAACTGCGTCTGGAACAGGTTCTGCCTCACCGGCAACGTCTGCAAGGCCGGGTCGGAGATGATGAGCGACGGCATCATGAAGTCGTTCCACGCGTACAGGAAGGCGAAGATGCCGACCGTGGCGCTCATCGGCGCCAGGAGCGGGAAGATCAGCCTCCAGAAGGTCTGCCACGTCGTGGCGCCGTCGATGCGCGCGCTCTCCTCCAGCTCGATCGGGATCGATCGCAGGAACGCCGTGAACAGCAACACGCTGAAGCTGAGCTGGAACATCGTGGCGAGGATGATCACGCCGAACGGGTTGTCGAGTCCGACGCGGCCGGTGAGCTGGATCTGCGGCAGGGCCACGACCGGGAAGGGGATGAACATCGCCGCGAGCAGGTAGAAGAACGAGTACCGAAAGAGCCGCCGGTCCCAGTTGCGCACGATCGCGTACGACGCGAACGCCGCCAGGACGATCGTCGCGGCGACGGTGCCCGCGGTCACGAGGAGCGAGATGGCCGCGCCGACCGGGAACTTGGTGAGGTTCCAGGCCTGGACGAATCCGTCGATGCTGAACGGGGCGGGAAGCGAGAACGCGTTGCCGTCCACGGCCTGTCCGGTCGTCTTGAAGGCCATCGAGACGGTGACGTACAGCGGCAGCAGCACGGTGACCGCGCACAGGATCAGGATGACGGTCCACGACCAGTTGGGTCGCTCCATCTTGGGGCGTTTGGCGGGCCGCTTGCTCTGCAGCCCGAGTGACACGTCGGCTTGCTCGAAGGCGAGCGCCGGCTGGCTGGTGACGGTCATGCGAGCTGGTTCCTTCCGCGGGTGAGGGAGAGCTGGAGCAGCGAGATGAGGACGGCGACGATGAAGAAGATGGTCGCGTTGGCCATCTGGTAGGCGTAGTCGCCGCCGTTGAAGCCGGCGATGATCGTCATCGCGATGCTGCGCGTCGCGGTGCCGGGTCCGCCGTTGGTCAGGCCGACGATGATGTCGTACGCGTTGAGGAAGCCCTTGAAGCCGAGGATCACGTTGATGACGACGTAGCCGGCCACGAGCGGCAGGGTGATGCGGAAGAGCTGCTGCGCCTTCGACGCTCCGTCGATGTCCGCCGCCTCGTACACCTCGCCGGGGACCGACAGCAGGCCCGCGATGTAGATGAGGAGCGTCCCCGGGATGGCCTGCCACGCGGTGACGATGACGATCGCCACCCAGGCGAGATCGGGATTCGCGAGGAGGCTCGTCTCGAGCCATCCGATCCCCAGCGCCGACCCGGCCGCCGGGATCGAGTTGGAGAAGAGGAAGTTGAAGACGTAGGCGATGATGATGCCCGAGATCACCATGGGGATCACGAAGATGGTCCGCAGGCCGGTCTTGAAGCGGATGCGCGAGGTCAGCCCCACCGCGAGGAGGAACGCGAACACGTTGACGGTGATGACCGTCGCGATCGCGAAGCCGAAGGTGAACAGGTAGCTCTGCAGGATGGCCGGGTCGCTGAAGAGGGCGATGTAGTTCGTCAGCCCGATGAAGTTCCAGTCGCCGATGCCGATGGAGTCGGTGAAGCTGAAGAAGATGCCGATCACACCGGGGACGGTGATGGCCAGCGTGAACAGCACGAGACTCGGCAGCAGGAAGAGGTAGTAGATCGGCTCGACCTTGCGGCTGCTGCGCCGCGCTCTGCGGTCGCCGCCGGTGACGATGGTGGTGGTGGTGGTCACTTCGAGGACTCCTTCGTCTCGAGGGACGGCGCGGGCTGACGGAAGGCCAGGCGCGCCCAGTCCTGGTCCATCGTGCGGAGGACGGACTCGGGTTCCGCGCCGAACACCATCGCCTGCGTGTAGTTGAAGACCGGGATCGTCTTGGGGACGAGCACCGACGGACCCTGATAGACCTGTCCGTTGTCGTAGTACTCCTGCATGCCCTCGATGCGGGGATCGTCGGGCGGCGCGGCTCCTTCCGTGGGGGCGAAGCCCAGCTGCGACGCGTTGTAGGCCTCGATGATCTCGGGCTGATAGAGGTACTCGAGGAAGTCGCGGGCCGCCTCCTGATGCCGCGAACCCTCAGGGATCATCGCGGCCAGGTCCATGTTCACCCGCACCGCGAGATCCGACGGGTCGTCGGTCATGGGCAGGGGGAAGGTGCCCAGCTCGAGGTCGGGCGCCGACTTCGCGATCTCGCCGAACGCCCACGGCCCCTGGAGGTACATCGCCGCCTCGCCGTTGGCGAAGGCGAGGTTGCCGTCGCCGTATGCGCGACTCTCCGCGTCGTCGTTGACGTAGGTGCTCGCCAGTTCGAGCATCTTGTCCATCGGGTCGGCGAAGTCCTTCTGGAACGACACCTCGGAGCCGGGGCCGACCTCGGTCCCCTCCTCGGCCAGGCCGCTGAAGAAGTCGATGACATCGAGGGAGCCCCCGGCCGCGTAGTCGTACCAGCCCTGACCCACCGTCCAGTCGTCCTTGAAGGTCGCGTAGAACGGCGTGATCCCGGCATCCTGAAGCGTCTGGCACACCTCGATCAGCTCGTCCCACGTCGTGGGGACCTCGAGCCCGTTGTCTTCGAAGATCTGCGTGTTGTAGATGACGGATGCCGCCATCACGGAGTACGGCAGCGCGCTGACGCGTCCCTCGCACCGGCCGTACTGATCCATGAGCGGCTGCAGGTCTTCGCGCGTGCTCGCGGCGGCCTCGGTGTCGGAGAGGTCGGTGAGCGCGCACCGCTGCACGAACCTCGCCACCTCGTAGTTGTAGTTCGCGAGCATCAGGTCGGGCGGGTTGCCGCGCACGAAGCTGGCCGACACCACGTCGACGCCCGAGGTGTCCATCTCGACGCGGACGTCGTCCTGCGAGGCGTTGTAATCCGCGACGACGCCCTGCATGAACTCCAGCGCCTCCCGCTTGCTGAACGTGAAGCGGATGGTCTCGCGCCCGTCGGCCGAGCACCCCGCGAGGAGCGCCGCACCCAGGACCGCCACCGCCGCTCCGGCGATCATTCGTCTTGCCGATCTCGACACCGTCGTCCTCCACACGCTTCGTTGCGCTGACATTGTCCGAGAGTAGATTTATTCGCCAAATCAACTCCCTCAGGGCAGTATTGCAGGCGTGGACTGGAGAGGTCAATACCCGACACCGCCCCTTCCCTCCCCGGCGAACCGGCCGGCGAGCCACGACGCCGTGCTCGCGTTCGCGTGGACGACCGGGGAATTCACGGCGACCGAGGCGATGCAGGCCACCGGCCTGACGCGGTCCACCGCGATCGACGCGCTCGACGCGCTCACGAGGCTCGGGCTGCTGCGCGAGCTGCCGAACGCGCGCCTCGCCGGCGACTACCGCAAAGGACGGCCGGCGCGTCGCTTCGCACTCCGAGACGACGCGGCCGTCCTCGTCGGTGTCGACGCGGGGCACGTTCACCTCACCGCCGTCGTCACCGACCTGCGCTCGCGTCCTCTTGCCACGTACCGCGCGACGCAGGTGCTCGATGAAGACGACGCGGCCGCGCGCTCCGCCCTCATCGCCGCCGGCGTCGACCGGGCCCTGAGCGACGCCGGTCGCACCCGCGGCGACGTCCTCGCGATCACCGTCGGCGTGCCGGCACCCGTCAACGTCCACGGGCGTTCGCCGCGGCATCCGACCGGGTTCTGGGAGCGCATGAACCCCGACCTCGTCGAGGCGCTCGGATGGGCCCCGATCGCCCACGTCGAGAACGACGCGTCCCTCGCCGCTGTCGCCGAGGGGACGGTGGGGGCGGCGATCGGATGCCGCGACTACATCGCCCTCCTCGCGGGCGCGCGCCTCGGGGCCGGCGTCGTCGTCGACGGCGTGCTGCTGCGCGGGCGCCACGGCGGTGTCGGCGAGATGGTCGCGTTCGACCACGTCGAGGGCGTCGGATCGGCGGCCGGCCTCGGTGAGCGGGCCGAGCTTCTCGCGGCGGAAGCCGTCGCGGACGGCACGGCAGCAGGCAGCGCGCTCGCAGCGGTGGAACCGGACCGGCTCGACGCCCGGGCGGTGCTCGAACTCGCCTCGCAGGGCGACGAGGCGGCACGGACGATCGCCGAGCAGGTCGGCGCCGTGCTGGCCCGCATCGTGAGCGTCCTGGGCAGCATGTTCGACCCGCAGCGCGTGGTCATCTCGGGCGGGATCTCGGCCGGCGTGGAGGATGTCGTCGCCGCCGCCCGGCGACTGCTGCCGACGGATCTCGATCTGCCGGCGCCCGAGCTGGTGGTGTCGCCGCTGGGCGCCGACGTGGTGGTGACCGGTGCGGTGGCCGCAGCATCCGCCGCCGCCCGCGCCCGCGCGCTCGACGTGTGGCCGCTCGCCGACGCCGGGAGCTGATCGGGCGCGTCGCTCGAGCCCTCGGCGATGCCTCACCCCGAGTCGCCAAGACACGCCGCCGCGCGCGCTCGCGATCGGCGTGTTCTGGCGACTCGGCGAGGGGCGTGCGCCGTCGGCGAACGCGGGCCGCGCGCGCGGAGACGGTGCTGAGATGGGTGGCATGGAACCGGACGACGCCCTCGACGCCTACTCCGCGGCGGTCGTGCGCATCGCCGAGACGACGCTGCCGTCGGTGGCGGCGGTCACGGTGCGCACTCCCCGGGGTACGGGCGCGGGAAGCGCGTCGGTCATCTCGGACGACGCGCACCTGCTCACCAGCGCCCACGTCGTCGAAGGGGCGCGTCGCGTCGAGGTCGCGTTCGCCGACGGCACCGTGAGCGGCGCGCGGGTGCTCGGCACCGATCCCCTGTCGGACCTCGCCGTGCTGCAGGCGGAGGGGTCCGCTCCCCCGCCGGTGCCGTGGGGGGATGCCGCGAAGCTGCGAGTCGGTCAACTCGTGGTGGCGCTCGGCAACCCGCTCGGCATGGCCGGCAGCGTCACCGCCGGGATCGTGTCCGCGCTCGGCCGATCGCTGCCGACACGGGCGGGACGCGTGGTCGACGAGGTGATCCAGACGGACGCGACCCTCAATCCGGGGAATTCGGGCGGCGTGCTCGCCGACAGCGCCGGGCGCATGGTGGGCGTGAACACCGCCGTCGCCGGCTTCGGACTCGGGCTCGCCGTGCCGATCAACACCACGACCCGCGAGATCATCGACGCCCTCATGGCGAAGGGGCGCGTCCGCCGCGCGTGGCTGGGCGTCGCCGGCGCCGAGATCACCCTCAGCCCCGAGCTGGCTGCCCGCATCGGGACGCGCACGGGCATGCAGGTGGCCTCGGTCGTCGAGGGCAGTCCCGCCGCCCAGGCGGGCGCCCGCCGCGGAGACATCGTGATCTCGATCGACAACGTCCCGATCCACAGCGCGACGCAACTGCAGCGACTGATGGTCGAGAACGCCATCGGGCGACGCATGGAGATGACGGTCTGGCGCAACGGCGCCCTCGTCGACGTGGTCGTCGCCCCCGAGGAGCTGCGGGTTCCCTGAGGGGACTCCGTCGGCCGCTCACGCGGCCTCCTCCTCGAATCGCAGCGCCTATAGACGAGATTTGGGCCCACCCTACGGGTGAGCCCAAATCTCGTCGGTGGACCTGAGGGGATTCGAACCCCTGACCTCTTCATTGCGAACGAAGCGCGCTACCAACTGCGCCACAGGCCCGTGAACCTCCGTTAGATTATCACGCCCCAGCGGGACTCCCCGACCAGCCCGATCCTTCGCACAATCGCGCGAAACTCGCAGACTCTCCGGCCGATCCTGCGGTCGGGAGCGCATTCTGCGAAGGGCGGAACCGCCGCGAAGATCCGTCCGGGTTCAGGCGCCGACGGCACGGCGAGCGAGCAGGTCACGAACGTGCGCCTCGATCTCGGCGTCGTCGACGTAACCCATGCGCGAGAAGTCCGTCGCCGCGGAGCGCGCGACCCGGGCCGTGTCGATCGACGGCGGACGCTGCGCCTCGGCCCGCTCGCGCATCGCCTCTTCGAGGGCCGCCTGACGCAGCGCCTCGCGCGCGGCCTCCGCCTCGAGCACCGCAGAGGCGCGGGATCCGGCCGACGCCGTGAGCGGACGCGGCAGCTCTCGCGGAGCCCACTCCCGCGACACCTGCTCGAGCTCGACATCCTGCACCGACACGTCGGCGCGGGCGGCCGGTTCGGCGACGGCGACGACAGCGCGGGCCGCGACCTGCGACAGGCGATGGAGCACGACACCGGATGCCGCGGCCAGCGCCGCGCCGAACCACATCCACACCTGCGCGCCCGTCGTCACGACGACGTACGCTCCCCAGCCCGCCATCGCGAGACCGGCGATCCCGAGCAGGGTCGCCCCGAGCCGGAACCGGCGACGGGCTCGTGCCCGGCGAGCCGCCGGCGTCGACCGTGCGGCGAGGACCTGGGCCCGGGCAGCGGCCTGCGCCGCCTCGATCTCGGCGCGCGCGGCGGCCTGCGCCGCCTCCACCTCCGCTCGGGCGGCCGCTTCCGCGGCAGCACGCTCGGCGCGAGCGCGCTCGAGCTCGATCTTGGCGGCCGCCTCACTGGCGATGCGGTCGGCCCGCGCGCGCTCGAGATCGACCTTGGCGTGTTCGAGGGCTGCCGACTCCCGCTGAGCCAGCGCTTGGCGCGCGAGGCGCTGCTGGGCCATCGCCGTGCGGGCGTTCAGCTCGAGCCGCACCTCTTCGGGGGTCTCGCTCGTCTCGGCGAGCACCCGCAGCGCCTGGTTGAGACGGACCGCGTTGCGCTCGGCGGAGTCGTACTGACGACGGCTGTACCAGGAGGGCAGCAGGTAGACGAGCCACAGGAGCACGGCGACGAGCATGATGACGCCCCCGCCCAGCACCTGCCCGTCCATGGGTCAACGGTAGGTGACGGGAATGCCGGGGCCGCGGCATCCGTTCGCGTGTCGCCTAAGCGTGCAGGCGATCCGCCGGCGGAACCGTCGCCGCCTCGTGCGGGGCACGGCCGTCCACCCAGCGTCGCAGCACCCCCTCGGGCACCTCTTCCCTGGTCAGCGCGAAGGCGTAGTGGTCGCGCCAATCGCCGTCGATGTGGATGTAGCGGCGACGCAGACCCTCGTAGCGGAAGCCCAGCTTCTCGACCACGCGCAGGCTCGCCTGGTTCTCGGGCCGGATGCAGATCTCCATCCGGTGGATCCGGAGTTCGTCGAAGCAGATGTCGGTGGCGAGCGCGACCGAGGTCGGCGTGATGCCGCGACCCGCGAAGCGCTTGCTCACCCAGTACCCGATGGTCGCCGAGGCGAGCGACCCCCGGGCGATCCCCCAGACGTTCAGCTGACCCGCGATCTCGCCGTCGTACTCCATCACGAACGGCACGCCGGCGCCGTCGCGATACTGCTGCAGCAGCCGGCGGACGCCGAGCCGCATGTCGAACGACACCGGCCCGTCGGGGCTCGTCGCCTCCCACGGCCGCAGCCAGTCGCGGTTCGACATGAGCTCGTTCTGGAGCACGCGGGCGTCACGGGGCCGCACGAGCCGGATCGAGACCGGTCCGTGCCGACGGGGAGCCGAAAGATCCACCGTGACCCCCTTGTGCCGGCGGCGTCAGAGCTTCGCCGCGAACTCCTTGAACCAGGGTCGGAGCTCGGGCCCCAGATCATCGCGATCCGAGGCGAGCTGGACGATGGCCTTGATGTAGTCCACCCTATCGCCGGTGTCGTACCGGCGACCCCGGAAGACGACTCCGCGCACGCCCGGCCCGTCGGGGTCGGCCGCGAGCTCCTGCAGCGCGTCGGTGAGCTGGATCTCGCCGCCCTTGCCCGGCTCGGTGCGCTCGAGGATCTCGAACACGTTCGGGCTGAGCACGTACCGGCCGATCACGGCGAGGTTCGACGGCGCGTCCTCCTTCTTCGGCTTCTCGACGAGACCGGTCACCCGCACGACGCCGTCGGTGTCGGTCTGCTCGACCGCCGCCGCGCCGTACATGTGGATCTGGTGCGGGTCGACCTCCATCAGCGCGATCACGGTCGCCCCGGTGCGCTCGTGCTCCTCGAGCATGGTGGTGAGGAGGGCGTCGCGCTCGTCGATGAGATCGTCGCCGAGCAGCACCGCGAACGACGAGTCCCCCACGTGCGCCTTCGCACGCAGCACGGCGTGCCCCAGTCCCTTCGGCTCGCCCTGACGGACGAAGTGGATGTCGGCGAGATCGCTCGATGCCACGACCCGGCGGAGGCGGTCGTCGTCTCCCTTGTGCTTGAGCTTCTCCTCCAACTCAGGGACCGAGTCGAAGTGGTTCGAGATCGCGTTCTTGTTCCGCCCGATGATCACGAGGATGTCGTCGATGCCGGCCTGAGCCGCCTCTTCCACGACGTACTGGATCGCCGGCTTGTCGACGACCGGCAGCATCTCCTTGGGCATCGCCTTGGTCGCGGGAAGGAATCGTGTCCCGAGCCCTGCGGCGGGAATGACGGCCTTGATGGGGGTGTGAGGCATGCCAGGCATTCTATGGGGGAAACACTTTCGGTCCCGGCTCGTTGACACGGTGGTAACGCGCCCGATACGTGGAGAGCGACCGTCCCCGGCACGCCGCTTACAATCGGAGCATGTCCGACGCGATCGCCGACGCCAAGCGGGCGCTGCGCGCCGAGTTGCGGGAGCGACGCCAGATCCTCTCCCCCGCGGCCCGCGAAGCCGCCTCGGCCGGCGTCCACGCGCAGCTCGACGCGCTAATCGAGAAGCTGGGCGTGAGGTCGATGTCGTGCTTCCTCTCCACCACGACCGAGCCCGACACGCGCACGTTCGTCGCTGCGGCCGTGGAGCGCGGCATCCGGGTCCTCCTTCCCGTGACGCGCGCCGACGGCCTGCTGGACTGGTCGGTCGCCACGCCCGACCTCGACATCGCCGAGGGAATGTTCGGACTCCCCGAGCCGGTCGGTGAGCTGCTCGGCCCGATCGCCGTGAACGACGTCGACCTGCTCGTGATCCCCGCGGCGGCCGTGGACCGCTCCGGCATGCGGCTCGGGTGGGGTCGCGGGTACTACGACAAGACCATCGGATCGATGGAGGGGTGCCCGCCCGTGTACGCGGTGGTCTTCGACTCCGAGATCCTCGACGACGTCCCGAGCGACGTGCACGACCAGCCCGTCACCGGCGTCGTCACCCCCACGCAGACCCTGGTCCTCGCGCCCGTCCGGCGCTGATCCCTCCGAGAGAGACATGCCCACCTACGCCTACGCCTGCAAGCAGTGCGGACACCGCTTCGACGCCGTGCAGTCCTTCGCCGACCCGACCCTCACCGAGTGCCCCGAATGCGGCGGTCCGCTGCGCAAGGAGTACGGCTCGATCGGCGTCACCTTCAACGGATCGGGCTTCTACCGCACCGACTCGCGCGCCTCGTCCTCGGGCGGGTCGACGGATGCCTCGGCTGGCGGCTCCTCGACATCTTCGCCATCATCGAAGTCCGAGGCGACATCCTCCCCCGCCTCGACCGGGACCTGACCGGCGTAGGCCGGCGGCAGTGAGGAGCATCACGTGATCAAAGGCTTCAAGGAGTTCATCCTCCGCGGCAACGTCATCGACCTCGCGGTCGCCGTGGTCATCGGCGCGGCCTTCACCGCGGTCGTGAACGCCATCGTCGCGAGCATCATCAATCCCCTGATCGAACTCGTATGGAAGCCCGACGCCGACGGCAAGGTCGGCATCACGGTGCAGGGGCTGTGGGGTCCGGTCACCTTCCCCATCGGCGACCTCCTCAACGCGATCATCGCGTTCATCGCGGTCGCCGTCGTCGTCTACTTCGTCTTCGTGTACCCCATGAACCGGATCAAGGAGCGCGCGGCGGCGAAGGCCGGCGTCACGCCCGCGGACGAGGAGCCGAAGCTGCCCACCGAGCAGGAGCTGCTGGTGCAGATCCGCGACCTGCTCCAGACCGAGCGGCCGTCTGGGAGGGCGTGACCTCGAGCCCGGCACCCCGATCGCTTCACCAGTGCGGGGGGACGTCGCGCTTGAGACGGGCGTCGTTCGGGCCGGCGGGCGTGTCCGAAGCACCCGCGGCCGCGGCATCCGTCCCTGCCTCATCGCCCGGCACGGGCTCGGCGCTCGTCCCGGGCGCGGGAGTCAGCCTCACGCGCCGCGTGCCGGGCACCCGCTCGATCCGCTGACGCTCGTCAGGGCACATCGAGGGGCTGCGTGTCGGTCTCGACCCGCGGAGCCTCGGGCGAGACGCCGAGCATCGCCGCGATGCGCTCCGCGACCCCGGCAGGATCGCCGTACAGGTCGAACGAGTGCACCCGCACGTAGTGCCAGCCGAGGCGGCGGAGGATCTGCGGACGCAGCCGCAGGGATTCCCGCAGCGACTCGCCGATCGTCTCGGGGTCGCTCTCGACCACGACCGCCTTGCCGTCGTGCTGCGCCACGAGCGGCAGCAGCCCCCGGTAGTGCACATCGACCGAGAGCCCCAGCCGACGCAGCTCGCGCGCGAGTCCCAGGGTGAGCGGGTCGGCGAGGTCTTCCAGCCGCGCGTCGCGCGAACGGGCGGCCAGCCCGCCGAGGATCGACATCAGCGTCGCGGCGCCGTGCTCGAGCCGCCCGTCGTCGAACGCGGAGGGCCGGATCGACGAGACGATGACCATCGACCGCCGGGCGCGCGTCATGCCCACCGTGAGCAGCCGCTCCCCGTCGGGCGTCGACAGGTCGCCGAAATCGCTGAGCACGCGGCCGTGCTTGGTAAGGCCGAATCCGAGCGAGAAGATGACGCGGTCGCGGCTCTCGGCCACCGACTCCTCGAGCGTGAGGACGGCGAACGGTTCGGCGGTGTCGCGCGAGACGAAGTCGGCGACGTCGGAACGCCCGGCGAACGCCGCCTCGACCGCGGCCCGGATGCGCTCGGCGTGCCGCGTGCTGGCCGTCACGACCATGAGCGACTCGCTGCCGCGGTTCACGGCGTGCTCGACGACGAGCGTCACGACGCGCCGCACCTCGGCGTCGGGGCTCTCGACCGCCCCGGTCACCGGGTCGGGCGTGCCGGTGCCGCCCTCGACGTAGTCGACGCTGAGGCTTCCCCGGCCGAGGTACGAACCGGCCCACGGCAGCGACACGAGCTCGCCGCCGTAGAACGCGCCGTTGACGAGCTCGGCGAGGTCCTCTCCCCCGGCCCGGTAGCTGCGTGTCAGGGTCTCGACCGGCAGCAGCTCGGCCAGCCGCTCGAACACGCTCGTCGAGTCGAACGGCTCCTCGGACTCCGGCTCGTCGCCCGGGATGCCGGCGGCCACCCGGAACGGGGTCGGCTTCTGCGTGACCGGGTCGCCGAACACGACGACCTGGCGTGCGCGGCGCAGGGCGGGTGCCGCTTCGGCGAGGCAGAGGGCCGCGGCATCCGCCACGATGACGACATCGAACGACGGCGACGCCGGGATCTCGGGAACGTCGTAGGGCGACGCGAGCCAGACCGGCGCGAGCGTGCGCGAGAGCGTCGGAGCGACGGTCGCGAGTTCGGCGGGCGTGACCGCGCCGGCCTTGAGGGAGGCCTTCAGCGCGGCGGCCTCGCGGGCGTCGTCGACGATCCCGATGCGCCACTGCGTCGCCAGCTGGGCGGCGAGGAGGGGCCCGGATGCCGCGGCGTGCGCCTCGTCGACGAGCCGGAAGTCGCGCTCCAGGCGATCGACGACGGCCGTGTTCGCGCCCAGGACGGCGCGGTCCGTGCGCAGCAGCAGCTCGAGCGCCGACTGCCACCAGGCGAACTCGAGCTCGTCGGCGACCCGGTCCTCAGGCACGTGACGCACCGACAGCTCGATGAGCAGCGGCTCGAGACCCAGGCGTGCGAGGTCGGTGCGCAGGGTCGCCCGCTCTTTGAGATTGTCGAAGACGTCGGAGTCCGCAGCGAGGCCCGCGAGCGTGCGCACGAGCTGCTTGACCGGAAGCGTGGCCAGCCGGTCGGCCTCGTCGCGCCCGAGGATGGCGTCGAGCTCGGCGAGCTCCGCGTCCACCCGCTGCCAGGCCACATGCACATCCGACAGGCCGATGGGCACGTCGGGAGTGACACCGGGATCGACGAAGCGCTGCCACTCGGTGCGCTGCTGCTGGATGCGCAGGAGCGCTTCGTACATGTCGGGCACGTGCACGCCGGGACGCACGTACTCGCGAGAGAGCCGGCGCAGGCGTCGACGGTTCGCCCCGGTCATGTTCGGCGCGTCGCGGCGCGGGCCGTGGGCCTGGATCAGCTCGCCCAGCGGACGCTCGAAGACGGTGAGGCTGAAGCGGTCGAGCGAGTCGCGGATGCCCTGCAGCAGCCGCACGTACACGCCCAGTTCGGCGATCGTCTGGAACGGCCGCATGTGGGTCTGCGCGATGAGCTCGTACCCGCGCTCGAGCAGGCTGCGGACGTCGCTGCGCTGCAGCTTGCCCGCCAGCGCGTGGGCGGATCGGGCCTCCTCGGTGGTGGCGAACGACACGCCGTACCAGGGCGAGTCGTCGGGTCCGAAGCGGAACTCCCCGAGCCTGGCCGCGGCCGCGAGCTTGGCCGCTGCCTCGGCGCGCGTGTCGGCGAGGCGCTCGAGCGTGAGCGCGTCGAATCGGGCCGAGGTGGACGGCGGCACATCGCGTCCGGCCAGCGTCGCCAGCGCCCGGAGGATCTCGAGCACCGAGACGCCGAGCGACGGATGCTTCGCCGTCACGGCTCCGCGATAGTCGCGCAGGACGCCCCGGAGCCGCACCAGTGCGTCGTCGATGTCGGCGACCTTCGGCTGCTCCGCCTTCTCGTTGCGACCGATCGCGCGGATCAGGTCGCGCTGGAGGGTGCGCGGCGACACGGCGAGCCCCGGCAGGCCGATGCCGGCGAGGCGGTGGCGGATGCCGTCGAGCGTGGAGCTGCGGGCGCTGACCACGAGCACGCGCTTGCCGTCGCGCACGAGCGCGCCGACCGCGTTGATGACCGTCTGGGTGCCGCCCGTGCCGGGAAGGGTGTGCACGGCCAGCGACTGACCCGACGTGATGCGCGCGAGCACGCGCTCCTGCTCGGAGTCGGCGTCGAGAAGAAGGGTGTCGGCCGCCGGCGGGCGCTCGTCGGGGCTGGTCACGGCGGGGATCGGCCGCCGCAGCGAGAGCGTCTCGCGATCGGCCGGATGGCCGGCGAGCGCGTTGAGCACGGGGTGGTCGAGGTCGGCCGCGTCGCGGGCCATGCCGCCGCCGACATCGGCGAAGGTCGAGACCAGCAGGCGGGGCTTCACGACGAACGAGTCGACCCACGACGTGAGCGCGCGCAGGTGGTCGATCACCGGCTGCGGCTTGAAGACGCCGCCGTCGTGCGCGAGGGCGGCGAGCCCGGCACCGTCCAGTTCGATGCCGAAATGGGTACGCATCGCGCGCACGAGCTCGGGGTTGACGATGAACGACCCGTGGAGCTTCAGCTCGAAGTCGCCGTGGTGGCGACGGATGGCGAGCGGCCGCAGCAGCACGGGCGCGGAGCACTCGAGTCCGCCGAGTCGCCACTGGGCCAGCCCGACGGCGAGGTGCACGGATTCGAGGCCGCGGGTGGTGCGCAGCTCGAGGTTCTTGGCGGTGATCCGCTCGGCGGCCAGACGCGCGTTGCGCAGGGCGACCTCGTCGCGGAACAGGTTCGACAGCAGCGTCGACCGGCCGGTGATGAACTGCGGCAGGCTGCCCGGGTGCGCCTTCGTGATCTCGATCGACGAGTCGAGGGAATCGGTGAAGTGGAGGAGCGTGGAACGGCCGCCCAGTTCGGCGGCCTGTCGGCGCAGGCGCTCGCGCTCGGGATCGGCGATGTGCGCCACCACGACGCCGGGTTCGGCCAGACCGAGGTCTCCCGGCGTCACGACGGCGCCCTCGGCGCGTTCTCCGCCGGCCACGACGCTGCCCTCTGCTCGCCACACACGAGCCACCCTAAGCGCCGGTTCGGCGGCGCACTTGCAGCGAGGCCGAGTTTCGCGGTATTGGACACGCCGAGCGATCAGCGGTTCCTCCCCAGGGAGGACGACGGATGCCGCGTCCACCGGCGACGGTTCGTCCCTCCGTCAGCGCGGCGGCGCGCGCCAGGATGGTCCCATGACCCCGTCGCCCGTTCCCCGCTTCCGCGTCCATCCTTCGCCGGTGGGCGACATCCTCATCGTCGCGACCGACGACGGCATCGCCTGGCTGCATCCGTTCGAGAGCCCCCTCGGCGTCGAACTCGACCGCGTGGGGCTGGCGCTGCGAGCCGTTCCGGTCCCGGCCGCCGACGCGGCCTCTGCCGCTGACGATCCGGCGTCGCGCTTCGCGATGGATGCCGTCGTCGAGCTCGACGAGTACTTCGACGGAGACCGACGCCAGTTCGATCTCCCGCTCGACTGGCGCCTGGTGCGCGGCTTCACGCGCGACGCGCTCGAGGCGGTCCGCAGGATCCCGTACGGCGAGACCGCCGGCTACGGCGAGGTGGCGATCGCCGCCGGCAGCGAGCGCGCGGCTCGCGCCGTCGGCACGGCGTGCGCGACGACCCCCTTCTCGGTGGTCGTGCCGGTGCACCGGGTCGTGCGCGCCGACGGATCCCTCGGCGAGTACGGCGGGCACCCCGAGGTCAAGAGGTGGCTCATCGATCACGAGCAGGGAAGGGGTGCCGGCTGATCCCGAGCCCCCGAAGCATCCGACCTCCCGACGGCGGGCGTGTAGGCCGCCCGCACGAAGCACGGCCCGGGCGACGGAGCGCCCGGGCCGTGCGGATCTCGCAGCAGCGTCAGTGGTGTGTCGCCTTCTCGGCTCCGAAGCCGGTCAGCGAGCGCACCTCCATCTCGGCGGCCTTGCGCCGGTCTTCTGCCCGGCGCGAGGTCACGGAACCGAGCCATCCGAGGAAGAACCCGAGCGGGATCGACACGATGCCGGGGTTGTTGAGCGGCCAGATGGCCGTCCCCACCTTGAAGACGCTGGTCTCGGTCCCCCAGAACACCGGCGAGAGGAAGATGAGGATCACCGCGGCGGCGAGCCCGCCGTACATGCTCCACACCGCTCCCCGCGTGGTGAACCGGCGCCAGAACAGCGAGTACAGGATGGTCGGCAGGTTCGCCGAGGCCGCGACGGCGAACGCGAGCGCCACGAGGAACGCCACGTTCTGACCCTGCACGCCGATGCCGCCGATGATGGCCAGGATGCCGATGACGATCACCGTGCGGCGGGCGACCTTCACCTCACCGTCCGGCGGCACGTCGCCCTTCTTCACGACGTTCGCGTAGATGTCGTGCGCGAACGACGCCGCGGCCGTGATGGTGAGTCCGGCCACCACGGCGAGGATCGTCGCGAACGCGACCGCCGAGATGAAGCCGAGCAGCACCGGCCCGCCGAGCGCCAGCGCCAGGAGCGGAGCCGCCGAGTTCACGCCGCCGGGGGCCGCCGCGATCGTCTCCGGCCCGACGAGCGCGCCGGCGCCGTAGCCCAGCACGAGGGTCAGGAGGTAGAACAGGCCGATCAGCCAGATCGCCCACACCACGGAGCGACGAGCCTCCTTGGCGGTGGGCACCGTGTAGAAGCGCATCAGCACGTGCGGCAGACCGGCGGTGCCGAGCACCAGCGCGATCGCGAGCGAGATGAAGTCCCACGGGTTGGCGCCGTACTGCAGGCCCGGTCCGAGGATCGCCTCGCCCTTCGGCGACGCCGCCACCGCGTTCTCGAGCAGCGTGTTGAGGCTGAAGCCGTTGATCGCGAGCACCCAGATCGTCATCACGAGCGCGCCGCCGATGAGGAGGAACGCCTTGACGATCTGCACCCACGTCGTGCCCTTCATGCCGCCCACGAGCACGTAGACGATCATCAGCACGCCGACGACCGCGACCACGATCGACTGCCCGACCGCCTCGGTGATGCCCAGCAGCAGCGACACCAGACCGCCGGCGCCCGCCATCTGCGCGAGCAGATAGAAGAAGCAGACGGCGAGGGTCGTGATCGCGGCGGCCATCCGGACCGGACGCTCCTTGAGGCGGAACGACAGCACGTCGGCCATCGTGAATTTGCCGGTGTTGCGCATCAGCTCGGCGACGAGCAGCAAGGCGACCAGCCACGCGACCAGGAAGCCGATCGAGTAGAGGAAGCCGTCGTAGCCGTTGATCGCGATCGCCCCGCAGATCCCGAGGAACGACGCGGCCGACAGGTAGTCGCCCGAGATCGCGAAGCCGTTCTGCGGCCCCGTGAACGAGCGTCCGGCGGCGTAGTAGTCGGCCGCCGTCTTGTTGTTGCGGCTCGCGCGGATCACGATGAACAGCGTCACCGCCACGAAGGCGCCGAAGATCGAGATGTTCAGCACCGGATTGTTCTCGACCGTGGTGACAGCGGCGGCGACAGCACCGAAGACGTCGTTCATGCCTTCGCCTCCTCGCGCTCGAGCTCGTCGCGGATCTCCTCCGAGATCGGGTCGAGCTTGCGGTTGGCGTACCAGACGTAGGTCATGGTGATCGCGAAGGTCGTCACGAACTGGCCGAGGCCGAACAGCAGGCCCACCGTGATGTCGCCCCAGACACGCTGGGACATGAACGCGGGGGCGAACGACGACAGCAGGACGTACGCGAAGTACCAGACGAGGAACGCGATGGCCATCGGGAAGACGAACCCGCGCTGACGTCGCTTGAGCTCGACGAATCGCGGCGATTCCTCCACCGCGATGTAGTCGATGCCGCCCGGTGGGGCGGTCTCGATCCGGGGATCGGGCATGTGGCCTCCTTGCCTCATGGGGGGCGCTGCGATGCGCCGTGGGGGTCCTCCCGGGCGGCGGGGCGAGCGTCCGACCTGGTGGTATGGTCGACGCTACGAAAAGCGGCGACGACGCCGTCACCCCCGGAAGTAGGTAGTGCGTGAGCTCCTACATCGCCACCCAGAGATCCCGCGGCACCGAGAGCGATGAGCAGGTGCTGGCGCGCGCGGTCGCGGATCTGGTGCGGCGCACTCACTTCCCCGTCGCGTTCGGCGGACTCGAGCACGACGACGCCATCCACGTCACGTCGATCGTGGGCGCGCGCACGCGCAGCCTCGAAGGCCTGGTCGTGCAGGCGTCCCGCGGCCTGGGCGGGCGAGCCCTCGTCGAGAAGCGCCCGCGCCTCGCGCTCGACTACCGCTCCTCCCGCACCATCACCCACGACTACGACCGGCACGTGCTCGGCGAGGGCATCGCGACGCTGTTCGCTGTGCCGGTGCTGGTCAGCGGACGGGCCCGCGGCGTCATCTACTGCGGATCGTGGGCCGAGGCCGCGGTGGGCGACGTCGTCGCGCGGCCCGCGTTCGCCGTCGCCGACGAGCTCTCGAGCGAACTGCGGATCCGCGAGGAGGTCGAACGCCGCCTGAAGCTCTCGACACCGGCGGGCGAGGCATCCGCTCTCGCGCCCGCCGCCCGGGAGGAACTGCGCGAGACGTATGCAGAGCTCCGCAGCGTTGCGGCATCGGTCGACGATCCGCTCGTGCGCGAGCGTCTGCAGCGCGTCGAACAGCGTCTCGCGGCGCTCACGAGCAGCGAGACGGATGCCGCCGCCGACCTCGACGTGAAGCTGTCGCCCCGTGAGATCGACGTGCTCGCCTGCGCCGCGCTGGGGTCGACGAACGCGGAGATCGCGACCGCATTGTCGCTGCGCGAAGGAACCGTCAAGTCGTATCTGCAGTCGGCTATGGCGAAATTGGATGCCTCGACCCGCCATGCCGCCGTCGCACGCGCACGGCGCGCGGGGATTCTCCCGTAACGCTAATTCTCGTCCAGTCGGGATGTGCCCGCTCTGCGACAATTCGGCGTAGTGTGCATCCCATGGCTCGCAGAATTGTGCATCAACTCGTCGACGACCTCGACGGAACCGTCCTCGAAATAGGCGAAGGCGAGACCGTCCTGTTCTCGCTCGACGGCGTCGCCTATGAGATCGACCTCACCGCCGACAATGCCGTTGCGCTGCGCGACGCGCTCGCTCCCTATATCGGCGCCGCCCGCAGCGTCTCGTCGCGGAGCGCGGCAACGTCCGGAGGCGGGGCATCGTCGAGCGGTCGCAAACGGCGGCGTTCCGGCCAACAGGATTACACCGCCATTCGCGAATGGGCGAAAGCGAATGGGCATCAGGTGTCGGAGCGGGGCCGGGTTCCGGCATCCGTTCTCGAAGCGTATGAAGCCGCGCATTGATCGCATTCGTCCACAGGCCGACGGGTTGATCCCCGTCGGCCTTTTCGTGTCAGCCGGCGACCCGTGAGAGGTGCATGAGAATGTCGTCGATCCGCTCTTTGGCGTCGCCGAACAGCATCTGGGTGTTTTCGCGCCAGAAGAGCGGATTCGGCACACCGGCATATCCCGATGCCATCGAGCGCTTGAACACGATCACGTTCTGAGCCTCCCAGACGCGCAGCACGGGCATTCCGGCGATCGGGCTTCCCGGGTCCTCGGCGGCTGCCGGATTGACGGTGTCATTCGCCCCGATCACGAGAACGACATCGGTCGCGGCGAGGTCGTCGTTGATCTCGTCCATCTCGAGGACGATGTCGTACGGCACTTTCGCCTCTGCCAGGAGCACGTTCATGTGACCGGGGAGGCGACCGGCGACCGGATGGATGCCGAACCGCACCTGCACCCCGCGCTCCCGCAGCTTCTGCACGAGGTCGGCCACGCCATGCTGCGCTTGCGCGACCGCCATCCCGTATCCCGGGGTGATCACCACGGAGGACGCGCCCTCCAGCATGTCGGCGGCGCTCTCGGCGTCGATCTCGCGGTGCTCGCCCTGCGCCGCATCCGTCCCGCTCGGCGCCTCGATCCCGAAGCCGCCGGCGATCACCGACAGGAACGACCGGTTCATCGCGCGGCACATGATGTAGCTGAGGTACGCACCCGACGACCCGACGAGCGCTCCCGTCACGATGAGCAGATCGTTGTTCAGCAGGAACCCGGCCGCGGCAGCCGCCCACCCCGAGTAGCTGTTGAGCATCGATACGACCACCGGCATGTCTCCCCCGCCGATCGACGCGACGAGGTGCCAGCCGAGCGCGAACGCCAGCGTCGTCACGAGCACCAGCAGCCACAGCTCCGGCGTCAGGACGTACCAGACGGTGAGCACGACGAAGAGGGCGAGGGCACCCAGGTTCAGGGCGTTCTTGCCGGGGAGGACGAGCGGACGAGACGAGATCCGCGCCGACAGCTTGAGGAAGGCCACGATCGAGCCGGTGAAGGTGACGCCCCCGATGAACACCCCGATGAAGACCTCCGCGTGATGGATGTCGGCGAGCGCCCCGTCCAGGCCGGGGTCGGAGAGCGCGCCGTTCCAGCCGACGAGCACCGCGGCGAGCCCGACGAACGAGTGCAGCAGGGCGATGAGCTCGGGCATGCCGGTCATCTCGACGACGCGCGCGCGCCAGAGCCCGACAGCGCCGCCGACGAGCAGCGCGACGACGAGGAGCGTCAGGCCGAGACCGCCGCTCGCGGTGCCGGCGGCGGCGTCGGCGACGAGCCACACCGTGGCGGCGAGCGCGATCGACATGCCGACGATGCCGTAGGTGACTCCGCGGCGGCTGGTCTCGTGCCTGCTGAGTCCGGCGAGGCTGAGCACGAACAGCAGGGCTGCGACGATGTACGCGGCGGTCGCCACCGCTCCCGCTGCCCCGGTCATCGGGCGTCGCCCTTCTGGAACATGGCGAGCATGCGACGGGTCACGGCGAAGCCGCCGAAGATGTTGATGCTCGCGAGCAGGACGGCGACCGCGGCGAGGATCTGCACCGTCGGATCGGGCGCGGTGATCTGCACCATCGCGCCGACGACGATGATCCCCGAGATGGCGTTGGTGACGCTCATGAGGGGCGTGTGGAGGGCGTGCGCCACGTTGCCGATGACGTAGAAGCCGACGACGACGGCCAGCGTCAGCACCAGGAAGTGCTGCGGAAGGGGCGGCGGGGCGAACGCGCACACCGCGAAGAGGACGGCGATGCCCGCCACGACGAGAGCGGTGCGAGGTACGCGTGACGACGGCTTCGCGACGGCGTTCGCCGACGCGGGAGAGAGCTCACCGGTCGATCTCGGCGGGGATGCCGAGACGGCCACGGGCGGCGGCGGCCAGGTGACCTCCCCGGCCCGCACCACGGTGACGGTGCGCTGCACGACATCGTCGAAGTCGAGGGCGAGTTCTCCGTCCTTGGCCGGCGTGAGGAGCTTGAGCAGGTTGACGAGGTTCGTGCCGAACAACTGCGACGCCTGCTGCGGGAGGCGGCCGGGAAGGTCGGTGTAGCCCAGGATGACGACGCCGTTGTCGGTGACGACCCGCTCCCCCGCCACCGACCCCTCGACGTTGCCGCCCTGCGCGGCAGCCATGTCGACGATGACGCTGCCGGGCCTCATGCGGGCGACGTCGGCGGCGGTGATGAGGCGTGGCGCGGGCCGCCCCGGGATGAGGGCGGTCGTGATGACGATGTCGACGTCGGCCGCCTGCTCGGAGTAGATCTCGGCGGCACGCCGGTCATGGGCGTCGCTGGTCCCGGTGGCGTACCCGTCGGCCGACACCTGCTTCTGCTCGTCGGGCACGACCACCTCGAGGTATTCGCCCCCGATCGACGCGACCTGGTCGGCCACTTCGGGCCGCGGGTCGGTTGCCCGGACGATCGCCCCCATGCTGGACGCCGCGCCGATGGCCGCGAGACCCGCGACGCCGGCGCCGGCCACGAGGACCTTCGCCGGCGGCACCTTGCCCGCCGCGGTCACCTGCCCGGTGAAGAACCGGCCGAACTCGTGCGCCGCTTCGACCACCGCGCGGTAGCCTGAGATGTTCGCCATCGAGCTGAGCACGTCCATCGACTGAGCGCGAGAGATGCGGGGAACGGCGTCGAGCGCGATCGCGGTGATGCCGCGCGTGGCGAGGGCCTCGACGAGGTCCGGGCGAAGCGCGGGACTCAGCGTCGCGATGATCGTGGCTCCGTCGGCCAGCCGGGCGATCTCGGCCGGCGTCGGCGCGTCCACCTTGAGGACGATGGGCGCGGCCCACGCGGCTGCGGTGTCGACGACGGATGCTCCGGCCGCGCGGTACGCGGCATCCGGAAACGACGATCGATCCCCCGCTCCGGCCTCGATGACGACCTCGTAACCGAGGGCGAGCAGCTTCGGGACGGTGGTGGGAGTCGCCGCCACCCGGTTCTCACCGGGCGCCTCGGCGACGATGCCGATGCGTGTCATGGCTTCACCCTGGCAGACCCCGCCGGCAACCCGGGCCAGGAACGTGGGAAAACCGTGGGAATGGCGCCGAGAGGTTGAGATCGAGCCGCGTTCTCGGAATCGTGGCTGACTCGCAGTCCCGACGGAAGGAGACATCATGCTCACGATGACCCCGACGGCCGCCGAAGCCGTCAAGCAGATCGTCGCACGGGTTCCCCAGGCCGAGGACGGAGGCGTGCGCATCCGCGACACGGGCACCGACACCGGCTTCGAGCTGAGTGTGACGGCCGACCCCGAGCCGCAGGACACCATCGTCGTCACCGACGGGGCCCGTGTGTTCCTCGACGAGACGGCCGCGCACGTGCTCGACGATCGGGTGCTCGACGCCGAATTGGCGGACGACGGCTCGATGCGCTTCGCGCTGGGCACGCAGGCCTGACGCTCCAGGTGTGCAGCCGCCCCGGTGCTTCGGCACCGGGGCCGCTGTCGGGTCCGGCGAGGTCAGGGACGAAGAGAGCGGCGGCCGGCTCAGTCGGCGGCGCAGAGCTCGAAGACGTAGGCGGCATCGTCGGGCGCGACGAGATCACGGTCGCGCAGGACGGAGGCGCGAGGCATCCGTCCCCCCTCACAGGCCGCGGCGAAAGCGACCGGGTCGCCGTACTCGACGTTGACGACGTGTTCGCCGTAGACGTCGAGGTAGGCGGCGCATTCGTCGTAGGCGGCGCATTCCTCGGAGATCGCGAAGTCGAAGCGGCCCTCGTCGCGGAGCACGCGGGCGTCCTCGGCGGCGTTCTTCTGAGCCGCCGCGAGTCCAGCCTCATGGGCGGCGCCGACGAGGACCCTCCCGAGGGCGAGGTTGTCGCCGAACGTCAGCGCCCCGCCGCTGCGGGTGTAGGTGTCGAGGTTGTCGAACTCGACGGCGTCGAACCCCGCCTCGGCGCAGTCGCGGATCCACGGCACGACGATGTCGGCGATCGCCTGCCGCTTGGTCTCGGTAGAGGTGTCGAGCAGCGCCTCGCCGGGCCAGTCGGGGTCGAAGAGCGGACCATCGGCGCTGCGCAGGATCAGTTCGCCCGGCCAGTCGGCGAGCTCGCCCGGCTGCGTCTGGAACGCGTTGAGGTAGCAGATGGAGTACACGCCGTCGGCGGGGTCGGCGGTGCGATCCCGAGCGACCACCGTCACTCCGTCGGGCGGCTCGTAGGCGGCGCCGAGCTGATAGTCGGGTACCGCGTTCTCGGGCGGCAGTCGCACGGCTGCGCCGCCTGCGGGCGCGCACGCGGTGAGCGCGACGACGGTCGCCGTGAGGGCGAAGACGGATGCCGCACCCCGCCGTGTTCTCACGGTGCGACGCTATCCCACCTTCGCTCGGATGCCCGGCGATGGCGGCTAGACTCAGGGGGCCAGCCTCTGTAGCTCAATGGAAGAGCAGTTCCGTCCTAAGGAAACGGTTGGGGGTTCGAGTCCCTCCAGGGGCGCTGTCTTGACTGGGCCGTCTCGCCCGGAGCATCGGCGGTCGCGTTCGCCCGCGGGACTTTCGACCCGGACAAGTCGGCCGGCCGGTGGTGTCGTCGACTCATGGACACCGCCGACGACGTCGTCGTGAAACTCGACGAAGAAGAATGCTGGGACCTGCTGGAGCACGCCGAGCTCGGCCGAATGGCGATCAACGTCGCGGGCGACCAGGAGATCTTCCCCGTCAACTTTGTGGTCGACGGTGGACGCCTGTACTTCCGCACCGCGCCGGGATCCAAGCTCGCCGGTCTGACCGCGAACCCGCGCGTCGCGTTCGAGATCGACGAATACGACGACGCATCCGCCGCGAGCGTCGTGGTGAAGGGCACCGCCAGCCGCGTCGAGCTGCAGAGCGAGATCGACGCGCTCGACGCGCTGCCGCTGCGGCCCTGGATTCCCACCTTGAAGTACCGGTGGGTGAAGATCACGCCCGACGCGCTCACCGGCCGGCGTTTCAACCGCGCGCCGGAGCCGGACCGCTACGTCGCTTCCGCGAACGACCAATGGACCTAGGAGACCCGACGATGTCGACCCTTTCGCCGACCGGTCAGCCGCGGGACGTGCCCGCGAGGGCGGCAACGAGATGGCGGTTCCGCTTCGCGATGAGATGACGCAGGTACGGCACCAGCACCAGCCGTTCGGCGAGCACTCCGAAGATCGGCGACGCGACGGTGATGACGTCGGCCATGCGCGTGCCGGCGGCGGTCACATCGAACCGATGCTCGTGCTCGAACACCTTGAACGGCCCGCTGACCTGACGGTCGACGAAACGCTCAGGCTCGTCCAGCTCGGTGATCTGCGAGGTCATCGTGAACCAGATCCCGAAATGACGGGCCCGCCAGGTGACCGTCTCGCCCAGGGCGATCCGACCCGCCGTGACGCCGCCGACCGCGCGCTCGCCCGACTGGGACATCGAGGCGACGTGGGCGTCGATGTCGAGCGAGATGCCGAAGATCTCTGCCCGGGCCGCCGGCACAACGGTCACCACGGTGAATCGACTCGTCACACCCTCATTCTGCCCGGGCGACACGCGCGATCGAGGTGCGCGGCGACGTCCGAAGCCCCTGGCATCGTGGAGAGGCTGTCGTTCGAGCGGAGGTGGTGGCGATGGCGAAGCGACGCCGACGCGCGACGGGGTTGCCGCTCGTCCTGGTCGTGGTGGCCGTCGCGCTCGGCTATGCGATTGCGAACGGTTACCTCCCCTTCCCGTGGCCACCGACGAGCGACTCCGCGGTCGAGGCCCCCGCAGTGCCCGACGAGAGCGAAGCCGTCGGGAGCGAGGAGCAGGCGACTCTCGTGTCGGTGATCGACGGCGACACCGTCGAGACGTCGGCGGGGACCGTTCGCATCATCGGGATCGACACCCCTGAGCGCGGAGAGTGCGGACACGATGAGGCCGCGGCATCCGTCTCCCGTGTCGTCGCCCCGGGCGACACGGTCCTCCTCGAGCTTCCACCGGGGCAGAACGATCAGGACCGGTACGGGCGCCTCCTTCGCTTCGTGACGACCCCGGCCGGCGTCGACGTCGGGTCTCTGCAACTGGAGGCGGGGCTCGCCGTGGCCAGGTACGACTCGCGCGACGGCTACCCCGCCCACCCGAAGGAGGAGGCGTACCACTCAGCGCAGCGCGCCGCCCTCGCCGCCGACGGCTCGGTGATCGCGGTCGACTGCGGATAGCGCGCCCGGCGACTTCACAGCGTGCGCGCGGGGACGAGCTTGGGGCGCGTCACCGGCGCGACCCGCGGGTGGACCCGGGATGTCGCGCACGAACCGCGCCCCGAACCCCTGGCCGGACAGGGCGAACCGGGTATGCACGAGGGCCGACGAGCCCGGGATGCCCCCGAGGGCGGGCGAGCCCGGATGCCTCAGGCCTGGCGCCCGGCGGCCTCCCGGCGCGACGTCGGCTTCTCCTGCCGAGCGATCTTCGGCCGCTCCGACCGCAGCATCGCCACGAGTTCATCGCGCGCCGCGCGGTACTGGGCCGTCGACAGGTAGTTGTCGTGCCGCGCGATCCGCCACAGGTAGGACTGCGGCGAGCGCTCCGTCGCGCCCCGGTCGATGAGGTTCTCGTTGCGGCAGGTGCCGTCGTGATCGCGCACCACGTTGCTGGCGTAGCCGTGCACGGGGAAGCCGAGGAAGTCGGTGCGCCGCCACAGGCTCCGCCACCGCGGCTGCACGGCGTGATCGGTGCCGAGATGCGCCCCGCCAAGCAGCCGGACGACCGTCACGGGGTCCTCATCGGGGCCGAATCCCTCGTACGGGTGCTTCGCCTCCTCGATCACCTGCTTCTCCCACGGATCCGCGCGCACGAGCGCAGGACCGCGGGTTCCCCGCGTACCCAGCACCCGGTGCCCGAACACCTCCGGGAAGAAGCGGCTGAAGTAGGCGCGCAGCTGCACGCCGTGCGTCAGCAGCGCCACCCGATCGACATACCGATCGACCCGGGCCGGGTCGAGCCCGGCCTTCATCGCCGCCTTGACGCGGTCGTCGTCCTCCTGCCCGAGCATGAAGATCACCGCCACCGCGATCGTCGCACCCATCGAGTGCGCCGACAGGATCACCTGCGGGTCCCTCCCCGCCCTCCGGGAGTCGTCGATGTGATGCCGCACCCGCTTGGCGACCTCCGGAACGGCGCGCTCCGCGTAGCACGGCGCCGTGAACGGGTGCCCGGCCCGGGGGAAGAAGCACACAATGTCCCAGACCAGACCGAGGGGCCGTTCGTCGGAGGTCACGGCGTTGGCCACCACCCATCCGACAGCGGCCAGGGCGAGGAGTCCCAGCGCCCATCCCGACAGCGCGTTGATGCGCTCCCACACCGCGAACTCCGCGAGCATCGAGCCGAGAGTCGGGATGCCGAGCACGAGCAGCGCGGCGGCGGTCAACACCGACAGCAGGAACAGGATCGGCTCGCCACGCTGGGCCAGACCCGCCACGCGACGGGCGCTCGCCACCTCGCGGAGGCGTCCGCCCGGACGGTGCTCGAAGGTGGGGTAGTCGTCGACCGAGACGGCTTCGGTGCGCCACTTCTCGCACGGCTCGGTCGCGTCGACGCTGCGCGGCGATCCCGGGACGAAGATCCGCCCGACACCGCCGTAGTAGCCGTCGCGGTCCTTCTGCAGCGCCAGGTCTTCGCCGCGCAGGTCGTCGGGAAACATCAGCCCGGGCACGCTGAAGGCGGGGAACTTGCGCAGACCTCCGATCATGGCGAGCACGGCGGCGATGATCACGACCGTCAGGATCACCACGAGCATCGTCGCGAACCGGGAGTAGAACACCGGCAGCTCGATCACCGGCGTGTCCTCGGCCTCGGTGTTGGTGATCGCGTCGCGCACCGTCCGCAGGAACGCCCGGGTGGCCGTGCTGTCGGACGGTGTCGACAGCCACGAGTACACCCCGAGAACGAGAAGGCTCGTGATCACGAGCGACGCGAACCATGCCGACAGCAGCGCCACGGCGGCTCCGTTGCCCCGCCAGCCGGCGTATCTGGCGCGGGTCCGGTTCTCCCGCACGAGCAGGGGCGCATACGACGCGATGACGGCGGCGATCACGAGCCCGGCGGCGATGTAGGTCATGAGGTTGGTGGCGTCGGGGTCGTCGGCGCGCAGGGTGGCCACGACGGCGAACCCCAGCGCACCGAGGATCAAGACCCCGCACACGACCTGGATGCCGCGCCCGTAGCCCCACGAGAGGCTCGCGAGCGCGATCAGCGCGCCGACCGCGGCGATGACCGTGGGCGCGACGACCATGCCGCTGAGACCGTCGGCCGCGGCGCCGTTCGGCGGCGGCACGGGCGCGGCGCTGTCGACGAAGAACGCCCACGACAGCCAGACGGCGAAGGCGACGATGGAGGCGACCATGAGCCACGTCGCGAGCCCCCGGCGCACGCGGACGGCCGTCATCCTGCCGCTGAGCGCACCGCCCCACGCGAGCGCCACGGTGCACAGCACCAGCCCCCCGCCGACGAGAGCCATGACCGCCGGGAACGGCGCCTCGCGCCACGCGCTGCTGCCCTGCAGCCACACCTCGGTGAGGCCGAGACCGGTCGCATCGAGCACGGCATCCACGGACAGGGTCATCACGACGAACGCGAAGACCGCGGCCAGGTGGGTCCGCTCGGCCGCCTCGGCGGTCCGCGGGCGCTGCCAGAAGCCGACCGACCCGAGCAGCGCGGGCCGCGGCGGCGCGGACGAGTCGTCGACGTCGGATGCTTCACCCGGGCCATCCACCGCCGACCCGCCGAGCAGTGAGCCAGCGTCGGCGCCGCCGTCCGAGCCCGCGCCGGAGGCCGCGCCGGGCGATCCGGAGACCTCGGCGCCCGAGGCCGCCGGGGCCGAGGCATCCGTCGGCGCCACCGGCGAGCCGACCAGCTCCTCGTCGAAGGACGTCAAGGGGTGAAAGCCCGCCCGCGCCCGGCGGCTGACCACATAGAGGAACAGGATCACGGCGATCGGGACGACGGCGAGCAGCGCCGCCCGGGCGTTCGGGGTCAGGTCGACGAGGAAGTTCAGGAATCCCGGAAGCGCCGCGCATACCTCGACAGGTCCGTCGTCCTCCGGCGCGGGGAAGCACTGGATGCCGATCAGGTGCACGGACACCGCCAGCAGACCCACCGTGTAGAACAGCGTCTGCAACAGCGCGAACACGCGGATCAGCCCGGCGCCGTCGCCGCTGTGCCACAGCTCGGGGGTCTCGACCTCCCCTTTGATGTCGCGCCGGGCCCAATAGGCCAGATTGCACAGGCCGAACGGCAGCACGAGAAGCCAGCCGATGTGCACGATCACCCGCCCTACCAGGGCCAGCCCGGTGCCGCCCGTGCGCGCCTGATTCCCCCACCAGTACGCTTCGGCGGTCGGCATGGGCTCGTGGGGATCGCCGGATGCCTCGGCCGACGCGGCCGTCACCGAGAAGCCCGTCGGCCGCTTGATCCGCCAGAACGACCCCTGCATGTCGCCGTCGGCACGCTCGATCTCTTCGTCGGTCGCCAGGAGCGCGGCTGCGGGCGGGGAGTTGGCGATGCCGTGGATCCGCAGTTCGAGGAGATCGATCGTGTTCATCGGCTTCCTCCCGCCGAGAAGGGAAGGGCGCTGCCCCAGCGCAGCACCGGTTACTGCTATGAGCGCCGTCAGGTCGCGGAAATACCGCCGAGCGCCCCGGATCGTCCAGCCGAGGCTCAGTATCCTCCTGGTTCGCGCCGGCGGGAAGCGGGTGCGCGACGCCCGGCGCGCGACAGCGTCAGAGCTCGATCAGCCTCACGTCGCTCAGGCCGCCGTCGTCGGCGAGCGCGGTCATCATGGTGTGCGCCGGCTGCCGGCGCCGGTCGGTGGGCGACCCCGGATTGAGAAGTCGCATCCCGCGGGGCGACACGCTCTCCCACGGGATGTGGCTGTGGCCGAACACGAGCACATCGGTGTCGGGGAACGCGGCATCCATCCTCACCTCGCGGCGCGCTCTCTGCCCGGTCTCGTGCACGACGGACAGGCGCACACCGTCGATCACCCGGTGCGCGACCTCGGGGAGCCGGGAGCGCAGGTCGGCGCCGTCATTGTTGCCGTAGACGCCGAGGACGTCGCCGTGCTGCTCGAGTTCGTCGAGAACGGATGCCGCGACCCAGTCTCCCGCGTGGATCACGAGGTCCGCGGCATCCGCTTCGCGAAGCACCGCGTCGGGCAGGCGCCGCGCGCGCCCCGGGATGTGCGTGTCGGAGATGAGGAGCAGCCGGGTCGCCATGGGTCGATTCTTGCGCTCCCGTCCGGTGTCAGGGGCCGACACTACGATCGAGCGAGACGACCGCAGCGGAGGCGCGTGTGACCCTGACGAACGAGACCGCGGTTCCGCGCGCTCGGATCGCACCCCTCTACGCCGCGGGGTTCGTCACCGCTTTCGGGGCCTTCAGCGTCGCCGCCGGCCTCGGCGCCTCCGGCGAGGAGGTGGGACTCAGCCTGCTGCGCATCGGGCTCCTGCTCGCCCTGTACGACATCGCCGAGGTGGTGCTGAAGCCCGTGTTCGGGTCTCTGTCCGATCGCATCGGCCCGAAGCCGGTCATCGTGGGCGGGCTCGTCGCGTTCGCCGCGCTCTCGCTCGTCGGCCTCGGCGCCGAGAATGCGGTGCTGCTCGCGATCGCCCGCCTCGGCCAGGGGGCGGCGGCCGCCGCCTTCTCCCCCGCGTCCTCGGCCGGTGTGGCACGGCTCGCCGGGGCCGCACGCACCGGACGCTACTTCGGCCGCTACGGCTCGTGGAAGAGCCTCGGCTACACCCTGGGGCCGCTTCTGGCCGCGCTGCTCATCGGCTGAGGCGGCCTCCCCCTGCTGTTCGCCGTCCTCTCGGGCGCCGCCGCGGTCACCGCGGTCTGGGTCGCGATCGCCCTGCCGCCCATCCCTCCCCTGCCGCGACCGCGCTACACGGTCGTCGACCTCGTACGACAGACCACCGACCGCCGGTTCCTCGTGCCGACGCTCGCCCTGGCGACCTCCACCGCCGTGCTCGGGGCATCCGTCGGCTTCCTCCCGGCCCTGGCCGCACAGGACGGGTCGGGCCTGCTCAGCGCGGTCGGCATCGCGTCGGTGCTCGCGCTGACCTCCACCGTCGTGCAGCCGTGGGTCGGCAACCACCGTGACAGCTCCCGACTCGGCGACCGCCTCGGCACGGCGATCGGACTCGTCGTGACGGCTGCGGGCGTGCTGGCAGCCGCCGCGCCCTGGGGTGCCATCGGCCTGTACGGCGCGGCGGTGCTGATCGGGGCCGGCATCGGCATCGTCACGCCGTTCGGTTTCGCAGCCCTCGCCGACTCCACCCCACCCGAACGCCTCGGGCGAACGATGGGATCCGCCGAACTGGGCCGTGAGCTCGGCGACAGCGCCGGACCCCTTTTGGTGGGGGCGGTCGCGACAGCGGTGAGCCTGCCGGTCGGTCTCGCCGCCCTCGCCGGAGTCACGGGCATCGCGGCGCTGGCCGTCGGCGCGACGCCGGCATCGCGCAGCGCGCCGCGGTCATGACGTCCGCACTCGCGTCCGCGCACGTCGGGGGCTCAGGGCGGGGACCAGACGAGATACGTCCGATCCCCGCCCCGGCACTCAGCGCACCAGGTCCCGGGCGCTGGGGACGCCCGGAACCCGGCTACCGTCAGCGGCGGGCTCGCACCCGGAGATGACGAAACGCCACTCGGTAATAGCGGAGTAGTTGGGGAACAGATCTCCGCCGGCAAGCGCTGGGGACGCCTGCAATGCAGACGTTATCGCCTTACACGCCGAAAAGGGCGCGTTGACATTGAATGGTTTCGGCGTGTGCAACCGATATATCTCTGAACGTAAAGAATGGGACCATGCCGATCATCGACAACGGCGTTTACGTCGCGGGGGCCCGCATCGAGAACCCCACCAGCCTGTCCGACACCTTCGAGTACATGCGCGCGCGGGGCGGTATGGCGTGGATCGGCATGTTTCGTCCCACCCCAGAAGAAATTCAGCAGGTCGCGGCAGAATTCTCACTCCACCCGCTGGCCGTCGAGGATGCCCTGAACGGCCACCAGCGGTCGAAGCTGGAACGCTACGGCGACATCCTCTTCATCGTCCTGCGACCCGCCCGCTACATCGACGAATCCGAGACGGTCGAATTCGGAGAATTGCATGTCTTCGTCGGACCGGATTTCGTCGTCACCATTCGACACGCCGAGTCGCCCGACCTGGCGCGTGTCCGCCGACGACTCGAAGAACAGCCCGAGCTGCTCGCCCGCGGTCCCGAAGCGGTCCTCTACGCGATCCTCGACGAGGTGGTCGACGAATACCTTCCGGTGCTGGCGGGGGTCGAGAACGACATCGACGAGATCGAGGACGCCCTCTTCACCGGCGACGATCCCGGCCTCTCCCGGCGCATCTACGAGCTGTCCCGCGAAGTGCTCGCCCTGCAGCGGGCCACCCAGCCCCTGGCCGACATGCTGACCGGATTGCTTCGCGGCGCCGACAAGTACGGTGTCGACATCGAGTTGCAGCGGGCGCTCCGTGACGTGCAGGACCACGCCCTCAAGACGATCGAGCGGATCACCGGCTTCCGCGTCACGCTCGAGAACGCGCTGACCGTCAACGCGACGCTGGTGACGCAGCGCCAGACCGACACGGCGCTCGCTCAGAACGAGCAGGTCAAGAAGATCTCGGCCTGGGCGGCCATCCTCTTCGGTCCGACCCTGGTGGGCACGATCTACGGCATGAACTTCGAGTACATGCCTGAACTCGAGTGGCCGTGGGGCTACCCGATGGCGGTGGGACTCATGGCCGCGACCAGCGCCGCCCTGTACCTCACGTTCAAGCGGCGCCACTGGCTGTGACCCGGTTGCGTGCCACTCAGCCGAAGAGGCCCGCCCCCACGAACGAGCCGGGGGCGATTCCCGGCGGCACCGCCCACAGCCCGGAGCCGACGTGGCGGAGGTACTCGTTCATGACATCGGACGACAACGACCGCTGCAGCCGCACGAACTGCTGCGGGTCGCGTTGGAACGACAGGAAGAACAGACCCGCATCCAGCCGCCCCAGGTCGTTGTTCCCGTCGACGAAGTTGTAGCCCCGGCGCAGGATCCGGGTGCCGCCGTTCTGGTCGGGGTGCGCCAACCGCACGTGACTCGTCTCGGGGATCGCCTTCGTCCCGGCGGTGTCGACGGCGGCGAAGTCCGGCGCGGCGAACTCGTCGCCGCCCGACAACGGCGCGCCCTCTGCTTTGGTGCGACCGACGATCGTCTGCTGCTCGCTCAACGGCACGCGATCCCACGTCTCGATCATCATGGCGATCTTGCGCGCCACCAGGTACGAGCCGCCCGCCATCCACGCCGGGTCATCGGATGCCGCGACCCACACGTGCTCGTCGAGCCCGGCACGATCACCGGCGAGGATGTTCGCGGTCCCGTCCTTGAACCCGAACAGATTCCGCGGCGTCGCCTGCGTCGTCGTGGTACGGGAGGTGCGGCCGAACCCCAGCTGCGACCACCGCAGCCGGGCGCGGCCGAAGGCGATCCGGCTCAGGTTGCGGACGGCGTGGACGGCGACCTGGGGGTCGTCGGCGCACGCCTGGATGCACAGGTCGCCGTTGGACGCGGCCGGATCGAGATCGTCCCCCAGGAAGGCCGGGAGCCGCTCGAGCACCGCCGGACGCCCGGCGGCGATCCCGAAGCGATCCTCGCCGTCCAGCTCGAACAGGGTCGGGCCGAAGCCGAACGTGAGGGTCAGGCCACTCGCCGGCAGACCGAGTGCCTCGCCGGTGTCGTCCGGCGGTGCCTGCACGGGCCCGCCCACCGCTCCGCTCGCGCTCACGTCGAGACCCTGTGTGAGACGCGCCGCCGCGTACGTCCAGTCCTGGAGGAGCGACACGAGGTCGTCACGATTCGTCCGGGGCATCATGTCGAAGGCGGCGAAGTGCAGGTGATCCTGCACCGGGGTGACCACACCGGCCTGATGGGCGCCGTAGAACTCGTACGCCGAGGCCGAGGCATCCGCTTCTCTCGCGCGACCGACCGCAACGCCCGCGGTCGCTCCCCCGCCCGCCCCGAGGGCCAGCCCGGCCGCACCCGCGCCCAGCGCCAGGCCGAACAGGCCGCGGCGCGACACGCCGGGAGCCGGCCGCTCCGATTCGGGCTGCTCGCTCATCTCACTCCAGAACGGTGACCGTGAGCTGCGAGATCGGCTCGGCGAGCGCGTTCAGCAGGTCGGTCAGTTCGCGTTTGTCGGCATCGGTCAGTTCGGTGAAGGTGCGGAAGCCGTCGGCCAGCGAGCCATGCTGCGCGAGAGCCGCCTCGAGGTCGGCGTAGCCCGCGTCGATCTCCTCGACGAGGGCGGCGCCGTCGTCGCCCTTCGACGCGGCGAAGTCCTCCACGAGCGAGAACGCCATCTTGGAGCCCTCGACGTTGGCGGCGAAGTCCCACAGGTCGGTGCCCGACCACCAGTCCTCTTCGCCGGTGATCTTGCCGGTGGCCACCTCGTCGAGGAGCGCCCGGGCCCCGTTGGACAGACCGGCGACGCCCTGCGCGTCCAGCGCGGTCTGGAACTCGGCCGAGTGCACGTAGTCGTACAGCTCCTGCACGTCGGCGATGAGCTGATCGCCGTAGCCGCGGCGCTCGTCCGGGGTGGAGGGTGCCCAATCCTGCCACGCGGGCGTCTCGCCGTCGGCGTTGAGCGCGTCCTTCGCGGGCACCCAGAGGTCCTTCTCGATGCGGTGGAACCCGGTCCAGTCGAGGCCTTCGGCCACGGCATCCACCTCGCGGTAGTCGATGCGGGGGTCGAGGTCGCCCAGCGCCTCGGCGACCGGCTCGATCCGCTCGTACGAGGCGCGCACCTCGGGGAACTGCTCCCGCGCTGCGGCGTCGTCGCCGGTCTGGTACGCGGTCACGAAGGTCTCGACGGCGGGGAGGAGCTGCCCCACCTGGTCCTTCACGAAGGCGGCGTAGAGATCGACGGCCCGCTGCTTCTGCTCGGCATCCGCTCCGCCTACCGCCACCTCGTCGCCGGTCACGGTGAAGCTCGCGCGGCCGACGCCGTCGCCCACCATGCCGGGTTTGCAGAGCGTGAAGTAGTCGCCCGGCTGGGCGACGAGGGTCAGCGTCCGCGACGCGCCCGGCGCGATGTTCTCGACCTCGCCGACGATCCGCAGACCGTCCTCGGCGAGCAGATAGAACTCGGTGACCTCGTCGCCGCGGTTCGTGACGTCGAAGGCGACGGTGCCGCTCGAAGCGGTCGCCTGCGACACAGCGCATCCGTCGGCGGTCGAGGAGACGGTGAGCGCGCCGGTGGCGGACGCGTCGGTCTTCGCGACGCATCCCGACAGGAGCAGCGCCGCCGTGCCGAGGGCGGCGACGCGGACGAGGTGGCGAGGGTTTGTCATGAGTCTCCCTGCGGTGCGGTGACGGGAACGGATGCCTCGACCGGCGAGGCGGGAAGGGCTGCGGACCGCGGCCGAGGCTGCCGGCGCTGACCCCGGGCCCATATGGCGCCGACGACCCCGACGTACAGTGCCCACGCGATCACCTGCAGCCACGACATCCGCGGCATGAATCCGACGGTGGCCTGCAGCACGGCCGCCAGCGGGGAGCCGGGCGGGATCGCGGCGCTCACGTCGAACGCCCAGCCGAACGGGAAGGCGGCCCAGCCGACGGCGACGGCCCCGGTGACAGGATCGAGCGGCGCCGCCGCGGTGAAGGGGCCGGCGATGACGCCCGCCTCCTGCAGGTCGTGGATGCCGTACGCGAGCACGCCGGCGGCGACGACGATGAGGAAAGCCCCGGTCCACGTGAAGAAGCGGCGCAGGTCGAGGCGCAGCATCCCTCGCGCCAGCAGCCACCCGAGGACGACGGCGGCAGCCAGCCCGAGCAGGGCGCCGAGCAGAGCGACGGGGGCGTCGCCGAACGACTGCACCATCGACCAGAGCAGGAGCGTCGTCTCGACGCCCTCACGGGCGACCGACACGAAACCGACGACGACGGCGGCCCACAGGCTCGCGGCGGCCAGCGCCCGGTCGACGCCCTCCTCGAGTGTGCGCCTGAGGGAGCGCGCGGTGCGCTGCATCCAGAAGATCATCCACGTGACCATCGCGACGGTGACGAGCGACAGCGTGCCGCCGAGGATCTCCTGACCCTCGAAGGTCAGCGTGTACGCGCCGAAGGTGAGGATCGCTCCGATGGCCAGCGCCAGGGTCACGGCCAGCCCGACGCCCACCCACAGTCGCGGGAGCACGTCGCGGCGGTCGAGGCGGGTGAGATAGGCGACGAGGATGCCGACGACGAGGGCGGCTTCGAGACCTTCGCGCAGGCCGATGAGGAACGTTGCGAGCACTGGGATTCCGTGGAGATGAGGGCGCCCTGATTAGGGTAGCCTCACCTACCTTAGACCCGAGGATGGCGTGGCGCGAATCCGCCGATGCGTCAGGCGACGGTGGTGCCGCAGATCCCGCACTCGCCCGACGAGGGGACCTCGACGAAGCAGTTCGGGCAGATCGCCTTCGGCCGCTCGATGGTGGCGGCGGCGGGGCGGCTCGGCGAGCGCCGCGGTGCGGTCCGCGGGGCGGAGCGGCGGTCGACGACGGGCTGCGGCCGCGGCGGGGCGGGTCGGTGCTCGGCGCAGTAGAACCGGACGTAGCCGCCGTGATGCTTGGGGTGGCGGTGCTTGACCGCCCAGAGCTCGGTCCGCGGGCGGGGGTCGGAATCGGCGCCGCACACGAAGCATCGCGAGTCTTCCCCGGGCGAGATGTCGGCGACGACCACCGGGGTGTCGAAGGGGAGGTCGTCTCGCCAGTCCGAGCTCGCGACGACCCTCATGTGCATCCCTCCCGCTTCCGGCCGACGCGCGGTGACGCGGCGAACAACGACCGGAGCAGCCAATAGAGCGTAACCCGCGCTCCTGTCGTCGGGGTGCACGGAAGGTGACCAAGACCTGTGCTCACCGGAAGTCGCGGGACTGGTGGCGCACACCGACCCTGAGGTCTTCGAACCGGTCGGCGAGCACGTTCGTCACCCCTTCCGGCGAGCGCTCGAGCACGCCGCGGACGATGAGAGCCGGCGCGTCGCGCGCAGCCCGGCGGTACCGGTTCCACACGCCCACCGAGCAGATGACGTTGACGACGCCGTGCTCGTCTTCGAGGTTGAGGAAGGTGACCCCGGATGCTGTGGCCGGCCGCTGCCGATGGGTGACCAGTCCCGCCACTTCGATGCGCCGTCCGGTCTCGTGGGAGCGCAGCTCGCGCGAGGTCAGCACTCCTCGCGCATCGAGCCCCGACCGGTAGTGGGTGAGGGGATGGTCGTCGGTCGACACCCCCGTGGCCCACAGGTCGGCCGCGAGCCGTTCGTAGCTGGTCTGATCGGCGAACAGCGGCGGCTGCACCGACACCAGGGAGTCGGGCAGGAACTCGGGCCGGTCGAGCGCGGCCGCCCCCGCCTGCCAGATCGCTTCGCGCCGGGTGAGGCCGAGTCCGTCGAACGCTCCGGCGGTCGCCAGCGCTTCGACCTGCGCCGCGGTGAGGCTGGTGCGCCGCACGAGGTCGCGCAGGTCACGGTAGGACCCGCCGGCTTCCCGCTCGGCCACGATGCGTTCGGCGACCTTCGTTCCGATGCCTTTCACCGCCGCGAGGCCCAGGCGCACCGAGTACCGTCCGTCGCGGCGGTGGGCGGCGGATTCGTCCGGTGCGTGGATGTCGAAGTCGCCGACCGGCGGCTGGTGCCGAAGGGTGCACGCGTCGAGTCCGGTCGGCCCTCCGGCGTCTGGCTCGACCGGTTCGAGCACCGCTTCGACCCCCGACAGGTGCAGGTCGGGCCGGCGCACCTCCACGCCGTGCCGGCGGGCGTCCGACACGAGGGATGCCGGCGAGTAGAAGCCCATCGGCTGCGCGCGCAGCAGCCCGGCGAGGAACGCGGCCGGATAGTGGAGCTTGATCCACGAGCTGGCGTAGACGAGGAGCCCGAACGACAGCGAGTGCGACTCGGCGAACCCGAAGTTGGCGAACGCCTGGATCTTGGCGTAGATCGCATCGGCTTCGTCGCCGACGAGCCCGTTCTCGGCCATGCCGCGGTAGAGCTTCTCTTTCAAGGACTCGATGCGCTCCACCCCGCGCTTCGAGCCCATGGCCCGGCGCAGCAGGTCGGCGTCTTCGCCGCTGAGCCCGCCGACGGCCATGCCCATCTGCATCAGCTGCTCCTGGAACACCGGGATGCCCAGCGTGCGCTCGAGCACCGGCACCAGCTTCTCGTGGGCGTAGGTCACCGGTTCCATGCCGAGCTTGCGCCGCACGAACGGATGCACGGCGCCGCCCTGGATGGGCCCGGGACGGATCAGCGCGATCTCGATCACCAGGTCGTAGAACCGGCGCGGCTGCAGACGCGGCAACAGCCCCATCTGCGCTCGCGATTCGACCTGGAACACCCCGATCGAGTCCGCCCGGCACAGCATGTCGTAGACCGCCTTCTCCTCTTTGGGAAGGGTCGCCAGCTCCCAGTCCTCGCCCGTGGCGGCGCGGATCATGTCGAAGCAGTACTGGAGGGCGGCGAGCATCCCCAGCCCGAGCAGGTCGAACTTGACCAGCCCCATCCAGGCGGCGTCGTCCTTGTCCCACTGGATCACCGTGCGGTTCTCCATGCGGGCGTGCTCGATGGGAACGACCTCGCCCACCGGGCGGTCGGTGAGCACCATGCCGCCGGAGTGGATGCCGAGGTGCCGGGGGGCTTTGAGCAGTTCGCCGGCGAACTCGAGCACGCGGTCGGGGATGTCGTGACCCGGCCCGGTCTCGAGGTGCGCTCCCCACCCTTCGACCTGCTTCGACCAGGCATCCTGCTGTCCGGGCGAGTGCCCGAGCGCCTTGGCCATGTCGCGGACGGCGTTCTTCGGGCGGTACTGGATGACGTTCGCGACCTGGGCGGCCCGATCGCGCCCGTACCGCCCGTAGACCCATTGGATGATCTCTTCGCGCCGATCGGAGTCGAAGTCGACGTCGATGTCGGGCTCCTCGTCGCGCAGGCTCGACAGGAACCGCTCGAACGGCAGATCGTAGGCGATCGCATCGACGGCGGTGATGTCGAGGAGGTAGCAGATGGCGCTGTTGGCGGCAGAGCCGCGACCTTGGCACAGGATGCCTCGACGCCGCGCCTCCTGCACGATGCCGTGCACGATCAGGAAGTAGCCGGGGAAGTCCTTCATCTCGATCACACCGAGCTCCTTCTCGATGCGGATGCGGTCCTTCTCGGACAGGTCGGGATACTTCCGGGGCACCGCCTCCCAGACGAGGTGCCGCAGCCACGACATGGGCGTGTGGCCGTCGGGAACCTCCTGTCTGGGGAGCGCCGGCTTCGCCCTCCGCAACGGGAAGGCGAGTTCGTCGGCGAGCGTGACCGTGCGGGCGACGGCATCGGGATGCCGCACGAACCGCTCGGCCATCTCGGCGCCCGACCGCAGGTGCGCCCCTGCGTGCGAGGGCAGCCACCCGTCGAGCTCGTCGAGGCCGCGGTTGGCGCGCACCGCGGCGACGGCGGCGGCCAGCAACTGCCGTCGCGGCGCGGCGTAGTGCACGTTGTTGGTGGCCAGCAGCGGCAGTCCGCGTTCCCGGGCGAGGCCGGCGAGCACGTCGTTGTGGCGCGTGTCGAGCGGATTCCCGTGATCGATGAGCTCGACGTGCACGGCGTCGCGCCCGAACAGGTCGACGAGCCGGTCGAGCTCGCGGGCGGCAGCGTCCGGTCCGAGATCGGCGAGCGCGCGACGGACCGCTCCTTTGCGGCATCCGGTGAGCACCGCCCAGTGATCGCGGCCCTGGTCGGCGAGCTCGTCGAGGCGGTAGACCGGCCGCCCCTTCTCGGCGCCCTGCAGCTGCCCGTGGGTGATGGCGCCGGCCAGGCGGTGGTAGCCCTCTTCGCCGCGGGCCAGGACGAGCAGGTGGGCGCCGACGGGATCTGCTTCGCCGTTCTGGGGCGCCGGCAGCTCGAGCGACAGCTCGGCGCCGAACACCGTCTGGAGCCGGAGGTGCTCGGCCGCTTCGGCGAAGCGGACAATCCCGTAGAAGCCGTCGTGGTCGGTGACGGCGAGAGCATGGAGTCCGAGACGCTCGGCCTCTTCGGCGAGCTCTTCGGGCGACGATGCGCCGTCGAGGAACGAGAACGACGAGTGCGCGTGCAGCTCGGCGTAGGGAATCGCGTCGACGGGGCGGGCGATGCCCGGTGCGACGTACGGCCCGCGCTTGTGCGACCAGGCCGGACTGTCTCCGCCGTCGGCACCGGCCGGCCGGCCGGACGGGCGACGCCGATCGCTCAGCACGCGCTCCATCTCGGACCACGGCACCGAGGGGTTGTTGAAGCCCATCGGTCACCACCGCCCGGTGCGCCCGCGACGCGTGTCAGTCATAGGTGGCCTCCGCCGTCCAGGAGTCGCCCTCGCACACCAGCAGCCATGCGCCGCCGTCGGCATCGACGACCTGGAACCGGTGGGCGCGACGTGAGCGCGCGGCATCCCACGACCTCTCGACCACCGGCCACGGACCCGCCCACGCCTCGATCGCGCGCCGCCGCCCGCTCTCGACGAACGTGGCGGGCACGGCCGACACGCTCCCCCGCTCGTCGACGTCGATGATCTCGCCGCCGAGCGCTCGGACGTCGACCGGGATCGGCTCGGCGAACACCGTCGCCGGCAGCGGGTCGGGCAGGCTTCCCGGCCAGGGCCGGGCGCGCTGCGCGGCGAGCCCGTCGGGACCTTTCGCGTGCCGGTCGCCCCACGGCACCATAACCTGCCGTTCGATCAGCCAGCGTCCCCCGCCGATCGACGGGGTGAGCACGCCCCGATGCCCCAGCATCGCCTGCACGCGAGACAGGGCGTGATGCACCTTCTCTTCGGGACCGCCGCCGAAGATCGCCGGCGCGTGGTGCGACGCGGCATCGACCGCCTCGGGAGAGATGCGCACCAGCGCCACGCCGCTGCGCAGACCCTCGGTGGTCTCTGCGAGCTGCCACCGGACGCGGTCGACGACGGCGGCGGCGTCGAACGAGCCGGGATGCAGCCACACGCGCTCGCTGCGCTCGCCCCGATCGCCGACGAGTTCGACCCGCAGCTCGGTGCACACCAGGTCGACGGCCCCCAGACCCGCGATGAAGTCGTCTGCGGTGACACGCATGCCGAACGCGACCTGATCGGCGATCTCGAGGGGCGGCTCGAACGCGATCTCACGATGCAGCTCGGGCGGCGGGGTGCGCGGTTCGACCGGGCGGGAGTCGCGTCCGCCGGCGAGGGCGTGAAGCCGGATGCCTCGCTCCCCGAACCGCTCGCGCACCCGATCGGGGGCCATGGCCGCGAAGTCGCCGAGGGTCTGCACTCCCAGCCGGGCGAGGAGCCCCACGAGGTCGTCGGACGCGGAAGCCGACGATACGCCTCCGAGGGAAGAGGCGTCGAGCACCGCGACCGGCAGCGGTGCGAGGAAGCCCGCGGCGCCGCCGGCGGGGACGACGCACACGGCCTCGACCGCGCTCGTGCCGCACTTCGCCGCCTGCTCGGCGGTGAACGGGCCGTCGGCGATGCCCGCGCGAACGTCGGTGAGACCGAGGTCGTGGAGCATGTCGAGCAGCACCTTCGCCGCGGCGGACTCGCCGCCGTAGTAGCGGGCCGGGCCGCGTGCGCGCAGCGCGCACAGGCCTGGCCGCACCAGCTGCACGCCGGGGGCTCGCTCTTCGAGCGCCGCGACGATCGGCGCGAAAGCACGGTGGTCGCGGCCGGGATCCGCCGGCACGACCATCAGGCCGGGGCAACGCGCCTGGGCATCGCGGCGGCGCTGCCCCCGCCGCACGCCCTCCGCACGGGCGGCCGCCGAGCATGCCGTCACGAGGTTGCGCTCGATGACGGCGATCGGTCGCGCGGCAGCGAGAGAAGGACCTTCGTCGGGATCGGCGTCCGGGTCGGGATCGGCGTCCGGGTCGGGGGTGGCGTTCGGGTCGGGGGTGCTCGCGGGCCGGGTCGCGGCGCCGGGCCGCGTCTCGACCGCGGATCGGCCTTTCGCGCCCGGGCGCTTCGCCGCGCGAGCCTCGTGGAGCAGAGCGGTGACGGGCCAGTCGGGAAACCAGAGCACGAGGCTCCGCACGGGTGCGTCGACGGCCATCTCAGCCCACCGCCCTCGCCTCGAGCGGCATGACGTCTCGGCCGATGCCCCAGCGCTCGTCGGCACGGTCGGGCACGGCGGCGAGCGTCGGCACCGCCTCTGCCGCCACGGCGATCGCTCCGGTGGCGTCGGGCAGCATGACACGCGCCCGGCGCGCACGCGGCCATCGGCGGCTCGACGCGGTGATCGTCACCGTGCGGCCGGAGAGATAGCCGTGCCCACGGCCCACTCCCGTCCACTCCGGCGCGTCGAGTTCGAGCACCGCCTCGGCTTGCGGCCAGGGCCCCTGCACGAGGAGCACCGCACCGCGGTCTCGCAGCCGTGCCGCCAACCGGGAGATCTCGCCGTCGGGGGCGCGCCCGGCAGGGCGGACGGCCACCACCGGCAGCACCTCGGCGACCGTGGCGGTGACCGCGAGCCATCGCGGACCCGGCTCGGGGATGAGCACGAGCCGCGACAGGTCGACGCCCAGGCGTTCGGCAGCCTCAGCGCCGAGCCGAGGCATCCCCACCACTCCGCACCAGGAGCCGGACTGCGACGGCTGAGCGAGCAGCCCGAGGAGCAGCGACGTCGAGCGCGAGAGAGAATAGGCAGCGCCCGGACGCAACCCGCCGCCCGGAAGCAGGGAGGCCAGAGCGGGATGCACGGGCAGAACCGGCGCATCCAGGCGACGGCCCTGGACCCGCTCGAGCTGCGCGCGGAGGGAGGCCACATCTCCCGCCACGCCGGCTCGATCGCGCACTGCCGTCATTCGATCATCCTAGAATCTTTGTTCTAATGATTCAATCCCGAGGATGACGTTACTTCGTACTTCCGACAGTCTCATTCCATCGTGCCGACTCCGTCGGCCCGCCGACCCGAGCGGGCAGGGCACCGAGCACCACCCCCGCGAGAACAAGGGCGACGCCGACCGCCTGGGCCGGCCCGATCGCCTCCCCCGCCACCAGCACCCCGAGCGCCACACCCGTCACGGGGTTGAGCAGCCCGATGATGCCGACCGCTCCCGGCGTCAGATGCCGCAGTCCTGCGAACCAGGCGGCGTAGGCCAGCGCCGTCGCGACGAGAGCCACATAGGCGAAGCCCGCCGCCGACCCGGCCGTGAGGACCGGCGGCGCGCCTTCGACCGCCACGGCGACCGGCAGCAGCACCGCCGACCCCGCGACGAGCTGCCACGCCGTCATGGGGAGGGCGGGAACAGCCGCGCCCCACTTGGCGGTCAGCACGAAGCCCACCGACGATGCCACCATCGCCCCGAGGGACGCCGCCACACCCCAGGGGTCGACTCCGGAGAGGTCGACCCCGAGCATCACCCCGACCCCGACCAGACCGATGCCCGCACCGGCGACCGCCGCGGCCCGCGGTCGCCGACCGAGCATGAGCCACGCGAACAGCAGCATGCACGCCGCCGAGGTCGACATCAGCGTGGCGGCGAGGCCCGAGGGCAGGCGCTGTCCTGCCACGTAGACGAGCACGAAGAACCCGCCGACGTTGAGGGTGCCCAGAAGGAGAGACCGCCACCACCACGATCCCCGCGGCAGCACCCGCGCCGCCGCGAGCACGATCAGCCCCGCAGGCAGCGCTCGCAGCACTCCGCCCCACAGCGGCGACTCGGGCGGGAGCAGGTTCCGCGTCACCACATAGGTGCTGCCCCATGCGATGGGCGCCACCGCCGTGATCGCGATCCATCGCCATCGTTTATCTTCCACGGAAGATACTTTATCTTACCGGGAAGATAAAGTGGATCCATGAATGCCGCCACCCCCGCTCCCGTCGATCGCGTCGCCGAGATCATGGCGGCGTGGGAGCGCGAGCGCCCCGACCTCGACTCCTCTCCCCAGGGCGTGATCGCGCGACTGCACCGCGTGGCGCTCGCTCTGACCGAGCGACTCGTCGCGGTCTACGCGCAGTTCGACCTCTCGGAGGGCGAGTTCGACGTTCTCGCGACCCTCCGCCGCGCCGGCGAGCCGTACGAGCGAGCGGCCGGCGACCTCGCCGACCACACCCTGGTCACCACGGGCGGGCTCACCAAGCGCGTTGACCGGCTGGAGGCGCGGGGACTCGTGGAGCGCCGGGTCGAGGCATCCGACGCCCGCCGGCGCCTCGTGCGCCTCACTCCGGCCGGACGCGACCTCATCGACCGCGCGTTCACCGCGCACCTCGCGAACGAGCATCGGCTGCTCGACGAGCTGGGGTCAGCGGATGCCGCGGCCCTCGAGCCGATCCTCGCCCGCTGGCTCACCCTGCTCGACCCCCGCTGAGCGCGCCCCCTGCACCAGCCGGCACCCGGGCGGGGCGTGCACAACGTGGGCGCCGCGACGACATCGCGGGCCCGAGGCATCCGTCACCGTCCTGTGGTTCGGCGATCGCCGACATTGTGCACCGCAGGCGGCGGGCACCCCACCGACACCCGCCGCGGAACCGCGACCGCTGCGACCGGCGACAGGTCAGGCGGCCAGTGCCAGGTACGGCTCCCACCGGGGGTCGGTGCGCTCGGTGCCGCGGACAGTCCACTGTGCGCCGCGCGGGGGGTGCGGCGTGAACCGCAGCTCCCAGTTCATCTCCTGCGGCGTGCGGTCGCCCTTGACGTTGTTGCAGCGCAGGCAGCACGCGACGAGGTTCTCCCACGAATCGCCGCCGCCGCGCGACCGGGGCAGGACGTGGTCGATCGTCGAGGCCGACGCCCCGCAGTAGGCGCAGCGATGCGCGTCGCGCCGCAGCACGCCTCGGCGCGTGACCGGCACCCGTCGCCCGCCGGGAACGCGGACATACCGGGTCAGGATGATCACCGCCGGGCGATCATAGGCACGTCTCGTGCCCCACACGGGATCGCCATCGGTGTGCTCGATGACAGTGGCTTTCTCATTCATCACCAGCACGAGAGCTCGCTTGAACGAAACGACGGCGAGCGGCTCATAGCCCGCGTTCAGCACCAGAGTGCGCATTGATCATCCTCTCGAATGGCCGGGACGGCTTCTCGGTTATTCGACTTGCGCGACGATCGATCTGCGCAGGGGCATGAAAAAAGGCGCTGTCTCTACAGACAGCGCCCTGGAACCACGGCAATGCCGCGGTGTCCGCTCGTGCAATGCCGGAGGACGAGGCGTCCGAGCGCATCCATGGTGCGGATGCGTGGTGTGTCGCCCATCGGCTCCCTCCGCTTCTCTCAGCGTCGGACTCAGGCTAACGCACCGGAGAGCGGCGAGGGCCGCAGCGCTCGGTGAACGCCCCGTGGCGTGTCGGGGAACGCAGGACTCCCCCCGCCCGAGAGCGAGGGGAGCCGGATGCTGCGACCAGGCGCGCCGGGTCAGCCGGCGTTGGACTGGAGCCAGGCGTACGGGTCGACATTCGACCCGTTGATGTACGTCTCGAAGTGGAGGTGGTTCGCCGTGGACCGACCGGTGCTGCCGACGAGGCCGATGATCTGGCCCGCCTGCACGGTCTGCCCGGGAACGACCTGGCGGCTGCCGTAGGTCATGTGACCGTAGAGCGTGCCGACGCGCTGCCCGTTGATGACGTGGTCGATGGTGACGGCGACACCGTAGCCGCCGTAGCTCTCTTGCGACACCTTGACCACACCGGCCGCCGCAGCGTAGATCGGCGTACCGGCGGGAGCGAGCATGTCGACGCCCATGTGCGCGCCGCCGCGCGTGCCGAAGCCCTCACCGAGCGTGTAGGCGGCGAGCGGCCAGCGGACCGCACCCGATCCCGGGGCCACCATGCTGAGGTCGACCTGGATCGTCGAGGCGACACTCGCCGAGAGCCGAGCACGCTCGGCTGCCGCCGCCGCAGCCGCCTCAGCGGCCTTCTTCTTCGCGATCTCTTCCGACGTCGTCGCCGAGTAGCTCTGACGGGACAGCTGCGTGGCGTTGACGTCGGAGCCCACGACGAGCGACTGCGCGTCGTCGACCGCCATCTGCTGAAGCGTGACCGACTCTTCGGACTTGAGCACGCCCGCGAAGGCGGGCAGTGCCGTCACCGCGACCAGGCCGCCGACCATGCTCAGCACGACGAGGCTGCGCAGCTGCTTCGCCGCACGCTTCGGCGCGGTCGTCGCGGGACGCACCGCCGCCTTCTCGGGCTTGCTCGCGGCGGGCGGGGCCGCCTTCTGACGACGCGCGGGGGCGCGGCGTGCGCGACTGCGTCTGGTCAGACTGGTCGTCTCGGTCTCGGACTCGCTCGCGAGCGACTCGTTCTCTTCAGCCAAACTGTCCTCCGGCGCCTCGGCGCCGGAGCGCTGGCTCGTCGGCATTCGGTGTCGGGGCACGGTATGCGGGCTTCACCGCGCGGACGACGAGCCACGGAGGCAATCCGTGCGGGGTCCTGTCGGCGGGCTTCTCGCCGGGTGGACTGTTCGAGGCTACCCGAAGGTAACGAATATGTCACGCTCCGGGCCTGGCAGATGCCTGGGCATGTGGGCTACCGGCGGTCGTCGACCAGGAAGATGTGCGAAGCCACCTCGACCGGCAGCTCCAGGCCCTCGTCGCTGCCGTTCATCTGCACCAGGACGTACCCCTCGTTGTAGCGGTAGTCGCCGGTGGCACCGGGCACGACGCCGGCTCCCTTGAGCTGCTGCAGCAGCTCGGGATCGACCTGCGCCGGCTCGGCGAGCCGGCGGACGGTGCCGGAGATCGGCTCGCCGGCCTCGTTGAGACGGCGGACGAGCCCGACCACTCCCTGCTCGAACTGGGTCGCCGGAACGTCTCCGAGCTGATCGAGACCGGGGATCGGGTTGCCGTAGGGCGACTCGGTCGGGTGGCCGAGGAGCTCGACGAGACGGCGCTCGACCTGCTCGCTCATCACGTGCTCCCACCGGCAGGCCTCTTCGTGCACGTAGGCCCAGTCGAGTCCGATCACGTCGGACAGCAGCCGCTCGGCGAGCCGGTGCTTGCGCATGACGTCAACTGCCTTCTGTCGGCCGTCGTCGGTGAGCTGAAGACTGCGGTCCTCGGTCACGACGACCAGTCCGTCGCGTTCCATGCGCCCGATGGTCTGCGACACCGTCGGCCCCGAGTGCCCCAACCGCTCGGAGATGCGTGCGCGCAGCGGCACGATGTTCTCCTCCTCGAGCTCGAGGATGGTGCGCAGGTACATCTCGGTGGTGTCGATGAGATCGGTCATATCGCGAGGTCCTCGGATCGAAAGTCGGGTTAGGACAGCCTATCTTGGCGTGCCGACGCGCCGGCCCATCGGGTCCGCGGGACGCGCGCGCACTGCCCGGCCGCCTCCCGTCACCCCGCGTCACGCGATCGGGGCCGATCCGACGCGCGACCTAGAATCGAGCCATGCCCCACGTCACGCTGCCCCGTGAGATCCTGCCCGCCGACGGACGCTTCGGCTGCGGCCCTTCGAAGGTGCGCCCGGAGCATCTCGCGGCCCTCGCCGGCCCGGGAGCCGCGCTGCTGGGCACCTCGCACCGCCAGGCGCCGGTGAAGGATCTCGTCGGACAGGTGCGCGCGGGCCTCGCCGAGCTCTTCCGCCTGCCGGCCGGGTACGAGATCATCCTCGGGAACGGGGGCTCGACCGCGTTCTGGGATGCCGCGGCCTTCGGCCTGATCGAGAAGCGCAGCCAGCACCTCGTGTTCGGCGAGTTCGGCGGCAAGTTCGCCGCAGCGGCGAAGACCCCGTGGCTCGAGGCGCCGGACGTGCGCGAGGTCCCCGCCGGCACGCGCACGAACGCCGAGGCGGTCGAGGGCGTCGACGTCTACGCGTGGCCGCACAACGAGACCTCGACGGGGGTCGCCGCACCCGTGACGCGCGTCGCGGGCGATGACGGCGCACTCACCGTCATCGATGCCACCAGCGCTGCCGGGGGCATCGACTTCTCGATCCACGAGGCCGACGTCTACTACTTCGCCCCCCAGAAGAACCTCGGGTCGGACGGGGGTCTGTGGTTCGCCGCGGTGTCCCCCGCGGCGATCGACCGCATCGAGCGGGTCGCGGCATCCGGTCGGTACATCCCCGAGTTCCTCAGCCTCAAGAACGCGCTCGACAACTCGCGGCTGAACCAGACCCTGAACACTCCGGCGCTCGCGACGCTGTTCCTCCTGGACCGTCAGCTGGACTGGATCCGCGACAACGGCGGCCTGCAGTGGGCAGACGCGCGGACGCGCGAGTCGTCGCAGGCGCTGTACGACTGGGCCGAGGCATCCGCCTTCGCGACCCCGTTCGTCCGCGAGCCCGCCGATCGCTCCCCCGTCGTGGTGACCATCGACTTCGACGAGTCGGTCGATGCCGCCGCGGTGGCGAAGAGCCTGCGGTCGAACGGCATCGTCGACACGGAGCCGTACCGCAAGCTCGGCCGCAATCAGCTGCGCGTGGCGACCTTCGTCTCGATCGACCCCGCCGACGTGCGTCAACTGATCGCGTCGATCGACTACACGGTCGAGCGTCTCGGCTGAGGCCGGCGTCAGCCCCGCTCGGCGGCGACCAGCGGTGACGCTGCCGGCGTCAGCACCGATGCGACGATCGCCTCGATGGCGAACTCGGTGGCTCGTCCCAGGTCGAGCGCGGTGGGGTCGAGCAACCACTGCACCTGGAGGCCGTCCATGACGGCGAGGATGCTGGTGGATGCCTCGGCCACCGTCTCGGGCGCGTCGATACCGCGCTCGGCGCAGGCGACCGCGAACGCGTGCGCGACCTCGCCGCGGAGCGTCTCGTAGCGCTTCTGGAAGAACTCCCTGCCCGGATGATCGGCCGTCACGGACTCGGCGGAGAGCACCGCGTACGCCTGGACGATGCCGGGCCGCTCGGCATTCGCGAACGCGGTGCGCACGAGGTGCCGGAACAGGTCCATCCCATCGGGGATGTGCTGCTCGGCAAGGTCGGCGACATCCGTCTCGTCACGATGCTGGAGCACCTCGAGAAGGAGGGCGTCCTTCGAGCCGAAGTGGTGCAGGATTCCGGCGTGCGTCATGCCCACCTGATCGGCGATCTCCTGCAGGGTGCCGCCGGTGAATCCCTTCGCGCCGAAGATCTCACTGGCCGCGTCGAGGATGTCGCGACGCCGCGCGAGAGTCTCGGGGCGCGAACGCGGCTGTCTGCGCTGCTCGGTCACTGGCTTCCGCCCTCTCGACTCATCCGGCGGATCAAGATTCTACGCACGCCCTCGACACCGCGGGATACGTGGTTGCAATAGTTACTTACTTGATTGTAAGTTGATCCCGCAATCACCCCACGACGTCGAGGTCGCTCCCGTGAGCACGCCGTCGTGCCCATCACGAAGGAGAAGCAATGAGGCTCAGGTCCTCCCTCGTCGCCGTCGGCCTCGCCGCGGCGATCGTGCTGACCGGCTGCGCAGCCGGCGGCACCGACTCCGGCACATCCGAACCGGGTGCCGCCCTCACGATCGCCAAGCCGGACGGGGCGATCACCACCGAATCGAACAACCCGTACCTGGGCGACTCGTCGGCCTCGAAGTACGCCTACGGGAAGGTCATCTTCGAGTCGCTCGCTCTCGTCAACCCCACCGGCGACCTCGGCACGACTCCGTGGCTGGCGGAGTCGGTGGAATGGAACGACGACTACACGCAGCTGGTCGCGAAGGCGCGGAGCGGTGTGACATGGAGCGACGGGGAGGAGTTCACCGCCGACGACATCGCGTTCTCGTTCAACCAGGTCCTCGACGGAAAGCTCAACGACACGAACGCCCTCGACATCAAGAGCGTCAGCGTCGACGGCGACACGGTCACCATCGACTTCAACAGCTCCAAGTTCACGCAGCAGGCGCGCGTGCTGCACTTCCAGATCGTGCCCGAGCACATCTGGAAGGACATCGACGACCCCAACACCGACCCCCTCACCGGCGAAGGCCAGGTCGTGGGCACCGGACCCTATGTGCTCGACTCGTGGACCACCGAGGCGGTCACCCTCACGGCGAATCCCGACTACTGGGGCGGCGACCTCGCAGTGCCCGAGCTGCACTACGTCTCGTACGGCGACAATGCGGCGCTCACCACCGCCCTCGCGACCGGAGAGGCCGACTGGGCGCAGGCGTTCATCCCGCAGATCGAGGACAGCTATCTGTCGGCCGACCCCGACAACAAGTTCCTGGCCTCGCCGACCGCGGGCGCGGGGACGCTCTTCATGAACCTGCAGACGAAGCCGTTCGACGACCCGGCGCTCCGCGAGGCACTGGCGTGGACGATCGACCGCCAGGCGTACGTCGACATCGCGCGCGAGGGCGCGAGCGAGCCGATCTGGAGCGTCACCGGGCTCGGCGACCTCCTCGAGGGCGAGATCCTGCCCGAGTACGCGGGCCAGAACTACTCGGTCGACATCGACAAGGCTCGCGAGATCCTGACGGACGCCGGGTACACGTGGGAGGGCGAGACCCTCATCGACCCCGACGGGGAGCCGGTCTCGTTCTCCATCTCGGTGCCCGCGGGCTGGAGCGACTGGAACACCGAGCAGGCGCTGATCGCCGAGGAGCTCAAGGAGGGCCTCGGCATCGAGGTCAAGGTCGATCAGCCGGACTGGGGCGGGTGGGACGCCGCGCGCCAGGAGGGCACCTTCCAGGCGATCATCCACTGGCTGGAAGACACCGGCAACGCCTACGGCCTGTACACGTCGACGATGGACCCGAAGTGGATCGTCGACGGGAAGGCGGCGTTCAACTTCGGCCGCTTCGACGACCCGGCGGTCACCGAGGCGCTGAACACGTACGCCAACGCGGCCTCCGATGCGGACCGTGAGGCCGCGCTCGAGGTCATCCAGACGGCGTTCGTCGAGAACGTGCCGGCGATCCCGCTCGGAGCCCACCCGCTCCTGGGCGAGTTCAACACCCGCAACTACGTCGGCTGGCCGTCCGAGGACGACCCGTACGCGTCGGCCGACCCGACGCAGCCGGCGGTCGTGCAGATCCTCACCGAGCTGCAGCCCGCCGAGTGATCCGTTGCGGCGGACGGATGCTGCAGCCGCGGCATCCGTCCGCCGTACATTCCGCCTCCCCTCCCCTGTGAAAGCGAGCACATCGCGATGAGAGATTCGCTGCTCTCCGTCGACGACTTCTCGGTCGTCTACGACGTCGACCCGCCGGTGAGGGCGGTGAAGAACGTCACTCTCGACCTGCAGCGGGGAGAGATCCTCGGGTTGGCCGGTGAGAGCGGGTGCGGCAAGACCACCCTCGCCTACGGGGTGCAGCGCCTGCTGAAGCCGCCCGCGGTGATCACGAGCGGCTCGGTGGTGTTCCACGACGCGGGCGGCGCGGACATCGACATCAGCCGGCTGGAGCCGGAGGAGATGCGCCGCTTCCGCTGGGACAAGGTCTCGATGGTGTTCCAGGGAGCGATGAACTCGCTCAACCCGGTGACGACCGTCGGGTCCCAGCTCGAGGACGTCTTCGAGGTGCACCGGCCGGGATTCTCGCGCCGCGAACGACGCACGGCCGTAATCGAGCTCCTGGAGATCGTGAAGGTCGGCGCGCAGCGCTACCGGTCGTACCCGCACGAGCTCTCCGGCGGCATGCGCCAGCGGGTGATGATCGCGATGGCGCTGGCGCTGCGCCCCCAGCTGATGGTCATGGACGAGCCGACGACCGCGCTCGATGTGCTGGTGCAGCGCGAGATCCTGCGGCAGATCTCGCAGCTGCGGCACGAGTTCGGGTTCTCGGTGATCTTCATCACCCACGACCTGCCGCTGCTGCTGGAGATCAGCGATCGCATCGCGATCATGCGGGAGGGGGAGATCGTGGAGCTGGACACCGCCGAGCGGATCTGGACCGACCCGCAGGACGAGTACACGCGCACGCTGCTCGCCTCCTTCCCCCGACTCACCGGTGAGAGAGGGGTGGTCCACCGATGACCGTTCTCGAGTTCGACGCCGTCACCAAGGTCTACGCAGTCCGCGGGGCCGGACAGCTCAAGGCACTGGACGACGTCAGCTTCACGCTGCGGTCGGGGCAGACGATCGGCCTCGTGGGCCAGTCCGGCAGCGGGAAGTCGACCATCGCGAAGATCCTCACCCAGCTCGAGCGCCCGACGAGCGGCGAGGTGCGGCTCGACGGGCAGCCCATCCCGCGCCGCGGCCCGGGCCTCCGCGCCTACCGGCAGCAGCTGCGCATGGTGTTCCAGGATCCGTTCGCGTCGCTGAACCCGTACCACTCCATCCGCTACGCGATTCAGCGGCCGCTGCAGCTCGACGACGTCGTCCCCCGCGACCAGGTGGACGACGAGGTGCGCCGCCTTCTCGAGCGAGTGCGCCTCGACGCCGACCGCATCATCGACCGGCGACCGCACGAGCTCTCGGGCGGGCAGCGCCAGCGCGTCGCGATCGCCCGGGCTCTGGCATCCCGTCCCCGTCTGCTCGTTGCGGACGAGCCCGTGTCGATGCTCGACGTGTCGATCCGCCTCGGGGTGCTGAACCTGCTCGCCGACCTGCAGCGGGAGGAGGGACTGGGTGTGCTGTACATCACCCACGACCTCGCCACGGCCCGTCACTTCAGCGACGAGATCCTCGTCCTCAACCAGGGGCGCGTCGTGGAACGAGGGCCCGCCGACGACGTGATCCTGCGCCCGCAGAACCCGTACACACGCGAGCTGCGCGCGGCGTCACCCGATCCCGACACCTTCTTCGCACGCGCGGCCGGAGCAGCAGGAGGTTCCCGATGAGCGCCGTCGCGCCTCAGATCCCCGGGTCGGAGTTCGACGCCGTCGAGGCAGGGACCACCGCCACGCGTGCCGTGACGGGCCGCGCGCGCATCCCCTGGCGATTCCTCGGCGGGCGCGCCCTGTTCTACCTCTTCACGCTGTGGGCGGCCATCACCATCAACTTCTTCCTGCCGCGTCTGATGAAGGGAGACGCGGTCACGGCGTACCTGGCGCGCAACCGCAACGTCACCCCCGAGGCCGCGGAGGCACTCCGCTCCCTCCTCGGGCTCGACACCGATGCATCGCTGTCGCAGCAGTACCTCGACTACTGGGGGCTCCTCCTGCGCGGCGACCTCGGCATCTCGCTGCTCCACGGGATGCGACCCGTCAGCGAGGTCGTCGGCCAGTCCCTCATCTGGACGGTCGGCCTGGTGGGCTTCGCCACGCTCGTCGCCTTCGCGATCGGCACCGTCGGCGGAGCGATCATCGGCTGGCGTCGCGGCAGCCGGCTCGACGCGCTCATCCCGATCACGACGTTCCTCAGCACCATCCCCTACTTCTGGCTCGGTCTCGTCGCCATCGCGGTGTTCTCGGTGATGCTCGGGTGGTTCCCCATCGGCAAGGCGTACGGGGTGGGGGTCACGCCCGAATGGTCCGCCGAATTCATCGGAGACGTCATCCACCACGGCTTCCTTCCCGCGGCGACGATCATCATCGCCTCCCTCGGCGGCTGGATGCTCGGCATGCGCAACATGATGCTCACCGTGCTCGACGAGGACTACGTCACCGTCGCGCAGGCCAAGGGCATGCCGAACCAGCGTGTGCTGTGGCGGTACGCGGCCCGCAACGCCGTGCTGCCGCAGATCCAGAGCTTCGCGCTCGCACTCGGGTTCATCGTGGGCGGGACGATCGTCATGGAGGTGGTCTTCAGCTACCCGGGCGTCGGCAAGCTGCTCCTCGACGCGACCAACGCGAAGGACTACGCGCTGATGCAGGGGGTCTTCCTCGTCATCACGATCTCGGTGCTGCTCGCCAACCTCCTGGCCGACATCGCCTACGCCTTCCTCGACCCCCGCACCCGGCAGACGGAGGCCTGAGCATGGACACCATCACCGACCCCACCACGCCGAAGCCCTCCGCGGGCGCGCCGGCGACGGCGACGCTGCGCGCCGCCTCCCCCGTCACCGCGGCAGCCGCGAGGCGGCCCCGGTTCTGGTCGAAGCTCCGCTCGGCCTTCGCGATGTTCGGCAACGGCAAGTCGATCACGGGGCTTGCGATCCTCGCGTTCTTCGTCCTCGTGGCGATCTTCGCCGATCTGCTCGCACCGTATCCGCCGACGAAGGTCGACAACACCGCGCGGTTCCAGCCGCCCTCCGCCGCCCACTGGCTCGGCACCACCCACATCGGCGAGGACGTCCTCAGCCAGGTGATCCACGGCACCCGCGGCGTGATCGTCGTGGGCTTCCTCGCCGCCGCCATCGCGACGGTGATCGCGATCGTCGTCGGCGTCATGTCTGGGTATCTCCGCGGGTGGCGGAGCGAGGGCCTGTCGGCGCTCACGAACGTGTTCCTCGTCATCCCCGGCATCCCGCTCATCATCATCGTCGCCACGATCGTGGAGGATCCGCCGCTGTGGGTGATCGCCACGGTGCTCGGCCTCATCGGATGGGCGTGGGGCGCCCGCGTGCTCCGCGCGCAGACGATGTCGCTGCGCAACCGGGACTTCGTGCAGGCCGCCCGCGCGAACGGCGAGCCGCTGCACCGCATCATCACCGTCGAGATGCTGCCGAACCTCATGGCGCTGATCGCGGCCAGCTTCGTCGGGACGGTGACCGCGGCGATCATCGGCCTCACGACGCTGTCGTACATCGGCATCATCCCCGTCACCACCTACAACTGGGGCACGATCCTGAACTGGGCCAGCGCGCAGGGCGCCTTCCGTCAGGGCCAGTGGTGGTGGTTCCTCCCTCCCGGGCTGTGCATCGCTGCGATCGGCGTCGCCCTGTCCCTCATCAACTTCGGGATCGACGAATACGTCAATCCCCGCCTGCGCTCCGCCGGAGAACGGGCACGCGCCCTCAAGAAGAAGGGCATGAACGTCAACGACACCGTCACGGCCGTCCGTGCGTCGCCCGAGACGACCCGACAGGAGAATCAGTGACCCACGACGCGCCCTACCTCGACGACAGCCGTCCGATCGAGGAGAGGATCGCCGACCTGCTGGCGCGCATGACGCTCGAGGAGAAGGTCGGGCAGATGCTCCAGCTCGACGCCCGCGAAGACCTCGACGACCAGGTCCTCCGCATGCACGCCGGCTCGATCCTGCACGCCTCCCCCGCGCGCGTCCTGCGTGCCCGGGACCTCACCCTGCAGACGCGCCTGCGCATCCCCCTCCTGGTCGCCGAGGACTGCATCCACGGACACGCGTTCTGGGAGGGCGGCACGGTGTTCCCGACGCAGCTCGGGATGGCCGCGACGTGGGATCCCGACCTCGTGGAGCGGGTCGCGCGCGCGACGGCCGCGGAGGTGTCGGCGACCGGCATCCACTGGACGTTCTCGCCCGTCCTGTGCATCGCCCGCGACCTGCGGTGGGGGCGGGTGGACGAGACCTTCGGCGAGGATCCGCACCTCATCGGCGAGCTCGCCTCGGCGATGGTGCGCGGCTACCAGGGTGGCGGCCTGGACGACCCGGACGCGATCCTCGCGACCGCGAAGCACTTCGCCGGCTACTCCGAGACCCAGGGCGGCCGCGACGCGAGCGAGGCGGACATCTCCCGCCGCAAGCTCCGCTCCTGGTTCCTGCCGCCGTTCGAGCGGGTCGCGCGCGAGGGATGCCGCACCTTCATGCTCGGCTACCAGACCACGGACGGCGTGCCGATCACGGTCAACGACTGGCTGCTCAACGACGTGCTGCGAGGCGAGTGGGGGTACACCGGCACGCTCGTCACCGACTGGGACAACGTGGGCCGCATGGTGTGGGAGCAGAAGGTGCAGCCGGACTACGCGCACGCCGCCGCGGCCGCGGTTCGGGCCGGCAACGACATGGTGATGACCACTCCCGGGTTCTTCCACGGTGCGCGCGAGGCGATCGAGCGCGGACTCCTGGCCGAGAGCGACCTGGACCGCGCGGTGGCGCGGATCCTGCGCCTGAAGTTCGAGTTCGGGCTCTTCGAGAACCCGCGCCTTCCCGACGCCGAGCGCATCGAGGGCACGATCGGAAGCGACGCGCACACCGCGCTGAACCTCGAGACGGCGCGGCGGTCGCTCGTCCTCCTCGACAACGACGGCACGCTGCCGCTCCCGGCCGACGACCGCCCGCGCCGCATCGCGGTGGTCGGCCCGCTCGCCGACGACGCGCAGACCCAGCTCGGCGACTGGGCCGGGTCGTCCGGCCAGGTCGACTGGCTGCCCGACGGTCAGCCGCGTGCCCTCATCACGACGGTGCTGGACGGGATCCGGGCGCACGCCCCGTCGACCTGGGACGTCTCGTTCGCACGGGGCGCCGGCATCCTGACCCTCGAAGAGGACCCCGAGGGCGCGTTCTTCCCCGACGGCCAGCCGCGGCCGCAGGTCGTCGTGCCGGTGGCGCCCGACCCCGCGCTCATCGCGGAGGCGGTGGAAGCCGCCGAAGCGGCGGACTACGTCGTGGCGGTGCTGGGCGATCGGGTGGAACTCGTCGGCGAAGGGCGCTCGACCGCGACCCTCGAGCTGCTCGGCGGGCAGCAGGCCCTGCTCGAGGCGCTGGCCGGGACCGGCACTCCCCTGATCGTGGTGCTGCTCGCGTCGAAGCCGCTCGTGCTTCCGGCTTCGGTGGCGGATGCCGCGGCCCTGGTCTGGGCGGCGAACCCCGGCATGCAGGGCGGGCGCGCGGTCGCCGAGCTCGTCTTCGGCCTTATCGAGCCGTCCGGCCGCCTGCCGATCTCGTTCGCCCGGCACGTCGGACAGCAGCCCACGTACTACAACCAGCTGCGCGGCCAGCACGGCACCCGCTACGCCGACCTCACGCAGAGCCCCGCGTACGCGTTCGGCGAGGGCCTCTCGTACACCACCGTCGAGTACTCCGACCTGCGGGTCGAGACGGCGGACCTCGACGCGTCCGACACGCTGCGGGCGACCGTCACGGTGCGCAACACGGGGGCTCGTCCGGCACGAGAGGTGGTCCAGGCCTACGTCAGGGACCGTGTGACGTCGGTCAGCTGGGCCGACAAGGAGCTCAAGGGGTTCACCGTCGTCGACGTCGAGCAGGGCGCCGCGGTGACGGTGGAGCTGGCGATCCCGGTCGCCGACTGCACGATCGTGGATGCCGACGGCCGCCGGGTCGTCGAACCCGGGGAGTTCGAGCTGCTGGTGGGGCCCTCGTCACGCGACGAGACCCTTCTCGGCGCGACCTTCACGGTGTCGGCGCCGGCGACGGCGCACGCGGTCGAGTTCGCGGCGTCGGCCGCCCTCACCCCTTGAGGGTCGGGGGCGGCGGCGCGGAAAGTCACTCCTCCGCGTCGTCGTCCTCGTCAGACGCGTCCTCGTCCTCGTCAGACGCGTCCTCGTCCTCGTCAGACGCGTCGTCGTCCTCGTCAGACGCGTCGTCGTCCTCGTCGAAGCCGTCCTCGTCGTCGACGTCATCGTCCTCGTCGTCGTCGTCGAAGTCGTCGTCCTCGGACTCGTCGAGGTCGACGTCATCGTCGAGGTCGCTCGACTCGACCTCGTCGTCCGTCTCCGCGTCGCCCTCGCCGGACCCGACGGCGCTGGCGTCGAGTTCGTCGATGTCGACGCCGTCGACGTCGCCGGCATGCAGGATCGGCGAGCCGTCGTCGTCGAAGTCGGCAGCGTCGAGGTCGTCGACGTCGTCGAGGTCGGTCGCATCGTCGTCGACCTCGGCGTCGAGGTCGTCGCGCGCTGCTTCGGCGAGCGCCGTCTGCGCCGCCTGGTACTCGGCCAGGCGCACCGCCCAGGGCACCCATTCGGGCGCGAGGAGGGCATCGTCGCCGGGGAGCAGCTCCACCTCGAGCACCGTCGGCTCGGATCCGTCGACGCGTGCGAGGGAGACGGTCCAGAACCATCCGGGATACCCCGCGAGGCGGTTGTGGAATCGCAGCGACACCACGCCATCGGCTTCGACCCGGTAGTCGGCGGGGTCGCCGATCGTCGGGGCCGGGGTGATCTCGCGCAGCGCGGCGAGCGCGAGGTCGTGCGCCTCGAGCAGCGACGGGTCGGGATCGCCGATCGGCGCTGCGAGGACGCCGACGCCCTCAGCCGCTTCGTCGTTCTCGACCTGCGGCGACGTCTCCTCGTCGGGGATGCCGACGGGGTCAGGCGTCGAGTTCATCGGCCACCTTGCGCAGCACCGCAGCGACCTTCTTGGCGTGCGAGCCCGAAGGATAGCGCCCGCGCCGCAGGTCGCCGCCGATGCCGTCGAGCAGCTTCACGAGGTCTTCGACGATGATCGCCATATCGTCGGCCGGCTTGCGGGAACGCTTGGCGAGGCTGACGGGGGCTTCGAGGACCCGCACCGAGAGCGCCTGCAGGCCGCGCTTGCCGTCGGCCACGCCGAACTCCAGCCGCGTGCCCGCCTTGGGCGGAGCGGCGCCGGCGGGCAGGGCCGTGGCGTGCAGGAAGACGTCCTGGCCGTCATCGGTGGTGATGAAGCCGAACCCCTTCTCCTCGTCGTAGAACCTGACCTTGCCGGTGGGCATGGAAACCTCGCTGGGTACGGCGCCGGAAGGCGCGGGCATGACGGAACACGGATCCGGAGATCCCGCCTTCCAGCCTACGGCAAGGGCCACGCCCGGTGCCGCCGGGCCACCGCCTGGGGATAGGCTGAAGCGGATGAGCACGCACACTCCCGGCGAGGACGTCCCCGTCCGGCGGATCGACCGCATCCTGGCCTTCATGTCGCTGGGTCTGCTGGTGCTGTCGATCGTCTGCTTCTTCGCCATCATGATCGGGTCGGCATCCGGCGCCGACATGAGCGGCGGGGTCTGGCCGCTGATCGGCGTGGTGGTCTACATCGCGCCGATCGTCGCGTTCGCCCTCATGCTGGCCGTCCTCATCATGAGCTTCGTGCGAAGGGCTCGGGCCAACCGAGGGGGCTGAGTGGTCTCCGACGAGCGCGCGCTCGCGACCTGGCTCGCCGGTCGCGACGACCATGAGCTGGCCGCGACGCTCGCCGCTCGCGCCGTGCCCGCCACCGCGCCATGGCACGACTTCTTCGACGCCTCCGAAGCGCTGCTGGATGCCGCATCCATCGATCGTGCGCTCAGCAGGCTTCCGCGCACGGCGCTCTCCGAACTGCGCTCGGGCCGCCCCCTTTCGCACCCGCTTCTGAGCCGCCTGGCGCTCATCGACGACGGAGGACGCCTGTTCGGTCCCGTCGCCGACCGGGTGGACGCCCTGGCGACCACGCGGCCGGACGCCTTCACTCCGCACCCCGAGGCCGATCCTCCCGCGCCGGCGGGCGATCGCGAGGCGGCCACCGCCGCCGAGCGGGCGTTCACGACGGCGGCCTCCCTCGCCGATGTCCTGCTGGCGTGCCTGCACGCGCCGTTCCCGCGCACCGGGTCCGGCACCGTGGCAGCCGCCGAGCGGAAGCGGCTGGTCGAGACCGGCGCGCTGGGCGACGACGACGATCTCGAGGATCTGCTCATCGCAGCGGCGGCCGCCGGACTGGCCGTGGCCGCGGACCGACTGTGGGAGGTGACCACGGCGGGTGAGGACTGGCTGCAGGCGCCCTCGCCGGAACGCTGGGCGCGGATCGCCGAGGGGTTCCGCTTCGCGCTGCCCGCCGGACTCCGCACGCCCGACGGAGGGGTCGTCGCGCCGGCCACGTGGCCCGACGCCTATCCGCTCGACCCTGAATGGCCGGCGAAGGTGTGGCAGATCAAGCGCATCGGCACGCAATGGGGTCTCATCGGGACCGGCGGCACCGAGTTCGCCTGGACCCGTGCGCTGCGCGAAGGCGCCCCGGCCGACCCGTCCGGCCTCGCCGCGCACCTGCCGGCCGAGATCGACCGCGTGTACCTGCAGGCCGACCTCACCGCCATCGCGCCGGGGCCGCTCGCTCCCGCCCTCGACCTGCGCCTGCGAGGCATCGCGCTCCGCGAGTCCCGCGCGCAGGCTTCCACCTACCGGTTCACCGCCGCCTCGCTCGGCGCGGGCATGACCGAGGGCGAGACGGCGGCCTCGATCAGGGAGTTCCTGTCGAGCCTGTCGCTGACCGGCATCCCGCAGCCCCTCGAATACCTGATCGACAGCACCGCCGCCCGGCACGGCCTGGTGCGCGTCGGCGAGGACCCGGCGTCGGGCCGGTCGATCGTGTCGACGCCCGACCGCGCGCTGCGCGACACCATCGCCGTCGATCAGGCGCTGCGCCCCCTGGGACTCGTCCGCGACGGTGACGGGCTGATCTCCCGCGCTTCGCGCGACGCGGTGTACTGGACGCTGGCCGACGCCCGCTACCCCGTCGTCGCCGTCGACGCCGACGGCGCGCCCGAGCTGGTGCGTCGACGCTCGGCGGCGCCGACCGCGGCCGCTCCGCAGGCCCCGGAGCGCACGTACGAGCGCCTCATCTCCGCGCTGCGCAGCGGACACGGCACCGATGGCGAGGAAGGCTGGCTGGGTCGAGAGCTCGAGCAGGCGGTGCGGGCACGCAGCGAGATCGTCGTGGTGGTCCGCATGCCGGACGGGTCGGAGCGCTCGCTCACCCTGGAGGCATCGGGCTTGGGCGGCGGGCGGCTGCGCGGCCGTGACCGGGCGGCCGACATCGAGCGGACACTGCCGGTGTCGAGCATCATGAGCGTGCGCCCCGCCTGAGCGCCGTCGATCCGGTTTCAGCGACGGCAACTAGACTGGATCGCTATGGCTGACGGCCCCCTCATCGTGCAGAGCGATCGCACCGTGCTGCTCGAGGTCGCCCATCCGGACGCCGAGAGCGCGCGCCACGAGCTCGCGATCTTCGCCGAACTGGAGCGCGCACCCGAGCACATCCACACGTACCGCATCACCCGGCTCGGGCTGTGGAACGCCCGCGCGGCCGGCCACGACGCGGAAGACATGCTCGCGACACTCGACCGCTGGTCCCGGTTCCCCGTCCCGCCCTCGGTGTCGATCGACATCGCCGAGACGGTCGGCCGCTACGGCCGCCTCGTGATCGAGCGCACCGACGACGGCGACCTGGTGCTGAGATCGACGGATGCCGCGGTGCTCGCCGAGGTCTCGAAGAACAAGCGCATCCAGCCGCTGCTGATCGGGCATCCCGCCCCCGACACGTATGTCGTCGACGCGTGGGCGCGCGGCCACATCAAGCAGGAGCTGCTGAAGATCGGCTGGCCGGCCGAAGACCTGGCCGGGTACACCCCCGGCACCCCGCACGCGATCGATCTCGCCGAGAACGGCTGGCACCTGCGGCCCTATCAGCGTCAGGCGGTCGACATCTTCAGCGACGGCGGGTCCGGCGTCGTGGTGCTTCCCTGCGGCGCCGGCAAGACCCTGGTCGGCGCCGGCGCGATGGCCGCGACGAAGACCACGACGCTGATCCTGGTGACGAACACCGTGAGCGCGCGCCAATGGCGCGACGAACTGCTCAAGCGCACGTCGCTCACGCCCGAGGAGATCGGCGAGTACTCCGGTCAGTCGAAGGAGATCAAGCCCGTCACGATCGCGACGTACCAGATCCTCACCGCGAAGCGGAAGGGGCAGTACGCCCATCTGGCGCTGCTCGACGCCCTCGACTGGGGCCTCATCGTGTACGACGAGGTGCACCTGCTGCCCGCCCCGGTGTTCAAGCTCACCGCCGACCTGCAGGCGCGGCGCCGGCTGGGGCTCACCGCCACGCTCGTGCGCGAGGACGGCCGCGAAGGCGACGTGTTCAGCCTCATCGGTCCGAAGCGGTTCGACGCCCCCTGGAAGGAGATCGAGGCGCAGGGCTTCATCTCGCCGGCGGTCTGCTACGAAGTCCGCGTCGACCTCCCGGCCGGCGACCGGCTGGAGTACGCGGCGGCCGCCGATGAGGAGCGGTACCGGCTGGCGGCGACCGCTCCCGCGAAGATCGGGGTGGTGCGCCGGCTCGTCGAGCGCCATCAGGGCGAGCGGATCCTGGTGATCGGCCAGTACCTCGACCAGATCGACGTGCTCGCCGACGCACTGGGCGCCCCGAAGATCACCGGCGCCACGCCGGTCGACGAGCGCGAGGAGCTCTACCAGGCGTTCCGCGTCGGCGAGATCTCTCTCCTGGTCGTGTCGAAGGTGGCCAACTTCTCGATCGATCTGCCCGAGGCATCCGTCGCCATCCAGGTGTCAGGGTCGTTCGGGTCGCGCCAGGAGGAGGCGCAGCGCCTGGGGCGGCTGCTGCGGCCGAAGGAGTCGGGGCACACGGCGAGCTTCTACACGCTCATCGCGCGCGACACCGTCGACCAGGACTTCGCGCAGAACCGGCAGCGCTTCCTCGCCGAGCAGGGCTACGCCTACACGATCCTCGACGCGGATCAGGTCAATGCGGCGTAAGCCGGGCTGAGCTGATCCGGGTCGAGCTCACCCCTTCCGGGCGAAGTACTCCCGGAGTGTCGCTTCCACGGCTTCAGGGTTGTCGTCGGTGAGGAAGTGCGCCGCATCGGGGACGGACGCGATCTCGAGGTCGTCGGCGAAACGGCTGGTGTCGCCGCACTGCGCACGGACGAAGTCGGCGGTGAGCGGACGGTCCTCGTCGCCGAAGACGTAGAGGCTGGGAACCCGCAGGCGCTGCCGACGGTACGAGCCGGCAGCCATGCGCGGCATCTCCGAGAAGACGAGCCAGCGGTACACCTCGTTGATCGCGGCGTCGATGTCGGGTCTCCGCATGGGCGCCAGGTACGTCTCGACCGTCGCCCGCTCCATCGGCGTCACGACGTACGGAGGGTCGAAGACGTGCGCGATCGACCGCCCCCGCCGGTGAAGCAGCAGTCGCGGGATGTGCCGCATCGCGGGGAGCATCGAGACGCTGAGCGGCATGAAGGGCGGCGGCACGGACAGGATCGCCATCGCCCTTACGCGGTCCGGCGCCGTGTAGGCGAGATGCGCGGCGGTGAGGGCGCCCATGTCGTGCGCGACGAGTCGGACACGCTCGAGACCGAGCGCGTCCATGAGCGCGACGAGGTCATCCATCTGAGTGAAGCGGCCCATTCCCGGCGCCGCGGCGCGAGACCAGCCGAAGCCGCGCAGGTCGGGGCAGATGACCCGGTAGTCGCGGGCGAGTGCGGCACCGATGCGGCGCCACTGCCACCAGTGCTCGGGCAGCCCGTGGAGCATGATGATCGGCTCCCCCTCGCCGATGCTGGCGACGTGTGCCCGAAGCCCCGGGAGGTCGATGTCCTGGTGCTGGAACCCGTTGACCGCCGGCATGGGCGGCGGCTCGGCACCGGGAGGCGAGGCGATGGTGCCGGCGGTGCGGTCGTGTGCGGCGTCCATACGACGGAGGGTACTACGGTCGTAGTGAATTGTCACTACATCCGTAGTCCGCCTAAGCTCGCCTCGTGACGTCCATTCGCGACCGGGCGCTCGACGCCGCCGTCGAGCTCGTCGGCACGCAGGGCATCCGTTCCCTCACCCACTCCCGGATCGACGCGCACGCGGGCCTCCCCCGCGGCTCCACCTCGAACCACTTCCGCACGCGCGCCGCGCTGCTCTCGGGTGTCAGCGAGTGGATCGCCCAGCATGAGACTCACGACCTCGGCGCCGCGCTCGCGCAGCCCTCCCTCGACCTCGAGGGCTTCGTCGACACATTCACCGCCGCCATCGAACTGCTGACCGGGCCGTACGCGGCACGCACCCGTGCGCGCTACGCGCTCTTCCTCGAGGCCGCCTCGGACGCCGAGCTGTTCGCCCCGCTGCACGCCCAGCGCGAAGGTCTCGCCGCGTGGACGCGGAATCTTCTCACCGGCCTGGGAGCGAAGCATCCGGATGCCGCCACCCGCGCGTTCATGGCGTTCGGCGACGGCATCATCCTCCACCGGCTGAGCGTCGATCCCGACGCGCCCGTACGTCCCAGCGTCGCCATCGCCGTGCGCGGATGCCTCGAGGCGTGACGACGGCCCCCGACGGCCATGTCCGCCTCTCCGGGTGATATCCAGGCACCGCATCGCATCCCTCGACATAATGAGGGCATGACCGCACCGCGCATCCTCGTCGTGGACGACGAGCCGAACATCCGCGACCTGCTCATCACGAGCCTCCGCTTCGCAGGATTCCAGGTCCGGGCCGTCTCCAACGGAGCACAGACGATCTCGGCCGTCCTCGAGGAGGAGCCCGACCTGATCATCCTCGACGTGATGCTGCCCGACATGAACGGCTTCAGCGTCACCAAGCGCCTGCGGGGAGCGGGCTACACCGCGCCCATCCTCTTCCTCACCGCCAAGGACGAGACCGAGGACAAGATCACCGGCCTCAACGCCGGCGGCGACGACTACGTCACCAAGCCGTTCAGCCTCGACGAGATCGTCGCGCGCATCCAGGCGATCCTGCGACGCACGATGCAGGCCGACGAGGAGTCCGTGATCCGGGCGGGCGAGCTCACGATGGACCAGGACACGCACGATGTGCAGGTGGGCGACGTGTCGATCGACCTGAGCCCGACCGAGTTCAAGCTGCTGCGCTACCTCATGCTCAACCCCAACCGCGTCCTGTCGAAGGCCCAGATCCTCGACCACGTGTGGGAGTACGACTTCAACGGCGACGCCGGCATCGTCGAGAGCTACATCTCGTACCTGCGCCGCAAGATCGACCCGCACTCGACCGAGCCGCTCATCCAGACCAAGCGCGGCTTCGGCTACATGCTGAAGGCGGGCAAGACCGCCTGACCGGCGGGCATCGACCCCGAAGGAGCCGCTCTGGCGCAGAAGACGGACGCGATCACCCGGTGGTGGCGCGGCAGGAGCCTGCGCGCGAAGGTCACCGGGGTCACTGTCGCGCTCCTGGCGGTCGGGCTTTTCGCCGCCGGCATCGGCACGCTCGCGTTCCTGCGCAACACCCTGATCATCAACCTCGACGCCCAGCTCGAGGCGCTCGCTCCCACGGACGTCGCGAGCGGCCTGATCGACATCGAGCGCGAGGACGACAGGATCCGGCTCACCGTGAAGTCGGACGGCGCGCCCACCGACTACGTCGTCGCGCTCTACGGGCCCGACGGCGAGTTCCTCGTGAGCGCCGGCGGGGACGACGGCAATCAGCCGGTGCTGCCCGAGACGATCCCCCTCCAGGAGACGACCGCCAAAGGCCTGACCCCCTTCTCGCTCCCGAGCGAGCAGGGGGGCGGCACCTGGCACGCGAGCGTCGACACGTACCAGGTCGACGGAGTGAGCAGCCTCTTCACCCAGCTCGTCGCCCTCCCCGTGGCCCCCATCAACCAGGTCGTCGCGACGTACGTCGGCACCTACAGCATCCTGGCGCTGCTGATCCTCGTCGGCGGCGCCGTCATGACCCGCTTCCTCGTGACTTTGACCTTCCGCAGCCTCGGACAGGTGGAGTCCACCGCCGAAGCGATCGCCGGCGGCGACTTCCGCCAGCGCATGACCGACATCGAGCCCACCACCACCGAGGTCGGGCGCCTCAAGACGGCGATCAACGCGATGCTCGACCGGGTCGACGCGGCGATCGCCCAACGTGACGCGACCGTCCGGCAGATGCGCCGATTCGTGGGCGACGCGAGTCACGAGCTGCGGACGCCGCTGGTCACGGTGCGCGGCTATGCCGAGCTCTACCGCATGGGAGCCATCCGGGGCGACGACGACATCGCCCAGTCGATGGATCGCATCGAGAAGGAGGCGATCCGCATGGGCGGGCTCGTCGAGGACCTCCTGGCGCTCGCCCGCCTCGACGAACGCCGCGACGTCGTCATCGCCCCCGTGGACCTGCGCCAGGTGGCTCGGGATGCCGCGCTCGACCTGCGAGCCTCGGCCCCGATGCGACCGGTGACCGTCGTCGACACGACCGTCGACGCGCTGCCCGCCCCCACGCTGCCCGAACCCGTCGCCGACGACGCCGAGAAGCGCCGGCCGCCGACCACCGCGCTCACGCGCGCCGGCGCCACCCTCTCGCTCCTGCGCCGCCGCCCGAAGCCCGTGCCCGCGACGAGCGCGGCCGGCGTCGGCGACCTCCCCGCGATCGCCCCGGTTGCGGAGGCGCCCGCGCCGCCGCCCGTCGGTGCGCCCGCCGCAGTCGTGCTCGGCGACGAGAACCGCATCCGCCAGGTCGTGACCAACCTCATCGGCAACGCCCGGCGCTTCACCGCCGACGACTCCCCCATCGAGCTGCGCATCGGGGTCGACCCGGCCTCGCTCATGGGATGGATCGAGGTCGTCGACCACGGCGAGGGCGTGCCCGACCAGATCAAGGACAAGATCTTCCAGCGCTTCTGGCGCGCCGACACCTCACGCACCCGCGAGACGGGTGGGTCCGGACTCGGGCTGTCGATCGTCGCGTCGATCGTCGAGGCGCTCCACGGGTCGGTGACCGTGACCGACACCCTCGGCGGCGGTGCGACCTTCCGGGTCGCCTTCCCCCTCGCCGAGGAACGGGATGCCGCGGAGCACCTGCAGATCGAGACGCAGCCGATCGCGCGCCTCCGCCTCGGCGACGAGTAGCCGCTTCTCCCCAGCCCCGCGACCCAGACCGCTCTCCCCCGGTTCCCCGCCCGGGCGGCGACCTGCCGTCGCAGGGCGCCTACCGTGGTGCGGACTCGGGGTGCGGCATCCGACCCGCCCCAGGAAGGATCCCCCATGGCCGTCTTCTCCGTCGACAGCGACGCCGTCCTCTCCGCCACCGCGGGCGTGCGAACCACCATCGAACGCCTGCAGGCCGAGTCCAACGCAATGATGTCGCAGCTGACGCAGCTGCAGAGCAGCTGGACAGGGTCCGCGTCGACCGCGTTCCACAGCGCCGCCGAGAACTGGCGCGCCACCCAACGTCAGGTGGAAGAGGCGCTCACCGGCATCAGCGTCGCCCTCGCCACGGCCGGCCGGCAGTACGCCGAAGCGGAGACCGCGACGACGAGCCTGTTCCGCTGACGGGTGAGGGAACGACGAAGGGCCCCTCCGGGAGGAGGGGCCCTTCGTGGTGAACTCGACGCGGCGAGCGGGAGGTCTCGGTACGGCGCCGAAGGCGCCTACTCGACCCTGACCCGAGCCGCATCAACGCCGCTGCGCGGCGTTGATCCGTCTCGCGTCAGAAGTCCATGCCACCCGTCGGGTCGCCGGCGGGAGCCGCGACCTTCTCGGGCTTGTCGGCGACGACGGCCTCGGTCGTGAGGAACAGGCCGGCGATCGACGCAGCGTTCTGCAGCGCCGAACGGGTCACCTTGGCGGGGTCGATGATGCCCTGCGTGAACAGGTCGCCGTACTCGCCCGTGGCCGCGTTCAGGCCGTGGCCCGCGGGGAGCTCCGACACCTTGTTGGCCACGACGCCCGGCTCGAGACCGGCGTTGAGGGCGATCTGCTTCAGCGGAGCCTCGATCGCGACACGCACGATGTTCGCGCCGGTGGCCTCGTCGCCCGACAGGTCGAGGGCGTCGAGCGCCTTCTTGCCGGACTGGATCAGTGCGACACCACCGCCGGGGACGATGCCCTCTTCGACAGCCGCCTTGGCGTTGCGGACGGCGTCTTCGATGCGGTGCTTGCGCTCCTTGAGCTCGACCTCGGTCGCCGCACCCGCCTTGATGACGGCGACGCCGCCGGCGAGCTTGGCGAGGCGCTCCTGGAGCTTCTCGCGGTCGTAGTCGCTGTCGGTGTTCTCGATCTCGCGACGGATCTGCGTGACGCGACCCTCGATCTGCGCGCCGTCGCCGGCACCCTCGACGATCGTGGTCTCGTCCTTCGTGACGATGACCTTGCGAGCCCGGCCGAGCAGGTCGAGCGTGGCGTTCTCGAGCTTGAGACCGACCTCTTCGGTGACGACCTGGCCACCGGTGAGGATCGCGATGTCCTGCAGCTGCGCCTTGCGACGGTCACCGAAGCCGGGAGCCTTCACGGCCACCGACTTGAAGATGCCGCGGATCTTGTTCAGCACCAGCGTCGCCAGCGCCTCGCCCTCGACGTCTTCGGCGATGATGACGAGCTCCTTGCCGTCCTGGATCACCTTGTCGACGATGGGCAGAAGGTCCTTGATGTTCGAGATCTTCTGGTTGGCGATGAGGATGTACGGGTCTTCGAAGACCGCTTCCTGACGCTCGGGGTCGGTGACGAAGTAGGGGTTGATGTAGCCCTTGTCGAAACGCATGCCCTCGGTGAGCTCGAGCTCGGTGCCGAAGGTCTGCGACTCCTCGACCGTGACCACGCCCTCCTTGCCGACCTTGTCGATGGCCTCGGCGATGAGCTGGCCGATCTCGGGGTCTGCGGCCGAGATCGACGCGGTCGCGGCGATCTGGTCCTTCGACTCGACTTCCTTGGCGCCCTCGAGCAGCTCGGCGGTGATGGCCGAGACGGCCTTCTCGATGCCGCGCTTCAGCGAGATGGGGTCGGCGCCGGCCGCCACGTTGCGCAGGCCTTCGCGCACGAGCGCCTGGGCGAGCACGGTGGCCGTCGTCGTGCCGTCACCGGCGACGTCGTCGGTCTTCTTCGCGACCTCCTTGACGAGCTCCGCGCCGATCTTCTCGTACGGGTCGTCGAGCTCGATCTCCTTCGCGATCGAGACACCGTCGTTCGTGATCGTGGGTGCGCCCCACTTCTTCTCGAGAACGACGTTGCGACCGCGGGGGCCCAGGGTCACCTTGACGGCGTCGGCCAGGGTGTTCAGGCCGCGCTCGAGGCCGCGACGGGCCTCCTCATCGAAAGCGATGATCTTTGCCATGTGTGTTTCGTCCTCCCAGGACGGGGCTTATGGATTAGCACTCAACAAACCGGAGTGCTAATCCATTCTGGCACTCACCCCTGGGGAGTGCAAGCCACCCGACGAAGCGCCGAAACACGCAGAAACGGGATGCCGCGGCATCCCGTTTCTGCGTGGAACAGGCGAAGATCAGATGACGCGCACCGACTCTGCCTGGGGCCCCTTCTGTCCCGTGCCGACGGTGAACTCCACCGTCTGCCCCTCTTCGAGGACGCGGAAGCCCGACATGTCGATGTTCGAGTAATGGACGAAGACGTCCTGTCCTTCCGCCGTGATGAAGCCGAAGCCCTTCTCGGCGTTGAACCACTTGACGGTGCCCTGAGTCATGCGAATCTCCTGATGCTGGTACGGCTGGGATCATCGTATGCACGCGCTCGGGGAGCCTGAGGCCCGATGCGGCACTTGTTGACACGCCGGGACACAACTGTTTACCGGGCGGAAACACGGGGCCGTTCGTGCGTGTCCGGTCGAGCCGCGAGAGGACCCCGCACGGCCCTCAGGGGGTCGGCGTCGGGGTCTGCCCGGCAGCCGTCCGATCGAGCCCGATGACGACCGTGAGCTGCTTCGTCCCCGCCTCCGCGGGCTGGTAGACCTCGCTCTGCTCGATGCGGGCTCCGCCGATCACCTCGGCGAGCCCCGCGGCCGCCGCCTCATCTTCGGGGGTGAGGTAGTACACGGTGGTCTCGGGGAAGTCGTCCGAGCTCGCATCGCTGGGGAGGACGGCGCCGTCGGCCCAGCCCGCCGCGACCACCGCGTCCTTCATCTGGGTCGCCAGGCCCTGCTCGGGCGTCGCGTTCAGGATCACCACCTGATAGCTGGTGTCGACCACGGGGCTGACCTCCGGAGTCGGGGCGACGGTCGGAGTGGGGGTCGGGAACAGCTCGATGCGTCCCGACACCAGCAGTGTGCCGAAGATCCCCGCCACGATGAGCACGATCGTGGCCAGCGCCGCCCACAGCAGCACCACCCATGCCTTCAGCCGAGGGTTCTCGGCCCGGTGGGCGCCGACGCGATGCGCGTCGGGCAGATCGTCGAAGCGATCGCGAGGGAAGGTCGTTTTCGACACCAGACGATGTTATCGGGAGCGCCCGTACGACCTCAGCGGGCGCCACCGGAGGCGCTAAGGCCCCGAGCTCGCACGCGCGCGTCGCGGAGCCGCCGCAGCCGCTTCACCAGCATCGGGTCGTACGCCTGCGCCTCGGCGGTGTCGATCAGTCGGCCGAGGAGCTGGTAGTACCGCGCGGGCGCCATTCCCAGCTCGGACCGGATCGCCTCTTCCTTCGCCCCCGCGTGACGGCGCCACTCGGCCTCGAACGCGAGGATCGCCTGGTCGCGGTCGGAGAGGGGCACGTGATCACGCTAACCCCGGTGCGCCCGATCGCCCGCGCGCCACTCCACGAACGCCCCGAGCGGATCGACCGCCGCGAGCGGCACGCCGTCCCGGCCCAGCACGAACCCGCCCCAGGTCGCGGGATCGACGGGCGGATGCCACGCCCCGTGCAGTCCGGGCGGGTCGATCGTGATCCACACGGCGTCGAGGCCCGAGAGCGCCTCGATCAGCCGTTCCCTCCCGGCGCGCGGGACGTGCGGCAGCACCCCGGGGGTGGTGACGACCAGGCGGACGCCGTCCGGTGCGCGCGCCGCGGCGTCGCGGAGCACGTCGGGGTCGGACGCGTCGCCGGCCAGCATCAGGGGCGGGTCCGCGGCGGCGATGTCGAGGGCCGCCTCGACACGATCCGCCCGGCCCGTCTCGCCCGGCCACACCAGCGACGTCAAGAAGCGGCGGTCGCCGGCGTCGCCCGCGTCGAGCGGGGCCAGGTCGATCCCGGCCCGCCACACCACGTCCGGAAGGGCGAGCGGCGGAGAGCCCGTCACACGGCACTCGAGCACCACCGCCGCGGCCCCGCCGGGCGGGTCGAGGCGGCGACCGTCGCTGTAGCGGTAGGAGTACCGGTCGGGGTAGAGGCACAGCCCCGCACTCGCACCCACCTCGAGCAGCGCGATCGGACCGGGCACCGTCGACAGCGCGGGGAGCAGGGCTGCGCAGCGCTGCGGCTCATTGGTCTGGAGCGAGCGACGGGATGCCTCGGCCACGACCTCGTCGGCGTGCTCGAAGAGCCACCCCGCCCAGAGCGGGAAAGCCGCCTCGGGGGCCCCGAGCATGCGGGTCACCGCGAAGACGAGCGGCGGCTGCCGGCGGGTGGCCGGGATCCGCGCGAGCACGGCCTGGACCTCGGCATCGCGGGCGACGCCCGCCGCCCACTCCTCGTACAGCTCGCTGCGGCCGGGCGCCTCGTCGCGGGCGAAGCGCGCATACCGCTCGGCGACGGCGGCAGGGGCATCCGATTCCACTCCTCCATTGTCGGGGGCGTGCCGGCGTTCGCACGGGCGGCCGGCACGGAGCGCGGCCATCGGTCCTGCGGTTGAATGGAGTCATGAGCTATGCCGTTGAGAAGACCGACGAACAGTGGCGGGCCGAGCTGAGCCCCGAGCAGTACGCCGTCCTGCGTCAGGCCGGCACCGAGCGGGCCTGGACGGGCGAGCTGCTCGACGAGAGCCGGGCGGGCCTCTACACGTGTGCCGCATGCGGCGCCGAACTGTTCCAGAGCGGGACGAAGTTCGACTCGCACTGCGGGTGGCCGAGCTTCTACGAATCGGTCCGTCCCGAAGCGGTCGAGCTCATCGAGGACCGCAGTCACGGCATGGTGCGCACGGAGGTGCGCTGCGCGACGTGCGGCTCGCACCTCGGGCACGTGTTCCCCGACGGGTTCGGCACCCCGACCGGCGACCGTTACTGCATGAACTCGCTGTCGCTGAACTTCGCGCCCGAAGAGACGGCATGACCGACATCGCGCCGTCTCCCGGCGTGTCGGGCGCGTTGGAAGCCGTCCGCGCGCGGCGCTCGTGGTCGAAGGTCACCGACGACGCGCCCACGCACGCGGAACTGCTGACCCTCGTCTCGGCGGCGGGACGGGTCGCCGACCACGCGTCGCTGCGGCCGTGGCGTCTGATCGAGCTCCGCGGAGCCGACCGCGAGGTGCTCGGCCGTGCTATCAGCAAGGCGAACGGCGAGGACGGCGTCTCGTCCAAGCCGATGCGGGCCCCTCTGCTCATCGCGGTCGTCGCGAGCTACCGGAAGAGCGACAAGGTGCCGCGCTGGGAGCAGGAGGCGGTCGCCTCGGGCGTGGCCCACGTGCTGAGCCTGCTGCTCGACGAAGCCGGCTGGGGCGTGCTCTGGCGTACCGGCCACTACACGCGTTCCAAGGCCGTGGCCAAGGCGCACGGACTCGCGAAGAACGAGGAGCTGCTCGGGTGGCTCTACGTGGGCGGGAAGCCGCCGCGCACCCGGCTCGGACGCCGCAAGGGCGTGGAGGCCCGCAAGCACGTGTCGCGCATGCCGAAGCCCAAGAAGAGAGGCTGACCGGAGGCATCCGGCTCCGCGGTCGGCTGCCTTGCCGGCGGCGACGGCGTCAGCGTCCGCGTCGACGCCACGGCACCGCCGCGACCAGCACCGACAGCAGCGCGACGGCGACCATCGCGAGCTCCTGCAGCGGACCCGGGCTCGCCGGAGCCGGCCAGAACGCGTCGAGCGCGATCGACATGAGCAGCTGGCCCACGACGGAGCCCAGCGCCAGCAGCAGCACGCCGGTGTACTGCACGATGGCGGCCGCCAGGAAGATGTAGGCGACGCCGATGGCGCCGCCCGTGTAGATCCAGGGCTCCGCGGGGAAGGACCGCGGGGGTCCGGCGACGGCGACGTGCACGACCGCGGCAACGGACAGGATCGCCGTGCCGCCGATGAAGTTCACCAGCGTGGCCGTGAGGGGCGTGCCCACCCGCTGCCTCAGCCGGCCGTTGGTGGCCTGCTGCCACGCGATGCCGGCGCCGGCGAGGAGCGGCAGCACGAGCATCCACCAGGGCACGCCGGTGAGCCCGTCGCCGAGCAGCGCCAGCGCGACCGCGGCGAGCGCGAGGGCCCCGCCCAGCAGGCGCGGGATCGTGACGGCCACGACACCCGCGGGCCCGTAGCCGACGCGGTCGAGGATCAGGCCGTTGAGGGTCTGCCCCGCGACCACTCCCACCGTGAAGAGCGAGACCCCGATGATGCCGACCGCGAGGCCCTGCGTCGCGACGGTGAGCGCACCGGCCGCGCCTCCGGCGAGCATCCACCACGGGATGCCTCCGCCCCGCACTCCCGAGATCAGGCGCCGGAATCCCGATCGGCCGGCGGGGAGTGCGGCCGACAGGACGACGAGGATGAGCAGACCCGATCCGAACGACACGACGGCGGCGACGAACCCGTCGTCGAGCCGAATGCCGAGCTGGCCGTTGATGCGGGCCTGCAGCGCCGTCAGGACTCCGATGAGCGCGGCGGCGCCCAGCGCCAGCCACGCGGGCACGCGTCGCTCGGGCGCTGATGATGAGGTCATCGAGCCGACGACGGGACTTGAACCCGTAACCGCCCGATTACAAGTCGGGTGCGCTACCAATTGCGCCACGTCGGCAGAGGCACCAGTCTACTGGCGCGCCGGCGCCCGCCCTGCCGTCAGTCGGAGGGTGTCGGGCTGGGGCTCGGGGTCTCTTCGTAGTACGCGTCGCTCGCCACGGTGAGGACGAACTGCGCGAACTCCTTCGGGTCGTCGAGCGCGCCGACGTACGGCTGGCCGTTGACGAGGACCATCGGGGTGCCTGTCAGCGCGACGTCGTCGGTGTCGGGGAGCCCGTCGAGAGCGCGCTCGGTCGCGTTCTTCGCCCACGAGGCGAACGCCTGCTCTTCGATGCAGCTGCGGATCACCTTGGCGCCCTCGGCGCCGGAGGCGATCGCCATGTCGGCGAGTTCGCTGTCGGTGTAGCCGTCGGAGTCGACCTCCGGCTGCTGCGAGAGGAGGGCGTTGTTGAAGGCGAAGAAGTACTCGGGCGAGTGCGCTGCCACGCAGGCTGCTGCGCTGGCGGCCCGGAGCGAGTACTTCGTGCCGTTCGACTTCGACGTCAGCATCGCGACCGGGTAGTAGCTGAGGGTGGCGGCGTCCTCGCTCACCCACTCCGACAGCTGCTGGACGTTGGCCAGCTGGAAGTCGCGCGAACCCGTGGACAGGTAGTCGACGTACACCCGGATGTCCACGACGGGCTGGGCGGTGGGGGTCGCGGTGGGCGTGGCGTCGGGGGTGGGCTCGGAGGTGGGGGTCTGCTCGTCGGCCGCGGCTGAGCCGTCGGGGTCGTCGGTGGCGAGGCCGACGCCCGTGACCCCGGTGATGACGAATCCGCCGTCGTGGGCTCCGTCGGGGCTCAGCATCGGCTTGGACGCTGCGGACGACACCGCCCACGTGACGACGACGGCGACGACGACGACCACGGCGAGCACGGTGGTGGCGATGACCGCGCCGCGGATGACACGGGCGCGCGACTGCCGGGCCTGAACCTGCTGGGCCTTCTCGCGCACGGCGTCACGCCGCTCGCTGGCGGCAGCGGCGTTCGGTGACTCGTCGCTCGACATGGAACCTCTCGGGACGGAAGGGGGCCGGGAATCGGCACTGGCCTGACGGGAAATCGGCCGTTGACGATGCTAGTCAGCCACCCTGTGAAATGCCCAGACGGACCCTCGATGCGAGCCGTGCCATACTGGTCGTGCGCCCGATGGCGGGCGCGCGGGTCAGCCCCCGCTCATTCCATCACTACGGATCGTCCGGCACGTACCTGCCGGTGAAGGAGAAGAGAACATGGCGTCCGTCACGTTTGACAACGCAACCCGCTTGTACCCCGGGGGCACGCGCCCCGCCGTGGACAAGCTCGACCTCGAGATCGCCGATGGCGAGTTCCTGGTCCTCGTCGGCCCCTCGGGCTGCGGAAAGTCCACCTCGCTGCGCATGCTGGCCGGCCTCGAAGAGGTCAACTCGGGCCGCATCCTCATCGGTGACCGCGACGTCACCGACGTCCCGCCGAAGGACCGCGACATCGCGATGGTGTTCCAGAACTACGCGCTGTACCCCCACATGACGGTCGCCGAGAACATGGGCTTCGCGCTCAAGATCGCCGGCGTCGGCAAGGAGGAGCGCGCCGCGCGGGTGCTCGAGGCGGCGAAGCTGCTCGACCTCGAGCAGTACCTCACCCGCAAGCCGAAGGCCCTCTCGGGCGGTCAGCGTCAGCGCGTCGCCATGGGTCGCGCCATCGTCCGCCAGCCGCAGGTGTTCCTCATGGACGAGCCGCTGTCGAACCTCGACGCCAAGCTCCGCGTCCAGACCCGCACCCAGATCGCGTCGCTCCAGCGCCGCCTGGGCGTCACCACCGTCTACGTCACGCACGACCAGACCGAGGCCCTCACCATGGGCGACCGCATCGCGGTCCTCAAGGACGGCCTGCTGCAGCAGGTCGGCACGCCGCGCGACCTGTACGAGAAGCCGAACAACGTGTTCGTGGCCGGCTTCATCGGCTCCCCCGCGATGAACCTGTTCCCGGCGCACCTCGCCGAGGGCGGCATCCAGTTCGGCAGCAAGGTCGTCGGGATCGAGGCCGACACCCTCAGCCGCGCCCACGGCACCGAGGTCACCATCGGCGTGCGTCCCGAAGACATCGTGGTCGCCCCCGAGGACGGCCAGGGCCTGTCGGTCGTGGTGGACCTCGTCGAGGAGCTCGGAGCCGACGGCTACCTGTACGGCCACACCGACGTGAACGGCAAGCGCACCGACATCGTGGCGCGCGTCGACGGCCGCCGTCACCCGAACGCGGGCGACACGGTCACCCTCGCGCCGGTGCCCGGTCACGTGCACGTCTTCGACGTCGAGTCGGGCGAGCGCCTGACCGACAAGGCGATCGCCTCGGCGTAAGCGAACATTCGACGCGACGGCGCGGGGGGATGCCTTCCCCCCGCGCCGTTCGCGCATCTCCAGCCCGCCGCACCACGAAGACCGAGGGAGTGCCGTCGTGCCCGACGCATTGAGCATCACCGCGAGCAGGGTCGACCCCGGCCTGCTCACGCTGCCGTGGTCGACGACGCTCGCGGACTGGCCCTCGAGCAACATCGTCTATCTGCCCAAGGGCATCTCGCGTCACCTCGTGCGCTTCGCGAACCTCTCGGGGCGCGTGGTCGCCATCAAAGAGACGACCGAGCAGATGGCGCGACGCGAATACGACATGCTCGGAAACCTCGACCGCCTGGACGTGCCCTGCGTGCAGCGCGTGGCGGTGATCGCCGGGAGGACGGATGCCGAGGGCCACCCCCTTCCCGCCGCCCTGGTGACGGCGCACCTGAAGTTCTCGCTGCCGTACCGCGCGCTCTTCACGCAGGTGCTCCGGCCCGACACGGCCACGCGCCTGGTGGACGCGCTGGCCGCTCTTCTCGTGCGGCTGCACAACGTCGGCTTCTTCTGGGGCGACGTGTCGCTCTCGAACACCCTGTTCCGGCGCGACGCGGGAGCATTCGCCGCATATCTCGTCGACGCCGAAACGGGCGAGCTGCACGAGACGGGACTGACGCCCGGCCAGCGCGCGCACGACCTCGACGTCGCACGGACGAACATCGCAGGCGAGATCATGGATCTCGAAGCGGGCGGGCGGCTCGAGGGCGGAGTCGACGCGATCGCCATCGCGGACGGGATCGTGTCGTCGTACCACTCGCTGTGGGCCGCGCTCACCGACAAGGAGACGTTCGGCGCCGACGAGGCGTACCGCATCACCGAGCGCGTGCAGCGGCTCAACGACCTCGGCTTCGACATCGGCGAGATGTCGATCAAGACGACGGCCGACGGCACCCGCGTGTCGATCCAGCCGAAGGTCGTCGACGCCGGCCACCACCAACGACGCCTCATCCGGCTCACGGGTCTGGACGTCGAAGAGAATCAGGCCCGCCGTCTGCTCAACGACCTCGACGAGTTCCGCGCCCGTGTCTCGCGCCTCGGCAGCGATGAGGAGATGGTCGCCCACGAGTGGCTGACGCGGGTGTTCGAGCCCGTGGTGAAGGCCATCCCCTTCGACCTGCGCGCCAAGCTCGAGCCGGCCGAGGTCTTCCACCAGGTGCTCGAGCACCGGTGGTACATGTCGCAGGCGCGCGGGCGCTCGGTGCCTCTCGCCGAGGTTCTCACCAGCTACATCGACGACGTCCTCCGCCACCGCCGCGACGAGGCGACACTGATGGGCCCGCCGACCGAGACGGTGACCCTGTCGGTGGTCACCGCGAGCACGCCCGTCGTCGACGAGGACGAGGAAGAGATCGACTGGCGCGACCTCGTCTAGTCCGCCGACACGTCAGACCAGCATCCCGAGCGGGTTCTCGATGTGGCGCACGAACGCGGCGAGCCATTGGGCGGCCACCGCACCGTCGAGGACGCGATGGTCGGCTGACAGCGTCACCGTCATCACGGTCGCGACCGTCAGCGCGCCGTCCGCGCCCACCACGGGCCGAGGCGTCGCCGCCCCGACCGCCAGGATGCCCGAGTGCGGCGGGTTGATGATCGCCGAGAACTCGGTCGTCCCGTACATGCCGAGGTTCGACACCGAGAACGACCCGCCCTCGAGCTCGTGCTGCTTCAGGCCGCCGTCGCGGGCGCGCTGCGCCAGAGCGCGGACCGTCGCGCTCAGCTCGCCGAGCCGAAGGCGCTCCACTCCCCGCACCACCGGTGTGAGGAGCCCGCCGGGAACCGCGACGGCCACGGCCACATCGACGCTCGAGAAGCGGCGGGTGGCGGCATCCGTCCAGATCGCGTTCGCGTCGGGGACCTCCTGCATCGCCGCGCCGACCGCCTTCAGCACGAAGTCGTTCACCGAGACGCGGTGGGCCGGGTCGGCGTTGATGCGCGCGCGCAGCTCCAGAAGCTCGTCGACGCGGCAGTCCGCCGTGAGGAAGAAGTGCGGCACCGTGGTGGTGCTCTCCGTCAGGCGTCGCGCGATCGCCCGGCGCATGCCGGTGTGCGGGATGTCGACGTATCCGACCGATTCCGGGGTCGTGGTCGCTTCCGTCGCACCGGGCCGCGCCGGAGCCGGGGCCGGCGCTGCAGCCGGGGGCGCGGCGGCGGGGAGCGCGTCGAGATCGCGGCGGACGATCCGCCCCTGCGGTCCGCTCCCCTGGATCGTCGCGAGATCGATCCCGCGTTCCTTCGCGAGGCGGCGCACGAGGGGGCTCGCGAAGAGGCGGCGCGACGAGGAGGAGGCTGCGGCGGGGCTCGCCCCGGCGGCGGACTCCGCGTCCGCGGCAGGAGCGGCGCGTTCCGGCCGGGCGGGCGTCGCCGTCTCAGCGGCCGGCGGCTCGGCCGGCTTCGAGACGACGGAGACGGGCCGGTCGACCGCGGATTCTCCGGCGCGAGCGGGCGGCGCGCCGACCGAGACGGGAGGCTCGGGCGGGGCAGCCTGATCGGCGGGGGCCGACGCAGCGGTCCCCGGCGACTCCGCCGCCGTGGGCGCGGCCCCGGCTTCGGCGAGCGCGTCCTCGGCGCTCTGGCCGGGAGCGGCGAGCACTGCGATGGGCGCGCCGACGGCGGCCGCCTCACCCTCGGCGACGAGGATGCCGGCCAGCGTGCCCGCTTCCTCGGCCTCGTACTCGACCACGGCCTTCTCGGTCTCGATCTCGACGATCGCCTCGCCGGCCGACACCTCGGCTCCGACCTCGACCAGCCAGGACTGGATCGCCGCCTCCGACGCGCCCGCGGCGAGCGCCGGCATCCGCACCACGGCGGCCATCACCGGCCTCCCCACTCGGCGCGGATGCGTTCCAGTCCGGCGACCACCTCTTCGGTGCGGGCGGTCGCGGCTCGCTCGAGGACCTTCGAGATGCTGGGGCTGGCCAGCCCTCCCGTCACGCGCTCGATCGGCTGATCGAGCCAGTCGAAGTGGCGCCGCTGCAGCTCGTCGGCGAGCCAGCCCCCGTAGGACGGGCCTCTCGCACCCTGCTCGACGATGAGAACCCGGTTGGTCTTGCGGATGCTGGCGCCCACGGTGTCCCAGTCGAGCGACGCCCGGTCGAGCCAGCGCAGGTCGATGACCTCGGCGTCGATGCCGGTCTGCTCGACGGCTTCCAGTGTGTGCCCGACCATCGACAGATAGGTGAGCACGGTGACGTCCTGCCCCTCGCGCTTCACGGCGGCGCTTCCCGGCGGGATGACGTAGTCGAGGTCGCCCTCGGGAACGCGGTCGGCGACGCCGTAGAGGTCGACGTGCTCGATCACGAGCACGGGGTCGTCGAGCGCGAGCGCGGCGTTCACGAGCCCGACGTAGTCCGCGGCGGACGAGGCCGCGACGATCCGCCAGCCGGCCTGGGTGGCGAAGATCCCCGCCGGGTCCATCGAGTGCTGCGAGCCGTAACCCGAGCCCATTGCGACCTTCGTGCGAAGCACGAGCGGGACGGTGTTGTTGTCGCCGAACATGTGCCGTGCCTTGCCGACCTGGTTGAAGACCTGATCGGCCGCCACCCACATGAAGTCCGGGTACATGAACTCGACGACCGGACGGAACCGCCCGTCCAGCGCGACGCCGCCGGCGAGACCGAAGAAGCCGTTCTCGCTGATGGGGGTGCCGATGACGCGGCCGGGCCCGTACTTCTTCGCGAGACCCTTGGTCGCGCCGTTCGTGCCGCCGTTGAGCCGGTGCACGTCTTCACCGAGGACGATGATCCGGGGATCGGTCTCCATGCGGCGGTCCATCGTCTCGGCGACCGCGTCGACGAACTTCACATCCCGCCAGCCGGTGTCCGTCGGCTGCGCCGGAAGGCCGTCCAATTCTGAGGCATCGCCCCGGATGCCGTCGTCCACGGTCGCGGGATCGGGCCACAGGCCCGGGCGGATGCGACGACGGCCCGCGTCGTCGGGGTCGTCCTCGGTGACGGTGGCCACGGCATCCGTCATCGCCGACACCGCCTGCCGGCGCACCTCGTCGATCTCCTGCGGCGAGAGGAGACCCAGTCGGGTGAGCTCGCTCGCCATCCGGTCGAGCGGATCGCGCGCGCGCCAGCGCTTCTCCTCGTCCTTCGTCCGGTAACCGAACGCGCTGCCGGGGTAGGGCCCGTTCTGGTGGAAGAACCGGTAGACCTCGGCCTCGACGATCGCCGGCCCCTCCCCCGCGCGCATCAGCTCGACGGCTTCGCGCGCGGCGAGATGCACCGCGAGCGGGTCCATGCCGTCCACCCGCCAGCCCGGCACCCCGAAGCCCTGCCCTCTCACCGAGAATCTCGGGTCGGCCGAGACCTCGTCGGCGTGCGTGGAGACGGCGTAGAGGTTGTTCTCGACGAACAACATGAGGGGCAGCTTCCAGGTCGCCGCGAGGTTCATCGTCTCGAGGACCGACCCGATCTGGCTCGCGCCGTCGCCGAAGTAGTTGATCGACACGTCGCTCGTGCCCGCATGCCGCTGGGCCCATGCGTTGCCCGCCGCGATCGGAGCGCCGCCGCCCACGATCGCGTTGGTGCCCAGCGCCCCGGCCTCCAGCCATTGCAGGTGCATGGATCCTCCGCGCCCGCCCGAGAATCCGGGGGCGAGACCCAGGATCTCCGCCAGGGTCCGCTCCAGCAGGGCCTGCAGCGGCGCGGTGACGAGGGCGGCGGGATCGAGCCGCCCTCCCGAGACGTGCTCGATCGTCTTGGCGAGGAACTGGTGATGTCCGCGGTGCGAGCCGTTGACGGCATCCGTCGATCGCAGCCCGTGGATCGACCCGACCGCTCCGCCCTCCTGGCCGATGCTGGAATGCGCCGGGCCGTGCACGAGTCCCTGCGCGGCGAGGTCGAGGACCGCCTCCTCGAACGCGCGGATGAGGTGCAGCTCGCCCAGCATCGTCGTCAGCGTCGAGGGGTCCGCCGCCTTCCAGTCGGCGGCGGTGGTGGTGAGCTCGACCCACGGCGTTCCGGTCTCGAGCCTGCGACGTCTCGGCATGTTCGTCTCCATCGATGCCCATGCTCCGCGGTGCGCGGATCTGCTCCGAAACTACGCTGGATTGCATCCAATCGCAAGCCTCCGTTGCGATTATCTGGGCTAAACCGTTCCGAAGAGCGCCCTGCGTGGATACAATCGGGCGGAGCAGCGTCGCGACAGAGAGGAGTCCGCATGGCCATCCCCGGGATGCGCGGCACCGACCACATCGGGTTCACCGTGCCCGACCTGGAGCAGGCGGAGCGGTTCCTCGTGGACGTGCTCGGGGCCGAGCCCGTCTACGTGCTGGGCGCCAAGCGCGCCGACGACGACTGGATGACGGTGCAGCTGGGCGTCCACCCTCGCACGGTGATCGAGGAGATCCGCTTCTACCGACTGGGGAACGGAACGAACCTCGAGGTCTTCCAGTACGACAGCGCCGACGGGCAGGCGCCGCAGCCCCGCAACAGCGACATCGGCGGACACCACCTCGCGCTGTACGTGGACGACATCGACGCTGCGGCAGACTATCTCCGTGACGCCGGCGTCGAGGTCATGGGCCAGCCCGTGGCGAGCGCCGGAGCGTCGGCCGGACAGCGATGGCTCTACTTCCGCTCCCCGTGGGGCATGCAGTTCGAGCTCGTGAGCTTCCCGAACGGCAAGGCCTACGAGTCGGGCGCCCGCACGCTGCTGTGGCACCCGGCCAGACCCGGAGAGTGACATGACCGACACGCTGACCGAGGGGACCGATCCCTCCCGCACGAGAGACGGCGACGCCGGCGTGCGGATCGCCGACGGCATCCGCTCGGGCATCGTCGCCGGACATTACCCTCCGGGCACCCGCATCCGACAGGAGGATCTCGCCGCGCAGTTCGGCGCCAGCCGGGTGCCCGTCCGGGAGGCGATCAGGCAGCTGGAGTACGAAGGCCTCGTCACCGTCGTGGCGAACTCCGGCGCGTGGGTGTCGCGACTGACCCTCGCCGAATGCGAGGAGATCTACCTGATGCGCGAGCGCCTCGAGCCGCTCCTGCTGCGCTACAGTGCTCCGCATCTGACCGCCGAGCAGCTCGAGAGACTGGGAGCGCTCGCGCAGCGCATCAGCGCCGTCGGCGCCGACACCGACGCCTTCCTCGCGCTCGACGCCGAATTCCATCTCGCCAGCTGCGACGGCGCGACGACGTCGCAGCTCGGCGATCTCGTGCGCCGGCTGTGGAACAGCACCGCGCCTTACCGTCGCGCCTACGTCGCCTCGTGGGAGCCCGAGTCGCGCCGCATCGCTCACGAGGAGCATCACCTCATGGTCGCGGCTCTCCGCGACCATGACGTCGAAGAGGCCGAACGCATCCTGGCCGGGCACATCCGGCGCACCCGCCGTCAGCTCGCCAAGAACCCCGAGGTCTTCGAGAGCTGAACCGCTCAGGTGAGACGCCAGCCCCGATCGACGTAGATGCTCGTCCCCGACACTCCCTGATTGCGCAGCAGGAACTTCGTGGCGTCCACGATGTCCGCCATCGTCGCGAGCTCTCCCCCGGGGGTGCGGCTCTTGTACCCGTCGAGCACGCCCTCGGGCTTGGACGCCCAGAACGGGCTGTCGCCGATGATCCCGGGGTGGATCGCGTTCACCCGGATCGGGGCGAGTTCGAGCGCCAGGGTGCGGACCAGGCCCTCCACTCCCCCGTTGATCGTCGACACCGTCGTCGACCCGGGGTACGGGGCGTCCTTCGCACGCCCGCCGAAGAGCACGATCCCCGTCTCGCGGGACGGCTCCAGTCGGTCGAGGAGGGCATGGACGACCTCCGTGTACCCGACGAGCTTCAGCGTCACGAGGCGTCGTGCGCGAGCGATGTCGTAGTCGCGGACCGTGTTCGCATCGCGCTCGATCGCGGCGAGGACGAGGCCGTGTACGGGGCCGATGCCCGAGAGGCGGTCCGCGATCGCCTCCGGTTCGGAGATGTCGAGCGCCACCGCGCGCGCCCTCTCGCCGATCGACGCGGCGACGGCGTCGGCGGCCGCTTGGTCTCTGCCCGTGATGATCACCCGGTCGCCGTCGGCGACGATGTCCTTCGCGAGTTCGAGGCCGATGCCGGACGTCGCCCCGACGACGACGATGGTGCGTTCGCTCATTGCTCCTCCGTGTGTGTGTCGTACAGGCCGCGGCGCATGACCTCGGCCGCCGCGCCCCAGTCCAGGTGCTCAAGGTCGGGGTGGGCGAGCGCGATCTCGTAGACGCGCCGCATGGCGTCGGCGGTCGGCAGGGCGGTGCCGGTCTCGGCCGCCACCTCTTCGGCGAGCCGCAGATCCTTGAAGCCGAGCCTCATGACGAAGCCGGGGGGCGCATACGCCTGGTCGACGATCTCGGCCCCGTAGCCCCGGTACACGACCCCGTCGAACAGGGTGCTGGTCAGCAGCTCGTGGAACAGTCGCGGATCGACCCCCTGCCGCTCCGTCATGGCGATGGACTCGCCGAGCGCCTGGATCGCGTGGATGATGTTGTAGTTCACGGCCACCTTGACGGCGTTCGCCGTGCGCGGCCTGTCGCCGAGCCGCCACACGCGGGCGCCGAGGGTCTCGAGGATCGGCAGCACCTCGTCGACGCTCTCCGCCGCGCCGGCGGCCAGGATGTTGAGCTTTCCCGCCGCCGCCACGGTCGGACGCCCGAGCACGGGAGCAGCCACGTACGCGACACCCGCGTCGCGGAACAGCGTCTCGAGGCGGTCCGCGGCCGCCGGGCTGATCGATGCGGTGTTGACATGGATGCCGCGCCCCTGCGCCACCGCGGCGGAGTCCAGCACTCCCTCCGCGGCCTCGTCGTCGGCGAGCATCGAGATCGACAGTCCGGTCGCGAGGGCCTCGCCCGGGCTCGCGACCAGCGTGGCGCCCGCCGCGACCAGCTCGGCCGCGGCATCCGGCGATCTGTTCCACACATGCAGCTCGTGACCCGCATCGACGAGCCGGCGCGCCATCGCCGAGCCCATCGTGCCGAGGCCGACGAATCCGATCCGAGCCATCAGGCCTCCCCGCGCCCCCACGTCGTGTTCAGGTGGGACTGGCTGTCGCGCTGGAGATTGAGCGGCCCGTCGACCGTGTAGTAGCGCTTCCCCGCGACGATGAGCTCCTCGGCGGGGAACTTCGTGATGACCTCGCAGCCGTCGGCGGTCACCACGACCTCCTCCTCGATGCGCGCCGCGCCCCAGCCGTCGGCCGACGGCCAATAGGTCTCGAGCGCGAACACCATGCCCTCCTGCAGCACCTCCGGGTGGTCCAGCGACACGAGGCGGGAGAAGATCGGCTTCTCCCAGATCGAGAGTCCCACCCCGTGCCCGTACTGCAGGGCGAACGCGGCCTCCTCGTCGGGGAACCCGAACTCCTGGGCGGTCGGCCACACCTTGACGATGTCGGCGGTGGTAGCGCCCGGCCGCACGAGCGCGATCGCCCGGTCCATGTACTCCCGCGCCCGCGTGTAGGCGTCCTTCTGCGCCGAGCTCGCCGAGCCGACCGCGAAGGTGCGGTAGTAGCAGGTGCGGTAGCCGTTGAACGAGTGCAGGATGTCGAAGAACGCCGGGTCACCGGGCCGGATGAGCCGGTCGCTGAAGACGTGCGGATGCGGCGAGCAGCGCTCCCCGGAGATCGCGTTCACCCCCTCGACGTACTCCGAGCCGAGGTCGTACAGGGTCTTGGCGACCACCCCGACCGCCTCGTTCTCGCGCACCCCCGGGCGAAGGAAGCGGTAGAGCTCCTCGTACGCGGCATCCACCATCGACGCCGCCTGCGTGAGCAGCCGGATCTCGTCACCGGTCTTGATGCGCCGCGCCTCCATGAACAGCTGCTGGCCGTCGACGACGCGGATGCCCTCCTGCTGCAGCGCGAAGAGGATCGGCAGCTCGATGACGTCCACGCCGAGCGGCTCGTTCGCGACGCCGAACTTCTCGAGCTCGCGCTTGATCTTCCTGGCCACGCCCTGGGCGATCTCGGCATCGGGCGTGAAAGCGCCGCGCAGGGTGGAGATGCCGGCGCGCGCGCCCGATTCGAGCCGCGGACGCGGGGCGTTCTCGTGGGGCGCGTTCGGGTCGGCGTCCATCTCGGCCGTGGTGACATCGAGCCACGGGTTGTACAGCGCGTGGTGCTTGGCCGCCGAGCCGAAATCCCACGAGATGGGGTCGCTGTTGCGGGTCAGGAGGCTGAATCTGATGAGCTTGTCCATCGCCCACGTGCCGATATGCGTCGCCGTCATGTAGCGGATGTTCGAGAAATCGAAGGCCAGCACGGCCCCGAGCTCCGAGCGGTCCAACTCGGCCTTCAGCCGGGCGAGCCGATCGCTGCGCAGCCGGTCGAAATCGACGCGCGCCTCCCAATCGACGGCGTTGGATCCGGTCGTCCCGGTGTTCTTCATGGCTGTCCTCTCTCGAGAGCGTGACGGGTGCGGGATGGCATCGGTGGCGGCGGCGGTCAGCCGGCGCGGAGCGAGCCGAGTTTGGCGCGATCGTTGCGCGTGATGGCGATCACCATCGGCACGATGGCGGCGAAGAGCACGAAAGCGCCCTGGATCCAGAACTGCCACGACAGCCCCACACCCAGGAAGGAGAGGGCGCTCGTCACTGTCTGCAGCAGAATGCCCGCCGCCGCCACGGCGAGCGCCGACCCGGATCCACCGAAGATGCTCGCTCCCGCGATGACCACGGCGGTCACCGAGGTGAGCGTCAGGGCCTGCGCCGCATTGGCGTCGCCGATGCCCGACCTCGAATAGACGACGAGACCGGCGAGGGCGGCGATCGTGCCCGCCGCGATCGCGGCCCACAGACGTGTGGCGGGGACGCGCACCCCCATCCGGTTCGCCTTGACGGGGTCGGACCCGGCCGCCCGCAGCCCACGGCCGGGTCCCGTGCGCTGGATGACGAACCACAGCGCGACGGCGACTCCGACAGCGATCGCCAGCACGACGGGGATGCCAGCGACCGCGAGCCCGAGGGTCGTGAGAAGGTCGCCGTCGGCCGAGCCGCCCGGGTACGGGCGGAGCACCTGAGCCAAGCCCAGGACCGCGATGGAGGTGACGAGTGTCGCGATGACGGGAGGAAGCCCGAGCCTCGTGACCAGCAAGCCGTTCACGAGACCCACCAGCGCCCCGGCGGCGAGGGCGAGCAGGGCCCCGACGGCGAACAGGCCGATCCCGGACTGGCCGAAGAACGAGACGATGACGGCCGAGAGCGCCACCACGGATCCGATGCTGAGATCGATGCCGCCGGTGATGACCACGACGAGCTGAGCGAGGCCGACCAGGATGAGCACCGCGGATGCCGCGAGCAGCTGACTGATGCTGAGGGGGCTCAGGAACGCGGAGGACACGAACGACGCCACCACCGAGAGGGCGACGGCGAGACCCAGCAGGACCACCGCCTGCCCCTCTCCCGCCAGGAGGTTCCGGCCCCTTCGACGCCCCGCCGTCTGGGGAAGCGCGACGTTCGCCGTCTCGGACGAGAGCACCGCGGCGCCCGTGATCGCTCGCTCATCGACCTCGTCGCCCGCGAGGCTCGCCTGCACGCGACCGCGCGAGAACACGATGACGCGATCGCACAAGCCCTCGAGCTCGACGGCGTCGGTCGACAGGACGACGACGGCGACCCCGGCTTCGGCCATCTCCCGCAGGAAGGCGTAGATCTCGACGCGGGCTCCGGCATCCACCCCCTGGGTCGGGTCCTCGACGAGGAGCACCCGCGGGTCACCGAGCCGCCCCCGGGCCAGCAGGACCTTCTGCTGGCTGCCGCCGGAGAGGGCGCTGACCGGTACCTCGAGGTGCGGCGCCTTCACCGCCAGGCGGTCGATGCCCTCGCGGGTCAGCGCGTACTCGCGGGGACGGTTGACGAATCCGAAGGGCATGGCCAGCTTCAGCGACGGCGCGACCGTGTTCTCGCGGATCGACATCTTGCCGAACATCGCCTCGCCGATGCGATCGCCGGGGAGGAAGGCGATCCCTGCCGCGGTCGCCGAGCGCAGCGACGAGACGTGCACCTGCTCGCCGCCGACGAAGACCTTGCCGTCGGTCGACCCGCTCCCGGCGATGCCGCGGAGCACGGCGCGCTGTCCGTTTCCCTCGACGCCCGCCAGGCCGACGATCTGGCCCGGATGGACGGCGAACGACACGCGTTCGTAGCCCGGCCCGCTGAGCTCGACGACCTCGAGAGCCGGCACCGCATCGACGGCGGGCGCCGGGGCCTTGGCGGGGAACGTCGTCTCGAGCGAGCGCCCGATGATCAGCTCGACGATCTGATCGGCGGTGAAGTCGGCCACGCGGCCGCTGCCGACCTTCCTGCCGTCCCGGAGGACGCTGAGATCGTCGGCGATCTCTATCACTTCGGGGATGCGGTGCGTGATGTAGATGATCGCGACGCCCTCGGCGACGAGCATCTTGACGCGCTGGAACAGCCAGGCGGTCTCCTCGGGACCGAGCGCCTCGGTCGGCTCGTCCAGCACCAGCACGGACGGGTCGGAGGCGAGCGCCGCCGCGATCTCGACGAGGTGCGCCTCCCGGAGCGAGAGCGACGAGACGAGCGCAGCCGGATCAATGGAGAGCGACAGGCTCTCGAACAGTCGCGTGAGCCAGCCGTGGGCCGATCGGCGCGACGGGCGCTTCGACTCCGGCAGCAGCAGCATCATCGCGTCCACGACGGTCAGCGAGGGCGCGAGCGCGGGAGTCTGATAGACGATCGCCAGCCCCGCCTCGCGAGCCTCGCGGGGACGGATGCGGTCATAGGTCGTGCCGGCGAGGTCGATGGTCCCGGCATCCGGAACCACCGACCCCGCCGCGATCCCCACGAGGGTCGACTTTCCCGCGCCGTTCTCACCGAGAACGGCGTGGACCCGTCCGGCCACGACATCCACCGTCACGCCGTCGAGGGCTTTCACCCCGGGGTACGTCTTGGTGATGTCGGTGAGAGTGAGGGCGGAGGCGACCGCCGTGGGGGTCTGGTTCATCAGCCGAACAGCTCCTGGATCTCGTCGCTCGACAGCAGGGTCGACGGCGTGGCGTCCGACGGCGCGTCCGGCAGGCAGGCTTCCTCAGGGGTGATCGCGCCGTCGGTGGTTCCGGTCGAGTCCTCGTACAGAGCCAGCTCGTAGAGCGAGGGCTCGGCGTTGGATCCGCCCTGGAACGCGGCGACGGCCTTGCGGAGGGCGACACGGCCGATCCAGGTTCGCGACGACACCGTGGCCAGCTCGTAGCCGGGGTTCGCCTCCTTCAGAGCCGCGAAGCCGCAGCTGAGCGAGTTGTCGTCGGTGCTCGTGATGATCGGGAGCGTCTCGCCCGCCGCCTCGTAGGCGCGGATGATGCCCGAGGCGGATGCGCCGTAGTCCGCGATGACCGCGTCGATCGGCGTGCCCTGCGCGAGGACGCCCGCCATAGCCTGCTGAGCCTGGGCCGGGTCCCAGTTGGTGGTGATGGGCTCGTCGTTGACGAGGGTGATCTGCGGGTTGGCGTCGAAGACCTCCTTCGCTCCTTCGAACTCCTGCGACGACACCAGCGCGCCGGCGGGACCACCGAAGAAGACCACGTTGCCGCCCTCCTCGCCGAGCTGGTCCACGACCCACTGGGCCTTGGACTGTCCGACGAACTGCGGGATCTGGTCGGTGTAGTCGAGGTAGTCCGTACCGGCCTCGCCCTGCGGGTCGGACGCGAAGTTGATCACGATGGATCCCGCGTCGGTGGCCTGGCGGATGGCGGGCAAGTGCGCCTCGCCGGGGCCGGCGTCGGGGATGACCAGGATGATGTCGGTCCCCTTCGCCGCCAGGCTGGTGATGCCCGACGTCGTAGCCTCGAGATCACCGCGTCCGGCGACGAACTCGACGTCCGTGATCGCCGGGCACTTCGCCGCCTCGCTCTCGATCTCGGCGAGAACCGTCTTCGACCACGTGTTGGTGCCATAGCCGTCGACGACGCCCACCGTCATCTCTTCGGCGTCGTCGGGGCAGACCTCCGACATCTCGATGAACTGGTCGACCGTTCCGACGCTCAGCGCGGCGATGTCGGCCTCGAGATTGTTCGGAGCGCCGCCGTCGCCGCCGTCGCCGGTGCTGTCTCCCGTGCTGTTGGTGGACGAACAGCCCGCGAGGATCAGGGCGCTCAGCGCGAGAGCCGCGATGGCGCCTCGCCGAGCCGTAGCTGTGCTAATCATTGATGGAACTCCCCTTCGAGTTGGGTGATGGGTGAGGGACCGCACTCGATCACTCGGGTATGGGGGTGGCAGCCCCCGATCGACGGCGCATCATGGCTCGCATGCGCGACGTGCTCCCGCCCAGCTGCAGCTGAGCGACGATTCCGACGCCGATGATCAGCGCCTGGACGATGTTCTGAACGGCCGTGGCCTGGGTGAAGGTCTGCACGAGCTGGCTCAGCTGGGCCAGGAAGAGGGCGCCGAGAGCCGTGCCCACGATGCTCCCGCGGCCGCCGGTCAGCGCAGTCCCGCCCAGCACGACAGCGGCGATCGACGGCAGCAGGTAGTCGTCGCCCGCTGTGAGGGTCGGCGTGCGCAGCAGTCCGGCCAGGAGCACACCGCCGACGGCCGCGAGGGCGGTGGAGAGGGTGTAGGCGGCGATCGTGTATCCGCGCGTGCCGATCCCGACGTTGGCCGCGCTGCGCGGGTTCTCTCCCACGAGCTCGAACCGGCGCCCGAGCCGCGTCCACTTGACCACGACGTGCGCGACCACCACCAGGCCGACGGCGAAGAAGACGAGCACCGGCACTCCCCCGACCCGGCTCAGCGCGAACTGGCTCAGGGCTTGCGGGCTCTGGCCTGCGAAGCCTCCCGACAGGGCCTGGACGGTTCCGATCAGGAGCGCGTTGATCGCGATCGTGACCACGAGCGGCGGGAGGCCGAACACCGTGATGACGACGCCGCTGACGAGTCCGAAGACGGCGGTCCCGGCGATCGCGACGACGATCGCCAGGGGAAGTCCGAGGGCGTCGTCGCCGCCGAATCGGGCCACGATGAGCGCGCCCAGGGTGACCGCCCCCGGGATCGACAGGTCCAGCCCGCCCTGCTGGATGACGAGCGTCTGGCCGATGGCCACGATCGCCATCAGTGCGGCGAACGGCAGCATCGAGACGATAGCGGTCGGTCCGACGCTCCCCGGCGCGATGAGGGGGCTCACCACGAACAGGGCGACCACCGCGATGAGCGCACGGGTGCCCGGCCACGACAGGATCATCGCCGGCAGCGGCGCGTGGTCGTTCGGAACCCGGCGCACCTCGGTGGATGCCGCGGTCATGACGTAGCCAGCTCCGGGTGCCACGACCCGTCGAGGCGAGCCTCGGGCATCTCGCCGAGCAGATACTCGCGCGAGGCGAGCGCGTCGGCCTTGAGCCGGTCCAGATCGACGCCGACCAGACGCCCGTCCTCCTTGACCCGCACGCCCTGCACGAAGACGTCGCGCACGAGTCCGGGATGGGCGGAGTACACGAGGCTGCCGATGGGGTTGTTCAGCGGCGTGAGGGCGAGAGATCGGTCGTCGAGCACGACGATGTCCGCGGCCTTCCCGACCTCGATCGACCCGGTCACGTCGCCGAGCCCGGCGGCATGCGCGCCGTCGATGGTGGCGAACCGCACGACTTCGGCGCACGTCAGGCTGATGCGCTCGAGGACTTCGCCGGTCTCGACCGACGGAGCGTTGTCGAGTGCACGCTGCATGCCGATCGCCGTGCGCATCGTGGCGAACATGTCGCCGCCGTTGGAGCTGCAGACGTCGATGGAGAACGTCGGCCGGATGCCGGCACGCAGTAGACGCCCGGTCGCGGGAAACCCGTGACCCATCTGCATCTCGACGTCGGGCGCGACCGAGGCGGTCCCGCCGGAGTCGGCGATCAGCTTCAGCTCGTCGTCTCCGAGCGTGCAGCAGTGGACGTACGTCGTGCGGTCGGAGAGCAGTCCGTCCTCGGCCAGTTTCCGGATGGGACCGGACTTGCCCCAGTAGCCATCGCCGACGTGGACGGTCACACGCAGGTCGAGGTCCTCGGCCAATTGGAAGTCGCCGCGGTTCACCTCCGGGGTGGTGAACTGCGGCCCGCGCAGCGCGAGGGCCATCGTGACCAGCCCGTCGCCCGAGGCGAAGTGCTCGTCGCGCACGCGCCGGGCGTCGTCGGGGTGGGGCACGGCGGACGGCAGCGAGCCCCACTGCGCAGCTCCGCCTCCGTGGGCGAAGACGGCGCGCATCCGCGTGTCCTTGAGGGCCTTCACCGCGGCGTCGGCGTGCTGCGGCGTCGCGAGGTTGTGGGACCAGTCGACGAGGGTCGTGATGCCGGAGTCGAGCGCCTCCAGCGCCCCGAGGTAGTTCCCGGTATAGGTGTCCTCCGGACGGAAGTGCTTGCTCAGGCCCGTGTGCAGGCCCGCGAGGTATTCGGTGAGGGACCAGTCGGATGCGAGATTGCGCACCACCGACTGCCAGGTGTGCCGATGCGTGTCGACGAACCCCGGGTGGACGATCCGGCCGCGGACGTCGATGACCTCCGCGTCGGCGGCCTCGATGCCGACGCCGATCTGCTCGATCGTGCCGTCGACTCCGATGAGGATGTCGGTGTTCTCCAGGACTTCACCCGGCTGCGCAGCCGTGATGACGGTTCCGCCGCGGAGAAGGGTGCGAGTGCCGCCCATATTCGTCGTGACTCCCTTGTCAACTGTGGGCCCGCGGTCGTTGCGGGCCTCCGGTCGTTGCGTTGATCCTAGAAAGCGTCACTGCACGGCGTCAAGTATTGATTACCACTTGCTGTCGCTTGTCCAGTGACGCTTCAGCGCCAGTCAGGCCCGCTCGCGGTAGAGCGGGATGTCGACGGGAGGCTGGGGGATGAATCCGCCGTGGCGACGCATCTCGTCGTAGAGGCGCTCGTGCGACCTCTCGAGCAGGCCCACCGCCGCCACCGCGTCGACGTTCGTCAGCAGACCGTGGCGCTTGACGACCTGGCCGTCGACCAGCACGGTGTCGACGCATCCGGCGTTGGCCTGTGAGATGACCGCGCCGGTCGGGTCGGCGCGGTTCCACCCCGCCTGACTGACACCTCGCATGTCGATGAGCACGATGTCGGCGCGCTTTCCGGGCGTCAAGGAGCCGACGAGGTGGTCCATGCCGGCCGCGCGTGCCCCGTTGAGCGTCGCCCATCGCAGCGCGTCCCGCGTCGTCCACGACATCACCTGCGGCGCGGTCCACTCGCGGTACCCCGGCTCATCCGCCCGATAGCGGGATGCCTGAAGCACGAGTCTGCTGTGCGAGATCATGTCACCGCTGTTGCCGCTCACGCAGTCGATGCCGAGACTCGGTCCCGGGGTGTGGCGGGTCGTCTCGCCGATCGCCGGGTAGCCCATTCCCATCTGCATCTCGGTCTCGGCGCAGACCGAGACGGTCACACCCGTCCCCTCGAGCATCGCCCACTCCTCCGGGGTGTTGAAGGTGCAGTGAACCAGGAGCAGGTCGTCGGCGAGCAGCCCGCCGCGGTGCAGCACCTCGACGTCCTTGAAGAGCCGACGCACCATGACCTGGTTGGCGTGAAGCGTGATGCGCGCGCCCAGCTCGCGAGCCAGCTGGAACTCGCGTGCCACGTCGTCGACGGGCGCGATGGCGAGCTCCTGCGGAGCGATCCCGAAGCGGAGCAGCTGGTCGTCGCTCGAGAAGTACCCGCTGCGGATCTCGCCCGCGAGCCGCGCCCTCGTCTCCAGATCCGACGGGTCGCCTCCCGTGGATCCGCCGCGCGACTCCCCCCACGTGTTCGTCAGGATCGGGGTGAGCCCGTGGGCGTACAGCGCCCGGATGCCGGCATCCCGAAGTCCTCCCACGGCGGCATGGGCGCACTCCGGGTCGAGGATGTTGTGGCAGTAGTCGACCAGGGTCGTCACCCCGCTGTTCAGGGCATCGAGCGCACCGACGTAGTTCCCCGCGTACATGTCGTCGGCGCGATAGCGCGGCGCCATCTGCAGACGGATCCCGCGCAGGTAGTCGGGGATGTTGCCGTCCGCGAGGATGCCACGCAGCGCGGTCTGCCACGTGTGGCGGTGGGTGTCCACCATGCCCGGGATGGCGATCATCCCCGCCCCTTCGATCACGAGGTCGGCGTCCGCGGCGATGCCGGGCCGGATGACGGAGATGACGCCGTCCTCGATGAGGATGTCGGTGTCGGGCAGGTCGCCGAGCTCGTCGTCGACGGTGGCGGCGGCCACGCCGCGGATCAGGGTCTTCATGGCGCTCCTTTGCGTCCGAGTGAGATCACGTGCATTCTTGTTGCTCTCCACTGAACGAATATGTACAGTCAAAGCACGTGTGTACAGCGGAAGCGTACGCCAGCCGCCCACGGTGTCAAGGAGGACCCATGACGGAGAGAGAGCCGCGCATCGCGATCCTGGGGTCAGGAGCGCAGGGCTCGGGCATCGGCGAGGACCTCGTCCGCGCGGGGCTCGACGTGACGTTCATCGAGCAGTGGCCGGCCCACGTCGAGGCGATGAAGGCGAGGGGCATCGAGGTCCGACTGCCGGACGAGACACGTCTGACGGCGGTGAAGGCGATGCACCTGTGCGACGTGGCCACCCTGCGCGAGCCCTTCGACATGGTCTTCGTGGTGGTGAAGGCCTACGACACCCGGTGGGCCTGCGAGCTCATCAAGCCCCACCTGGCAGACGACGGGCTCGTCATCGGCCTGCAGAACGGCATGTCGCAGGACGACATCGCCGCGGCGGTCGGCGCGCACCGCGCGATCGGAGCCGTCATCGAGATCGCGTCGAACATGTACGAGCCCGGGGTGGTGAACCGTCAGACGCCCGCCCGCGGGTCCTGGTTCGCCGTCGGCGCCTACGACGACAGTGCCCGCGGCCGCGAGATCGAGGTGCAGCGCGTCCTCTCCCACACCGGCACGGTCACGATCTCGCCCGACATCCGGTCGTCAAAGTGGATGAAACTCGTCGCGAACGCCGGCGAGCTGGTGCCCTCAGCCATCCTCGATCTCCCCCTCGCCGAGGCGGTGAAACTGCCCGGCGTGCACGACTTCATGGTCGAGTGCGGCAAGGAGGCGGCCCGCGCCGCGGTCGCCGACGGCTGCTCGCTCGTCCCGATCTTCGGTCTCGCCGACGCGAGGGTCGACGACCCCGATCAGTACGCGGCGGACCTGCTCGGCAAGGTGCTGGAGAGCTACTCGCTGCCCGACACCAAGACGACGGTGCTGCAGGACTGGATCAAGGGCAGGCACGCCGAGTACGCGGAGGTGAACGGGCTGGTGGTCGATGTCCTCGCCCGCAGCGGCGAGGCCGCGCCGTTCAACGCACATACCGTGCGCCTGGCGAAGGAGATCGAGGCCGGCCGTCTCGAGCGCAGTGCGCGCAACCGGAACCTGCTCCTCGATGTCGCCGTCCCCGCCTAGCCGCCCGGCCGCGCCTCGGTGCCTGTGCAGGCGAGGCGTACACGGCATCCCGAGCGAGGGCGATAGCCTGAACCTCCACGGGTGCGGATCGAGCTCATGAGGCTGCCCGATCCCCCCACGAGAGGAGCTGCCGTGGTCGCTGAAGACATCGGTGGACGATTGCGGACGGCGCGCATGCAGAAGGGCATGAGCCTGCGGAGCGTCGCGAGCGCCCTCGGGGTGTCGGCATCCCTCATCTCGCAGGTCGAGACGGGCAAGACGCAGCCGTCGGTGTCGACGCTGTACGCGATCGTGACCTACCTCGGGATCTCGATCGATGAGCTGCTGGGGGTGCCCCCGACGACGACGCCGGTGACGGATGCCGCGGTCACGGTGGCACCGGCCGTCACGGCGGGTCGCGCCGCCGTCCAGCGCGCCGAGGACAACGCGGTGCTCGAGATGGAGAACGGCGTCCGGTGGGAGCGCCTGGCGGCCGGAGAAGGGCCCGCCGACGCGTTGCTCGTCACTTACGACCCGGGCGCGACCAGCTCGGTCGAGGGCAAGCTCATGCGGCACGCGGGCGTCGAGTACGCCTACCTGCTCGAGGGTGAGCTCACCGTCCAGGTTGACTTCGACACGTACACCCTGCGCCCGGGCGACAGCCTGCACTTCGATTCGATCCGTCCCCACCTCTACCTCAACCAGACCGACCGCATCGCGCGGGGGATCTGGTTCGTCGTCGGCCGGCGGGAGTACAACCAGTCGATGCCCGCGGCAGCAGGGACCGGGCAGACTCCGCCGACGTCGATCGCGTCGGCGGTCGACGTGCTGCGGGCGATGGACGATCTGGACTGATCAGCCCGCAGCGTGCACGGCCGGCCGGGGCGCGTCGATCCAGGGGTCGATGAGCGTCTTGACCTGACGACTCGCTCCCCTGAGCATCGGCTCGAGTGCGTCGGCGACGACGCCCGAGAGCGGCAGCACCTCCTCGGCGATGTCGCTCCAGTCCGTGCGGGCGCCGAGCAGCTCGACGGCACGAGGGAGATCTTCCGCGAACGCATGGGCGACGGTGCCGACGATGAGGTACTCGCGCAGCGTCCAGTGTCCCAGCGGCACCTCGACGTCGCCGCGCTGGATCCCGACCGGCACGATCGTCGCGCCCGGCTGGGCGGCCTCCAGCACCTCCGCGAGGCCTGCCGCCGATCCGCTCACCTCGAACAGCACGTCGACCTCCCAGCCGAGTTCGTCGAGGCGCTCCCGCACGGAGGCGCTTCCCGCCTCGGAGGTCGCCGCGGCGCCGAGGGTCGCCGCGAGGGCGAGGCGCTCGGGGCTGCGGTCCACTGCCAGGACCCGCGCGCCGGTAGCGACGGCGGCGTGCACGAGGAAGGCACCGATCCCGCCGACGCCGACGATGACGGCATCCTGCCCGGCTGTCAGCCCGCTGCGCGACACGGCGTGCACCGCGATCGACATCGGCTGGGCCAGACCCAGGGTGTCCGGAGGAAGGCCGGCGTCGGACACGTCGAGGAGGATGCTCTCGGGGACGACGACGTGGCCGGCCAGTCCCCCGTCGACCTGCAGCCCCGCCGTCCGGTACGACCGGCACAGGTTCGTCCGGCCGTTGCGGCACGGCTTGCACGTGCCGCACGAGATCCCCGCTCCGCAGACCACCGACGCGCCGACGGGCAGCCGCACGCCCTCGCCGACCGCCTCGACGACCCCGGCGAACTCGTGACCGAGCGTCACCGGAAGCACCGTCAGCACCGGGCCGCGCGAGAACTCGGTCGCGTCCGAGCCGCACACGCCGCAGACGCTCACCCGCACGAGCACCTCCCCTGGGCCCGGTGGGCGGATCTCGCGCTCCTCGACGCGGAGGTCGCCTGCTGCGTGCAGGACGGCCGCCCTCGTGGTCGTTAGAGGCGTGTCGGGCGTCACAGCGTGATCCCGTCGGGGACCGTGATCTGGGACGCCTGCCGGTCGGCCACCATCGCCGTGAGGTGGTCGGCGTACACCTGCGCGTGCGACGGCGCATCCAGATATGCCGACAGGCCGGCTTCGTCGTCGACGAGGGCGACCACCGCGAAGTCCGCGGGACTCGGGCGCAGGCGCAGGTTCGCACCGCACCGGTACCCGCGGATCTCCGGGATGCCGGCGGCCATCGCCTCCAGGGCGACGGCGAGCCTCTCCACGTCCTCGTCGGTGACGTCGGGCTGCCATCGGAACAGGGCGACGTGCAGGATCATCGACGGCCTCCGTGCTGCGGGCTCCTCATTCGCGTCCCTGCGCGACGACGTGCGCGTCGCCGTCGGTGTAGCGGTACGGGTTCTCGATCTCCTCGTCGACGGGGATCTCGGGGTGCATGCCCTCCTGCCACGCCTGCTCGCCGAGCTTCGAGCGCACATACTCGACCGACGCGGCGACCTTGTCGCGGATCGGCGCGAGCGGCAGGCCGATGCGGCGACCCTCGTACTTGACGACCCGCCCGTTGACGACCACCGTGTGCACGTCGGCCGTTCCCGCCTGGTACACGACGTGCGCGTAGGGGTGGAGGATCGGGGTCATCGCCGGCGACTCGTCGTTCTTGATGAGCACGAGGTCGGCGCGCTTGCCCGGGGTGATCGAGCCGATCGTGTCTTCCATCCCCAGCGACTTCGCCCCTCCCATCGTGGCCATGTGCAGGACGTCCTCGGCGCGCAGGCGGTTCGCGACGATCGTCTCACCGCGCGAGTGCGCCTCGAGGTGATCGCGCGACCGGTCGGCGCTGAGGGTGGCGCGCATGGCCGAGAAGAAGTCCGCGCTCCACCACACGCTCGTGTCCATCGACAGGGAGGCGGGGATGCCGTGGCGGCGGATCGCCCAGGTCGAAGGGTATCCCTGGCCCGCGCTCTGCTCCGACTCCGTCGCGACGGATACGGTTCCACCCGTGGCGGCGATCTTCTGGTAGCTCTGCTCGTTCAACGAGGCGGAGTGGACGTAGGTGACGGTGTCGTCCATGAACCCTGCGTCGTACATCTGCGTGATCGCCGTGTCGGTGGTGGCGCCCCACACGCCGGCGTGCGTCGTCACCCGCAGTCCGAGGTCGCGGGCGGCTTGGAACGCGCCCTTCTCGGGGAAGTCCGAGGCACCGGGCACGTCAAACGCGAGCTGCAGTCCCAGCATGTCGTCGGGAGAGTTGAAGTTCCGCGTCACGAAGTCGCGGAACTCCGGGCTGTTCGCCCACTCCCACGGAGCGCCGAGATAGTTGCCGTAGGCCAGCACGAACCTCCCGGGAATCTCGCGGAACGCCTGCAGCGCCGCTTCCCCGTACTCGGGCGTGCGCAGCCCGTGCGACCAGTCGAGAGTCGTGGTCACGCCGGTGTCCACCGACTCCAGGGCGCTCAGCAGGTTCCCCGCATACACGTCCTCGGGCCGGAAGACCTCGCCCCAGTTGAGGTAGTAGAAGACGAAGTACTGGCTGAGCGCCCAGTCCCCGCCGTATCCGCGCAGGCCCGTCTGCCACATGTGGCGGTGGGTGTCGATGTACCCCGGGGTGACGATCCCCCCGGAGCCGTCGACCTCGAGCGTTCCCTCGGGCACGTCGAGAGCGTGGCCGACGGCGGCGATGTCCGTGCCGACCACCAGGACGTCGGCGCCTTCGAGCACGCCGGGCGAGTCCATGGTGATCACGGTGGCGTTGCGGATGACGAACGGGCGGTCGTCACCGAACTGTTCCGGGCGGGGGGCTGGTTCGCTCATGTGTTCTCCTCGTCGAGAATGTTCACTTTTGGTTTACACTGTCACCCGAATCACGCGCAAGATCAAGTACTTTGTGAACCAATCGCGCATGACTTCGGCGTTTGCCGCGAAAATGTACACCATTACTCCAGGGAGAGGCATGGGACGCTCGATCGCCGTCATCGGAGCCGGCGCCAACGGCGCATCGATCGGCGCGGATCTCATCGCCGTGGGGCACGACGTGACCCTCGTCGAGCAGTGGCCGGCCCATGTCGACGCGATGCGGTCGCGCGGACTGCGCATCGAGATGCCCGATCGGGAGCTGATCGTCGAGCCGCGCGCGCTCCATGTGTGCGAGGTCGCAGAGCTGCGGCATCCGTTCGACGTGGTGCTCGTCGTCATGAAGGCCTATGACACCCGCTGGGCGTCGGAGCTCATCGCCCCTGCGGTGGCCCCCGACGGCCTCGTCGTGGCCCTGCAGAACGGGATGACCACCGACGCGGTCGCCGCCGCCGTCGGCTCCGACCGCACCGTCGGCAGCGTGATCGAGGTGTCGTCCACGATGGACGAACCCGGCGTCGTGCACCGGCACACTGCCCCGGAGAGGTCGTGGTTCGCGGTCGACGCGGCGCCGCGCGCGGACGTCGTGGCGGAGCTGCTGTCGGCATCCGGCACCGTGGCCCGCTTCGACGACATCGCGTCGGCGAAGTGGATGAAGCTGGTGAGCAACGCGACGGTGCTCGTGACCACCGCCGCGCTCGGTCTGCCGATGGCGGACGCGATCCGCGTGCCGGGTGTGCGCGACGCCATGCTCGCCGCCGGCCGCGAGGCCTTCGCCGTGGGACGCGCGCGCGGACACCGAGCCCTGCCGATCTTCGGGCTGACCGCCGCCGACATCGGCGACGAGGACGCGGTCGTCGAGACGATGCTCGACGTGCTCTACGAGAGGTTCGTCGTCGAGGGTGCCACAACGACCGTCCTGCAGGACTGGCGCAAGGGCCGCCGCAGCGAGGCCGGCGACCTCAACGGCCTGGTGGCGACGGAGGGCGAACGCCTCGGTGTGCCGACTCCCGTCAACGCCGCCGTGACCGCGCTCGCTCGGCGGATCGAGCGCGGCGAGATCGCGCCCGATCCGTCGAACGCGGCGCTCCTGCGCGCGTGATCAGTAGCCGACGGTGAAGCGCTCGCGCGAGTGCTTCGGCTCCTCGATCTCGTCGATCACGGCGACCGCGAGGTCGGGACCCGAGATGAAGGACTCGCCGTTCTCGTCGGTCACGAGCACGTCGCCCCCGTCGCGGTAGGTTCCGGTTCGCTCGCCGGGGTTCCAGGCGCCGAATCCGCCCGCCGGGTGCACGTAGAACCAGTCGCGCGACGCCGGACCGGCCTGCAGATCCTCGAGCACGCCGATCGCCTCGAGCGCCTCGGGCTTGTACTCCTCGGTGAAGGACGGCTGGTCGACGAGACGCTCGCCGCCGGGGGCGACGAGGCTGCCGCCGGCGCCGCCGATCACGCCGACGCGGACGGTGTCGGGCAGCTCGACGAGCAGCTCGGCGACGTTCGAGCGGACGCTCCCCTCCATGTCTCCCCGAGCGGGGACCGCGAGGACGACCACGTCGACGCCTTCGAGCTCCGCCACGAGGCTGGGCACGTCGAGCAGGGTCCCCTCGATGTACGTCGCGCCCTCGACCCGGTCGGAGGCGACCGTGCGGGCGACGGACACGACGGTGTGGCCCCGGTTCACGGCCTCCTGGACGATGTGGCTGCCGGCGTAGCCGGTTCCTCCGATGACGGCGATGCGTGCCATGGTCTTCCTTTCGACGGTGATGTGAATGCCAGCGCGCCGCCCGGCCGATTCATTCCCGTGAATGCGGCCGGCTCAGGCATCCGTCACTCCGCGGCGGCACCCCGCAGGGTGGCCACCTGGTAGAGGGCGACGGATGCCGCGATGCCGGCGTTCAGCGACTCGGTCGCTCCGGAGATGGGGATCGACACGATCTGATCGCACGTCTCGGTGACCAGGCGCGACAGCCCCTTGCCCTCGGAGCCGACGACGATGACGACGGGCCGGTCGGCGAGCTGGAGCGACGGGAGCGACACGTCGCCGCCACCGTCCAGGCCGAGGATGAACACGCCCTGCTTCTTGAACTCCTTCAGCGTCGTCGTGAGGTTGGGGGCGATCGCGACGGGGATGCGGGCGGCCGCTCCGGCGCTGGTCTTCCAGGCCGCCGAGTTCACGCTGGCCGAGCGGCGCTGCGGCACGATCACGCCCTGTCCCCCGAACGCCGCGGTGGAGCGGATGATCGCGCCAAGGTTGCGCGGGTCGGTGATGCCGTCCAGCGCCACGAAGAGCGGGAGAACGTCGTCGGCGATGACCTCCTCGAGAAGGTCCTGCGGGTGGGCGTACTCGTACGGCGGCACCTTCAGGGCGACGCCCTGGTGCACGCCGTCGAAACCGGCCATGCGGTCGAGCTCGGGTCGCGTCACCTCCAGGACCGGGATGTCGCGGTGCGTGGCGATCGCGAGCATCTCTTTCACGCGATCATCCATCTCGACGCGCTGCGCGATGTAGAACGCCGTGGCGGGAATCTTGGCGCGCAGAGCCTCGAGCACGGAGTTGCGGCCCGTCACGGTCTCGGTGTCGTCGTCCTTCTTCGCGCGGGGCTGACGGCTCTGGCCCGACGATCCGCCCGGCTTCCCCTTGCCCCCGGCGGCGGCGTAGCGCTCGGCGGCCGCCTTGCGCTTGCCGGCGGGGTGCCAGGCGCGGTCCTCGGCCTTCGGGGTCGGCCCACGGCCTTCGAGCGAGCGCTTGTTCTTGCCGCCGGTGCCTTTCGTCGGGCCCTTCTTGCCCTTCGCGGCGCCGGGGCGTCCTGGCTTAGCCATGAGTTTCCTTTCCGGCCGGGGTCTCCCGGCGGGCCCGCTCGCGCGAGCCGGGCTTGTCGGGGGCCGGAGCATCCGCGATGCTCCAGTGCGTCCCGTCGGCGGTGTCTTCGAGGGCGATCCCGGCCGCCGCGATGGCGTCGCGGATGCGGTCGGCGGCCGCCCAGTCCTTCGCGGCCCGCGCGTCGGCGCGCTGCGCGATCATCGTCTGCACGAGGGCGTCGAGAGCGGATGCCTCGGCCGAGCCGTCGGAGCTGCTCCACTGCGCGTCGAGGGGGTCGATGCCGAGGATCCCGGTCATCTTCCGCACCTGCAGCGACCACTCCCAGGCCCCGCCGTCGTCGCCGGCGTCGAGGGCGGAGTTGCCCGCGCGGACGGCGTCGTGGATGACGGCGAGCGCCTGCGGCACACCCAGGTCGTCGTCCATCGCCGCCGCGAACGCGGGCGGCATCTCGTCGGACCAGGGGCCGCCCGGCTCGGGCAGCGGGGCCTCCGCACCCGGGACGAAGCCCTCGGGCCGTTCGGCGCTCCACACGAACGGGTGCCCCGCGCGCCGCACCCGCTCGAGGAACGTGCGGATGCGGCCGATCGCCGCCTCGGCCTCGTCGAACCCGCGCTGCGAGATGTCGAGGCTGGACCGGTAGTGGGCGGCGAGAAGCGCGTAGCGCAGCACGAGCGGGTCGAGCTCTTCGAGCACCTCGGAAGCGAGGACGAAGTTGAACAGCGACTTCGACATCTTCTGACCGTCGACCGTGACGAGCCCGTTGTGCACCCAGTACCGGGCGAAGGGATCGCCCGCCGCGGTGGACTGGGCGAGCTCGTTCTCGTGATGCGGGAAGCGCAGGTCGAGGCCGCCGCCGTGGATGTCGAACTCCGGGCCGAGGTAGCGGCGCGACATCGCCGAGCACTCGATGTGCCATCCGGGCCGGCCCGGTCCCCACGGCGAGTCCCACGTGGCGGACTCCGGCTCGTCGGCTTTGGCGCCCTTCCACAGCGCGAAGTCGCGCGGGTCGCGCTTGCCCCGGGGGTCGGCGTCGGCGGCGGGCTCCATGGCGTCGAGGCTCTGACGCGTGAGTTCGCCGTAGTGCCGCCACGAACGGACGTCGAAGTAGACGTCTCCCGCGGCATCCGAGTCGCCATCGGCGGCGTACGCGTGCCCGGCCGAGATCAGGCGCTCGATGAGCTGCTGCATCTGCGGGATCGACGCGGTCGCCCGCGGCTCGTAGGTCGGGGGAAGGATGCCGATGGCCGCGTAGGCGCGCGAGAACTCGAGCTCCATGCGGTAGGCCAGCGCCCACCACGGCTCGCCTTCGTCGGCGTTGGCGAGCACTTTGTCGTCGATGTCGGTGACGTTGCGGACGAAGGTGACGCGGCCGTGGCGGTGCGCGAGCCACCGGCGGAGGATGTCGAAGCTGAGCGCGCCGCGCAGATGACCGATGTGCGGGCCGGACTGCACCGTCGGGCCGCAGACGTAGACGGTGACGTTCGCGGGGTCGAGCGGAACGAAGTCCCGCAGGGCCTGCGCCTTGCTGTCGTAGAGCTGAACCGTCACCGGACCAGCCTACCGGCCGGGTTTCCGGTAGAACTGAGTGCGATGCATGTGCTCGCCGTCCTCGCCGCAGCGATGCTGTTCGGCACGACGGGCACCTCGCAGGCCCTCGGTCCCGAGGGCACCACCCCGCTGTCGATCGGCGTCATGCGCATGGTGATCGGCGGCACGGGCCTCGCCGTGCTCGCGTTCGCTCTCGCCGCCCGCCACGCGCGCCGCCGGCCGGTGGACGCCGCTCCGCGGCTGCGGCTGGGATGGCGTCCGCTGTCCCTCATGGTGCTGACCGGCGCGTGTCTCGCGCTCTACCAGCCCCTTTTCTTCCTCGGCACCGCGCGCAACGGCGTCGCCGTCGGCACGGTGGTCGCCCTCGGCTCGGCGCCGATCCTCGCCGGGCTGCTCGAGTGGGCGCTCACGCGGCGGATGCCGACCCCGACGTGGATGGGGGCGACCGCGCTCGCCACGCTCGGCGTCGTGCTGCTCGGCTTCGGCGGGCAGTCGGGCGGTTCCGGCGGAACCGACCCCGTGGGTCTCCTCGGTTCGATCGGCGCCGGTGCGTCCTTCGCCGTGATCGCGAACGCGCAGCGGAGACTCCTGGACTCGGGGTGGGATCCGTTCACCGTGGTCGGCGCGATGGGAGCGTCGTCGGCGGTCATCTGCGCGTTCGGGCTGCCGTTCGTCGACCTCGCCTGGCTGGGCACCGCGAGCGGGATCGCGATGGCCCTCTGGCTGGGGCTCGGCACGATCTCGGTGGCGTACGTGCTCTTCACCTGGGGCCTCAGCGGGCTCACGGCGGCCACGGCCGCCACGCTCACCCTCGGCGAACCGCTCACTGCGGCGGTACTCGGGATCGTGGTGCTGGGTGAACGGCTGTCCGCGCTCGCCGTCGTGGGCCTGATCGTCCTGGGCGCGGGACTGGCTCTCCTGGCCTGGGGATCCCGCGCGCCGCGCGACCCCGCGCCGTTCGCCGTCGAGGCGTGACGTAACCTGCCCGCAACGCCGGTCATGGCACACTGGCATGCGACATGACCGCGACTCTCGACATCCGTCCCGACGATCTCGCCTCCGACACCACGCGGGCGCTCATCGCCTTCCACCTCGCGGGGATGCACGACACGTCGCCGCCCGAGAGCGTGCACGCCCTCGACGTCGACGGCCTGCGCGACCCCGCCGTCTCGTTCTGGGCGGCCTGGGCGGGCGACGACCTCGCGGGGATCGGCGCCCTGAAGTCCCTCGACGCGTCGCGCGGCGAGCTGAAGTCGATGCGCGTGGACGATCGCTATCTCGGCCAGGGCGTAGGTCGCGCGCTGCTGCGGCACATCATCGAGCAGGCGCGGGAGCGGGGCATGACGAGCCTGTGGCTCGAGACGGGTTCGACGCCCGAGTTCGTGCCCGCCCAGCGCCTGTACGAGAGCGAGGGGTTCGTGCGCTGCGGCCCGTTCGAGGGGTATCGCGACGACCCGTTCTCGGTCTTCATGACCCGTCGGCTGTGAGGCAGGTCAGGCCCTGACCACCACGGCGACGGCGAACGCCGCCACGCCCTCGCCGCGTCCGGTGAAACCCAGGCCGTCCGTGGTCGTGGCCGAGACGGTCACCGGTGCACCGCCCAGCGCGGCCGACAGCGTTGCCTCCGCCTCGGCGCGGCGCCCGGCGAATCGCGGCCGGTTGGCCTGAACCTGCACCGACACGTTGCCGACGCGCCATCCCGCCTCGCCGAGGAGTCCGAGCGTGCGCGACAGGAAGGCATCGGCGTGCGCCCCGGCGTACTCGGGGTGGTCGGTGCCGAAGTGCGTGCCGATGTCGCCGAGGCCCGCTGCGGCGAGCAGCGCGTCGACGATGGCGTGGGCGACGGCGTCGCCGTCGGAGTGGCCCGCGAGCGCCTGCTCCCCCGGCCACCGGAGGCCGGCGAGCCACAGGTCGCCGTCTCCGCCGAAGCCGTGCACGTCGGTGCCGACGCCGACGCGGGGCAGCACGGCGTCGTGTTCGAGGCGCGTCGGGGCGGGCGCGATGGGCGCCGCCGCGACGAGGGCGCGGGCACGGTCGAGGTCGGCGGGCGCCGTGATCTTGAAGGCGAGCGGATGCCCCGGCACGGCCACCACCGCATGGCCTGCCTCCGCGACCAGCGCGGCATCATCGGTGAACTCGCCGGACGCGTCACGGTAGGCCGACGCGAGGATGTCTCGACGGAACGCCTGCGGGGTCTGCGCCGCGGAGAGCTCGGAGCGATCCACCGCCCCGATCACCTCGCCGCCCTCGACCCGCTTGATGGTGTCGACGACCGCGAGCACGGGGATCGCCCCCGCGCTGCCGGAGTCCACCGCGGAGATCACCCGCTCGAACACCTCGGGCGGGGTGAGAGCGCGCGCCGCGTCGTGCACGAGCACGATCTCGATATCGGCCCAGAGCCCGGCCAGACCGGCGGCCACCGACGCCTGCCGGGTGGCACCACCCGTCACCACCGAGACCAGGTCCCGGCGCGGACCCGCCGCGGCCAGCGCCTCGCTCAGCGCGTCCCCTTCACGGCCCGCCGGCGCGACGATCACCACCTGCGCGGAGGGGGCGTCGAACACGCGCCGAAGCGCATGGCGCAGCACGGTGTGCTCGTCGATGCCGACGAACGCCTTCGGCGCTCCCGCCCCCAAGCGGGTGCCTGACCCGGCCGCGACCACGATGATGCCGACGCGGGGAACAGGTGTGATCGTCACGCCTCCACGCTACCGGGCGCCGCCTCAGGGAAGAGTGCGGTGCGCCCGTCGAGCGAGGTGTCAGCTCGCGAGGACCTCGTCGAGGATGACGCTGGCCTTCTCTTCGTCGGTCTTCTCGGCGAGAGCGAGCTCGGAGATCAGGATCTGCTTCGCCTTCGCGAGCATGCGCTTCTCGCCCGCCGACAGTCCGCGGTCCTGGTCGCGTCGCCAGAGGTCGCGCACGACCTCGCTCACCTTGATGACGTCACCGGACGCGAGCTTCTCGAGGTTCGCCTTGTATCGACGGGACCAGTTCGTGGGCTCTTCCGTGAACGGAGCGCGCAGCACCTCGAAGACCTTGTCGAGCCCGTCCTTGCCGATGACGTCGCGGACACCGACCAGATCGACATTCTCGGCAGGGACCTCGATGATGAGATCACCCTGCGTGACGTTGAGCTTCAGATACTTCTTGGTCTCGCCCTTGATGATCCGGTCTTTGACCTCGATGATCGTTGCCGCGCCGTGGTGGGGGTAAACGACCGTCTCGCCAACCTCAAAAAGCATGGAGTTATGTCCTTTCGGCAACCTCCAGGATACCACAGGCGACATACGCTAGAGTTCGCCGCTCACCGGCGGCACGATCCCCCGCGGGCGCGCCCGGCGAACCCCCTAGAATGCTGAGGAAGCCGTCATCCGTCCTGGGAGGGTCAGTGATCTCGATACACCGCGCCAACGGAGCGGCCCGTGACTCGCGCACGCGGCGCCTGATCGCGATCGGCGCCCTCACGGCCGCCGTGGCGCTCGGTACGACCGGGTGCAGCATGATCTCGCCGCAGGCCACCACCATTCAGTACTCGGCCGCCGAAGGCGTGAACGTCTACGACAACGGCCCCCTCGACGTGCGCAACGCCTACATCGTCGCGACCGAGGACGGCGCGGAGGGCAACTTCGTCGCCGCGATCGTCAACGACACCGACGAGGCGCACACGCTGCGCATCGAGATCGGCGAGGGCGGGGGCGGCGAGCAGCTCAGCGTGCGCGTCCCGGCCCGCACGACCGTCAGCCTCGGCGCCGACGGCGAAGACCCGCTCCTGGTCGAAGGGCTCGACACCCCGCCGGGCGCCGACGTCCCCGGCTTCTTCCAGTCCGGCGAAGAAGAGGGCACGCTCATCTCGGTGCCGGTGCTCGACGGCGAGCTGCCCTACCTGGCTCCGCTCGTCCCCTGACGCGCACCCGCATCCCCGCGAGAGCCCGCCGCGCCCTGCGCCGGCGGGCTCTCGCGCGTCAGCCCTCGAATCGGTAGCCGAGGCCCCGCACCGTCACCAGCATCTCCGGGGCGCCCGGATTCGCTTCGATCCGCGACCGGATGCGCTTGATGTGCACGTCGAGCGTCTTCGTGTCTCCGAAGTAGTCGCTTCCCCACACGCGGTCGATCAGCTGGCCCCGGGTCAGGACGCGGCCGGCATTGCGCATCAGCACCTCGAGCAGCTCGAATTCCTTGAGCGGCATGCTGATCTCGTGGCCCTCGACCGCCACGGTGTGCCGGTCGATGTCGAGCACCACGCGGCCGCCCTCGAGCACGCGGTCGTCGAGGTCGGCGTCCACCTGCGAGAACCTGCGCAGCACGGCACGCATGCGCGCCAGCAGCTCGCGCGCCGAGTAGGGCTTCGTGACGTAGTCGTCGGCGCCCAGCTCCAGGCCCACGACGATGTCGACTTCGGAGTCCTTGGCGGTCAGCATGATGATCGGCACCGTCGAGGTCGTCCGGATCTGGCGGCAGACCTCGGTTCCCGGCATCCCGGGCAGCATCAGATCGAGCAGGACGATGTCGCCACCGCGCTCGCGGAAGGCGGTGAGAGCGGCGGGGCCGTCTTCCGCGATCTCCACCTCGTACCCCTCACGGCGCAGCAGGTAGGCGAGCGGGTCGGCGAGGTCGGGCTCGTCCTCGACGATCAGGACGCGGGTCATACGGGCTCTCCGTTCATGGGAAGGGGCGTGGATGCTTCGACGGCGGGACGCTTCTTCTTGCGACCGCGCTTGGGCTGTGCCTGCTCGACCGGCGCGGGCGAGGCGGGGAGGCGGATGGTGAAGGTCGAGCCGCGCCCGGGCCGTGACCACAGTCGCACCTCTCCCCCATGGCGCTGGACCGCGTGCTTCACGATCGAGAGACCGAGACCGCTGCCGCCGGTGCGGCGCGCACGCGCGGGGTCGGAGCGGTAGAAGCGCTCGAACACGCGGTCCTGCTCGCCCTCGGCGATGCCGATCCCCCGATCCGTGACGGCGATCTCGACGATGCCGTCGACCAGCTTCACGCCGACGCCGACGCTCGATCCGCGCGGCGAGTACGCGATCGCGTTCGCGATGAGGTTGCCGACGGCCTCGATCAGGATCTGGGCGTCCCCGCGCACGTAGAGCCCCCGCTTCCCGCCGCGCACCACCTCGACGCCGGCGGAGTCCGCCTGGATCGCGTGCGCATCGACCGACGAGGCCACGACCTCGTCGATCGAGACGGCCCGCTCGGCGGAGATCTCCTCCGACGACTGCAGCCGCGACAGGTTCATGATCCGCGAGGTGAGGAGGGCGAGACGGGATGCCTCGGCCGACAGCCGCGCGGCGAAGATCCGCACCTGCGGCGGATCGTCGGCCGCCGATTCGATCGCCTCCGCCAGCAGGCTCACGGCGCCCACCGGCGTCTTGAGCTCGTGACTCGTGTTCGCCACGAAGTCGCGACGCATCTGCTCGACGCGCTCACGCTCGGTGATGTCGCGAAGCACCATCAGGGTCAGTCGGGGCGAGATGCGCGTGGCACGGACCGCGACGAGGCGCGGCTCGGCCGGCGGCGCGCCGCGACGCAGCCGGATGGTGTCGGTCGCCGGCGTCTCGGAGTCGCGCGCCGCCCGGGCGATCGCGCGCAGCTCGTCGGCGGGCACGGAACGCCCCTCGACGAAGTGGAACGGCGCGGCCGCGGCGGAGGCCGCCAGGACGGTGTAGGACGCGTCGACGACGACCGCGGCGTCGTCCATGCCGTGCAGCACCTCGCGCACTCCGTCGGGGATCGCCAGCGAGGTCTCCGCCCGAGCACGATCGCGCGCTCGCAGCGAGGTGACGATGACCGCGGAGACGGAGCCCCCGATGACGACGCCGGCGAGGAGGGCGAGCAGCGCGAGCTGCGTCGTATCCATGGGATTAGCGTAAGGGGGCACCGCGACGACTTATTCACGGAGCCGCGGAGTCGCGGCTCCGCGGCGGGTACTATTCACCGCTGTGGCACTGTTCGTTAACCTTCGCTGACGACAATCGCCTCGATCGCGGCGGCGCATGCTGCCCGAATCTCGAAAGGGTGCATCCTCATGCGCGAAGTCTTCCACCAGTCGCTCGAAGACGTGCAGAGCCGTCTCGTTGAGATCGCCGAGCTCGTCACCGTGGCCATGGACAAGGCCACCCGTGCGTTCAGCACGAGCGACGTCGCGCTCGCCGAGGAGGTCATCGAGGCCGACGCCGTGATCGACGAGAAGGCGGTCGCGCTGGACGAGCTGGCGATCGAGATCCTCGCCCGCCAGCAGCCGGTGGCCCGCGACCTGCGCATCGTCGTGAGCGCGCTCCGCATGAGCGCGTCGCTCGAGCGCATGGGCGACATCGCCGAGCACATCGCGCAGCTCACCCGCATGCGCTTCCCCGAACGCGCGATCCCGCGCGGACTCAAGTCGACCTTCACCAAGATGGGTCAGCTCGATGTCGAGGTCGCGCGCCAGCTCACCGAGCTCCTGCGCACGCAAGACCTCGCGGTCACCGAGTCCATCCGCAACGCGGACGACGAGATCGACGACCTCCACGTGTCGGTCTTCGAGAAGGTTCTCAGCGACAGCTGGCAGGGCGAGGCATCCGCCACCGTCGATGCGACCCTCGCGAGCCGCTACCACGAGCGCTTCGCCGACCACGCCGTCTCCGTGGCGAAGAAGGTGGCGTACCTGTCGACGGGCGACTGGACGCCGTCGACCGAGACCCTGGACGTCATCACGGCGCAGCCCTGACCGCACAGACCAGAAAGACCGGATGCCTCTCGGGGGGCATCCGGTCTTTCTGTGTCAGACGCTCGGAACGCCGGGGGCGTCCGGAGGTCTCGATACGCCGCTCGCGCGGCTACTCGACCTGAGTCGACCCGCGTCAACGCCGCTTCGCGGCATTGATCCGGGTCGACTCATTTTCCCTGCGAGGCGACGGCGGCCGCGCCGGCGGCGGCGGCCTCGGGGTCGAGGTACTCGCCCGGTCCGAGCGGCTTGAGATCTTCGCCGAGGCGGTACACCAGCGGGATGCCGGTCGGGATGTTGAGCTCGGCGATGTCGGCGTCGCTGATGTCGTCGAGATGCTTCACCAGGCCGCGCAGCGAGTTGCCATGAGCGGTGACCAGCACGGTCTTGCCGGCCTGGAGGTCGGGGACGATCTCGTCGTGCCAGTACGGCAGCAGACGGTCGATGACGAGCTTGAGCGACTCGGTGCGGGGCACCTCGCCGTCGATGCCCTGGTAGCGGGGGTCGCCCACCTGGCTGAATTCGCTGTCGTCGTCGAGCGGCGGCGGCGGCACATCAAAGGAACGGCGCCACAGCATGAACTGCTCCTGACCGAACTCCTGGAGGGTCTGGGCCTTGTCTTTGCCCTGGAGCGCGCCGTAGTGGCGCTCGTTGAGACGCCACGAGCGCTTCATGGGGATCCACAGCCGGTCGGCCGCATCCAGGGCCAGGTTCGCGGTCTGGATGGCGCGGCTCAGCACCGAGGTGTGCAGCACGTCGGGGAGGATCCCCGACTCGGCGAGGAGCTCGCCGCCGCGCGTGGCCTCGGAGCGACCCAGCTCGGAGAGCCGCACGTCGACCCATCCCGTGAAGAGGTTGAGCTCGTTCCATTCGCTCTGGCCGTGTCGGAGGAGGATCAGCGTGTAAGGCGCGGTCATGCGCCCCATGATATCGGCGCGGAGCCGACGACCCGTGGCCGATGACGGCTGGCATCATGGGCGCATGGCCTCCGCTCGCTCCTCGGCCCCGCACGGCGCCCGGGTGGGGCGGATCACCCGGGGGACGACCGGCACCAACCGGCTGCGCAGGATCGACCGATGGATCGCTCGGCACCCGACCCTGCGGCGCGCCGAGGATCCGCTCGTGGTCGACCTCGGCTACGGGGCCAGCGGGGTGACCGCGCTCGAGCTCGCCGCACGCCTCGCCCGAGCGCGGTCCGACGTCGAGGTCCTCGGTTTGGAGATCGATCCCGAGCGCGTGCAGCGCGCCGAGGAGCAGCTCGCCGCCGTCCGGGCCGGGCACACGCCCTTCCCCCGGGATCTCCGCGTCTCGTTCGGCGTCGGAGGGTTCGAGGTGCCGGTGCCGAGTGGCCGGCGACCCGCGGTGATCCGCGCATTCAACGTGCTGCGCCAGTACGACGAGCACGAGGTGGCGCCGGCGTGGGCGTCGATGGCGGCGCGCCTGGCGCCCGGCGGACTCCTCGTCGAGGGCACGTGCGACGAGATCGGCCGCATCGCGACCTGGGTCGCGATCACCGCCGACGGGTCGCCGCGATCGCTCACCGTATCGCTCAGACTGGCGGGGCTGGAGCATCCGTCCGTCGCCGCGGAGCGGCTCCCCAAGGCGCTCATCCACCGCAACGTGCCCGGAGAGCGCATCCACGCCCTGCTCGCCGACCTCGACGCCGCATGGGACCGCGCCGCCGCGGTGTCGCCCTTCGGCCCGGTCGAGCGCTGGCGCACCGCCCTGGACGCCCTCGCCGGCACCGGATGGCCCGTGCAGGAGCGCTCCCGGTGGCGACTCGGAGAACTGACGGTCCCCTGGACCGCCGTCGCCCCGAACTGAGCCGCGACGTCAGATGCGGGGCACCGCGTGTCGTGCCTCCGCCGCCGGCATGCCGGTCGCGGTGAGCAGATCGACCACGAGCGGGCGCATCGCCGCGATGAGGTTCTGATCGCCCAGCGACGCCCCCGGAAGCAACTCGGCCGGGTTCAGCCGCCCCGCGACCGCCACGAGAGCCGCGCGCGCGGCGGGCTCGAACGCGACGTCGTCGAGGGAGTCCGCGACGAAGCCGGCGGCCCGGGCGATCTCGGCGAGAACGTCCGCCGAGACGGGGCGCGGCACCCCGTCGTCGCACAGGTACACGACCCGGCGCGCCACGACGCGGAGGTTGCGGGTCGCGAGCTCGACGGATTCGCGGATGCGCTCCTGCCGCTGCAGCTCGTAGTGCTGTCGGCGCAGGAACGGCGAGATGCGGGCGATCGCGCGGCCCGATTCCAGCGTGGACCGCCATTCGTCGAGCTGGGGCTGGAATGCGCGCGCCTTCTCGAGCCCGCGCTCGGCGCGCAGCCGATCGCCGCGGCGCAGCGCCTGGACGAGGGTGGCCGATGTGCCGTCGACCGCCGCGAAGACCGACCGCGCCTCGCGTAGCGCGGATTTCAGCGGGTTGCGAGGGATCAGCGCCGTCACCAGCAGAGCCGCCACTCCGCCGACGATGCCGTCGACGAGGCGCAGGAACGGCGCCGTCGCGGGGATGATCATGACGATCAGCGACTGGATGGCGGCGGCGATCGCGAACCCGGCCTGCGAGGACAGGATGCGGGCGACAGCGAGAGTCAGCGCCAGAGCCAGTCCCAGCTGCCACCACCCCGTCCCCGCGACGAGCAGCAGCGCCTCGGCCACGAGGATCCCCAGCAGCATCCCGAGAACCGTCTCGAGCACACGCCGGGGCCGCGCATCGCGCACCAGACCGAGGCTGGACACCGTCACCGTCGCGGCCAGAAGCGGCGCCGGATGCCCCAGGACGTTGTGGGCGAACGCGTAGGCGCCGGTGGCGGCGACCACGATCTGGAGGATCGGGATGCCGGAGTCGCGCAGCCGGGCGATGGCCGGCCGCGGGTCGAAGCGCGCCCGCCAGCCCGTGACCACCGGCGCGGTGACGGGCGAGCCGGTCATTTCGCCGGTGCGCGGCGCGACAGTCGGGGAAGGCGCGGGACGTTCGCCGTCGCACCCGCATCGGGCGGCACCACGACCTCCTGCGCCGCCGAGATCGGCCCGTCTTCGGTGTCGACGACCAGATCCGCGCCGACGGGCGTCGACCGGCGCACGATGGCGAGCGCGATCGGCCCCTCTTCGAAATGCCGGGCGACCGAGGTCACCGCCCCCACGGCATCGTCTGCCACGCGCACGGCCGCACCGCGGGCGGGCAGCACGCTCGCGCTGCCATCGAGCTGCAGCGCCACGAGGCGGCGCGGCGGGTGACCGAGGTTGTGCACCTTCGCGACCGTCTCCTGTCCGCGGTAGCAGCCCTTGCTGAGATGGACGGCGGTGCGCAGCCAGTCCAGCTCGTGCGGAAGCACGCGCTCGTCGACGTCGGCCGACCAGCGCGGGCGCCAGGCCGCCACCCGGAGCGCGTCGGCGGCGACGACGCCCGCCACCTGGAGGTCGCCGGCGGCCGCGGCATCCGCGATCCGTCGCTCCTCGTCACGCGTGACGACCACCTCGACCCAGTCGCGCTCGGTGCCGGGGTGCGGTTCGACGGCGGCGTAGGCGTGCCCTCCGGGCGACACCTGGGGCCAGGGGTCGGTCCAGACCACCGGCACCCCCGCCGGCGCGGTCGGAGTCACCCGGGCGACGCCGGCCGCGGTCCCGCCGATCACGGCGACCTCGTCGCCCGCGTGGCGCGGATCGACCCGCAGGCGGAAGCGCATCTTGCGCAGCCACGAGAGCAGGCCCTCCGCGTCGTCGCGATCGACGATGAGCCACGCGGTCTCGCCGTCATCGACGACGGATGCCGCGTGCTCGACGTGACCCTGCGGGTCGAGCACCAGCAGCTCGGTGCTCACCCCCGGCTCGAGATGCGCGAGAGCCTGCGACGTCAGCGAGTCCAGCCAGGAGAGCCGATCCTCGCCCGGCACCGCCAGGACGGCCCGGTCGCCGAGCGGCGCGATGGCCTCGCCCGCCGCGAGAGCCCGCTGCTCGACGAGTGGGTTGCCGACATGCTGCAGGACCCCGCCGTCGACGACGGCGCCCGGAACAGCGGCGAACGCGGACATCACTCCGCCCTGGCGAGACGCGCCGAGGCGTGCGCGCCCAGTTCGTGTCCGAGCGCCGCCATGTCCCAGGCCCAGAGCAGGTGACCGTCGACGAGTCCGAACATGCGGGAAGCGGCGGCGTACGTCTTGGCGCCGGCAGGACGCACCACGGCGTCGGTGGCGATGTCGATGCGGGGACCCCGGATCTGACCGAGATACAGCTCGCTCACGCCGTCGGAGTGCACGAGGGCGACCTCGATGTCGAAGCCCCCCTCCGCGTTGCGCAGGAGCTCGACGTCATCGACGGTGCGGGTCTCGCCGGCGGCTAGGGGCGGCAGCAGGCCCGGCCCGGGATCGGCGTCGGTGGCGGGACGCGACAGACGCCAGAACCCCGTCTCCGCCACCAGGGGGACGCGCGTCCCGCCCTCGCCGTCGAGCCAGGCGCTCGCGGAGTAGTTGAGGTAATCGCCGCCGTCATGGCTGAAGCTGACCCGATGCGTGAACTCCCCGCTGAACGCGTGGTCGGCGTAGTCGATGACCCCGGTGCCCTCCCACACGCCGACGAGCCACGAGAGGGGCGCGAGGTCGGCGGGGAGGTCGGTCGGCAGGTCGAACACGGCGCGACCGATCAGCGCTGGCCGCGGTACAGGTTCTTGAGGACGACGACCGAGACGAAGACGATCGCGAGCGAGGCCAGACCGAGCAGGCCCACGTAGAACATCTCGAGCGCGAAGAGATCCATGGCGCCAGTCTAGTCGGCCGCCCGGGCGCGCCGGCGTCAGCCCGGGACGATGGCGGCGAGCCCGAATCCGAGGCTGATCACGCCCATCACCACGAGCGCGCCGACCGCGCTGGCCGCGACGCGTTGGGTGAAGCCCTGGGAGCGGCCCGACGACAGCTGGACCGCGAACGCCAGGATGAGGCATCCGCCCAGTCCCACCGCGAGCCACTGCGCGCGCCACTCGTCGCCCGCGAAGAGACCGACGAGCACGCCGACGACGGCCGCCACCACCCACACGGCGATGATGCCGCCGAGGGTGCGGCGGGGAGCGAGTTCCGGCACTGCCACGTGCTCATTCTCACCCACGCGGCCCCCGGATGCACGGCCCCGCCGCACGGTGACCGGCCGAGTCGCCAAGACACGCCGCACCGGGGCCCGGCGTGCCGGCGTGTCTTGGCGACTGCTCAACCGGGCCGGGGCCGGGGGCCGGGCGGGAAAACCTGCCTTCCGCACGCTCTACACTGGGGTCACGGTGCACCCGCGCTCCGGGAAGGCGACGCTTTGGCACAGCTCCTCGTTCTCAGCTCCGCGCATGGAGGCGGCCCCGTCCTGCCCTCGCTCGAACTGCTGAGCCACCGGGTGCGCCAGATCCCGGCCGAACCCGCGCAGCTGGTCAACGCCCCGAGCGCCGACGTGATCTTCGTCGATGCCCGCGTCGACCTCGTCGGCGCCAAGTCGCTGTGCAAGATCCTCAACACGACGGGCCTCGACGCGCCCCTCCTCCTCGTGGTGACCGAGGGCGGGCTGACCGCGGTCTCCACCGACTGGGGCATCGACGACGTGATCCTCGTCACTGCCGGACCGGCCGAGGTCGACGCCCGCGTGCGGCTCGCGATCGGCCGCATGAGCAAGGAGCAGGTCTCGACCCGCATCCAGACCTCGGGCATCACGATCGACGAGTCGTCGTACTCGGCCAAGGTCCACGGCAAGCCGCTCGACCTCACCTACAAGGAGTTCCAGCTCCTGCACTTCTTCGCCACGCACCCCTCGCGCGTGTTCACCCGCGAGCAGCTGCTGAGCGAGGTCTGGGGCTACGACTACTTCGGCGGCACCCGCACGGTCGACGTCCACGTGCGGCGGCTGCGCGCGAAGCTCGGCGACCTCGAGCAGCTCATCGGCACGGTGCGCAACGTCGGCTACCGCTTCAACGTCTACGAGGACGACCAGCTGCCCGCGCCGCGGGAGCGTACCGGCGCCTGATTCCTCCACAGGGGGTCGACGGATGCCGGGGGCCGAGGCATCCGGACCCTCGTTCACACGCTCGTCACCTGTGCCTGCAATGATGAGGGGATGATCGAACACGAGGTGCTCGACGCTGGGCTCGGCGATGCGGACGACGACGACTTCGACCTGGACGAAGAACTCGACGCGCAGCTGCCCGAGCATCGCTACCTCGATCGCGAGCTCAGCTGGCTCGCGTTCAACCAGCGAGTGCTCGAACTGGCCGAAGACCCCACGCTCCCCCTGCTGGAGCGGGCGAACTTCCTCGCGATCTTCGCGAGCAACCTCGACGAGTTCTTCATGGTGCGGGTGGCCGGGCTCAAGCGCCGCATCGTCACCGGCCTCGCCGTGCCGACCAACGTCGGCCGTGCTCCCGCCGACGTGCTCGCCGACATCTCGAAAGAGGCCCACCGGCTGCAGCTGCGCCACGCGGACGCGTGGATGCACCTCGTCAAGCCGGCGCTCGCCGAGGCCGGGGTCGACGTGGTCTCGTACGACGCGCTCGACGACCACGACCGCGCCACCCTGTACGAGTACTTCCAGGCGCAGGTGTTCCCGGTGCTCATGCCGCTCGCGGTCGACCCGGCCCACCCGTTCCCGTACATCTCGGGACTGTCGCTCAACCTCGCGATCCGCATCCGCAACGCGCGCACCGGCCGGCAGGAGTTCGCCCGCCTGAAGGTGCCGCCGATGCTGCCGCGCTTCGTCGAGGTGCCCGACCGTGACGGCGCGGTGCGCTATCTCCCGCTCGAAGAACTGATCTCGAACCACCTCGATGACCTCTTCCCGGGCATGGAGGTGCTCGACCACCACGCCTTCCGGCTCACCCGCAACGAAGACGTCGTCGTCGAGGAGGACGAGTCCGAGAACCTCATCCAGGCGCTCGAGGCCGAGCTGCTGCGCCGCCGCTTCGGCCCGCCGATCCGCCTCGAGATCACCGACGACATGGACGAGGTGACCCTCGGCCTGCTGATCCGCGAGCTCGGCATCACCGAGCAGGAGGTCTATCGCCTCCCCGGGCCGCTCGACCTGCGCGGTCTGTTCGACCTGCGCATCGACCGGCCCGACCTGCGCTACAAGCCGCACGTGCCGACCACCGCGATGGCGTTCCAGCCCGGCGACAACAACGAGCGCCCCGACATCTTCGCCTCGATCCGCAAGGGCGACGTGCTGGTCCACCACCCGTACGAGTCGTTCGCGACCAGTGTGCAGGCGTTCCTCGAGCAGGCGGCGCGAGACCCGCACGTGCTCGCCATCAAGCAGACGCTCTACCGCACGTCGGGCGACAGCCCGATCGTCGAGGCGCTGATCGACGCCGCGGAGGCCGGAAAGCAGGTGCTGGCCCTCGTCGAGATCAAGGCGCGGTTCGACGAGGCGAACAACATCCTGTGGGCGCGCAAGCTCGAGAAGGCGGGCGTCCACGTGGTCTACGGCCTCGTCGGACTCAAGACGCACTGCAAGCTGGCTCTGGTGATCCGCGAAGAGGGCGGAGTGCTGCGCAGCTACAGCCACGTCGGCACGGGCAACTACAACCCCAAGACCAGCCGCATCTACGAGGACTTCGGACTCTTCACCGCCGACGACCAGGTCGGCCGCGACCTCACGCGTCTCTTCAACGAGCTCAGCGGCTACGCGATCGAGAAGAAGTTCAAGCGCCTCCTCGTCGCCCCGCTCCACCTGCGCAAGGGACTCCTGCGTCTCATCGACAAGGAGCGGCGCAACGCCATCGCCGGGCGTGAGGCCCGCGTCCGCATCAAGGTCAACTCGATGGTCGACGAGCAGATCATCGACGCCCTGTACCGCGCCAGCCAGGCGGGCGTGAAGATCGACGTCTGGGTGCGCGGGATCTGCTCGCTCAAACCCGGCGTGCCCGGCATGAGCGAGAACATCCGGGTCCGCAGCATCCTGGGCCGCTACCTGGAGCACTCGCGCATCTTCACGTTCCACAACGACGGCGACCCGCAGGTCTACATCGGCAGTGCCGACATGATGCACCGCAACCTCGACCGGCGCGTCGAGGCCCTGGTGCGCGTGACGGCTCCCGCCCACCTCAAGGAGCTCACGGACTTCTTCGATCTCGCGATGAGCGACGGCACGAGCTCGTGGCACCTCGGGCCCGACGGAGAATGGACGCGCCACAACGTCGGCGAAGACGGCAAGCTGCTCGTCGACGTCCAGGACCGCACCATGACCAACGTGCAGCGCCGTCGGCGGGCACGCGCGGTGCGATGACGGCGACCGCCGTCTACGCCGCGGGCGGAGTGGTCTGGCGCATCGTCGACGACAAACTGCACGTGCTCCTGATCCACCGCACGAAGTACCGCGACGTGACGCTGCCGAAGGGCAAAGTCGACCCCGGCGAGATGCTCGCCGAGACCGCCGCGCGCGAGATCTTCGAAGAGACCGGGATCCGCGTCGCGCTCGGGGTGCCCGTCGGCGTCTCGCGGTACCGCCTTCCGAGCAAGCGCACGAAGATCGTGCACTATTGGGCAGCCGAGGCGACGGAGGCCGCGATCCGCGCGTCGGCGTTCGTGCCGAACAAAGAGATCGCCGCCCTCGAGTGGGTCAGCGTGAAGAAGGCCCGCTCCCGGCTGAGCTATCCGGTCGACATCGAGATCCTCGACAACTTCCATCGCCTCGTCGACGAAGGAGTCCTGCGGACGTTCCCGATCATCGCGCTGCGTCACGCCAAAGCACTCGGCCGCGAGGACTGGGACGGAGCGGATGCCGCGCGCCCCCTCGCCCCGCGGGGCAAAAAGCAGGCGAACGCGATCGTCGGGCCGCTCCTGGCGTTCGGAGCACGAAAGATCGTCTCCAGCCCCGCCGTCCGGTGCGTGAAGACCGTCGTGCCCCTGTCGGCGGCACTCGGCCGCAAGATCGACAGGTCACCGCTCATCAGTCAGGACGCCTGGGAAGAGGGCGCGTCCGACGCGCGGACGATCATCGGGCAGCGCGTGCGCGCCCGCAAGGCGGCGGTGCTGTGCAGCCATGGTCCGGTGCTGCCCGAGATCCTGAGCGAGCTCGCGTTGGCGACGGGCACCCTGCGGGGGTCGTACCTGGGCAGCGCATCGGCGCTCGAACCCGGTGCGTTCTCGGTCGCGCACCTGTCGGTCGACAACCCCGGATCGGGGATCGTCGCGATCGAGACCCACGTTCCGAAGGTCTGACCGCACGGGATCCGGGGGCACGCGCCTTCATCCCGGTGCATGGATGTCGGCGTTCCGTTCACCTCTCGTTCACCATTCGAGCGCAGTCTCTTAAGAGTCCGAGCCTACGTTTCAGTGCGTGCCCTGCACCGGGCCGTTACCCGAAGCCCTCCCGGGCCTCATTCCCTGACACGTGAAGGATTCACACAGTGAAGATCTCCCGCATCGCCCAGGTGGGCGCTGTCGCCGCAGTCGCGGCCCTCGCCCTCGCCGGCTGCGCCGCAAACGAGACCTCCGGCGGAGGCTCGTCCGAGGAGCCCACGGTCTCCGACCTCTCCGGTGAGCTCTCGGGCGGCGGCTCGTCCGCTCAGGAGGTGGCCGTTCAGGCATGGACCGCCGGCTTCCAGACCACCAACCCCGAGGTGACGATCAACTACGACCCGTCCGGTTCCGGCGCGGGCCGCGAGTCCTTCCAGGCGGGCGCCTTCCCGTTCGCCGGGTCTGACCGCGCCTTCACCATCGAGGAGATCGAAGCCGGTCCGTTCGACGGCTGCGCCGACGGCTCGGCGATCATCGAGCTTCCGACGTACATCTCGCCCATCGCCGTCATCTTCAACATCGAGGGCGTCGACACCCTCAACCTCGACGCGGCGACCATCGCCGGCCTGTTCTCGGGTGAGATCACCAACTGGAACGACCCGGCCATCGCCGCCCTCAACGAGGGCGTCGAGCTCCCCGATCTCGCTGTGACGCCGGTCCACCGCCAGGACGACTCGGGCACCACCGAGAACTTCACCGACTACCTGTATCAGGCCGCACCCGACGTGTGGACCTCGGAGCCCGACGGCGTGTGGCCGCTCGACAGCGGCGAGGGCGCCAACGGCACCTCCGGCGTCGTCTCCGCTGTCGCCGGCGGCAACGGGACCATCGGCTACGCCGACGCGTCGCGCGCCGCGGAAGAGGGTCTCTCGACGGCTGCCGTGCAGGTCGGCGACGAATTCGTCTCGTACTCGCCCGAGGCGGCCGCCGCCATCGTCGACGCCTCGCCGCTCGAAGAGGGGCGCGGTGAGGGCGACCTCGCCATCGAGCTCGACCGCTCTTCCGAGGAGGCCGGCGTCTACCCGATCGTCCTCGTGAGCTACATGATCGCCTGCCAGGAGTACACCGACGCGGCCGTCGCGCCGCTGGTCAAGGGCTTCCTGCAGTACGTCGCCAGCCCCGAGGGGCAGGACGCTGCGGCCGAGGCCGCCGGCAGCGCGCCGATCTCTGACGCCCTGCGCGAGCAGGTCAACGCCGCGATCGACACCATCGTCACCGAGTAGTAAGCAAGAGAACAGATACCCGGCCCGGCAGGCTTCGCGTCGCCGGGCCGGGTATCACCCTGAAACCCGAACCGAGACAGGATCCCATGACCACCACCGCCCCACCGGTCGTCAAGACCGCAGCGAAGCAGCGGCCGGGCGACCGCTGGTTCTCGGGGACCGCGCTGTTCGCGGGATCCATGATCCTCGTGACCCTCGCGGCCGTCACGATCTTCCTCATCGTCCAGTCGATCCCCGGTCTGACCGCGAACAGCAACACCGCCAGCATCCTCACCGGAACGTTCTGGGAGTACGTATGGCCGCTCGCGTTCGGCACCGTGTGGGTGTCGCTGCTCGCCCTCCTGATGGCTGTGCCCCTCTCCGTCGCCGTCGCCCTCTTCATCTCGCACTACGCTCCCCGGCGCCTCGCGCAGGGTCTCGGCTACATCGTCGACCTGCTGGCTGCCGTGCCGTCGGTCGTGTTCGGCCTGTGGGGCATCACGGTGCTCGCGCCCGCCGTCCAGCCCGTCTACACCTGGCTCACCGTCAACATGGGCTGGTTCCCGCTGTTCAGCGGCACCGTCTCGGCCACCGGGCGCACGATCTTCACCGCCGCCATCGTCCTCGCCGTCATGGTCGTGCCGATCATCACCGCGATCTGCCGCGAGATCTTCCTCCAGACGCCCGTCCTCCACGAAGAGGCCGCGCTCGCGCTCGGCGCGACCCGCTGGGAGATGATCCGCATGGCCGTCTTCCCGTTCGGGCGCAGCGGCATCGTGTCGGCCTCGATGCTGGGCCTGGGCCGCGCGCTCGGCGAGACGATGGCCGTCGCGATGGTGCTGTCGGCCACCGGCATCGTCACATTCCAGCTCTTCACTGCCGAGAACCCGAGCACCATCCCCGCGAACATCGCGCTGTCGTTCCCCGAGGCCTACGGCCTGAACATCAACGTCCTCATCGCGACGGGCCTCATCCTGTTCATCGTCACGTTCGCCGTCAACGCGGTCGCCCGCTGGATCGTCAGCCGGCGCAAGGAATTCTCGGGAGCCAACTGACATGAGCACGATCACCGCTCCCCCTCAGGCCCCGCAGACCGAAGCGCCCGTCGAGGCGCCGCGCCTCACCAGCGGCCATCTGCCCCGCTGGGCTCCGTGGGTCCTTCTCGCCGGCAGCGCGGTCATCTCGGCGATCCTGTTCGGCATCCTCGCCATGGCGGGCGACGGCGGGTTCAGCATCGCGGGCTGGGCCGTCGTCACCGGGCTCCTCTACCTCGTGCTGGTCACCGTCATCTCGACTCTCGTCGAAGGGCGGCGCAAGGGCGTCGACCGACTGGTGACGGGCATCGTCGTGATCGCCTTCGCGATCGCGATGGTGCCGCTGGTGTCGGTCGCGTGGACGGTCCTCACCAACGGCGTCGCCGCGATGTCGGCGGAGTTCCTCAGCAGCTCGATGCGCAACGTCGTCGGCGAAGGCGGAGGCATCCTCCACGCCATCGTCGGCACTCTGCTCATCACCCTCGCCGCCGCGGTCATCTCCATTCCCATCGGCATCTTCACCGCGATCTACCTGGTCGAGTACGGAGCCGGAAAGCGACTGGCGCAGGGCATCACGTTCCTCGTCGACGTCATGACCGGCATCCCGTCGATCGTCGCGGGTCTGTTCGCCTACGCCCTCTTCGCGCTGTTCTTCGGTCCCGGCATCCGGATGGGCATCATGGGCTCGGTCGCGCTGGCCGTCCTCATGATCCCGGTCGTGGTGCGATCGAGCGAGGAGATGCTGCGTCTTGTCCCGAACGAGCTGCGCGAGGCCTCGTACGCGCTGGGCGTGCCGAAGTGGCTGACGATCTCGAAGGTCGTGCTCCCCACGTCCATCGCCGGCATCACCACCGGCGTCATGCTGTCGATTTCACGCGTCATCGGAGAGACCGCCCCGCTGCTGCTCACCGCCGGGGTCACGGCATCCATGAACTACAACCTGTTCGAGGGACGCATGATGACGCTGCCGGTGTTCGCGTACTCGTCGTACATGAATCAGGGCATCCCGGCGTCGGCCTACATCGAGCGCGCCTGGGGCGCCGCCCTCGTGCTCATCGTGATCGTCATGCTGCTGAACCTGATCGCGCGCGTCGTCGCGAAGGTCTTCTCCCCCAAGCTGGGCCGCTGAGCCCCCGAAATCTTCCCGAAGCGAAACCAGAGGAATCGTGTCCAAGAGCATCGAAGTCAACGATCTGAACGTCTACTACGGCGACTTCCTGGCCGTCGAGGGCGTCTCGCTCGACATCGAACCGCGCAGCGTGACGGCCTTCATCGGCCCGTCCGGCTGCGGCAAGTCGACCTTCCTGCGCACGCTGAACCGCATGCACGAGGTCATCCCCGGCGCCCGCGTCGAGGGCGAGGTGCTCCTCGACGGAGACAACCTCTACGCCGCGAACGTCGACCCGGTGCTCGTGCGCCGTCAGGTGGGCATGGTGTTCCAGCGGCCGAACCCGTTCCCGACGATGTCGATCCGCGAGAACGTGCTGGCCGGCGTCAAGCTCAACAACCGCCGCATGGCGAAATCCGATGCGGACGCGCTCGTCGAGAAGTCGCTCAAGGGCGCGAACCTCTGGAACGAGGTCAAGGACCGGCTCGACAAGCCCGGCTCGGGCCTGTCGGGCGGTCAGCAGCAGCGTCTGTGCATCGCCCGCGCCATCGCCGTGTCGCCCGAGGTGATTCTGATGGACGAGCCGTGCTCGGCGCTGGACCCGATCTCGACCTACGCGATCGAGGAGCTGATCGGCGAGCTGAAGAACGACTACACGGTCGTCATCGTCACGCACAACATGCAGCAGGCGTCGCGCGTGAGCGACAAGACGGCGTTCTTCAACATCGCCGGCACCGGCAAGCCCGGCAAGCTCATCGAGTACGACGAGACCCGCACCATCTTCACCACGCCGTCCGTGCAGGCCACCGAGGACTACGTCTCCGGCCGGTTCGGCTGACCCGCGCAGCGGGACATCCGGGCCCGGTCGTCGAGACGCGGGTATGCCGCGAGTCGCCAGAACACGCCGACCGCGGGCGCTCGTGTCCGGCGTGTCTTGGCGACTCGTACGGGGTCAGTCGCGAGGGCTGAGCAGGTACGCGTTGATGGATGCCGTCAGCTCGCGGTCGACGGGAAGCTCGACGCCGTCAATGGCCGTGATCGGCGCGGCCAGCCGAACGCTCGACAGCAGCCACGCGGCATCCGCCTGTGCGAGCGTCGCGGCGGGGATGGTCTCGTAGGCCGTCTCGTGACCGATGTCGGCGAGGTGATCGAAGAGGCTGAGCTGGGTGGTGCCGTGCAGGATGCCGGCGTTCGGGCTGGGCGTGACGAAACGGTCCCCCGACCGCAGCACGAGCGAGGCGGTCGGCGCTTCGAGCACGAACCCGTCGGAGGTGACGAAGATCGCGTCATCGGCGCCGCGCCGCTTGGCTTCGCGGATCGCCGCCATGTTCACGGCGTAGGAGAGCGTCTTCGCCCCGAGCAGCAGCCACGGGGCCCGGCCCGGCGTGTCGAGGGAGTAGCCGCGGTCGAGGGTGACGACCCGGATGCCGTCCTCGCGCACACGGGTGTTGTCGGGGGCCTGCGCGGCGGTGACCCAAGCCGTCGGTGCGGGCCCGTGCTCGACCCCGCGGCTGAGGATGAGCTTGATGACGCCCTCCCCCACCGGCGGGCAGTGAGAGGCGGCCACGGCCACCGCCTGCCGCCACTGCTCGAGGTGCGGGATGGGCAGGTCGCACAGCCGCGCCGAGTGCGCCAAGCGCTCGAGGTGGGCCTGGACCTCCTGCGCGTGCCCGTCGACCACGCCGATCGACTCGAAGATCCCGTCACCGCGCTGCGTGCTCAGCTCGCCGACGCTCAGCGCCGGCGCGGACGGGTCGATCTCGCGGAAGCCGGCCGTGAAGTCGGTGCGGGAGTCGTCGGGTGCCGCGGGCTCGAGCACGATAGCGAAACGCCAGGTCATGTCAAGAGCCTAAGTGGTGGGAATGCCGTGGCCGTGCCGTCGGTTACTATTGTTCGGCCGGGCCGCAGTAACCCCGGGCTCCATCTTCTGCCGCTGCGAGCGGCCTTGCGCCGAGAGGCGTTCTGCGGCCCGGCACTCTCGTTCCCGGCGATCGCACGGACCCCCTCCGCCGGTTGGGGAGGCGCGAAGCGTCGTATCGAAACCCGCGCGAGAAAGCTCAGGTGAGCGCCTCGCGCCGCCACAGCGCCGCGCAGGCCGCGAGGTCGACCGCGTAGTCCGACAGGCGCAGTGCACGCGTGGTGAAGGCGGATGCTCGCTCGGGCTCGGTGGCCTCGTAGTCGTCGGCCAGGTGCGTGGCTCCGGCTGCCTGCACGCGGCAGAACGACGCCGCACGGTCGAGGGCGACGGCGAAGTCCCCCTCGAAGAGGCCCCGGAGGATCTGATCGATGAGCGCGACGAGCTCGTCCGGTCCGGCGGGGCTCGGCGCACCGGCGATCACCTCGTCCGCCGAGGACAGCTCGGCCCGCCCGCGCTCGTAGAGCAGCGCCGCGGTGCGCGGATCGTCGTGGATCATCAACTGCAGCAGGTACAGCCGCCACAGGGCTCCGGGAAGGGTCTTCGCCGGCGACCGCGACCACAGCTCGGCGATGTCGTCGATGCCGTGCTCGTCGGTGAAGGCGACCAGGCGGTCGACGACCTGCCCGTCCGGGTCCTCCCGCACGCGCGCGAGGAGCGCGTGCGCGGTGGAATGCGCCACGCGCGACACCTCTGCCGGGTCTTCGGCGGCGAACAGCCGGTCGAACAGTTCGGCCGGTCTGCGGATGGGCTTGTGGAAGTCCCGCGACTGGTCACTCACCCCGTCAACGCTACCCCGCAGCGCGACCGCCCACGGCAGGCACACGTCAGACCTGGTTGATGCGGAGGTGGTTGCCGGACGGATCGCGGAAGGCGCAGTCACGCGGACCCCACGGCTGCTCGATGGGCTCCTGGAGCACCTCGGCGCCGAAGGCCCGCAGCCGCTCGAAGGTGGCGTCGATGTCACTGGTCGAGAACACGTACGGCCCGGGCCCGGATCCCTTGACGACCAGACGCTGGAGCGCGTCGCCGTCCTCGGGCGAACGACCGGCGAGCGGGTCGGAGATCACGAGCGCGAGCCCTTCCTGCGCCGGCAGGCCGAAGCTCACCCAGCGGTGACCGTCGTAGGCGACGTCGTTGACGATCTCGAGGCCCAGCCCGTCGCGGTAGAACGGGATCGCGGCTTCGACGTCGTCGACGGTGATGGGACAGTACGCCAGAGAGATGGTGGTCATGCGAGCAACGCTAGAGGAGCCCGCGGTACGGTCGCTTCTCCGATCCTGCTCGGTTCGCGAGGGTCGTCAGCGGCGCGGGCGGGTGAGGATCTTCGCCACGCAGAGGGGCATCGCCTCGGCGGCGTCGTGCGGCCGCGCCCGGTACGAACTCGGCGTCTCGCCGACGATCTCGGTGAACGTCGAGCTGAACGAGCCCAACGAGGTCGCGCCCACCGCGGTGCAGGCATCCGTCACCGAGGCGCCGGCGCGAAGAAGCGCCATCGCGCGCTCGATGCGCCGGGTCATGAGGTAGGCGTAGGGCGTCTCGCCGTAGGCGGCCTTGAACTCGCGGGAGAAGTGGGCGGGCGACATGAGCGCCTTCGCCGCCATCGTCGGGACGTCGAGCGGCTGCGCGTAGTCGCGATCCATGAGATCGCGCGCGCGGCGCAGGTGCACGAGGGTCGCCGTTGTCTGCGAGACGGATGCCACACGCACACGCTACTCGGGATGTCCGACGCGAGCAGGGCCCCGGCAGGGCCGCGTGTCAGGCGGTGGGGATCTGGATGATCGGGTCGGAAGACGGCGAACCGGTCGGCGATCCGCCCTCGGGCTCGACCGTCACGGCGATGGTGTCGCCGGGCTCGAGGGCCCCGTCGAGCAAGGTGGTCGTCGACGCGCCTTCTGTCGCCGCGTCGAACGTGCCGGCGGAAACGGCGCCGCCGTCGCGGACGAACCACAGCTCGAAGCTCTCGTCCTCGGCGATCGCGGGGAGGCCGTCCGAGACGAGCACCGCCTTGCCGAGCGATTCCGACCAGTGCGCCGTGGCGATGCCGCCGTCGGTCAGCTCGGCGGTCGCCGACTGCGCGTCGGGCGCCGACTCGATCTCCTGGAGGGCGGCGACAGCCGGCGGGCGGTTGACGTACTGGTTGATCGTGACGGCGCCGAAGCCGAGCACGACGAGGATCACGAGCGAAGCCGCGAGAGTCAGCAGCCCCTTGGTCCAGTTGCGTCGCGAGATGGCCTGGATGGTCGTCGTGGTGGGAGCCGGCTCGACCATGACCCGCCGGTCGGATCCGGATGCTCCGGATGCCTCGGCCGCGGTGGCCGCGTCGACGTCGGCGGTCTCCGGCGCGTCGGGAGCGACACCGGCCGCGGGAACGGACGACGCGGCGGCGAGCGACGGCGGCGCGTCGAGATGCGCGGCGGCCGCCGCGGCGGCGTCGATCTCGGGAAGCTGCGGCATCGTCGCGATGCGCGAGAGCAGCGTGGAGCGCATGGTGAGCGGAGGGGCGGCATCGGTCACCGCGTCGGCGAGCGCGGTCGCGGTCGCGGCATCCGACACGATCCAGTGCTCCCACTCGGGGTGCTCGGCGCGAGCCGTCTCGAAGGCCCGTCGGTCGGCGGGCGACAGCGCGTCGAGCGCATAGCCCGCTGCCAGCTCGGCGAACTCCTGCTCGTCCATCACGCGGTCACCCCCATCTCTGCTCTCAGTCGAGACAGTCCGTCTCGCATCCTCGTCTTGATCGTCCCGAGCGGCGCGCCGACGAGCGCCGCGATTTCGCTCTGACTGTAGCCGCCGTAATAGGCCAGAGTCAGTGCCTCCCGCTGCGCTTCGGGCAGCGCACCGAGGGCCGACGCCACTCGTTGTCCTTCTATGCGCAATTCGACCTGTTCGGCCACATTGTCGTGTGCGACGTCGAGGTCGCGGAAACCCGCTCGCACATCGCGATCCGTGCTCGCCTGCGAAGCTCGCACGCGGTCGACGGCTCGACGATGCGCGATCGTGAGGATCCACGATCTTCCCTGTCCCCTGTTCGGAGCGAAGCGCGAGGCGGATTGCCACACCTCGAGGAAGACCTCCTGCAGCACTTCCTCGCTCTGCGCGCGGTCGACCAGCACGCGCAGGATGAGACCGAACACGCGCGGAGAGAGCAGGTCATAAACGCGCGCGAACGCGGCCTGATCGCCGGCGGCGACGCGCTGCAGCAGTTCACCGATGCGATCGAGCGGCTCCGTGCCGTCCTCCGGCACGTCGATCCCGTCGATCACCATGTCCACAAGCATGCACTACTCACCCCTCGGGCGTGGGAAGCGACGAGGGTCGCCACCACGGGTCGTTTCCTGTTCGTGACCGACCGCCCCATCGGATTGCCTGCGCCGCCGTCTTTCCGCGGCCGAGCCTTTTCCAATCCATTCACGAGCATCCTCCGAACAGCCCGTGTAGCCGCTCCCCGCGGCACCTCACCCCGCCCCGCGGGGCCTGCAGATCACGGTCCGCACGGACCTCACAGAGGAGGAAGTCATGTCACGCATCACCAGGAAGCGCGTCTCGGCCGGTCTCGCACTCGCGATGGCCGCCACGTTCGCGCTGACGGCGTGTTCCAGCAGCGGTTCCACCGCCGAGCCGTCGACCGAGCCGTCGACCCCCGCGGTCGAGGAGACCGAAGAGCCGATGGAGATGGACCCCGCCGCGAACCTCGTCGGCCCCGGCTGCGCGGACTACGCCGAGGCCGTCCCGGACGGCGCCGGCTCGATCGACGGCATGTCGGCCGACCCCGTCGCCACCGCGGCATCCAACAACCCGCTGCTCACCACGCTGGTGGCCGCCGTCAGCGGACAGCTCAACCCCGACGTGAACCTGGTCGACACCCTCAACGGTGACGAGTTCACCGTGTTCGCGCCGGTGGACGACGCCTTCGCGGCGATCGACCCGGCCACGATCGAGGCTCTCAAGACCGACTCCGAGACGCTCACCTCGATCCTGACCTACCACGTCGTCCCGGGTCAGGTCGCGCCGGCGGACATCGCCGGCACCCACACGACCGTCCAGGGCTCCGACCTCGAGGTCACCGGCAGCGGCGACGAGCTCATGGTGAACGACGCCAACGTCATCTGCGGCGGCGTCCAGACCGCGAACGCGACCGTGTACCTCATCGACGCGGTCCTGCTGCCTCCGGCACAGTGACCGAACCGCCGGCCTGAACGGGCCGGCAGGGGTGGCGTGGCCGTCGGTGCTTGGCGAGGAGCATCGGCGGCCACGCTGTTTTCGCGGACGCGGAAGCACGACTTGCGAGGCGCGTCAAGGCCATCTTTCGCGAGCACGGCCGTCATTACCCTCGGAATCGTCCGGAAGCGTGCGTCGATGCCCGATGTCGACCGCGAATCCGGCGGGGGAGGCTCATGTCGGATCTGCGCGAAGCCGGAGAGTTGTCGACCGGCGAACTACTGGACCACAGGTACGTCCTTCGCGAGCGCATCGGCGAAGGCGGGATGGCGCGGGTGTACCGCGCCGACGACGAAGCGCTCGGGCGTACGGTGGCGATCAAGGTGCTCCGCGACGTCGACGCGATCGGATCCCTCGACCGCGCGAGATCCGAGACGACGCTGCTCGCCGGACTCAACCATCACGGCCTCGTGACGCTCTTCGACGCGCACATCGCCGAGAACGAGGTCAGCTACCTCGTGATGGAGTACGTCGACGGCGTGACGCTGCGGGAGCGCATCCGGCAGGGCGCCGTCCCCCCGCGCCAGGTCGCCTCGATCGCTGTGGATCTCGCCGAGGCGCTGTACGTGGCCCACTCGTCGGGGATCGTCCACCGCGACATCAAGCCGTCGAACGTGCTGCTGTGGAAGTCGCCGCTGCCCGGGCGCGAATGGCGTGCCAAGCTCGCCGACTTCGGCATCGCCCACCTGCTCGACTCGGCGCGCGTGACGACACCCGGGATGATCGTCGGCACCGTCGCCTACGTGGCTCCCGAGCAGGCTCGGGGCGAGCCGCCCGCTCCCCCGGCCGACATCTACGCGCTGGGCCTGCTGCTGCTCGAGGCGCTGACCGGCGAGCGGCCGTTCGGCGAGGCCGAGGGCATCGGCACCGTCATGGCGCGGCTGGCCGGTCCTCCCGAGATCCCGGACTCGCTCGGACCCGAGTGGCGCGGGCTCCTGCGCGGCATGACCGCCATGCGCCCCGAGGACCGTCCGACAGCACTCGAGGTCGCGATCGCGGCGGAGCGGCTCGCGACCGGTCAGCCGCCTCTCCCCGCGAGCCTGGCCGACCTGGCTACGCAGGAGACCGCCGTCGTGCTGACAGGCGAGACACGGGCGTTCGCGCCGGTGGTGGTGCCGGATGCCTCGGCCACGGCCGATCGCACCGCGGAGGCCGAACTGCCCACGCGTCGTGCCACGACCGGACGCAACCGGATCGCTGCGGCCGACGCGCGGCGTCGCCGCGGCTCGCTGATCACCGCGATCGTCACGACGTTCCTCGTCCTCACCGGCGGCACGGCCGCGATCTGGGGATCCGCCGCCGCGGGAGCGCCCGCGCCGGCCCCGACACAGAACCAGGTCACCGAGCCCACGGTGGAGCCGGCCGAACCCAGCCAGGAGCCCGAGCCCTCGGCTCCCGCCGAGGACACCGTCGAGACGGTCACGGTCGACGTGGGAACGAACGCCCCGGCCCCGAAGGCTCCCCAGCCCGCACCCGCCGCGCCGGCCGACACGAGCGGTCCCGGCGACGCCGGACCCCGGAAGGGAAGCGGCGCCGGCAGCGACAACAGCGGACCCGGCAACAACAACGGCAAGGGGAAGGGCGCCAAGCCCTGACCCGGACGACGAGCGGATGCCTCGCAGCCAAGTAGGCTGGAATCCACGGGCCTCTAGCTCAGTCGGTAGAGCATCGGACTTTTAATCCGCGGGTCGTGGGTTCGAGCCCCACGGGGCCCACGAAGAAGGGCGCCCCATCGGGGCGCCCTTCTTCGTGACCGCGCGTCGTCGACAACGCACTCGTGGGCGGGGTCGGGGCGCGGAACGGACGTGGCACGCCGGCGGAACCGGCGCGGCGTGCGGAAACGACGCCCCGAACCAGAACTGATCAGATCGCGCGCGACATCTCGAGTTCGCGGCCGTTCTGGCCGACGATGGTGCCCCCGGTCGGCGCGAACCCCAGTCGCCGGTACGCGGACTGGGCGCGGCTGTTGTCTTCGTGCACGTCGAGCAGCATCGTGTCGCAGCCGTGCCCGTGCGCCCACGACGCTCCGGCGGCGACGAGGCGGTCGAGCAGGCCCTGCCCGCGATGCCCAGGGCCGATGTACACCGCCACGAGCAGCGCCGTCCCTCCTTCCCGCATCCGACCGAAGTAGTCGGGGTGATGCGGCTCGGGGACGAGCACAGTGACCGTACCGACCCAGTCATGTCCCGCCTCGGCGATGAACTGCGCCGTCGACGACGACAGCGCCGCCGTCGCCGCGCGATCGTCCCAGAAGGATGCGGGGCGTGCCGCGGCCGTCTCATGGGTCTCGAGGAACGCCATGCCGGCCGCCGGGTCCCGCAGCGCCTCGAGGCGCAGCATCCGGAGTCTCTCGCCGTCCGTGGCGAGCACCCGCCGGATGTGCGCGGGAGAGTCAGGCACCGGACTCGGTCAGCTCGGCCCCCGCGTGCGCCACCTCGGCGAGCGCGGCATCGCTCGACTCGGCGGCGACGCCGGCCACGAGGTCGGTGAGGATCCGCACGTGCCGGCCGTGCTCGATGGCGTCGAGCGCCGACGCGCGAACGCAGTAGTCGGTGGCGATCCCGGCGATGTCGACGTCGACCACGCCGTGCTCCTCGAGCAGCTGCGCCACCGTCTCGCCCTCGTCGGTCGTGCCCTCGAAGAGCGAGTACGCCGGTCGCCCCTGCCCCTTCTTCACATGGTGGGTCACGGCGGACGTGTCGAGCCCCGGGTCGTACTCGGCGCCCTCCGTGCCGCTGACGCAGTGCACCGGCCACGAGTCGACGAAGTCGGGCGTCGGGTGGAAATGCCCGCCGTTGTCGTTGTGCCCGTCGTGCCAATCGCGGGACGCCACGATCACCGCATAGTCGTCGGCGTGAGCCGTCAGGTAGCGGGTGATGCGCTCGGCGACGGCGTCGCCGCCCTCGACGCCGAGCGCTCCCCCCTCGGTGAAGTCGTTCTGCACGTCGACGATGAACAGCGCCTTGGACATGTTTCGAGGCTACGCCTCCGTGCCCCCGTCGGCGCCCCTCCCTATGCTGAGACGGATGTTCTCGGCCGTTCTCGCTCTCGTCGGCGCCGTCGTCTTCGGCGCCGCCGACTTCTTCGGCGGCCTTGCCGCCAAGCGACTCCGCTCGATCGTCGTCACCGCGGCCGCAGCGCTCTCGGGGCTGATCGCGCTGCTGCTCGCGCTCGCCGTGTCGGGCAGCACGTGGGAAGGGTCCGACGTCGCGCTGGGCATCTTCGCCGGCGCGTTCGGGGTCGTGGCGGTCGCACTCCTCTACGCGTGCCTGGCCATCGGTCCGATGAGCATCCTCTCTCCCCTGACAGCCGTCGTCTCCGCCATCGCGCCCGTGCTGTGGGGACTTCTCGTCGACGGCGAGACCCTGCCGCCGGTCGCCCTCGCCGGACTCGGCGTCGCGCTCGTCGCCGTCGTGCTGGTCGGATTCATCCCCGGCGAGAAAGTCGTGCGTCCGACCGCGCGGGCGCTGCTCATGGCGATCGGAGCGGGTCTGGCGATCGGCGCGTTCCTGATCGTCATCGACCAGACCTCACCGGGCAGCGGCCTCCTCCCGCTCGTCATGAGCCGCGGCACCACCGCGGTCGTCACCACGGTCATCGTCGGCGCGCTGGTGCTCGCGGCCGTCCGAGGGCGGCGTGGCGCGGCATCCGTCTTCGCGGCCACCGGCGAGGGCCTCGGCGCGACGCCGTCCGGTCGAGCCGATCTCGAGCACGCGACGCCCGCCCACCCCACGCCCGTGCCGTCCGTTGCGCGGGCCTGGTGGCTCGCGGCCGCGTGCGGAGTGGCGGATGCCTCGGCCAACGCCTTGGCGCTGCTGGCGTTGCGCGGCGGCGACCTCGCCATCGTCTCGGCGCTGACCGCCCTCTACCCGGCCGGCACGATCCTCCTCGCCGCCGTGGTGCTGCGCGAACGCGTCGCGGGAGTCCAGGGTGTCGGGCTCGCGCTCGCCCTCGTGGCGGCGGGGATGCTGGCGCTCGGCTGAGTGTCGCCGCGCGCGGTTCAGCCCCGCGTGAAGAGAAGCACGCCCGATACGGCGAGCGCGACGAGCCCGACGCACACCAGACCGAATGCCAGCCGGGCGACGGCCCGCACCCCTGGGGAGCCCTGGGTCAGCCGCATCCGGTTCCGGAATCCGCGGCGGTAGTAGATGTCGGCCATGTCTTTGCCGGCCAGCTCGCGCTCCTGCTCGTGGGTCAGGTGCGCTTCGTTCACGCCGCCGTCCTCGTCGAACCAGCGCACCAGACGCCCGTGCTCCGTGCTCTCGATCACTCCCCGTGCGGGCAGCCAGGTGCCGTCGAGGAGGTACATGATGAGGGCGACGCCGGCGACCAGAGCGCCGACCACGAACCCCACCCACGTGAAGATCTCGACGACGGCGTCGATCGCAGCATCCATCGGGTCCTCATCTTGCCGGATACGGAAAACGGCCGCCGTTGGCGGCCGCTTCCGGGCTGAGCCACCTAAGGGAATCGAACCCTTGACCTATTCATTACGAGTGAATCGCTCTGCCGACTGAGCTAAGGTGGCGCGCCTCGCTTGCGCGATGCACGATCAACGATCTTACAGGGTCGGAAGAGCACGCGCGAACACGGGCCCGGGCGCGCTCATGTCGACGTGTTACGGACGATTCCGGGCGCTTCGGAGCCCGACGTAGCGTCGAACGGTACCGCGACGGAGCGAGCGCGGTCGGGTGATCGTGTTCGTCCTGAGCCGAAGCGGGCCGTAACGCACAGGAGCACCACACATGTCGAAGAAACTCACGTTCGCCGCAGCAGCGGCCCTCCCCCTCGCCCTGATCCTCGCCGGATGCGCCGGCTCGAACGCCGAGTCCGGTGCGAGCGGCGCCGACTCGTCGGGCGAGGTCGTCCGCATCGGCGTCGTGGGCGCCGGAGACCCGTACTGGGAGACCTACAAGGAGGCGGCGGCCGCCGAGGGCATCGAGGTGGAGCTCGTCGACTTCAGCGAGTACACGCAGCCCAACCCGGCACTGTCGGCGGGCGAGCTCGACCTGAACCAGTTCCAGCACGTCATCTACCTCGCGACCTACAACGTGGCCAGCGACGACGACCTCCAGCCGGTCGGCGCCACCGCGATCTACCCGCTGGGGCTCTACTCGACCCAGTACGACTCGGTCGAAGACATCCCCGAGGGCTCGACCGTCGCCGTGCCGAACGACGAGAGCAACCAGGCCCGCGGCCTGCTCGTGCTGCAGTCCGCCGGCCTGATCGAGCTGGAGGACGGCGGATCGATCTTCTCGACCGTCGCCGACGTGAAGGAGTCGTCCAAGGTCAAGGTCGAGGCGCTCGACGCGGCCCTCACGGCCACCTCGCTGCCGGATGTGGCCGCCGCCATCATCAATAACGACTTCGTCGCGGACGCCGGCCTGAGCTTCGAGGACGCGATCGCGGTGGACGACCCGTCCGACCCGAACGCGCTCCCCTACATCAACATCTTCGCCGCGCGCGCCGAAGACGCCGACAACCCGACGTACCTCAAGCTCGTCGAGATCTACCAGACCACTCAGGAGGTCCTCGACGGCGTCCAGGAGGCCTCGGGCGGCACCGCGGTGTTCGTCGACACGCCGGCGGAGGACCTCGTCGCCTCGCTGACCGACGTCGAGGACGACATCCGCGCCACCCAGTAGACCGTGTCCGTGGTGTGCGGCCCGCTCGAGACCGAGCGGGCCGCACACGCATGTCCCAGGAGCGACCATGAGCCTCATCCGCCTGAGCGGGGTCACGAAGACCTTTGCGCCGCCGTCCAAGGACGCGCCCCCCGTCACCGCCGTCGACGACGTCGACCTGACCGTCGAAGCGGGCGAGGTGTGCGGCATCATCGGCTACTCGGGCGCGGGGAAGAGCACGGTCCTGCGCCTGGTGAACGCCCTCGAGTCGCCGACCTCGGGCGCGGTCGAGATCGACGGGCGCGACATCACCCGACTCCGCGAGCGCGAGCTGCGGCAGCTGCGCGGCGACATCGGCATGATCTTCCAGCAGTTCAACCTCTTCGAGTCGCGCACCGTCGCCGGGAACGTGGCGTACCCGCTCGAGATCGCCGGTCGCTCCCGCGCCGACATCTCGGCCCGCGTGTCGGAGCTGCTCCAGTTCGTAGGTCTCGCCGACAAGGCACGGAGCTACCCCGAGCAGCTGTCGGGCGGCCAGAAGCAGCGCGTCGGCATCGCCCGCGCCCTCGCGACCGAACCGCGCATCCTGCTCGCCGATGAGGCGACCAGCGCGCTCGACCCCGACACGACGCAGGAGGTCCTCGCCCTGCTGCGACGGGTGAACCGCGAGCTCGGCGTCACCATCCTCGTGATCACCCATGAGATGGACGTCATCCGCTCCCTCGCCGACCGGGTGATCGTGATGGAGAACGGACGGATCATCGAGGCCGGCGAGGTGTTCGACGTGCTCTCGGCCCCCCGGCACGCGGCGACGAAGCGCTTCGTCGCCAGCATCATCGAAGACGTCCCGGCGGGCGAGCAGCTGCGCACCCTCCGTGAGCGGCACCCGGGCCGCATCGTCACCTTCACCGTGCGCGACGGCGACGTCACGCAGGCCGACGTGTTCGGCGCGCTCGCCGCGCACGACGTCCGCTTCGAACTCATCCACGGCGGCATCAACGACATCCGCGGCCGTGTGTTCGGGCACCTGACCCTGGCGCTGACCGGCGACCCAGAGGCGGTGAGCCGCGCGATCGCGGCGGCGTCGGCGTTCGCACCCCTGATCGAGGAGGACCCCCGTGGATAGGCTCGTCGACCTTCTCCCGGAACTCTGGACCGCTACGGTCGAGACGCTCTACATGGTCACGTTCAGCCTCGTGCTGGGCGGGATCGGCGGCCTCGTGCTGGGCGTGGCGCTGTACGCGACGAGAGCCGGCAGCCTCTTCCCGAACCGCGCGGTGTTCGGCACGCTGAACGTCATCGTCAACACGGTGCGCCCTATCCCGTTCGTCATCCTGCTCACCGCCCTGCAACCGCTGGCCCGCAGTGTCGGCATCCCGGGCATCGGCACCAACTTCGGCGTCTTCGTGATCTCGATCGCGTCGCTCTTCGCGATCAGCCGCATCGTCGAGCAGAACCTGCTCACCGTTCGGCCCGGCGTCATCGAAGCCGCGCGTGCGGCGGGAGCGAGCCGTTCGCGCATCCTGTTCCGGCTCATTCCCCGCGAGTCCCTGGGGCCGCTGATCCTGGGTTACACGTTCATCGTGGTGGCGCTCGTCGACATGACCGCCATGGCTGGAGCAGTGGCCGCCGGCGGCCTCGGCGACTTCGCCATCGTCTACGGCTTCAAGCAGTTCAATCCGTGGGTCACGTGGGCCGCGGTCGTCGTCATCATCGTCATCGTGCAGGGCGTGCAGTTCTTCGGGAACTGGCTGGCACGCCGGGTGCTGCGCCGATGAGGAATCGGATGCCGCGGCATCCGGTCACCCGCAGGTCAAGCCGTCCTCGGGGGCGGTGCCGGTGAGCAGGTACGTCTCGACCGCGTCGTCGACGCACTGGTTGCCCTTGTTGTACCCGGTGTGACCTTCGCCCTCGCGGGTCACGAGCACTCCCGACTCGAGCTGCTCGGCGAGCGCCACGGACCACTCGTACGGGGTCGCCGGGTCGTTCGTGGTGCCCACGACGACGATCGGCGCCGCGCCCGCGGCGGTGATCGGTGCGCGCGTGCCCGTGGGCGGGTACGGCCACACCTCGCACGGGTCAGGTCCGAACCAGTACGGCGCGACGGTGGGCGCCTCGGCCTGCAGGCGCTCCTCCGCGGCGGCGAGGTCGCCCGCCGAGGTCTCGACCGGGTAGTCCATGCAGTTGTAGGCCCGGAACGCCTCGGTCTGGTTGTCGAGGTAGGCGCCGTTCTCGCGGTTGTTGTAGAAGTCCGCGAGCAGGAACGCGGTGGAGGCGTCGCCCTGGAGGGCACCGTCGAGCGCCATCGTCAGGTAGTCCCAGCTGTCCTGCGAGTACAGGGCGGCGACGATGGCCGTCAGCAGCGAGTCCGCGCCGAGCAGGCGACCGTCGGGACCCGGCAGGGGGTCGCGGTCGACCGAGGCCAGGAGCACGCCGAGGTCGGCCATCGCGTCGTCGACCGACCCGCGGAACGGGCAGTCGTCGTCCTGGAGGCAGTCGGCCATGTAGGCGCGAAGGGCCGACTCGAAGCCGATCCCCTGCGTCACGTTGACGTCGAGTCCTGACGCGGACGGGTCGAGGGCGCCGTCGAGCACGAGGCGCCCAACCTTCTCGGGGAACAGTTCGGCGTAGGTGGCTCCGAGGAAGGTGCCGTAGGAGTAGCCGAGGTAGTTCAGCCGGGTGTCGCCCAGCACGGCGCGCAGGAGATCCATGTCGCGCGCCGCGTTCTGGGTGGTGATGTACGGCAGGATGCCGTCGCTGCCGGCCTCGCATGCCTCGGCGAACGCGGCGTGACGGGCCAGCAGCTCGTCGTTCCAGGCGTCGGAACCCCGGGGATTCTCGGGCACGTCGTACAGGTAGGCGTCCATGTCGGCGTCGTCGAAGCACGTCACCGCGGTCGACTCGCCGACTCCGCGCGGATCGAAGCCGATCACGTCGTACTGCTCGCGGAGCGGCTCGCCCACCGCGTATTCCACGGAGTCGCGGATGAGGCCTACGCCGCTGGCGCCGGGGCCGCCCGGGTTCGTCAGAAGAGAGCCGATCGGCTCGCCGCCGGTCGCGCGGCTGCGGATCACCGACAGCTCGATCTCGCCCTTCGCCGGCTCGGCCCAGTCGAGCGGAGCGGTCACGGTGGTGCAGTCGAACCCGTCGCCGCAGCCGGCCCAGTCCAGCTCCTGCGCGTAGAAGGGAAGAAGCTCTTCGGCCACGCCCTCGGTGTCGGGCGCCGGGTTCGTGACGGCCGGCGCTTCTTCGGGGATCAGGGACGTGATGCATCCGCTCAACGTCAGGGTCGCCACGACGATCCCGGCGAGGGCGGCGGCGGTGCGGCGGACACGACGGGACGATGACGCGATCACGGGATCCTTCCGCTCGCGACGGTCACGAGCATGCTTTCGAGGGCGAGGAGGGGGGCGGCGTTCTGCTCGACGTTGCGGCGCGTCTCGGCGATCCGGTCGACGACCGTCAGGGTGCGCTCCGGACGCCAGGCCTGCGCGAGGGCCCGCAGGTCGGGTTCGAGTTCGCGGTTGATGAGGTCGGCCCCGCGGCCGAACTGCAGCATCAGCACATCGCGGAACATCGACTCGAGATCGGTGAGCACGCGGTCGATGCCGTCGCGCAGGCTGCGCGTGGCGCGGCGCTTCTGGTCGTCTTCGAGCGCGGCGAGCTGCGACCGCACCGCGGGCGGCACAGCCGCGCCCTCGGCGATCCCGAGCGTGCGCAGCAGGCTGGAGCGCTCGGCTTCGTCGCGCTCGGCGGTCAGCGCCTTCGCGTCGTCCGTCGCCGCCTGCACGATCCTGCCGGCGACGTCGACCGCGTCGCCCACTCCGCGGACGCGGAGGACGGCTCTCAGCGTGTCGTCGCGGCGGCCGCGGGCCGCGGCATCCGTCGCCAGACGCTGCGCCATGCCGATGTGCCGCTGGGCGTGACGCGCGGACTGCTCCGCGGTCACGGGATCGACGCCGGTGCGCTCGACGATCAGGCGCGCCACGTCGGCGACGTCGGGTTCGCGCAGCCGCAGGGTACGCACTCTCGAACGGATCGTGGGCAGCAGGTCGGCGTCACTGGGCGCGCAGAGCACCCAGACGGTGCGCTCGGGCGGCTCTTCGAGCGCCTTGAGCAGCACGTTCGAGGTGCGTTCGGCCATGCGGTCGGCGTCTTCCATGACGATGACGCGGTACCGGCCGAGGGAGGGCGAGAAGTACGAGCGCTCGACGAGCGCCCGGGCATCCTTGATCGAGATGATGACGCCCTCGGTCCGCAGCGCGGTGAGGTCGGGGTGGGTGCCGGCGAGCACCTGCCGCATCGCCGGCTCGTCTCCCGGCTCGGCGATGAGCGCCGCGGCGAACGCGTAGGCCAGGGTGGATCGGCCCGATCCGGGCGGCCCGGTGATGAGCCACGCGTGCGTGAGCGACGCAGGGTCGGATGCCGCGTCCTGCAGCGCCTTGACGGCGTCGGTCTGACCCCACACGGCGCCCCACGGAACGTCGGAGAGCGCGGGTGCGGCCACCCCTCCCCCGGACGATTCCATGCCGATCAGCCTAACCGCGACCGCCGACCCCGCCCCGCCCGCCGGCGCGGGCAAGGGGTTCGACACGCGCACGGACCGCCTCGGCGAGATCGTCGGCAGGGAGGGTCGCGTCGAGCACGAGGAACCGCTCCGGCTCGGCCGCCGCCAGCGCGAGGAACTGCTCTCTCACCCGCACGTGGAAGGACTCGCGCTCGGCCTCTAGCCGGTCGAACGGCTTGGCATCGGCGTCGAGGCGCCCGCGCGCGACGGACGGGTCGAGGTCGAGCAGCACGGTGACGTCAGGGAGGAGCCGCCCGGTCGCCCACAGCGACAGCTCGCGGACCTCGTCCGTGCCGAGCACGCGCCCGGCGCCCTGATAGGCGACGGAGGAGTCGAGGTAGCGGTCCTGGATGACGACGTCGCCGCGGGCGAGCGCCGGCCGCACGACCGTCTCGATGTGCTGCGCGCGGTCGGCGGCGTACAGCAGGGCCTCGGCGCGCGCGGCGACCTCGCCGCGATGGTGCAGGACGATGTCGCGGATCAGCGCTCCGACCTCGGTCCCGCCGGGCTCGCGCGTGCGCACGACGCTGCGTCCGGCCTCCGTCAGCCACTGCTCGAGGAGCGCGGCCTGGGTGGTCTTGCCTGCGCCGTCGCCGCCTTCGAACGTGATGAACAGCCCGGATCGCCCGTGCGGGTCGGTCACTTCTTCGCCGGCGTCTTCTTGGTGGTGCGCCGCGTCGTCGCCCGCTTGGGCGCGGGGCCCTTGGCGCGCTTGTCGGCGAGCAGCTGCACGGCCCGCTCGTACGTCACGTCGTCGGCGCTCTCGCCGCGCGGGATCGTCGCGTTGGTCTCACCGTCGGTCACGTACGGACCGAAGCGGCCGTCCTTGAGCTTGATCGGCTTGCCGCTCGTCGGATCGTTCTCGAACTCCTTGAGAGCGCTGCTGGCGCCTCGTGCACCGTACTTGGGCTGCGCGTAGACGGCGAGCGCCTCGTCGAGGGTGATGTCGAAGATCTGCTGCTCGCTCTGGAGCGTGCGCGAGTCGGTCCCCTTCTTGAGGTAGGGACCGTAGCGGCCGTTCTGCGCCGTGATCTCGGCGCCGGTCTCGGGATCGACCCCGACGACGCGCGGCAGGTCGAGGAGGCGGAGCGCCGTGTCGAGGTCGATGGTGTCGACCGACATCGACTTGAACAGCGACGCCGTGCGGGGCTTGGGCGCCGCCTCTTTCTTGGCTCCGCGCTTCTTCGGCGCGGGCGCCGGCTCGACGATCTCGCCGGTCTCCGCGTCCACCTCGTCGGCGGAAGGCGGATCGGTCTCCTGCACGTACGGCCCGAAGCGCCCGTCCTTCACGACGACGAGCTTGCCGTTGGCGGGGTTCTCGCCGAGGACGCGGTCGCCCGCCACCGGCGCGTCGATGAGCTCACGCGCCTTGGCCGGCGTGAGCTCGTCGGGCGCAAGGTCTTCGGGGATGTTGACGCGACGGGGCTCGCCCTCGGGATTCTGCGGGTCGGCGACCTCGAGGTAGGGGCCGTACTTGCCGAAGCGGAGAGTGGCGACGTCGCCGATGGGCGTCGAGTTCAGGGCGCGGGCATCGATCTCGCCGAGGTTGTCGACGATGTTGCGCAGGCCGACGTGACCTTCGGAACCGAAGTAGAACTCCTTGAGCCAGTCCTCGCGCTTCTGCTCGCCGCGGGCGATCGCGTCGAGGTCGTCCTCGAGCGCCGCGGTGAAGTCGTAGTCGACGAGATCGGCGAAGTGCTCCTCGAGCAGGCGCACGACGCTGAAGGCCAGCCAGCTGGGGATCAGGGCCTGCCCCCGCTTGCTGACGTAGCCGCGGTTGAGGATCACGTCGATGATGCTCGCGAACGTCGAGGGCCGGCCGATCCCCTTCTCTTCGAGCGCCTTGACCAGGCTCGCCTCGGTGTAGCGGGGCTTGGGGCTGGTGGTGTGGCCCTTCGGCTCGACGTCCTTGAGGCGGAGCACGTCACCGACCGCGAGGGCCGGCAGCGCCTGATCGTCCGCCTTGTCGGCGTCGCCGCGCTTCTCGTCCTTGCCTTCTTCGTAGGCCTCGAGGAAGCCCTTGAACGTGTAGACGGTGCCGGACGCGGTGAACTCGGCTCGGCGGCCGGCCGCGTCGACGGCGAGGGTGACCGTGGTCGTCTCGTACTTGGCGTCGGACATCTGGCTGGCCATCGTGCGCTTCCAGATGAGGTCGTACAGGCGCTGCTCGTCGCGGTCGAGCTCGGCGGCGACGGATGCCGGCGTGCGGAACGTGTCTCCCGACGGGCGGATCGCCTCGTGCGCCTCCTGAGCGTTCTTGCTCTTGCTGGCATACGTGCGGGGGTTGAGGGGCACCGACGCGTCGCCGTACATCGCGACGGCCTGCTGACGCGCCGCCTGGACGGCCTGCGTGCTGAGCGCCGTCGAGTCGGTGCGCATATAAGTGATGAAGCCCTTCTCGTAGAGACGCTGGGCGACGCTCATCGCGTGCTTGGCGCTCATCGAGAGCTTGCGGCCGGCCTCCTGCTGAAGGGTCGAGGTGGTGAAGGGCGCCCGGGGGCTGCGGGTGCCGGGCTTGGACTCGAGGGCCGAGACGGATGCCTCGCCCACACCGGCGATCGCTTCGGCGAGCTCGCCCGCCTGCGCCTCGTCGAGGACGAGAACGGCCTTCTTGAGCGATCCGGTGTCGTCGAAGTCGGTCCCCCGTGCGAGCGGTGCGCCGTCGACGCGGGCGAGTCTGGCCGCGAACGAGTCGGAGCCCTTGACCGCGTGCGTGTCGATGTCCCAGTAGGACGCGGTGACGAACGCCATGCGCTCGCGCTCCCGCTCGACGACCATCCGGGTGGCGGCCGACTGCACGCGCCCCGCCGACGTGCCCTGCTGCACCTTGAACCACAGAACGGGGCTGACGTCCCAACCGTAGAGACGGTCGAGGATGCGGCGGGTCTCCTGGGCGTCGACGAGCGCCAGGTCGAGTTCACGGGTGTTGTCGACCGCCGCGCGGATGGCATCCTTGGTGATCTCGTGGAACACCATGCGCTTGACCGGCACCTTCGGCTTGAGCGTCTCGAGCAGGTGCCACGCGATCGCCTCGCCTTCGCGGTCTTCATCGGTGGCGAGGAGGAGCTCGTCGGCTCCCTTCAGCGCGCGCTTGAGCTCGGCCACGGTCTTCCGGCCGCGGTCGCTCTCGACGTAATAGGGGTCGAAGCCGTTCTCGATGTCGATCGAGTATTTGCCGTAGGCCTGCTTCTTGTCGGCCGGGATGTCCTTCTTGTCCGCCAGATCGCGGATGTGCCCGACCGAGCTCAGCACCTCGTAACCGTCGCCGAGGTAGCCCTGGATCGACCTCATCTTCGTCGGTGACTCGACGATGACGAGCTTCTTGCCTTCTGCCAAAGGGGGCGTCCTTTCTTCGACGCAAACCATACACGTCAGTTCTCGGAGTGGTCGCTGAGTGCGGCCGTCATGACGGCGGGGGCCCGGCTCGGGCCCGCGCCGACGCGGTGATCGGACCGACCCGCGCCGACACGGTCACGGTGGCCACGAGTCCGTCGACCTCGCAGTCGATCATCGCGGCGTCGGTGGCGGAGGCGACGTCCGCCGCGCGTTCGCAGGGCACCCCCGTCGCCGCGCCCGAGGCCGCGTCTGCCGCCGCGAGCGCCGCGCCGTCGGCCGCACCCGACGCCCGCTGCCCGGCGACGGCCGTGGAGGTCGACGCGGCCAGCGCCAGGGTCAACGCCGCGGCGGCGGCGACCATTCCGACAGAGGTGACCGTCCCCGCCATCAGAGGCCCCCGTCGAGGGCGCAGCCGACGGCCGCGACGCGGACGGACAGCACCCCGGGGGCCTCGCCGACGACGCAGAGGAGGTCGCCGCGCCGTTCCAGCCTCGCCGACGCACCGCTCACCTGTTGCGCGACGACGCCGTGGATTCGCGCCGTGTCCTCGCCGCGAGCGGCGAGGCGTGCGGCATCGGCCACGGCGTCCTGGAGCCGCACCTGCACCGCCCCGGCCGCGAGCGCGCCGGTTCCGAGCATGAAGACCAGGACGACCGCGGGCAGCGCGACCGCGAACTCGGCGACCACCGAGCCGCGGTCGTCGCCGAGCGCGGGGCCGTTCACGCGACGGTCAGGGCGCGACGAACGAGGTCGGTCAGGATGCCGCGCACCTCGTCGCTGCGCATGATCACGACCAGCAGGCCGGCGAAGGCGACGGCCGCCATCGTGGCGATCGCGTATTCCGCGGTGGCTGCCCCGGTGTCGTCCGCACCCACCCGGGCGAACAGCCGGGCGGCGCGCCGGCGGGTGAGCCGTGGAAGTGAGGTGTCGGTCATGGTCTTGGCCTCTTCTTTCTTGTCGGTGATGGGGGGCGGGCACAGAGGGCGGTGCCGACGACGGGTCACCAGGACGAGGGCATCGCGGACATGACGCTCAGCATCATCGGAGCGACGCCGAGGAACAGGAACGCCGGAAGGGTGCAGACGCCCAGCGGCAGGAGCAGGCGGGTCGACAGCCGGGCGGCGCGGAGCCGCCCGTCGATGCGCGCGCGGTGCCGGGCGAGATCGGCGGATGCCCGGAGGAGCTCGACGGCGGGAACCCCGGCCCTGCCGGAGAGCTCGAGGGCGCGGTCGGCTGCGGCATCCCGCGGCGTCCCCGCCTCGGTCACGAGAACGCGCGCGCGATCGATCGACACCCCACCGCTGAGCGCGACCGCGAGCAGCTCAGCAGCGTGCCCCGGGATGCCGGGCGCCGCGGCGGCCTGCCGCACGAGCGCCGCCGTCCACCGCCGGGCGAGCAGGATCAGCACGCCGCCCGCCACGAGGCAGCCGATGCCCAGCGGCCCGCCGAGCAGCGACCCCACGACGTCGAAGCCCATCGTGGCGGCGAGGCCGACGCCCACGAGCGGGAGCCACGCCATCAGACGTGCCGTCGCGGCCGGCTCGGCAAGGGAGACGCGAACGTCGTCGGCGGCTTCGCGGGCATCGCGCAGTGCCGTCGCGACCGCCCGCAGGCTCTCGGCGAGCGGGGCGCCGACGATCGTCGCGATCCGCCACGCGGCAGCGATCTCGCGCCATCCCGAGGCGGCATCGGCTTCCGCCGTCGCGGCGGCCACCGCGTCGGGAAGGGATGCCCCGGCGGCGACCGCGGCGACGACCCGCGACGCGGACCGGTCGCCGGCCTCGGCGAGGTGCTCCCAGGCGCGAGCCGGCGCAAGACCGGCGTGCAGGAGCACGGCGAGCCGCAGCACCGTGTCAGCGGCGGCCGCGGCATCCGCTCCCTCGCTCACCCGCCGCACGACGCCTCCTCGATCGCGAGCCGTCCGGATCCGTCGAGAACAGGTCGTCCCACGGCCGCGAGGCGGCGAGTCCCGTCGGGTGACCGCTCGACGTGCAGCACGCGGCCGATGGCGCTGGTCACCTGCCGTGCCAGCGCGCGGTCGTCGAGGCCCGCGAGCGCGCCGAGCGCCTCCAGTCGGGCGGGGACCTCGTCGATGCCGTTGGCGTGCACGGTGCCGGCGCCGCCGTCGTGGCCGGTGTTGAGCGCGCTGAGCAGCTCTCTCACCTCGGCGCCGCGGCATTCCCCGACGACGAGCCGGTCGGGCCGCATCCGCAGCGCTTCGCGCACCAGGCGATCGAGGCCGATCGCGCCGACGCCCTCGAGGTTCGGCTGCCGGGCCTCGAGGCGGACGTGGTGCGGGTGGTCCGGCCGCAGCTCGGCGACGTCCTCGATCGTGACGATCCGCTCATGCGGGGGTGCGGACCCCAGCAGCGCGCCGAGCAGCGTCGTCTTGCCCGCGCCGGCGGCGCCCGAGACGAGGAGGTTCTCTCGCCGCGCGACGAGGCGCTCCAAGTCGTGACGGGAACGCTCGTCGAACATTCCGCTCGCCTCCAGATCGGCCAGGCTCGGGCGCTCCATCCGCGGGATCCGGATCGAGATCGCCGTGCCTTCGGTCGCCACCGGCCGCAGCACGGCGTGGACGCGCACTCCCCCGTCGAGACGGACGTCGACGCAGGGCGTCGCGTCGTCGATGTGGCGGCCGCCGAGGCCGATCAGGGCGACCGCGAGCTCGCGCACCTCGTCTTCGTCGGCGGCCCAGGCCGGATCGAGGACCGCGCCGTCGCCCCGGTCGACGAACAGGGCGGGACCGTTGACGAAGATGTCGGTGACATCGGGATCGTCGAAGTACCGGTCCAGTCCGCGGAGAGACGCATGGCGCGGCCGGGCGACCGCGCGAGGTGCGGTGCGCGTGGGCATCCATCTCGCCGCCACCGGCTCGGGTGGGGGTGCGGGAAGATCGGGGACCGCAGCGGAGTCTCGCGGAGCAGTGACCGCGCCGCGAGGGGAGACGACGAACCGCTCGGACATGCTTCGACGCTAGGGCGGCCGGTGGGCCTGACCACCCCGGCGCGGATAGGTCGTGCAGGCCGTCCCGCGGAGGAGGGCTGGGGAGGAACCGCTCCCGGCCGGAGCCACCGGGCGGAAAAGAGGGCGGCATCCCATGGGGGGAATGGGATGCCGCCACACGCGGCACCGCACTCGGGGGGTTGAATCGGGTGCCGCTCTGCCAGAAGCGATCTTCGGCCGCTGGACAGCATATGTGAGGAAGGGATCCTCGCAAAACGGTTCATGAGAGCCTTCTCACTCATATATCGCTCGAGTCCAGCAATGCCCGTCCCCCACTATCGGGGGTAGTCACTCGACCACCCGCTGATTACATTTCGAGTCAGGCACCGCGGCCCCGCCGCCGGTCGCGTGGCACCGCACGTGACCGAGACATCCCTTCAGCCCGCAAAGGAGCGTGCTCAATGAGCAGCCAGATCGACCACCTGCTTTCGGAAGACCGGCGGTTCGCGCCGTCGCCCGAGTTCGCCGCCGCCGCGATCGCGGCGGGCGACCTCTACGAGCGCGCCGCCGCCGACCGGGAGGGGTTCTGGGCCGACCAGGCGCGGGAGCTGCACTGGCACACACCGTTCACGCAGGTGCTCGACTGGTCGAACCCCCCGTTCGCCACGTGGTTCGCCGACGGCGAGCTGAACGTCGCCTACAACTGCCTCGACCGGCATGTGGAGGCCGGCGCCGGCGACCGGGTCGCGCTCCTGTGGGAGGGCGAGCCGGGCGACGAGCGCCGCGTGACGTACGCCGAGCTGACCGACGAGGTGAAGCGCCTCGCGAACGTGCTGACCGACCTAGGCGTGGGAGAAGGCGATCGCGTCGCGATCTACATGCCGATGATCCCCGAGGCCGTGGCGGCCATGCTGGCGGTCGTGCGGATCGGCGCCATCCACTCCGTCGTCTTCGGCGGCTTCTCTGCGGACAGCCTGCGCGCGCGCATCGACGACGCCGGCGCGAAGCTCGTCATCACGGCCGACGGCGGCTACCGCAAGGGCAAGGTGTCGCCGCTCAAGCCGGCGGTCGACCTCGCGCTCGCCGATCGCGGCTCCGGAGCGCAGGAGACCGTCGAGCACGTGCTGGTGGTCAAGCGCGGCGAAAACGACGTCGAATGGACCGAGGGCCGCGACATCTGGTGGCACGACATCGTGCCGCAGGCTTCCGGCGACCATGAGGCACGGCCCTTCCCCGCCGAGAACCCGCTGTTCGTCCTCTACACCTCCGGAACGACCGGAAAGCCGAAGGGCATCCTCCACACCTCCGGCGGTTACCTCACCCAGGCCGCTTTCACGAACAAGGTGGTCCATGACATCCACCCGGAGACGGACGTGTACTGGTGCACCGCCGACATCGGGTGGATCACGGGCCACAGCTACGTGACCTACGGTCCGCTCGCCAACGGCGCGACCCAGGTCATCTACGAGGGCACGCCCGACACGCCGCATCCCGGACGCTGGTGGGAGATCGTCCAGAAGTACGGCGTCACCATCCTCTACACGGCCCCTACGGCGATCCGCTCCTTCATGAAGATCGGGCGCGCCGTGCCGAAGCAGTTCGACCTCTCCTCCCTGCGGCTGCTCGGCTCGGTGGGCGAGCCGATCAACCCCGAGGCGTGGATGTGGTACCGCAAGATCATCGGCGGGAAGTCCGCGCCGATCGTCGACACGTGGTGGCAGACCGAGACGGGCGCCATCATGATCTCCGCCCTTCCCGGCGTCACAGAGACGAAGCCGGGCTCGGCCCAGGTGCCGCTCCCCGGCATCTCCGTCGACGTGGTGGACGAGGACGGATCGCACGTCGGCAACGGCAACGGCGGCCTGCTGGTCGTCACCGAGCCCTGGCCGTCGATGCTGCGCGGCATCTGGGGCGACCCGGAGCGCTTCGTCGAGACGTACTGGGAGAAGTTCCGCACGCAGGGCTACTACTTCGCCGGCGACGGCGCACGCCTCGACGACGACGGCGACGTCTGGCTCCTCGGCCGCGTCGACGACGTGATGAACGTCTCGGGCCACCGGCTGTCGACCACCGAGATCGAGTCGGCGCTCGTCGGGAACGAGGCGGTGGCCGAGGCGGCCGTCGTCGGGGCATCCGACGAGACCACCGGGCAGGCCGTCGTGGCGTTCGTCATCGTCAAGCAGTCGTACCTGAACGAGCACTCCGCCGAAGGGCTCGCGCAGTCGCTGCGCGGCTGGGTGGGCGAGCAGATCGGGCCGATCGCGCGACCCCGGGACGTGTACATCGTCGGCGAGCTGCCGAAGACACGGTCGGGCAAGATCATGCGGCGCCTGCTGCGTGATGTCGCGGAAGGGCGCGAGGTCGGCGACACCACGACCCTGGCCGACACCGCTGTGATGAGCGTCATCTCCGCCCAGGTCAGGTGAGAACGCGACGGATGCCTCGGCACTGCGTGTGCCGCGGCATCCGTCTGCCGTCTAGGCGTGGGAGAAGATGACCTCGACCTCGACGGGGGCGTCGAGCGGGAGCACCGGCACGCCGACTGCCGAGCGCGCGTGACGTCCGTCGTCGCCGAAGATCTGGCCGAGCACCTCGCTGGCGCCGTTGATGACGCCGGGCTGCCCCGTGAACTCGGGCACCGAGGCGACGAATCCGACCACCTTCACCACGCCCGTGAGCCGGTCGACGCCGCCGACGGCGGCCGCCGCCGCGGCGACCGCGTTCAGCGCGCACTGGCGGGCGTAGCCGGCCGCGTCCGCAGGGGGGACGAGGCCGTCGCCCTCCCCCACCTTTCCGGTGGCCGGGAGCGCCCCCGAGACCATCGGGAGCTGCCCGGCGGTGAAGACGAGGTCGCCGTGCACCTTCGCCGGCACGTAGGCGGCCACCGGCGGCACGACGTCGGGAAGATCGATGCCGAGTTCGGTCAGTGCGGCGGAGACGCTCACCGGGGTCACGACCCGTCGAACTGCCGGGCCGCCTGAGCCGCGGCATCCAGCCCCGCATTGGCCTGGCCGCCGCCGCTGGGACGCTTGAAGTACGCGACCAGCCCGCCCTCGGGTCCGGGCACGACCTGCACGAGCTCCCAGCCCTGCTTGCCCCAGTTGTTGAGGATCGCGGCGGTGTTGTGGATCAGAAGGGGCGTGGTGAGGTACTCCCACGTCGTCATCGCGGCTCCTCGAGTCGGCGAGCGGATCGGGCTGGTGAACGCTGGGAATCGCACCGCGGGCGCACGTCCGTCAGGGAATCGCCCAGGTAGTTCCCTTACGATCAACCCTATGCCTGATACCAATCGATCGGCTAGCGGTGTGCTCGGCGGTCTCGCCGGCCTCGTCGGCCTCAGCGCCGTCGCCGGTGTCCTCGTGGCCGCGACGGTCACTCCGGGGATCGCGTTGTCGGGTGCCGCCGCCTCGAGCGCCATCACGATGTTCGACAATCTGCCGAGCGTTCTCGACATCGACAAGCTGATGCTCCCGACGACCCTGTGGGTGAAGGCCGACCCCACGAAGGACGAGTACGTCGAGATGACGCAGTTCTACGACCAGAACCGCTCTCCCGTCGAATACAACGAGATCGCGCCCGTCATGTACGACGCCATCCTCTCCAGCGAAGACCCTCGCTACTACCAGCATGGCGGCGTCGACCTCATCGGAACGACCCGCGCCGTGCTGTCGAACATCCAGGGCGGCGGCGAGACCCAGGGCGGGTCGACGATCAGCCAGCAGTACGTCAAGAACATCCTCGTCCAGCGCTGCGAGGCCGAAGCCGAGACCGTCTACAAGAAGGACGACAACGGCGAGGTCGTCCTCGACGAGGATGGCGCGCCCGTCGTCGAGAAGACCCTCGATCAGGCCAAGCTCGACTGCTGGACCCAGGCGACCACGGCCGAGGGCTCCGACGGCATCCAGCGCAAGCTCCAGGAGATGCGCTACGCCATCTCGCTGGAGCAGAAGTACGACAAGGAGGACATTCTCCTCGGATACCTCAACATCGCGAACTTCGGCGGCACGACGTACGGCATCGACGCCGCCGCGAAGTACTACTTCGGCGTGGCGGCCAAGGACCTCTCGCTCGGCCAGGCCGCGACCCTCGCCGGCATCGTGCAGAACCCGAACACGTACCGCATCGACAAGCCGACGGGGTCGATCTTCGACGGCGACGGCGTCGGCTACAACAAGGCCGCCGACGGTCTGATCGACGACGTCAACCCCCAGCAGATCGCGGCCCTCACCTCGAAGCTCGAGGCCGGCGAGATCACCCAGGAGCAGTACGTCGCCGCGGCCGACGGCTACAGCGCGACCAAGGGGCGCCAGCTGTACGTGCTCAGCCGCATGCTCGACGACGGCAAGATCACGCAGGAGCAGTACGACGCGGCGGTCATCGAACCGATCGTGCCGAACATCACCGCTCCGAAGACGGGGTGCGCCGCCGCCACCAACCTCGAGTACTTCTGCCAGTACGTGCGCTACGTCATCGAGCGCGACCCGGCGTTCGGCGCGACCCCCGAGGAGCGCACCGAGAACCTCCGACGCGGCGGTCTCAACGTCTACGTCACGGCCGACATGCGCCTGCAGTACGAGGCTCAGACCGCCATGAACGCCAACGCGCCGACGTCCGTCGAGGGCGGCAAGTTCGGTGCCGCCACGGTGAGCATCGAGGCGACCACCGGCCGCATCCTCTCCATCGCGCAGAACACGAAGTTCAGCGAGTCGATCACCGACGACAACAACTACTCGTCCATCGTGTTCGCCGGAAACCGCCAGTTCGGGCAGTCCGACGGCTTCAACGCCGGGTCGACGTTCAAGCTGTTCACGCTCGTGGACTGGCTCGAGAAGGGCCACTCCGTCAACGAGGTGATCAACGGCCGCAACCGCATCATCCCCGAGTTCCCCGACTCGTGCGTGAACAACCCGGCCTACTACAACACCACCTACAACCCGAAGAACTTCAACAACCAGAGCGGCTACGTCGGAACGCCGATGCAGTTCACCCGCCAGTCGCTGAACACCGGCTTCATGGCGATGGCCGCCGAGCTCGACCTCTGCGACATCGGCAAGGCCGCCACGAAGATGGGCGTGACTCTGGCCACGGGCAAAGAGATCTCGATGATCGGCCCGAACCAGGTCATCGGCTCCGACGCGGTGTCGCCGATGGCGATGGCCGGCGCCTACGCGACCATCGCGAACAAGGGAATCTACTGCGAGCCCCAGGCGATCGATCGCGTCGTCGACTCCGAGGGGAACGAGCTCGCGAAGCCGAAGCGCTCCTGCAGCCAGGTCATCGACCCCGCGGTGGCAGCCACGGCCGCGTACGCGCTGGAAGGCGTCATGCGGGGCGGAACGGGCAACCAGGCCAACCCCTACGACGGCACGCCGCTGATCGGCAAGACCGGCACGCACGAAGAGACCCAGACCTGGATGATCGAGTCCAGCACGGCCGTCACCACGGCCGCGTGGGTCGGCAACGCCGAAGGGGAGATCCAGCTGCGCAACCAGTGGTACGCCGGTCGCACGCTGAACAACCTGCGGTACGTCCTGGCCTCGGGGCTCCAGCGCATGGCCAACCAGTTCTATCCGGGGACCAACTTCCCCGGACCCGACGGCAACCTGTCCCGCCAGGTCCTCACCGAGCTGCCCAACGTCGTGGGCAGGTCGATGGACGAGGCGCGCGGCATCCTGCAGAGCGCCGGCTTCCAGGTGATCGACGGCTCGCCGGTCGACTCCGACATGGCGGCGGGCCTCGTCGCGGCCCAGAGCCCGGGTGCGGGCATGGTCGCCGGCGGCACGACCGTCACGATCAGCCCCAGCAACGGACAGGGCATCGCGGTGCCCGACGTCTCCGGCCAGAGCCGTGGCGACGCGATCGGCGAACTCCGTTCGGCCGGGTTCGGAAACGTGCGCGAGTCGTGCGACGAAGACAAGGACGCACCGGAGGAGGGCCGTGCGACCGGCACCACACCGGGCGCCGGCACGGTCGTCAACCGCAACGCGGCGATCACCGTCGACTACGTCGCACGCAACTGCGGCGGCGGTGGCGGCGGCGGTAACGACTAGTGCCGACCGCGAGAGACGTCTCCCGCCCCGCCCTCATCGCGCTCAGCGCGGTGGGGGCGGTCGGCGCCGCGGCTGCGGCATGGGGCATCGGCGTCGAACGGCACCTGTTCACGGTGCGCTGGCACGAACTGGCGGTGCTCCCTGCCGGCGCTCGGCCGCTGCGCATCCTCCACGTCTCCGACGCCCACATGGCGCCGTGGCAGCGTCGCAAGCAGCGGTGGATCGCCGGCCTCGCCGAGCTCGAGCCCGACCTCGTCATCAACACCGGTGACAACCTCGGCCACGTCGAAGGGCTCCGCGGCCTCCGGGCCGCGTTCGATCCGCTGCGGGGCGTGCCCGGCTTCTTCGTGCACGGCTCCAACGACCACGTCGCGCCGTCACCACGCAACCCCTTCAAGTACTTCGCCGGACCGTCGAAGGCGAAGAGCCTGCAGACCGCGGAGCCGCTCGACACGCAGGCGCTCGACGGTTATCTCACCGACGATCTGGGCTGGCACGATCTCAACAACGCTGCCGCGTCGGCGGATGCCGCGGGCCACCGCATCGCCGCCTTCGGTGTGAGCGACGCCCACCGCGACTGGGACCGGCTGGATCTGCTGCCCGACCTGGTGTCGGGCGTCCGTGGGCGGGGTCCCGCACCCGACCTCACGCTGGGCGTGACTCACGCGCCCTACCGGCGGGTGCTGGACGGCTTCACCTCGCTGGGCGCCGACCTCATCTTGGGCGGTCACACGCACGGCGGCCAGGTGCGGATCCCGGGCTCCCCCGCCGCTCTCGTCGCGAACTGCGATATCCCCCTGCGCCAGGCCCGCGGCTTGAGCACCTGGCGCCACGACGGCCGCGTCGTCCCGCTGAACGTGAGCGCCGGGCTGGGGCATTCGATCTACGCCCCGGTGCGATTCGCCTGTCGTCCGGAAGCGTCGATGATCGTGCTCACGCCGCGCCCGTAGGGCGCAGCCGACCCTCCTCCACAAGCCGGAACCCCGCGCCCTCCTCCACCGAGTCGGCTCCCGACCGGATCCGCCACCTCCCGACCTCGCAGGATCGGGGGCATGCCACGAAACCATGCCCCCTCCCCTTCCGACAACTCCTCCTCTCGCCGCGCGACCGACGCTCGCATCTGGGCGGCGCTCCTCGCTGTCGTCCTCGCGCTCGTGACGGGCCTGGTCGGCGCCGCGCCCGCGCAGGCTGCGTCCCAGGGCGCCGGGTTCGGCACGTGGGCGCCGACGTCCGCCTACGGGTGGCACGGGTCCATGCTGGTGGGCGGCGTGCACACGTACTGCATCACCCCGGGCGCGGCGACTCCGGTCGGACCCTCCACCGACCGCGGCATCACCGGGAACGCGGCGGGGCTCTCGCCCGCTCAGCTGACCGGCATCAACGTGATCGTCACCAAGTACGGCCAGACGACCGACCCCGTGCAGGCGGCCGCCGTGTCGTGGGCGGTGAAGGCCGTCGCGGACTGGAACCGCACCCTCCACGCCTACGGCTATCCGGGCGACTCGCTGGCGGGCGCCGTGAACTGGACCTTCTCGAGTCTGTCGCCGCAGCACAACAAGGCCATCCAAGACAAGGCAGTGGCCTACTACGCCGAGGCCACGCGGGCGAAGCCGGTCACTTCTGCCGCGCGCATCCGTCTCACCACCGATCCCGCCGCGCCCACCTCCGGCACCGTGCGGGTCGACTCCGGCGCGGCCGCCACCGGCAAGATCACCCTGACCAACGCCGTGTTCGTCGCGAACGGCAAGCGCACGCTCGGCAGCGCCCGCACCGGCGTCGCCTACCCGATCCGAGCCACGCCCGCTTCGGAGGGCGCTCCGGTCACCGTCTCCGCGTCGGCGCGATTCACCGCCGGGCCCGCCGCCGCGGTCCGCCTCTTCACGACCCCGCAGGCGCAAGACACCGCCGGTCCGGGCGGCGAGGTCGTCCTGCAGGCCAAGACGACGGATGCCGCGCCCCGCGTCACCCCCTTCACGCCCTCGATCACCACGAACGTCGTCTCGCCGTATGCCGCCGGAGGCGCGTTCACGGACCTCGTGGACGTGCAGGCCGTCGATGGAACGTGGCCGCGCTCGAACGGGGGCTACGCGGCCCTTCGGGCGGAAGCGGACGTGTACGTCACCGACGCAGCCCCCGAGGAGGGCCAGCCGATGCCCGCCGATGCGTCGCTCGCGGGACGTCTGGAACTGGTGACGACGGCCGAGGAAGGCCCCGGCGCGTATCGCGTCGCGTCCGATTGGGGCATGGATCGCCCCGGCTACTACACCGCGGTGTGGACGATCCGGCGTGAGAACCAGTCCGACGAGGTCGCCTCCCGTCTGGCCGGCGGGTACTCGTGGACCGAGCGGTGGGGGGTGCCGAGCCAGATCGTCATGGTTCCCGACATCACGACGAAGGCGCAGGCGGAGGCGTCGACCGGCGACTCGATCTTCGACACCATCGTGGTGCGAGGCCCGATTCCGGCCGGTGGCGTGACCCTGACCGGCAGCGTGTACCGCGCGGTCGACGGCGTTGCGCCGGCCGACACCTGCGTGCCCGAGAACCTGATCTGGACCAGCGAGCCCGTGGCGGTCAGCACGCCGGGTGAGACGGTCGTGACCTCGCCGGGCGTGGAGACGGCGGGAACGTACTACTGGCAGGAACGCGCGGTCGACACCGCCGGTCGACTGGTGCACCTCGGGGCGTGCGGCATCGAGAACGAAACATCGCGGGTGTCGGAACCGGCGCCCAGCCCCTCGCCGACTCCGACGCCCGACAGCACTCCGAATCCCACGCCGACCATGATCCCCCCGGCCTTCCCGCCGTCGGACGAGCCTTCGGCGACCCCCGGCACGCTGCCCGCGACCGGGCTCGACGAGACCACGATCGGTCCGCTGGCCGGAGGAGCCGCGCTCCTCCTCGCCGTCGGGGCGGCTCTGATCGCGATGCGCCGACGACGGTTCGGAGCACAGCGTCCGATCGGTTAGACTCGGAGGGTTGCAAAACGGGGTGTGGCGCAGCTTGGTAGCGCGCGTCGTTCGGGACGACGAGGCCGCAGGTTCAAATCCTGTCACCCCGACCGAATGAGAGTGACGAGGCGAGGAGCACAGTGAAGACTCCTCGCCTCGTCGCCTTCGACCTCGACGACACGCTGGCACCCTCGAAGAGCGCCATCGACCCGCGCATCGGCGATCTCCTCGTGGCCCTCGCCGAGCGCGTCGAGGTGGCGATCATCTCCGGCGGGCAGCTCGCCCAGTTCACCGCTCAGGTGGTCGACCGGCTGCCGGATGCCTCGGCCGGCGCCCTCTCGCGACTGCACCTGCTCCCCACGTGCGGCACCCAGTATTACCGCCTCACCGCCGACGGAGTGGTCACGGTTTATGCGCACTCCCTCACCGACGACCAGAAGACGCGCGCGCTGACCGCCGTCGAAGAAGAAGCGCGGCGGCTCGGCCTGTGGGAAGCCGAGACGTGGGGAGACATCCTCGAAGACCGTGGTTCGCAGATCACGTTCTCGGCGCTCGGGCAGCGCGCCCCGCTGGACGCCAAGACCGCATGGGATCCGACGGGCGAGAAGAAGAACGCTCTGCGCGCCGCGGTCGCCGAGCGCCTTCCCGACCTCGAGGTGCGCTCCGGCGGCTCCACCTCCGTCGACATCACCCACCGCGGGATCGACAAGGCTTACGGCATGCGACAGCTCGCGGCGCAGACCGGGATCGAGCTCGACGACATGCTGTTCGTCGGCGATCGCCTCGACCCCGACGGCAACGACTATCCTGTGCTGGCCATGGGAGTCGCGTGCCAGGCGGTGGACGGCTGGGAAGAGACCGCCGATTTCCTCGACGGCCTGATCCCGACGCTGCCCTCCCGCTGACCTCGGCTCAAGCCCGCGCCCGGCCTTTCGCCGCCCCGGCCGTGGCACGCACCCGCGGCGCTCCCCCGCCCATCGCTTCCGCGGGGGCACCGGCCAACGGCATCAGGCGGGTCAGCTGCGTGACGTGCGTCGGCTCGAGCTCGGCGAGGGTCGCGAGACCGAGGAGCTTCATCGTGCGCTCGATCTCGTCGCGGAGGATGGCGATCGTGCGGTCGACCCCGGCACGTCCGCCGGCCATCAGACCGTACAGGTAGGCACGGCCGATCAGGGTGAACTTCGCCCCGAGCGCGATCGAGGCCACGATGTCGGCGCCGTTCATGATGCCCGTGTCGATCATCACGGTGGCGTCCTTGCCCACCTCCTGCACCACCTTCGGCAGCAGGTGGAACGGAATCGGCGCCCGGTCCAGCTGACGACCGCCGTGGTTGGACAGGATGATGCCGTCGACCCCGGCGTCGACCAGCCGCACGGAGTCCTCGACGTTCTGCACGCCCTTGACGACGATCTTCCCGGGCCACAGGTCACGGATCACGGCCAGGTCGTCGTAGCTGATCGTCGGATCCATCGCCGAGTTCAGCAGCTCGCCCACGGTCCCGCCCGTGGTCGACAGCGAGGCGAACTCCAGTTTCGGGGTGGTGAGGAAGTCGTACCACCACCACGGTCGCGGGATGGCGTTCACGATGGTCCCCACGGTCAGCTGCGGCGGAATCGAGAACCCGTTGCGCTTGTCGCGCAGACGCGCCCCCGCCACGGGCGTGTCGACGGTGAACTGCAGCGTGTCGAAACCGGCCTCGGCGGCGCGCCGCGCGAGGCCATAGGAGATCTCGCGGTCGCGCATCACGTACAGCTGGAACCAGTTGCGCCCGTGCGGGTTCGCGGCCTTGACGCCCTCGATCGAGGTCGTGCCGAGGGTCGACAGTGTGAACGGGATGCCGGCGGCACCCGCGGCCGATGCACCTGCCGCCTCCCCCTCCGTCTGCATGAGGCGGGTGAAGCCGGTGGGGGCGATCCCGAACGGCAGCGCACTCGGACCGCCGAGGATCTCCACTGACGTGTCGACCTCGGGCGCGGGACGGAGGATGCCCGGGTGGAACTCGATGTCTTCGAACGCCTGGCGCGCACGGGCGAGCGACAGCTCGCCCTCGGCCGCGCCGTCGGTGTAGTCGAACGCCGCCTTCGGCGTGCGCCGCTTCGCGATCGCGCGGAGGTCGTAGATCGTGAGTGCCGCGTCGAGGCGGCGCTTCCTGCCGTTGAACTCGGGCTTCTTGAACCGCATCAGCTCGAGCAGCTCGGCGGGATGGGGCAGCTGGCGCTGGACCATGTGATGTCGTTCCTTCAGGTCGTGCCGCGGGCGAGGCCCGCTTCGGCGTAGTAGCCCGTGATGTGGGCGTGGATCAGCGTGCGCGCGGTGGCGGCATCGCCGCCGTCGACGGCGCCGAGGATCGCACGATGCTCGGCGCGGAGGCGTGCGGCCGTGGCATCCCAGTCCCCGATCGCCTCGGCGCCCGCGCGCACGTAGGTCTCGATCGCGCTGCGAAGGCCCGCCATCATCGCGGCGATGACGAGATTTCCGGATGCCTCGGCCAGCGCCAGATGCAACTGGGCGTCCAGGACGAGGAACTCGGCGGGGGTGAGATCGGCGGCATCCATCGCGTCGACCACCTCGCGCGCGGCGCGGATGTCGCGCGTCTCGTCGTCGGCGAGGGCATCGACGACAGCCGACTCGAGCACGAGTCGGGTGCGCACCACATCGTCGAACGGGAAGCCCTGTGCGGCGACCTGCAGACGCAGGAGCGCCGACAGCCCTCCCTGCGGAGTGGCGATGATGATCGCCCCCGACGAGGGCCCCGAGCCGGTGCCGGTGCGGATGAGCCCCATGACCTCGAGCACCCGGAGGGCCTCGCGGACGCTCGACCGACCGACGCCGAGGTTCGCCGCCAGCTCGCGCTCGGGCGGCAGCCGGTCGCCGGGACGAAGTCGCCCTTCGAGGAGATCGGTTTCGATGCGCTCGAGGACGACCTGCCAAGCGCGTGCTTCGGGCATGGACACCTCCTGTGGTCGGACCACACTATCGTGTGGTCCGACCACATGCAAGGGCTACTCTGACGCCATGGACCCCCTCGTCATCGTCCTCATGGTCGCGGCGGCCGCGTCGGCGTTCTGCTGGATCGCGTCGCTCCTCACCGCCGACACCTCGTGGGTCGACCGGCTCTGGTCGGTCGTGCCCGTCGTCTATGTCTGGATCTTCGCGGGCGCGGCGATCACGACCGGGCAGGACCCGGCCCGGCTCCTCCTCATGGCGGTCCTGGTCACCGCATGGGGCGCGCGGCTCACGTTCAACTTCGCCCGCAAGGGCGGCTACACCGGCATGGAGGACTATCGGTGGGCGATCCTCCGCGAACGCATGACGCCGCGGCAGTTCCAGGTCTTCAACCTGCTGTTCATCGTGCTGTATCAGAACGCCCTTCTCGTGCTGATCACCCTTCCGGCATACATCGCGTGGCAGCATCCGTCAGCCCTCTCGGGCTGGGATGTCGCGTTCGGCCTCCTGTTCGCCGCGTTCCTGGTCGGTGAGTTCATCGCGGACCAGCAGCAGTGGGACTTCCACCAGGCGAAGAAGCGCGCCGGCGGCACCCTCGAGCCGGGATTCGTCGCCACCGGCCTCTTCGCCTTCAGTCGGCACCCGAACTTCTTCTTCGAGCAGGCGCAGTGGTGGACGTTCTACGCGATCGGGGCGGTCGCCGCCGCGCTCACCGGCGGCGGCTGGCTCAACTGGACGATCATCGGCCCCGCGCTGCTGACGGCGCTCTTCATCGGGTCGACGATCTTCACGGAGTCGATCTCCGCCTCGAAGTACCCCGCGTACGCGGAGTACCAGCGCTCGACATCGATGCTGGTGCCGCTCCCCCGCCGCCGAAGCCGGCGTCAGGCTCCCGCGTAGCCGTTCGGGTTCTGCGTCTGCCACGTCCAGTAGTCGCGGCAGGCGTCGTCGATCGTGAGGCGGGTCGACCAGCCGAGCTCGCGCTGGGCCTTCGCCGGGTCGGCGTACGTGGCGGCGACGTCGCCTGGGCGGCGCGGCGCCACCCGGCGAGGGATGTCGCGACCGCTGGCACGCTCGAACGCCGCGATGAGCTCGAGCACGCTCACGGGCTCGCCGGTGCCGAGGTTGTACACCTCGTAGCCGGGCGATGCCTGCTCCAGAGCGGCGACGTGACCCGAGGCGAGGTCGCTGACGTGGATGTAGTCGCGGAGGCCGGTGCCGTCGGGTGTGTCGTAGTCGGACCCGAACACCGCCACCTCGGGAAGGGCGCCGATGGCCACCCGGGAGACGAACGGCATGAGGTTGTTCGGGATGCCGTGCGGGTCCTCGCCGATGAGACCGGAGGGGTGCGCGCCCACGGGGTTGAAGTAGCGCAGGCTCACCGCGCGCAACTGCGGATCCGCGGCCGCCGCGTCGGAGATGATCTCCTCGATGATCCGCTTGGTCTTGCCATAGGGATTCGCGAGGTCGATGCCGGTCGGCGAGTCCTCGGTCAGCGGGAGCGCCTCGGGTGTGCCGTAGACGGTCGCCGAACTGGAGAAGACGATCGTGTGGATGCCCTCGGCGGCCATGACCTTCAGCAGAGCGATCGAGGTGCCGACGTTGACGTCGTAGTAGCGCACCGGCTCGGCCACCGACTCGCCGACCGCCTTCAGCCCGGCCAGGTGCACGACCGCGTCCACGGGAGCGTGCTCGCGGACGAAAGCCGTGAGCGCGTCGACGTCTCTCACGTCGGCCACGAGGGTCGGGACCGTCGCGCCGGTGATCCGCTCGACCCGTCGGACCGCTTCGACGCTGGTCCCCGACATGTCGTCGATGATCAGCACGTCATGGCCGGCCTCGATGAGGGCGATCGCCGTGTGCGCGCCGATGTAGCCGGCGCCGCCGGTCAGGAGTACTCGCATTCCCCCAGCCTACGACGGTGGCCCGGACTGCCCCGACGGGTCAACCGCCCTGACCGGTCGGCCGCCCGACGGGTCAGCCGCCCAGGATTCGCCCGCCCGACTCGCGCAGATAGCACTCGGCGCACATCGACTCGTACGTGACGCGGTCGGCGGAGAGCTCGTCGATGGCCACCTGGTCGCCGTCGAAGACGAACCGGCCGCCCACCAGGCGGGCGTTGAAGAGCGCCTTGCGTCCGCAGCGGCAGATGGTCTTGAGCTCTTCGAGACTGTGCGCCAGCTCGAGCAGTCGACGCGATCCCGGGAACGCCTGCGTCTGGAAGTCGGTGCGGATCCCGTAGGCGAGCACCGGGATGCCGTCGAGGACGACGATCCGGAGCAGGTCGTTGACCTGGGCAGGGGTGAGGAACTGCGCTTCGTCGATGAGCAGGCACGCGACGTCGGGGGCGGCTCCGGTCGCCGCCGACTCGGGGATGAGGGCGTCTTCGGCCCGCGACTGCACGCGTGCCCGATGCTGGGCGAACAGCGCCCGCAGGTCGGCGTCAGGACCGATGAGGAAGTCGACGGTGCGCTGGACGCCGAGGCGGCTGGAGATCTGGTCGGCGCCCTTGGTGTCGACCTCGGGCTTGGCCAGCAGCACGTGCTGCCCGCGCTCCTCGTAGTTGTAGGCGGCCTGCAGCAGCGACGTGGACTTGCCGGAGTTCATCGCGCCGTAGCGGAAGTACAGTTTGGCCACCCGGCGAGTCTACGGAAGTCGCGGAGCGACCGGCGCGGGAGGCACCACCGGGCGTCAGGCGGTGAGCGCCAGCGCCTCCGCGGTCTTCGCGAGCGTCTCCTCGGCCACGTCGGGACGCGTGTTCAGGGTCTCGCCGTAGCTGGGGATGAGCTCGCGCAGGCGCGGCTCCCAGCCGTCGATGCGGTCCGGGAAGCACGTCTTCAGGAGGCCGAGCATGATGGAGACGGCGGTGGAGGCTCCGGGCGACGCACCGAGGAGGCCGGCGATCGTGCCGTCGGCGCCGGTGACGACCTCGGTGCCGAACTGCAGCACGCCCCCCTTCTCGGGGTCCTTCTTCATCACTTGGGCGCGCTGACCGGCCTGGATGAGCGTCCAGTCCTCGTCCTTCGCGGTCGGCATGAAGGTGCGCAGGCTGTCGACCTTCTTGCGGTGGTTCTTGAGCAGCTCGCCCACGAGGTAGGAGATGAGCGACGGGTTGTCCCACGCCACCTTCAGCATCGGCCCGAGATTGTGCGCGCGCACCTGGGTGACGATGTCGAGGATCGATCCGTTCTTGAGGAACTTCGGACTGAAGGTCGCGAACGGACCGAACAGGAGGGATGCCTCGCCGTCGACGACACGCGTGTCGAGGTGCGGCACCGACATCGGCGGTGCGCCGACCGAGGCCTGCGAGTACACCTTGGCCTTGTGCTGGGCGACGATCGCGGGGTTCGTGGTCTGGAGGAACTGCCCGCCGATCGGGAAGACGCCGTAGCCCTTGATCTCGGGGATGCCGGACTTCTGCAGCAGCTTGAGGGCCCAGCCGCCGGCGCCGACGAAGACGAAGCGGGCGCGCAGCTCACCGGGCGTGCGGCCGACGGTGCGCCGGAACTTCACGCCCCAGGTGCCGTCGGAGAGGCGCTTGAGGCCGCGCACCTCGGTGTTCGTGCGCACGTCGGCGCCGTTCTCGGCCAGGTGCGCGAGCAGCTGACGCGTCAAGGAGCCGAAGTCCACGTCGGTGCCGGAGGGCACCCGCGTCGCGGCGAACGGCTCGCCCTTGCGGCGCTTCTGCATGAGCAGGGGCGCCCACTGGTTGATGACGCGCGAGTCCTCGCTGTACTCCATCCCCGCGAACAGGGGCTGGTCCTTGAGCGCCTCGTAGCGCTTCTTCAGATACGCGACGTCCTTCTCACCGCGCACGAACGTCATGTGCGGGGCGGAGTTGATGAAGGTCGAGGCGCCGTCGAGCACGCCGGCTTCGACGAGCGACGCCCACAGCTGCCGGCTCTGCTGGAACTGCTCGTTGATCGACACCGCCTTGGTCGGGTCGATCGAGCCGTCCTTGCCCTCGGGCGTGTAATTGAGCTCGCACAGCGCCGCGTGGCCGGTGCCGGCGTTGTTCCAGGCATTCGAGCTCTCGAGGGCGACATCCGACAGCCGCTCGAGCACCGCGATCCTCCACGACGGCTGCAGCTCCTGCAGCAGCGTCCCGAGCGTGGCGCTCATGATCCCGCCGCCGATGAGGACCACGTCGAACGTGCCCTCGGGGAGGTCGCTGTCGTCAGGGTGAGGCAGAGCGTCGGTGGGCGTTTCGGTCACCCGACGATTCTAGTTCGGCTGAGGCATCCCTCCGGCCGCCGCCCTGCCCGGCGCACCGCAAGAACCGCCGTTCTTGCGTGCGAGGAAAAGGGGGAACGGATGCCTCGTCAGGCGCGTGCGCCGAGCGAGGCCGCCACGACCTCGGCGATCTGCACGGCGTTGAGCGCCGCGCCCTTGCGCAGGTTGTCGTTCGAGATGAACAGCACCAGGCCCTTGCCCTCGGGCGCGGACTGGTCGGCACGGATGCGTCCGACGTAGCTGGGGTCGTTGCCCGCGGCCTGAAGCGGCGTGGGCACATCTTCGAGCGCGACGCCCGGAGCCGAGGCGAGGATGTCGCGGGCCCGTTCGGGGGTGATGTCGCGCGCGAACTCGGCGTGGATCGACAGCGAGTGACCGGTGAAGACCGGCACGCGCACGCAGGTGCCGGCGACCCGCAGGTCGGGCAGCTCGAGGATCTTGCGGCTCTCGTTGCGGAGCTTCTTCTCCTCGTCGGTCTCATTGAGGCCGTCGTCGACCAGGTTGCCGGCCAGCGGGATCACATCGAACGCGATCGGCGCGACGTACTTCTCGGGCTGGGGGAAGTCGACGGCGGCGCCGTCGTGCACGAGGTCGAGCGTGCGGCCCTGCGCCAGCACCCCCTCGACCTGGCCGAGCAGCTCCTGCGCACCGGCGAGACCCGATCCGCTCACCGCCTGGTAGGTCGAGACGATGAGGCGCTCGAGGCCCGCTTCGGCGTCGAGGACCTTGAGCACGGGCATGGCGGCCATGGTCGTGCAGTTGGGGTTGGCGACGATCCCCTTCTTCGCCTCGGCGATCGCGTGGGGATTCACCTCGCTGACCACGAGCGGCACCTCGGGATCCATGCGCCACGCGCTGGAGTTGTCGATCACCAGCGCGCCGGCCTCGGCGAACCGGGGCGCGTGGGCGCGGCTGCCCGTGGCTCCGGCCGAGAACAGCGCGATGTCGATGCCCGACGGGTCGGCGGTGGCGACGTCTTCGATGACGACCGTCTCGCCGGCGAACTCGACGGCGGTGCCCGCCGAGCGCGCGGTCGCGAACAGGCGGATCTCGCGGATCGGGAAGTTGCGCTCGATGAGGATCTCGCGCATCACGGTGCCGACCTGGCCGGTGGCGCCGACGACGGCGACGGAGAGTCCTGAATCGGAGATGCGGGTCATGGCTGAATCCTAACTTCTGACGGTCAGCGGCCGGTGCCGGCGTAGACGACGGCGTCGGCGTCGCCGTCGAGCCCGTACGCGGTGTGCACGACCCGGGCCGCCTCGGCGATGTCGTCGCCGCGGACGACGACCGAGATGCGGATCTCGGACGTCGAGATCATCTCGATGTTGATGCCCGAGACGCTCAGGGCTTCGAAGAGCGTGGCGGACACCCCGGAGTGCGTGCGCATCCCGGCCCCGACCACCGAGAGCTTTCCGATCTGGTCGTCGTGGACGAGGCTCTCGAACCCGACCTCGGCCTGGTCGGCGGCGAGGGCCTTGAGAGCCGTCGCGGCGTCGGTCTTCGGCAGGGTGAATGAGATGTCGGTGCGTCCGGTGGCGGCGGCCGACACGTTCTGCACGATCATGTCGACGTTCGCGCCGGACTTCGCGACGACCTTGAAGATCTCGGCCGCCTTGCCGGGAACGTCGGGCACGCCGATCACCGTGATCTTCGCCTGGCTGAGGTCGGTCGCGACGCCCGCGACGATGGGCTCTTCCATGTCATCTCCTGGTTCGCCGTCGGGAAGGCTCATCCCCGGGCCGAGCACATAGGTGCCGACGCCCGAGCTGAACGTCGAGCGCGCGTGGATCAGCACGCCGTGGCGGCGCGCGTACTCGACGGCGCGGATGTAGAGGACCTTCGCGCCGTTGGCCGACAGCTCGAGCATCTCTTCGCTGGTGATGGTCGTGAGCTTGCGCGCCTTCGGGACGACGCGGGGGTCGGCCGTGAAGATGCCGTCGACGTCGCTGTAGATCTCGCAGGCGTCGGCGTCGAGCGCCGCGGCCAGCGCGACCGCGGTCGTGTCGGTGCCACCGCGGCCGAGCGTGGTGATGTCGCGGGTGTCGCGGTTGAAGCCCTGGAACCCGGCGACGATGACGATCGCGCCCTCGTCGAGGGCCTCGCGCAGGCGGATCGGGGTCACGTCCACGATGCGGGCGGCTCCGTGGTCGGCGGTCGTGATCATGCCCGCCTGGCTGCCGGTGAACGAGCGGGCCTCGAAGCCCATCGAGTGGATCGCCATCGCGAGGAGCGCCATCGAGATCCGCTCTCCGCTGGAGAGCAGCATGTCGAGTTCCCGCGGCGCGGGGATGGGCGCGACCTGCCCGGCGAGGTCGAGCAGCTCGTCTGTGGTGTCGCCCATCGCGCTCACGGCCACCACGACGTCATGACCGGCACGACGGGTGTCGACGATCCGCTTCGCGACCCGCTTGATGCTCTCGGCGTCCGCGACCGACGACCCGCCGTACTTCTGGACGATCAGCGCCACGTGCAACTCCCGCTCGCGCCGGTGGACGGCGCGATGAATCCGACGGTGCGGCGGAGGGATGCCGCATCCTCCGTCCATCTTACGGACGCGGCCATGCGCGCCCGGCCATGTGACCGCCGCCCGGGCGGGCCGCCGATCCCGCTCATCCGGGGGCGACCGGCGGAAGCTCCGCCTCCGTTTCGGGCCTGCGCACGGGGTCGGGCCCGCCGTCGTGGTCGCGGGCGCGGAGGGTGCCGCCCGTCGCAGCCAGCCAGCATCCGGCGATGACGAGCGGGAAGCCGATGAGGAGACCGACGGTCAGCGGCTCGCTCAGGATGATTGTGCCGAGCACGATGGCCACGACGGGGTTCACGTAGGTGAAGAGCGGCGCGCGCACGGGTCCGACCCGGGCGATCAGCGCGAAGAACACCATGAACGCGATGGCGGTGCAGACGACGCCGAGCGCGACGAGCGCGACGGTGCTGTCGACGGTGGGCACCTCGTGCTGGGTGAGCAGCGCGATCGGCAGGTAGAAGATGCCGACGGCGAAGAGCGAGAGCGTGATCGTGCCGAGCGACGGGACGTCGCCGAGCTTGCGGGCCACGATGAACGGCGCGATCGCATAGAGGACGGCCACGAGGAGCACCTCGCCGACCGCGACGAGCCCTCCCCCGCCGTCGATCGCCAGTCCCGGACCGGCGACGATCACGGCGACGCCCGCGAACCCGACGACGAGACCGATCGCGCGAGCGGGGCGCAGCACGGAGCGGTCACCGCCGCCGAAGGCGATGAGCGCGGCGAACAGCGGAACGGTCGCGACGAGAAGTCCCGTCAGTCCCGACGGCAGGGTCTGCTCGGCGTGCCCCAGGAGCAGGAACGGACCGGCCATCTCGATGGCGCCGAAAGCCAGCACCCAGCCGATCTTCGAGAACGCCGGGCGCAGTGCCCGCTGCCGCAGGGCGAACGGGAGGAGGATGAGCGCGCCGATGAGGGTGCGGCCGGCGACCACGGCCGCCGGCGAATAGGAGTCGACCGCCTGCTTGATGAACAGGTACGGGATGCCCCAGACCACGGCCATGATGGCGAAGAGCACCCACGCTCGTGCGTCGAAGCGCTGGACGGTGCCGTTCATCTCGTCACCGCCGGTTTCGCGTTCCGGGCACGGGCGGATCTCACGTGGGCGGTCACGTCGTCTCTCTCATGGTTCAAGCCTGCCGTCCGGAGCGGACGGCGGCGACGGGGACGCCCGCCAATCTACGGCCGATATCGGACATGGTCGCCTGTCGGACGTCGTGGCGGGACGGGGTCAGACCGAGCGGCGGCCCTCGAAGGCCCGGCCGAGCGTCACCTCGTCGGCGTACTCGAGGTCGCCGCCCACCGGCAGTCCCGACGCGAGCCGGGTGACCGAGATCTCGAGCGTGTGGAGCAGGCGGCTGAGGTAGGTGGCGGTCGCCTCGCCCTCGAGATTGGGATTGGTCGCGAGGATGACCTCCTGCACCGTGCCGTCGGCGAGCCGCTGCATGAGCTGGGTGATGCGCAGGTCGTCGGGGCCGATGCCGGCGATCGGGCTGATCGCCCCGCCGAGCACGTGGTACAGCCCGCGGAACTCCCGGGTGCGTTCGATCGCGGCGACGTCTTTGGCGTCTTCGACCACGCAGATCAGCGACTGGTTGCGACGCGGATCACGGCAGATCGAGCAGCGATCCTGCTCGGACACGTTCCCGCACACTTCGCAGAACCGCACCTTGTCGCGCACCTCGGCGAGGAGCTGCGCCAGGTGCGACACGTCGAAGTTCGGGGTCTGGAGGATGTGGAACGCGATGCGCTGAGCGGACTTCGGTCCGATGCCGGGGAGACGCCCGAACTCGTCGATCAGGTCTTGGACGATGCCGTCGTACATGGGCTAGCTGAACCTCGTCGGCGGCTCGTACGGCTCTTCGCGGACGAAGGTCGCGCCGAGCATCTGCCGCACGACGGCCTCGCCGTAGCGCTGCACGCCGTTGTTGCGGGTGGAGACGACGGGCGCGAGCGGCGGCGCGACGACCGGGGGAACCGGGACGTCGGCGGCGGCATCCGGCGTCTCCTCGACCTCGTCTTCGTCACGATCGATCGACGAGACCACGTCGGCCGCTCGAAGGACGTCGCCTTCGCGGGCCGGCGCGAGCGTAGCGGTGCGCGTGCGTGCCGCGGCCTCTTCGGGTTCGTCGTCGACCGCGAACTGCCCCGCCGCCGACATGACGGACGGCCCCGGGTCGGGCGGCGGAGCGTCGTCGTCGGAGGGAATGGGCGCGACGGCCCACTCGGTGACGGGCGCGGCAGCCGCGGGCGCGGACGCACGCGCGGGCGCGGCCGGTGCGCTCGGTGCCCCTCCGCGAGCCGGCGCGGCGGGCGGCACGGGTGGTGTGGACGGCGGCGCGGCGGGCGCGGACGGCTGGGGGGCGCCGCCGGGTGCGTCGTGCTTCGCGAGGTACTTCACGCGGATGCCGAGCACGGCGAGGATCGCCTGGCGCAGGTCTTCGCTCGGGCCTCCGCCGGCCGCGCGCTGCTTGAACTTGGTCACATCGGCCTGACTGCCGAACGCGAGCGTCAGCACGTCGTCGTCGAGCGCGGCGACCTCGGCGTTGGACGCGAGGAGCCACGAGGTGCGGCTGATGTCTTCGAGGCGGGCGAGCACCTCGGGCCACGCGTCGCGCATGCGCTGGACCGTGATCGGACCGCTCGGGGCGGGCGGCGCTGCGGGCGGGGGCACGGCCGCAGCGGGGCCGGATGCCGTCGCCGCCTCCGCGGCGGCGGGGGCGGATGCCTCGGCCCCCGCCGAGAGGACCGGCTCAGGCTCGCGTGCCGAACCCGGCGACGGAGGCGTCGCGGGCGCGGTCGGAGCCGCGACGGGCGTGGTGACGCCGGCCGTCGGCGCAGGGCCTCGCTCGACGACAGCGCCGGAGCGCTCGACCGGCACCGGTGCGACCTGCGACGCCGCGGGGGTCGCGGCATCCGTCCCGCTGGCGAGCACGCGAGCCACCATGAGCTCGAGCTGGAGGCGGGGCGACGTCGCGCCGGTCATGTCGTCGAGGGTCGTGATCACGAGGTCGGCGGTGCGGGAGAGGCGCGCGGTGCCGAAGGCGTCGGCCTGACGCTGCATGCGCATCAGGTCTTCGGCGGAGACGCCGCGCAGCACCGCCGCCGCGCCCTGGCCCGTGGCGGCGACGACGATGAGGTCGCGGAGCCGCTCGAGCAGGTCGTCGACGAACCGGCGCGGGTCCTGCCCGGTCTGCACGACCCGATCGGCAGCGGCGAAGGCTTCGGCGGCGCTGCCCGAGGCGAAGGCGTCGACCACCTCGTCGAGCAGTTCGGCGTGCGTGTACCCGAGCAGCGCCACGGCGCGCTCGTAGACGACCTTGCCGTCTTCGGACCCCGCGATCAGCTGGTCGAGCAGCGACAGCGTGTCTCGCGGCGAGCCGCCACCGGCCCGCACGACGAGGGGCAGCACGCCCGCCTCGACGTCGACGTGCTCCTGCTCGCAGAGCGACTGGACGTACTCGAGCATCGCGCCCGGCGGCACCAGGCGGAACGGGTAGTGGTGGGTGCGCGACCGGATCGTGCCGATGACTTTCTCGGGCTCGGTGGTCGCGAAGATGAACTTGACGTGGTCGGGCGGCTCTTCGACGAGCTTCAGCAGGGCGTTGAAGCCCTGCGGGGTGACCATGTGCGCCTCATCGAGGATGAAGATCTTGAAGCGGTCGCGGGCCGGAGCGAAAACGGCCCGCTCCCTGAGGTCACGGGCGTCGTCGACGCCGTTGTGGCTGGCGGCGTCGATCTCGACCACGTCGAGCGACCCGCCACCGCCCCGCCCGAGCTCGACGCAGCTGTCGCACGTGCCGCAGGGGGTGTCTGTCGGACCCTGCGCGCAGTTGAGGCAGCGCGCGAGGATGCGCGCCGACGTGGTCTTGCCGCACCCGCGAGGACCGGAGAACAGATAGGCGTGCCCGACCCGGTCGCCGCGCAGCGCGGTCATGAGCGGCTCGGTGACCTGAGACTGCCCGATCATCTCGCCGAACGACTCGGGCCGGTATCGGCGGTAGAGGGCGGTGGTCACCCCGACAGCCTACGGCCAGCCGGCGACATCGGGAGAGGCGGCCGCGTGGCCGTCACAGCGCATCCGCGCCGTGCTCGATGTCGGCCGTCCCGACGATGATCGGAATCGACGAGGTCACCGTGGGCACCGAGGCCGACAGGTACGACCCGTCCTCCCGCTGCACGTCGGTCAGCTGCTTCAGAGTGGGGCGCCCAGGGATCACGACGCCCTGCCCGTCGAGCGGCACCGAGACCGTCTCCCCGGGGCCGACGACGTATCCGGTACCCCGCACGCTGAAGCCGACCGGATCTCCCTCGGACGCCTGCACCCGCAGCTGGTCGCGGGTGATCGAGATGTCGAGCCTCGTGCCGTGCCAGTGCAGCACGAACGACAGCTCGGGCCAGTCGGCGGGCAGCCGCGGGTCGAACGACAGCTCGCCGAAGTGGTCGCGCATGCCGCCGAATCCCGACACCAGAGCGGTCCACACTCCCCCGGCGGAGGCGACGTGCACACCGTCGGAGGCGTTGTGATGCAGATCGGCGAGGTCGACGAAGATCGACTCGCGGAAGTACTCCAGCGCCAGGTCCTGGTAGCCGACCTCCGCGGCGAGGATGGCCTGCACGACCGCCGAAAGCGTCGAGTCGCCGGTGGTGAGCGGGTCGTAGTACTCAAAGTCGGCCAGCTTGTCCTCGTCCGAGAAGTGGTTGCCCTGGAGGAAGAGCGCCAGCACGACGTCCGCCTGCTTGAGCACCTGGTAGCGGTAGATCACCAGCGGGTGGAAGTGCAGCAGCAGCGGACGCTTGTCGGCCGGGGTGTTCTCGAGATCCCAGATCTCGCGCTCGAGGAACACGTGGTCCTGCGGATGGATGCCCAAGGCGGGGCTGAACGGGATGTGCATCGCCTCGGCGGCGCGCTCCCATCCCTCGGGCTCCGCCGGGTCGAGTCCGAGGCGGTCGACCATCTTGCGGTAGTCCTCGCCGTCGATCTCGGCCATGTCGCGCACGGTGCGGGCCGCGAAGCGCAGGTTGAACCGCGCCATCACGTTCGTGAACAGATTGTCGTTCACGACGGTCGTGTACTCGTCGGGGCCCGTCACGCCGTGGATGTGGAAGGTCTCCTCGCCGGCGCCGTCCACCTGCCGCCAGAAGCCGAGCGTGGCCCACAGCCTGGCGGTCTCGACGGCGATGTCGACGCCCTCGCGATGGAGGAACTCGACGTCGCCGGTCGCGCGCACGTACTTGGCCAGCGCGAAACTGACGTCGGCGTTGATGTGGTACTGCGCCGTGCCGGCGGCGTAGTAGGCGGATGCCTCTTCCCCGTTGATCGTCCGCCAGGGGAAGAGCGCGCCGTGCTCGTTGAGCTGGAAGGCCCGGCGGCGTGCTGCGGGGAGCATGAGGTACCGCATCCTCAGCGCGTTGCGCGCCCACAGCGGCGTCGTGTAGGCCAGGAACGGCAGGACGTAGATCTCGGTGTCCCAGAAGTAGTGGCCGCTGTACCCGGACCCCGTCATGCCCTTGGCGGGAACGCCCATGCCGTCGGCGCGGGCGGCCGCCTGAGCCAGCTGGAACAGGCACCAGCGGGTGGCCTGCTGCAGGTCGTCGTGCCCGGCGATCCGCACGTCCGAGCGGCTCCAGAACCCGTCCAGCCACTCCCGCTGCGCCGCGCGGAAGCCGTCGACGCCGATGCGCCGGGCGCGGTCGAGCGCGCGCCGTCCGCGGTCGACGAGCTCGCGCGCGGGGACGCCGCGCGAGGTGTGGTAGCTCACGATCTTCGTCACCCGCACCGGCACGCCCGCCTTCGCCTGCACGCGGAAGACGTTCTTGGCGATGTCGGGTTCGACGAGGTAGCGGGAGTCGTACTCGTTGTCGGTCTCGATGGTGTGATCGGCCACGACCGAGATCGTCATCCCCGACTCGCTGACGCGGTACGACAGCGCCGTGCGGTCGCCGCCCTGCCAGTACTCCTGCGGCTCGAGCACGCGCTCGTGGAACTTCTCGGTCTTGCGCGGGTCGAACCCGGCGCGCTGCTGCCTCCCCGGTGTGCCGCCGTAGACGTCCTCGCCGTCCTGGCGGTTCAGCAGCTGGCAGCTCACCGTGACCGGCGCGTCGGCGTTGAGGACGGTGACCTCGACCGTCATCACCGCGATGTGCTTCTCGTCGAACGAGATGAGGCGCTCGAAGTCGATCCGCACGTCCTTGCCGGACGGCGTCGCCCAGAGGATGTGCCGGCGGAGCACCCCGTCGCGCATGTCGAGCACCCGCTCGTACTCGCGGACGTCGGCCAGGTCGAGCGAGAGCGGCTCGTCGTCGACGTAGACGCGCATCACCTTGGCGTCGGGCGCGTTGACGATGGTCTGACCGACCTCGGCGAACCCGTAGGCCTGCTCGGCATGACGGATGGGGAAGGTCTCGTGGAAGCCGTTGACGAAGGTGCCGTGCTCCTGCGCGTGGCGCCCCTCGGGGTGGTTTCCGCGCATGCCGAGGTATCCGTTGCCGAGGGCGAACAGCGTCTCGGTGACGCCGACGTCCTCCAGGTCGAACGAGGTCTCGACGAGCCGCCACGGGTCGACGGGGAACCGGTCGCGATCCATCATCGGGTGAACTCCTCGAGGTCGTGCACGACGACGTCGGCTCCGGCATCCCGCAGCGCGTCGGCGCCCGCGCCGCGGTCGACGCCCACGACCAGCGCGAAGCCGCCGGCCGAGGCGGACGCCACGCCGCTCAGCGCATCTTCGACCGCGGCGCTGCGTGCCGGATCGACGCCCAGCATGCGGGCCGCCTCGACGAACACGTCGGGCGCCGGCTTGGAGGCGAGGTGGTCGCGCTCGGCGATCACCCCGTCCATGACGACCGTGAAGCGGTCGCGGATGCCGGCGACCTGCAGCACCTCTTCGGCGTTCTTGGAGCTCGAGACGACCGCGACGGTCGTGCCTGCTGCGGCGAGCGCGTCCAGCAGCGCGAGCGACCCGGGGTACGGCGCGATGCCCTCGTCTCGCAGCACCTTCTCGAACACGACGTTCTTGCGGTTGCCGATGCCGCAGACGGTGTCGGCGGTGACCGGGTCGGACGGGTCGCCCCAGGGCACTTCGATGTCGCGCGACCGCAGCAGCGCGGCGACGCCGTCGTAGCGCTTCTTGCCGTCGAGGTGGTCGAAGTAGTCGCGCTCGGTGTACGGCGGAGTGATCTCCCACGCCGCGAAAAGGTCGGTGAACATCGTCTCCCACGCGTGCATGTGCACCTCGGCGGTGGGCGTCAGGACGCCGTCGAGGTCGAAGAGAACGGCGTCGTAGTCGGTGAGATCGGGCAGAGAATCCATCGGCACGCATACAGCGTAACGAGGGCGTGTTACGTGCGCGCGACGCTGAGCGTCTGACGTGCGATCTCGAGCTCTTCGTCGGTGGGCACGACGAGCACGGTCACCGGCGAGGCATCCGTCGAGATGATCCGGATGCCGCGGCCCGGCGCGAGATTGCGGTCGTCGTCGATGTGCACGCCGGCGAAACCGAGCGTCTCGAGCGCCGCCGACCGCACGAACGGCGCGTTCTCGCCGACGCCCGCCGTGAAGGAGATGACATCGGCGCCGCCGAGCTGCGCCAGGTAGGCGCCCGCGTATGCCCGCAGCCGATGGACGTAGACCTGGTACGCGAGGATGGCGTGCTGGTCGCCGGCCTCGATCGCCGCGCGGATGTCGCGCAGATCGGCCGACCCGGCGAGTCCGAGCATGCCGCTGCGCTTGTTGAGCAGGTCGTCGAGGTCGTCGATCGACATGCCGCCGCGCCGCGCGAGATGGAACAGCACGGCGGGGTCGAGGTCTCCCGACCGGGTGCCCATGACCAGACCTTCGAGCGGGGTGAAGCCCATCGAGGTCTCGACCGAGCGCCCGCCGTCGATCGCCGTCACCGACGCGCCGTTGCCGAGGTGGAACACGATCTGCTTGAGCTCGGTGACCCGGCGTCCGAGGAAGGCAGCCGCGGACTCGCTGACGAACTTGTGCGACGTGCCGTGGAACCCGTAGCGGCGGATGCGGTGGGAGGCGGCGACCTTCGCGTCGATCGCGTAGGTGTACGCCTCGGGCGCAAGGGTCTGATGGAAGGCGGTGTCGAAGACGGCCACGTGGGGCACGTCGGGGAACGCCTTCTTCGCCGCGACGATCCCCGCAAGGTTGGCCGGGTTGTGCAGCGGCGCGAGCACCGACAGCTCGTCGATGTTGATCTCGACGAGGGGGGTGATCAGGGTCGGCTCGAAGAACCTCGCCCCACCGTGGACGACCCGGTGGCCGACCGCGATCGGGCGGTGGTCGTCGAGCGAGGGTCCGTCGCCGGCGAAGGCGTCGAGCATCACCTGGAAGCCGGCCGTGTGGTCGGGAATCGGCAGCTCGCGGGTGTAGGTGGCGTCGGTGTAGGTCGCGGCGGGACCGTCGGTCGCGGGTGCCGTGACCGTGTGGGTCGCGCGACCGACCGCTTCTCCGATGCGCTCGACGAGTCCCGAGGCGAGTGTGGTCTCGGCGTCCATGTCGATCAGCTGGTACTTGAAGGACGAGGAGCCGCTGTTGACGACCAGCACCGGGGTCATGCGCGGGCCGCCTGGGCCTGGATGGCGGTGATGGCGATGGTGTTGACGATGTCGTCGACCAGCGCGCCTCGCGACAGGTCGTTGATCGGCTTGTTGAGCCCCTGCAGCACCGGCCCGATCGCGACGGCTCCGGCCGATCGCTGGACCGCCTTGTAGGTGTTGTTGCCGGTGTTGAGGTCGGGGAACACGAACACCGTGGCACGGCCGGCGACCTGCGACCCCGGCATCTTCGCCGCCGCGACGGCGGCATCCGCCGCCGCGTCGTACTGGATCGGCCCTTCGACGAGCAGCTCGGGCGCGCGCTGTCGCACGAGCGCGGTCGCGTCGCGCACCTTCTCGACATCGGCGCCCGATCCCGACTCGCCGGTCGAGTACGACAGCATCGCGATGCGCGGGTCGATGCCGAAGCGGGTGGCCGTCGCGGCGGAGGAGATCGCGATGTCGGCCAGCTGCTCGCTGGTCGGGTCGGGGATCACCGCGCAGTCGCCGTACACGAGCACGCGGTCGGCGAGGGCCATGAGGAAGACGCTCGACACCACCGAGACCCCCGGCTTGGTCTTGATGATCTCGAAGGCCGGGCGGATCGTGTGCGCCGTCGTGTGCGCGGCGCCCGAGACCATGCCGTCGGCGAGGCCGAGGTGCACCATGAGCGTGCCGAAGTACGACACGTCGGTGACGGTGTCGGCGGCCTGCGCCAGCGTGACTCCCTTGTGCGCGCGCAGCCTCGCGTACTCTTCGGCGAACTTGTGCACGTGGACGGCGTCGAACGGGGACAGGACCTCGGCTCCCTGGATGTCGATGCCGAGCTCGATGGCGCGCGCCTTCACCTCGAACGGCTCGCCGAGGATCGTGAGGTCGGCGATCCCCCGCTTGAGCACGGTCGCGGCGGCCCGCAGCACGCGGTCGTCGTCGCCCTCGGGCAGCACGATGCGCTTGCGCTCGGCCCGGGCCTGCTCGATCAGCTGGAACTCGAACATCAGCGGCGTCACGACGGTCGCGCGCGCGACCCCGAACGCCTGCAGCAGCTCGCCGGTGTCGACGCTCTGCTCGAACAGGGCCAGGGCGGTGTCGTAGCGCCGCTGCGAGTCGGCGGCGAGGCGCCCGCGCGTCGTCATGATGCGCGCAGCGGTCTCGTACGTGCCGAGGTCGGTCGTCACGATCGGCACATTCGACCCCAGGCCGTCGAGGAGGCGCGTGACGGGCTCGGGAAGCTCGAAGCCGCCGTTGAGCACGATGCCCGAGATCGAGGGGAACGTGCCCGAGGCGTTCGCCAGCAGGGTCGCCAGCAGCACCTCGGAGCGGTCCGCCGGGATCACGACCACCGCTCCCTCGAGCAGGCGCGGGAGGACGTTGACCATCGACATGCCGGCGACGACGACCGCGAGCGCCTCGCGCGTGAGACGGTCGGGGTCGCCCGCGAGCAGGCTGCCCTCGACCGATCGCATGATGCCGCGCATGGACGGCGCGACGAGGAACCGGTCTTCGGGGATCGCCCACACGGGGATCCGGTCGGCGGCGGCGACACCCGATGCCTCGACGGACCGGCGGATCGCCTGGATCGTCTGCTCGGCCTCCGCGGGTTCGGCGCGGTTCGCGACCACGGCGAACAGCTCGGCCCGGCCGTGGGCCAGCTCGGCCAGCGCGAGATCGGCGATCTTGCCCATCTCGGCCGGGGTCCTGGGGAGAGAGGACCCGAGCTGCTCGGGCTGCGTCTGCCCTTCGGCCGAGCGCCCTCCGAGCACGAGCAGGACGGGCGCGCCGAGGTTCGCGGCGATGCGGGCGTTGTAGGCGAGCTCGGCGGGGCTGCCCACGTCGGTGTAGTCGCTGCCGAGGATCACGACCGCGTCGCACTGAGCCTCGACGGCCTTGTAGCGCTCGACGATCGTCGCGAGCGCGGCATCCGGATCATGTCGCACGTCGTCGTAGGTGACGCCCACGCACTCGTCGTAGGGCAGATCGACGCCGTCGTGGTCGAGCAGCATCTCGAGCACGTAGTCGCGCTCGACCGTGGAGCGCGCGATGGCGCGGAAGACGCCGACCCGGGGGGTCGCGTGACTCAGGGCGTCGAGCACTCCGAGTGCGACCGTCGACTTGCCGGAGTGGCCTTCTGCCGAGGTGATGAAGATGCTCCGTGCCACGCTTCAACCCTATTGAGGGAACGGATGCCGCGGCCAGCCGCAGCGGAAGCTGTGGACAATCCCGGCGGATGCACAGCCGGGGAAAAGTAAGACTCTCCGCGAACCCGGCAGAGCCTGGTTACCCTTGCTACGTTTCCGTCCTGGGGGAGTTGGCCTGGATGCCGCCTCGCGGAGAGCTGACATCAGTCTACCCGGGTCGGCGGGTGCCTCTGCACCCAGCGTTCTCCCAGACCCGCCGCCGGTCCCCCGGTATTACGATCGACGGGTGGGCGCGCGACGGGGCCGCGCACGGACTGACCCGCCCGAACGGGGCCGGTCGAGGGAGGTCGCGATGGTCGATGCCGCGGTAACCGAATCCACGAGCGCGTCGACGGCCGAGGGATTCGCCCGCACGACCGATGCGATCCTCGCGTCCGTCGGAAGCGTGATCGACGGCAAGCCGGACGCCGTCCGCAGCGCCCTCGTCTGCCTGCTCGCCGAGGGGCACCTCCTGATCGAGGACGTGCCGGGCGTCGGCAAGACGATGCTCGCGCGCGCTCTGGCGGCGTCGGTGGACGCCACGGTGCGGCGCATCCAGTTCACTCCCGATCTGCTCCCCGGCGACGTGACCGGCGTGAGCGTCTTCAACCCCGTCGAGCGCGAGTTCGAGTTCAAGCAGGGCGCCATCTTCGCCAACATCGTGATCGCCGACGAGATCAACCGCTCGTCGCCGAAGACGCAGTCCGCGCTGCTCGAGGCGATGGAGGAGGGTCAGGTCACCGTCGACGGACGCACGCACCCGCTCCCCGCGCCGTTCCTCGTCGTCGCCACGCAGAACCCGCTCGAGATGGAAGGCACCTACGCGCTGCCCGAGGCTCAGCGCGACCGCTTCATGATGCGGATCTCGATGGGCTACCCCGACCAAAGGTCGGAGGCGCTCATGCTCCGCCAGCGCGACACGCTCAATCCGCTCGACCGGCTCGAGGCTGTGGTGTCCGCCGACCAGGTTCTCGAGCTCATCGCCTGGGCGCGCGCCGTGCACGTCGCTCCGACGATCGAGGACTACGCGGTCGCCCTCGCGCACGCCACGCGGACCCACTCCGACCTGAGGCTCGGCGCAAGCCCCCGGGCGACCCTGCAGCTCGTCCGGGCGGCCAAGGTGTGGGCGGCGCTCGACGGACGCGGATTCGTCATCCCCGACGACGTCACCGCCCTTCTGGCACCCGTCTTCGCGCACCGGCTGATCCCCACGCGGTCCGCCGGCGGGGCGCGGGCCCGGGGCGCCGCCGACGCGGTGACCACCATCCTGGAGCGCATCGCCGGCAGCGTGCGCGTTCCCATCGCCGCGCGCCAGTGAGCCCGCGATGAGACGCCTGTGGCCGCTGACCGTGCGAGGCACGGGCGCCCTCATCCTGGCCGTCGGCTGCTTCGTCACGGCGAACGAGTTCGGCATCGCGGAGCTGGTGTACTTCGGCATCCTCCTCGTCGCCGTCATCGTCGCCGCGGTCGCCTCGCTGTACCTCTCGCGCCGCTCCGACGTGGTCACGCGGTCGCTGATGCCCGACGTGGCGGCCGTGGGTCGGGAGTCGATGGTCCGGGTGACGGTCGGCGTGCGGACCGCGCTTCCCACGCCGCCGGGCGTCTGGCACGACACGCTGCCGAAGGGCCTCCGCGGCACGGCCGAGGGGGTGTTCCCGGCGCTCGGCTCGGGTCTGCGTCGCGCCGAGAGGGTCGTGCAGCTCGGTTACACGGTGACCGGCGTCCGCCGCGGTGTGCACGCGATCGGGCCGCTGGCCGTGCGCTCGACCGACCCGTTCGGTCTGGCCCGGCGTCAGACGCTGTTCGGCGAGCGCACGTCGGTCACGGTGGCTCCGGCGCTGGTCGATCTGCCCGCGCTGACGGACTTCGCCGGCGAGACGGGCGGGACGCTGCACACGACGACGAATCAGCTCGGGCAGGGCGCCGACAACCTCGTGGCCCGGCCGTACTCCCCCGGCGACTCGATGCGGCGGATCCATTGGCGCGCGACGGCGCACCGCGACGAGCTCATGGTGCGGCAGGAGGAGCAGGAGTCCACGCCGGAGGCGAGCGTCGTGCTCGACCGCGGGGTGCTGCGGTGGTCGACGGAGGCCATGCACGAGCCGGGCGCCGATCCGGGATTCGAGGCGGCGGTGTCGGCCTGCGTGTCGGCGGTCGCGCGGCTCGTGCACGACGGCTACGCCGTGGAAGTGCTCGACAGCGACGGCACCGTGCTGGCCGAGCGGATCGACGGGGGCGACATGGCCGCCGTCGAGGCGCTGCTCACCCACTTCGCCACGCTCGCCGCCCGGCGCGACGATTCGCTCGCGCGCCTGACACGACTCTTCACGGGCGTCATGACGGGGCCGGTGATCGTCATCGTCGGCCGGTTCGACGCGTCCGATGCCGCCGCGATCGCGCCGGTGGTGCACCACAGCACGCTGCCGATGCTCTTCGCCGTCTCGCCGGTCGGGGACGCGCTCGACCGGGCCGCCGACCACGGGTGGCGCGTGGGGATCATCGACCCCGACGGCGACCTCGCCCAGGCCTGGGGGAACGCCGTGGCACGTGGGGTGAGTCATGTCGTCGCCTGACGGCGCCGAGCGCGGCGCGCGGCGCGGCGGGGAGTGGCTGCTGACCCTCTCCCTGCTGGCCGCCCTGCTCGCGGCGCTGATGCCGGTTCTGCGCGTGGTGAAGCCCGGCGGCTGGCTGCTGGGCTCGGTCGCGATCGCCACCGCGGTCCTGGCCGCCGGCTACGTCGCCCGGCGGTTCCGGCTTCCGGCCGTGGCGGTGAGCCTGGCCGAAGCGGGCGTGTGGGTCGTCTTCATGACCGTCGTGTTCCTGCGCGGCACGGCGCTGCTGTGGGTGGTCCCGACGCCGGAGACGCTCCGCGCCGTGCCCCCGCTCGTCGACGACGCGGTCGACCAGATCGTGTTCGGCGCCGCCCCGCTGGACGACAGCACCGCCCTCGCCTTCATCATCGTCGGCTCGATGGGACTGCTCGCCCTGATCGTCGACCACGTGGTGATCACCGCGCGGATGCCGCTGCTCGCGTCCATCGGGATCGTCGCGGTCTCGCTCATCCCGGCGATCGCGGTGCCCCGCGAGGTCGATGTGGTGGCTTTCGTCTTCCTCGCGGTCGCGATCCTGTTCCTGCTGCGCACCGAGACGCGTTCCCGGGAGCGTCCGCTCGAGCGCGACGCGGAGCGCACCGCGGGGGTTCCGGCGACGGCGCTCGGCATCGGGGCGATCGCGGTGGTCGTCACGATCGTCGCCACTCCGCTGCTCCCCCAGCCCACCGCTCGGCCGGCGACGGGTCTGGGACCGGGGCCGGGCATCGATGCGACGCTCCAGTTGGGCGACGACCTCCGCCGCCCCGAGGAGGTGGAGGTGCTGCGGGTGCGCACCGATGCGCCGTCGCCGCCCTACCTGCGGGCGACGACGCTGTCGCGTTTCGAAGGCGGCGTGTGGGAGCCCGACCGGGTCCGGACCGTGCCCATCGACAGCGACCTGGGACTGGGGCGAGTGACGGTCGGACCCGATGTCCGCGTCACTGAGTACACCACCTCGGTCGAGGTGATGAACCTCGCGTCGATCTGGCTGCCCGTCTCGTACCCGGCCGTCGAGGTGTCGGGGCTGGACGGCCGGTGGGCCGCCGTCCCCTACAACCGCACCGTGATCTCCCAGTCCGGCACGACCCAAGGTCAGAACTACGAGGTGCTGTCGAACCAGCCGCGGCCGACGCTCGAGCAGATCCGCTCATACAACGCGGGCGGCCCCGAGTTGCGTGACGAGACGACCCAACTGCCCGAGGACACCCCCGAGATCATCACGGAGCTCGCCGCCGAGGTGACGGCGGGCGCAACCAACGACTACGACCGGCTGATCGCGCTGCAGCGGTGGTTCCGCGGCGGCGAGTTCCGGTATTCGCTGGAAGCACCGGTCGAGGACGGGTTCGACGGCAGCGGCGCCGAAGCGGTGGCGCAGTTCCTCGAGCAGCGGGAAGGCTACTGCGTGCACTTCGCCTCCGCTTTCGCGCTCATGGCGCGCAGCCTTCACATGCCGACCCGCATCGTGGTCGGCTATCTTCCCGGCGTCGCGACCACCGACGTGCTGGAGGAGCAGACCGTCTACACGGTGTCTAGCTCGCTGCTCCACGCGTGGCCGGAGGTGTTCTTCGACAACGTGGGCTGGGTGTCGTTCGAGCCGACGGCGGGACTCGGCGTGCCGACGTCGTTCTCGCCGGCGTCGACGGTGCCCGGCGAGACCGACGATCCGAGCACGGCGACGCCCGGCGCCACCCCGACCCCGACGTCGACGGGCGGTGCCGACCCGGACAGCGGGCTGAACCCGCGCGACGAGACGCTGCCGGGCACCGCCATCACCTCGGCGAACCCGCTGCCGGCCCTCGGCGTCGTGCTGCTGGTGGTCCTGGTGCTGGCTCTGCCGTTCCTGGCGAGGGAGCTGCGGCGTCGGCAGCTCACGCTCGCCGCGCGCTCCGGCGATGCGGCCTCGGCGTGGACGATGGTGCAGGATGCCGCGATCGACGTCGGCATCACGGTGCCGGCGAGCGAGAGCCCTCGCGCCTTCGCGCAGCGTCTCATCGATCGCCACGGCGTCTCGGCGGACGACATGTATGCGCTGGTGGTGGCGATCGAGCGCGCCTCGTATGCGCCGTCGGGAGGCCGCGACTACTGGATCGGTGACGCGGCGACGGATGCTGCGGCATCCGTTCGCTCGCAGCTCGTGGCGAGCGCCCCGGTGTCGCGCCGGATCCTGTCGGTGATCGCTCCGCGGTCGCTCATCGTGCGGCCGGGAAGCGTGTACGCGGGAGGGGTGCCGGCGACCAGGTAGGATGGCCTGTGGCCCTTCGGGGCTGCTGGAGGATTCGCCTAGTGGCCTATGGCGCACGCTTGGAAAGCGTGTTGGGTGCAAGCCCTCAGGGGTTCGAATCCCCTATCCTCCGCGATGAGAAACGGCGTCGCCCCGCAGGGGTGGCGCCGTTTCTCATCTTGACGGGCAGCGCGATTCGAGGAGGAGGCCCGCTCCGCGGGCCGACGGAGTCCCCTATCCTCCGCGATGTGTGAAGGGCCGTCCCGCAGGGGCGGCCCTTCACACATCATTGGGCAGAGCGATTCGAGGAGGAGGCCCGCTCCGCGGGCCGACGGAGTCCTCTCGCCTCCGCGGCATCGACATGATCGTGCCCGGACGCGCCTAGCCACCCGCGATGCGCTGTGTTTCAATACCCGGAAGGCAACCGGGGCCCTGCCATCAACCCACACGAAGGAGTTTGATGTCATGAGATTCTCGCGCGCCGGTGCCGTCATGGCGGCCACCGCCACAGTGCTCGTCCTCGCCGCCAGTCCAGCCCTCGCACACGACGACGTCGACGGGGTCGACGACGGAGTTCTCGATTCGGGCAAAGAGACCCACAACCACCACTCCGGCCAGCAGCACGGCGAGGAGGAGGGCCATCTGCCGGCGTCCGACGCCAACGTCGACCTCATCGGGCGACTCGATCTGTTCGCCGATGGAGAAGAGCCCGGCCGCATCGCGGACGTCTCGGCGTACGGCGACTACGCGTATCTCACGGCCTTCTGGGAACCCGAATGCGACCGCGGCGGCGTGTACGTGGTCGACATCTCCGACCCCGCGGCTCCGGAGCTGGTCACGCTGATCCCGAGCCACCGCGGCACGTTCAGCGGCGAAGGTTCGCAGGTGATCCACCTCGAGACCCGGTACTTCTCGGGTGAGGTGCTGGCCTACCAGAACGAGATCTGCCCCGGCGACACCAAGGGCGTCGGCGGCGTGACCCTCGTCGATGTCACCGACCCCACCAAACCCAAGAAGCTTGTCGAGGGCGCGGGCGACTTCTCAGTAGCGGGCAAGGCGCAGACGAAGGCGAACGAGACCCACTCCGTCCGGATGTGGACGGACGGAGGTCGCGCCTACGCCGTGCTCGTCGACGACCTCGAGGACACCGACATCGACATCCTCGACATCACCAACCCGTCGAAGCCGAAGCTCATCTCCGAGACCTCCCTCGACGAGCAGACGGCCCAGCCGCTGGGAGACGTCCACGGCGACGCGGTGTTCCTCCACGACATGGTGGTGGAGGAGATCGACGGCGTCATGACGATGCTCGTGTCGTACTGGGACGGCGGCTACGCCAAGCTGAACGTCGAGAACCCGGCGAACCCCACGTTCATCTCCGACACCGACTTCGCCGCGGATGATCCGGTGCGCCTGCAGGTCGACGGCCAGTCCATCACCCCGGAGGGCAACGCCCACCAGGCTGAGTTCACAAACGACGGCGAGTACTTCATCGCCACGGACGAGGACTTCGACCCGTACCGGGTGGTGGCGACGATGGCCGACGGCACCGAGTTCACCGCGATCCAGGGCTCGGACGTGCCGCAGATCGACCCGGGGACCGACCTGGCCGGAGAGACGCGGTTCGTCGGGCTGGCGTGCGACGCGGCATCCGTCCCCGCTCCCGGCACCGCGACCATCGCGGTCATCGAACGCGGCGTCTGCGACTTCAGCGTGAAGGTACAGGCCGTCGAGGCGGCCGGCTACGAGGGCGCCATCGTGTTCAACCGCACCGGTGAGGACGGCTGCGAGGCGCTCGTCTCGATGCTCGTCGATGCAGAGATCCCGGCCGTGTTCGTCTCACGGACCGACGGATTCCGCATCCTGACCGGCGGACTGCCCGCCGACTACACGTGCGAGGCGTCGGGTGCGGGCACGGCCGTGCCCACTCCTGTCGGCGGCACCGGCCAGTCGGTGGACATCTCCGCCGTGTTCGACGGGTGGGGCTACGTGCATCTGTTCGACGCCGAAACGATGCAGGACGTCGACCAGTACTGGGTGCCCGAGAGCCAGTCCGCCGCGTATGCGTCGGACTTCGGCGACCTGTCGGTCCATGAGGTGGCCACCGACCCTGATGAGGAGCTCGCGTACATCTCGTACTACGCGGCCGGCTTCCGCGTGCTCAGCTACGCGGGCGGACAGCTGACCGAGGTGGGTCACTTCATCGACGAGGGCGGCAACAACTTCTGGGGCGTCGAGGTGCATCAGCACCCGGACGGCGAGGAGTACGTGCTGGCTTCCGATCGCGACAGCGGGCTATACATCTTCCAGTACGCCCCGTAAGCGGGACGGGGCGGGCGGATGCTGCGGCAACCGTTCGCCCCGCTCTCCGGGCCCTGCGCGTTTGTCTCTCGACACCGCTCAGGGCCCGATGTATGCTCACCGGCAAGTGAGGCGCAGCCTGGGGGGATGCGCGCCGATGCGGATTCCCCTGCGCCCAGATCCTGGGGAGGGTCCGATGAAGAATCCGCTGAAGAAGGCCGCCGCGGTCGCGGCCGTCGTGGCATGTACGGTGCTCGGGGGCGCCGGCGCGGCGCAGGCGACGTACGGGTGGGATCAGCCGGCGACTCCGGCCGGAAACCACGAGTCGACCTGGGGTGAGAACTGCCACAAGATCGAGTTCGGCGATGGCGTGAAGACCTACACGCTGGAATCGGGCTACTACTCGGTGGTCGTGGTGAAGGCCGGTCGCACCAACACGGTGTACGAAGGCTTCTGGGGCGGTGACGTCTCATCCCTGTCGGGCAAGGACATCAGCCACATCATCTACTGCCCGTCGCCCTACGGGTCCTGACGAGCTCGACGCGTCCCCCGGACCGGTCCCCGCGGATCGTTCCGGGGGACGCCTCTTTTCGCGGGACCGAGGCGCGCAGGGACCGACGCGAGGACGCGGCATCCGTCACGCGATTCCGGTCGTGCCGAGCAGGGCTCCGATGGCGAACGTGGCCGCGAGCGCGATCGCACCGCCGACGACGACGCGCAGGGTCGCGCGCGGGACCGCGCTTCCTCCGATGCGCGCGCCGAGCGCTCCCGTCAGCGCGAGCGCGATCAGCACCACGACGAAGGTGACCGGGATCCGCACGGGGGCCGGCAGCAGGATCGTCGCGAACGGGAGGATGCCTCCGGCGAGGAAGGCGACCGCCGACGCGAAGGCCGCCCGCCACGGGCTCACGAGATCGTCGGGGTCGATGTTGAGCTCCATGGAAAGGTGCGCGCGGAGGGCGTCGCGCTCGGTCAGCTCCACGGCCACGCGGTGGGCGGTCTCCTCGCTCAGCCCCTGCGCGCGATAGAGAGACGTGAGCTCTTCCAGCTCCTGCTCGGGCATCGTGCGCAGCTCTTCGCGCTCCTTGGCGATGAGCGCCTTCTCACTGTCGCTCTGGCTGCTCACCGACACGTACTCCCCGAGCGCCATCGACAGCGCCCCGCCGACGAGCGCGGCGGCGCTCGCGGGGACGATCGCAGCGAGATCCGGGGTCGCCGCCGCGACGCCCACCGCGATGGCGGCGACCGAGACGATGCCGTCGTTGGCGCCGAGGACACCGGCGCGAAGCCAGTTCAGCTTGCCGGCGATTCCCGCGACGTGGGGTTCTGCGTCGTGCGTGCTCACGCCCCCACGCTAGGGCCGCCCGGCGCCGGACGGAACAATGCCATCGACGGGAACCCGCCGCGGGGGGTACCCTCCGTCACGGAAGGAGCATCGTGAAGAAGCGACGGGCACCCCAGCCGATCGGCGACGACGAGCTGATCGCGCGCTACGCGCACGTCCTGGGCAACGTCCCGGTCAGCGTCGCCGATCGCGCCTACGCGGCGGCGTTCGCGAAACTCGTTCCCTCGCAGCGTGAGGCGCTCGTCGAGGAGCTGAGTCGCGAACTGCCGGTCGCACCGCCGGCCGAGGCATCCGCCGATCCTCAGGCCTTCGCGGTGCTGATGCGAGACCTGTACGCCCGTGCGGCATTCGTGCACCTGCGCGGGGCCGCGGCCTTCGCCGCCGAGTTCGTCACGAGTCCGCCGGTCGTGGCCTACTTCACCACGGGGACGGGCTCCGTCTCGATCGACCAGCAGCCGCCCTGGCTTCAGGAGCTCGCTCATCATGAGACGGCGCCTCTCGACGCCGGGCGGATGCACCATCGTCGCGGGGTCGACACGAACGGCATCGCGCCGGCCGGTTGATCGGCGCTCACCCGACGCGGCCCCCTGGGGCCTGTTGCCGGGGTGGGAGGGGCTCGCGGCGCCACCGCAAGCCCCTCGCCGATCGCGTGCGCGCGGCGGAGCCTGGTGCGAAAGATCGGAGGCCGCTCATGGCTCAAAGAAGGGTCGGCTATTTCGTCGGCAGTCTGTCGTCCACCTCGATCAACCGCACGCTCTCCAGAGCGCTGATCCGGGTCGCGCCGCCGGCGCTCGAGTTCACCGAGATCCCCATCGGCTCGCTCCCCCTGTACAGCCCCGACTTCGACGCCGACTATCCGCCCGAAGCGCTCGCGCTCAAGGCGGCGATCGCGGAATCGGATGCCGTGCTGTTCGTCACCCCGGAGTACAACCGCTCCATTCCCGGCGCTCTGAAGAACGCGATCGACTGGGCGTCCCGGCCGTGGGGACAGAACTCGTTCGACCACATCCCCGCCGCGGTCATCGGGGCGTCCATCGGCTCGATCGGGACGGCCGTCGCGCAGCAGAGCCTGCGGGGCGTGCTCAGCTTCTGCAACGCCCGTCAGATGACCGCTCCCGAGGCGTACATCCACTTCTCCGACGACGTGTTCTCGAGCGACGGCGAGGTGAAGGTGGAGTCGACGGCGACGTTCCTGCGCGAGTACATGAGCGAGTTCCACGACCACATCGAGCGGGTGCTCACGGTGCTGCCCCGGTCCTGAGCGGCGGGGGCCGGGTCACGCAGCGAACGGCGGGGCGACGGTGCGGGCGGCGGCGTCCCGCACCACGCCCTCGGCCGATCCTGCTGCGGCCATCGCCCGCCGTTGCAGATCGGCTCCCGTGCCGCGGCGCAGGATGTCCCCGACGCCCGCCCGCACCCGCGCGGCCTCCGCCGGGCTGGCGAAGCCGAGCTTGACGTGGTCGAGCAGCGCGGCGACCGCTTCTACGGCGGGGCGCGGGGTGAGCGTGACCGGGTGCAGCAGTTCGCCCGTGACGCCGCCCCTGCTGGCGAGCCACGAACTCAGCCGCAGCACCGTCGTGGGGGTGTCGTCGAAGGGCACGCCCGCCGCCCACTCCTGGGCGGCGGTCTCGACGAGCGCGCGTACCAGAGCCGCGAGCACGGCGGCGTCCTCGGGAACGAGACAGACATCGGCGATGCGGATCTCGACCGTCGGGACGTGATGGGAGAGCCGCGCGTCGAAGTAGATCATGCCCGGGTCCAGGGCGACCCCGGTCGCGACCATCTGAGCCACCATCTCGTCGTACGCCGCGACGGATCCGAACGGATCGTACGGACCCGCGCTGGGCCAGCGCCCCCAAGCCTGATAGCGGTAGCTGGCGAAGGCTGAGTCGACGCCCCGCCAGAAGGGCGAGTTGGCGCTGACCGCGAGCAGGACGGGAAGCCAAGGGCGGATGCGGTCCAAGATCGCCACCCCTTCGTGACGGGACCGCACGTCGACGTGCACGTGGAACCCGCACGTCAGCTGCTCGACCATCGTCAGCCCGAAGCGCTCCGACATCCGCTCGTAGCGGGCGTCGGAGATCAGATGGGTCTCGCACAGGACGGGCGCGGTGGCGAGCGCGACGGCTCTCGCGCCGACCTCGCGTGCGGCTGCGTCGGCGGCGCGACGCCCGTCGACGACCGTCTGCAGGATCTGGTCGAACGTGAGGACAGGGCGGCTCACCACCTCGATCTGCTCACCCTTCACCTCACGCTCGAGGAGCGTGCCCGACGGCGTGCAGACGCGCGAGGTCGTCGGCCCCACGATGGCGTCGGCCGAGGCGACCGGCTCGAACGTCACGGCATCGAAGAGGAGAAGCTCCTCCTCGATGCCCACGAGGCGCGTCGGCGTGCGGCCGCGCGCCGGAACGAGCGAGAGTCCCTCGAAACCCGAGGGGATGACGTCCGTTGTCATCGCACTGCCCCCTTCCGCGGCCCCGATGCCGTCATCACGGGTGTGACCGGGGGCCGGGCCTGGGCGAGGCATCCCGATTCCCCCCATTGTCGTCGCAGCGCGCCGGTTCGGCCAGCGGTCCGCCTGAGAGTTCGCCGGGCCTCAGTCTCCGGACAGCACCTCGCCCGCCGGGCCCGTCGCATCGCGAGCGGCGGCGAGCGCGAGCCGGTCGCCGTGCATCGGGCCGATCAGCTGCACCCCGATCGGGACGCCGCCGCTGTCGAGCCCGGCGGGCACGGCCACCGCGGGGAGCCCGAGGAAGTTCACCGCGACGGTGAGCCGCAGGTCGCGCCAGGCGGCGGTCGCGGCATCCTGACCCCCGAGGTCGAAGTCGATCGGCGGCACCCTCGAGGTCCACACCGGACCGAGCACGACGGGGTGCTCGACCTGGAATCTACGCCACTCCGCGGCGATGACGGCTCGCTCGGCCCATGCCGCGGCGTATTCGGCGGCGGTCTCATACGGCCGCGCGGCCGCGGTGCTGTCGCGGAGGAAGCGTGTGGCCGATGCGCCGAGCGGCACGGGCAGCACGCCCGGGCCGAGGGTCAGCAGCATGTCGGTGCACGCCAGGCGCCGCCACAGCACCGCGGCGTCCTCCAGGCGCGGAGGCTCGACGTGATCGATCCGCCATCCGGCCGCCTGCAGCCGTGAGGCGGTGGAATCGACGGATGCCGCGACCTCCGGGTCGACGCCCCACCCGAGGGGATCGCGCACGACCGCCACGCGACGAGGAGCCGCCCAGGACGGCTCGCGCGGGAGGTCGAGCGACACGGGATCGTCGGCATCCGGCCCCGCGATCGCCTCGAAGACAGTCTCGACGTCGTCGACCGAGGTGCCGAGGACGCCGTTGACCGAGAACTGCTGGAGCGTGAGGGCGACCGGGATGTCGCGCACGGCGGCTCGCGGCACACGTCCGACCGACGGGCGCAGCCCGAACAGGCCGTTCGCCGCGGCCGGGATGCGGATCGACCCGCCGAAATCGTTGCCCAGCCCGAATGCGGACATGCCCGTTGCGACCGCGACGGCGTCGCCGCCGCTCGAGCCCCCGGCCGTGCGCGCGGGATCGAAGGGATTGAAGGTGCGGCCGAAGAGGTCGTTGTCGGTGTCGAACCGCATGCCGAAGTCGGGCATGTTGCCGCGACCGATCGGGATCGCGCCCGCCCGGCGCAGTCGTCGCACGATGGTCGCGTCGGCCTCGGGAACGGCGTCGACGGCGCCCCGCCACCCCTGGGTGGTCGCCGACCAGGTGAGGTCGATGTTCTCCTTGACCGAGAACGGCACGCCGGCGAGCGGTCCGGGGTCATCGCCGCGGGCGACGATCTCGTCGATCCGGGCCGCCTCGGCGCGTGCCCGGTCGGCGAACACCACGGCCAGTGCCCGCAGCCGCGGGTTCGCGTCGCGGACGCGGGCGAGGTGCGCCTCGACGATGTCGACGGCGGACGCCGCGCCCGAGCGCACCGCCCCGGCGATCCCGGTCGCCGACGTCACCCCTCGAAGTCCTCGGGCTCGACGTCGTCGAGGAACCTCTTGAACTCGTCGAGCCGCTCCGACGCGTCCGTCTCGGTCAGCACGTCGGGGACGCCCGCCTCGTCCATCACCGCTTCGGCGACCCAGATGCCGGTGCCCGTCCGGGAGGCGAGCGCGACGGCGTCCGAGGGTCGCGCATCCACGGTCAGCGGCCGTCCGCCCGCCACCAGCGTGATCTCGGCGTAGAACGTGCCGTCGTCGATGCGAGTGATCTCGACCCGGGTCACCTCGGCGCCGAGCGTCTCGAGCATCGACCGCATCAGGTCGTGCGCGAGGGGGCGCGGCACCGCCGCCTGCTCGACGGCGACCAGGATGGACGTCGCCTCGAGCTGGCCGATCCAGATCGGAAGCACCATCCCGTCGCCGGGCAGCTGGTCGATGGGCTTCAAGAGCAGAACGTGCTGGCCCGACGCGTCGAGCGCGACACCCGCGACCCGCACCTGCATGGTCACCGCCTCCTCGCTCCGCTCAACCCCGCGCCGCAACGCGGCCTTCAGCCATCGTAGGCACGCCGACCGCTGTCGGGTCGGGCAACCGCGCTCCCCGTACGTGATCTGCGGGAATCAGCCTCCGACGACGGCTCTCGGGCCTCCGTCCGGAAGAAGCAGCGTCAGACGGAGGTCGGCGTCCACTCCGACACGCGCGTGAGCTCGGCGACCTCGTCGGCCGACAGCTCGGTGCGGGCGCCGTCGAGCAGGTCGGCGACCTGTGCCACGCGCGAGGCGCTCGCGATCGGCGCGGCGACCGTGTGCTGCGCCTTCAGCCAGGCGAGGGCGGCCGCGGCGATCGACACGTCGTGGGCGCGACCGATGCCCTCGAGCGCGTCGATGATCGCCAGGCCCTGCGACGTGGCGTACTGCGCGGCGGCGCCGGCACGCGGCGACGACTGGGCCGAGGCATCCGTCGACCGGTACTTGCCGGTGAGGAACCCCTTCGCGAGCGAGAAGTACGGCACCAGGCTCAGGTCGAACTGCTGCGCGACCGGGATGATGCTCTCCTCCACCTCGTTGCGGTGCACCAGGTTGTAGTGCGGCTGGATCGCGACCGGTCGTGCCACGCCCAGCTCGTCGGCGATGCGGAGCCACTCGCGGATGCGCTCGGCGCTGTAGTTCGACACCGCGGTGTATCGCACGAGTCCGTCGGTCACGAGGGCCCCGAATGCGGCAACGGTCTCTTCGAGCGGCACCGACTCGTCGTCGAAGTGCGCGTAGTAGAGGTCGATCGCCTCGACTCCGAGACGGGAGACGGATGCCTCGGCCGCCGCCCGCACGTTCGCGGCGGCCAGGCCGGAGAACTGCGGGTGCTGGCTGACCTTCGTCGCTACGACGAATCCTTCGGGCCGGCGGGAGGCGAGCCATTCGCCGATGATCGTCTCGCTCTCGCCGCCCGAGTTGCCGTCGACCCAGGCGCTGTAGGAGTCGGCCGTGTCGACGAAGTCGCCGCCGCCGCCGTGGAAGGCGTCGAGGATCGCGAACGACTCGTCACGGTCGGCGGTCCAGCCGAACACGTTGCCGCCGAGCGAGAGGGGAAGGACGTCGAGGGAGCTGGTTCCGATGCGGGTCATGCTCCGACGCAACCACGACGGCCGCCGGGGGAATTCCCGGCGTGACGAAGAATGACGGCACTCCAGGGCCCGAGGACAACCGGCGTCCATGCACCGGAATGGATGCCGCGGGCGTACCGTTGCACTCGACATGCAGCGTTTCGGAACCCTCTCGTTCGGACACTACGGACCCCTCGGCGGCGGCCATCAGCTGAGCGCCGGCGACTCCATGCTGCAGGCGATCGACCTCGCCCAGGGCATGGACGAACTCGGCGTCGACGGCGTCTACTTCCGCGTCCACCACTTCGCTCGGCAGCAGTCCTCGCCGATGCCCCTGCTCGCGGCGATCGCCGCGAAGACCTCGCGCATCGAGGTCGGCACCGGCGTCATCGACATGCGCTACGAGAACCCTCTGTACCTCGCCGAGGAGGCGGCATCCGTCGACCTCATCTCGGGTGGACGGCTCGCGCTCGGCGTGAGCCGTGGGTCACCCGAGACCGTGGTCCGCGGCTACGAGGCGTTCGGGTACACGGGGTCGGCCGATCCCCGCGGCGCCGATCTGGCGCGTGAGCACTTCGACCTGTTCCTGCGCGCCATCGACGGCGAAGGGCTGGCGGAACGGGATGCCTCGTCCCCGTTCGGCGGCGGCACCGGCCTGCAGCGGATCGAGCCCCACTCCCCCGGGCTGCGCTCGCGCGTGTGGTGGGGCGCCGGCAACCGCGACTCCGCCGAATGGGCGGGGCGCGTCGGCGTGAACCTCATGTCGTCCACGCTCCTGACGTCCGCCGACGGCCGGCCGTTCGACATCCTGCAGGCCGAGCAGATCGACGCCTTCCGCGCTGCGTGGCGCGCGGCGGGGCATCCGGGTGAGCCGCGCGTGTCGGTGAGCCGGTCGATCTTCCCGCTCATGACCGCCGAGGACCACCTCTACTTCGGGGGCCGTCAGGACGGCGACCAGATCGGCATCATCGACGGCATGCGGTCCACCTTCGGGAAGACGTATGCGGCCGAGCCCGACGTGCTGATCGAGCAGCTGCAGAACGACGCGGCGATCGCGTCGGCCGACACGCTCATGCTGACGATTCCCAGCCAGCTCGGCGTGGCGTTCAACCTGCGTGTCGTCGAGGCCTTCGCCACCCACGTCGCTCCGGCGCTGGGGTGGACCGGTCGGGTGCCGGCCGGCTCGCGCTGAGGGACTCAGCGGCGGGGTCGATGACGCCTCGACTCAGCCGGCGTCCTCGATCAGACGGTCACTCGGGTTGAATCGACGCCTCGACTCAGCCGGCGTCCTCGATCAAATGTAACTGCGTGCCGTCGGGGTCGATGAGGTATCCGGCGCGCTGACCCCACTCCTGCAGCGCCACGGGGATGAGGCGCGGGATGCCAATCGTCTGCTCGGGCACGCCGCTCTCACGCACGGCGGCGTACAGCGAGTCGAGGTCGCCGACGCGCACCGACGCCATGAACCAGCTCTCGTACGGGTCGTGTTCCGGGGCGAGGAAGAACTCCAGCACGATGCCCCCGCGGGACAGGATCAGCCATCCGCCGTCGCGGTAGGTCGGCGTGAACCCGAAGCCGCCGTAGAAGCCGATGGTCGCGTCGAAGTCGCGGGACGGGAGGTTCGGCACCGAGCGGTCCATGGTGAGAATCTACGACAGCGTCCCCGCGAGGACTACGGGAGACCCGCCACGGGGACGCCGAGCCACTCGCCGAGCTCGGCGATCTCTGACCGCACGATGTCGTGCTCCTCGTCGTCGAAGGGGAGGAACTCGTGCACGGCGTTGACGCGCACGACGCCGTTCTTCTTGTCGAGCTCGGCGTCGAGCATCCCGACGAAGCGGTCTCCCATCAGGATCGGGTGCGCGAAGTACCCGTAGACGCGCTCGTTCGCCGGCTTGAACTGCTCGAGCACGTAGTCGAACCCGAACACCTCGCTGAGGCGCGGCCGGTCGACGAGCATCGGATCGTAGGGGTTCAGGAATGCGACGCGCCCGCCGTCGTCGTCGCGTCGAAGCGCGGCGATCGCCTCGGGGTCGACCCGGAAGGTCCAGCTGCTGCCCTCGACTTTCGCGGGCTCTCCCGCCTCGCCCACGCGCGACCATGCCGATCGGTGCTTGGCGATGCCCACCGCCTGCAGGCGCCGCTCGGCGAGGCGCCGCTCCGCCTCTTCCGGGGCGATCTCGGGAAGGTCCTGCGGATAGACCCGCTCGGCGAGGTCCCAGCGGCGATGACGTCCCTCCCTCCCGACGATCGCCACCAGCCCCTGCCTGCTCAGGAAGTCCAGCATGTGCGGCACCTGGTTCTTACCGGACCAGCCGTCGGGGGCCCGGTCGACCTGCGCGGTGTCGGGGATGTCGCTTGCCAGCAGGGGCCCCTCGGCCCGAAGTCTGGCGAGCACGTCGGCCTTGAATCGGGCATTCGCCTCGAGCCACTGCCTGCTGCTCTCCCGCTGCGGCCACTGCTGCATCGCGGGCATCATCAGCGGCAGGACGCTCATCGGGCGGAAGGCGCCGTCGAACTCGAAGAGGAGCCGGTCGACCTCGACGACCTTCTGCAGCTGCCCGGGCTCGTACGACCAGCCGATGCGCGACCACAGCACGGTGTGCTCGCACGGCGCGATGGTGGCGGTCGGATCGATCTTGACGTACCCGAGCTGCTCAGCCACCTCGACGACGTCGCCGGGGCGATCGGCGTCGAGCAGCTGCGCGCGCACCGCGATGCGGCGCGCTTCGTCGCGGGTGAGCCGGTGGGTCACCCGCTCGACGCTAGTGCACGACATCGACACCCGGGGAGGGACGCGCGTCCCGATCGGGGTGCGGCGGTCACGGCGTGAGCGCGTCGAGGGCGTCCCGCCACAGCTCGCGCAGTCGACGGTTGGGCTCGGCCGCCACACGATTACCGGAGCGGAACTGGAACCGCCACGCCACCTCGGGCACCACGACCTCGAGCACGTCCCGCGGCACCCGGTCGGCCTCGCTGACCAGTTCGGTGAATTCGACGTCGACGAAGTTCGCCGTCCGGCGGGGGTCCGCGAAATGCACGTCCTCGTAGGGTCGGGTCAGCACCGTTCCGTGGCCGATGAGCCCGTACGAGCCGCCCTGGCGCAGCAGCCACGCGTCGGTGCCCGGCTCGACCTCGCGACGGGCACCCACCGACCACTGCGTGACGTGCGGGCGGCCGTCGCGCACCTCGGCGACGACACCCGCGTAGGTGCCCGGCCATTCGTCCCAGAGGCCGGGGTTCCAGCCCATGATGATGCCCTCGTCCATCGTTCCAGCCTAGGAACCGCGCAGAGCACCGGCTCCGTCAGCCCGAGGAGGAGCGCCCCGACCGCGCCTCCGACTCGTCGAACCCGGCGCCCTCGAGCGGCAGCTCGCGCTGTGCGTCCCAGGGCTCGGTCCATCCGAGTCGATCGAACAGTCCCGAGAGGATCATGCCCGTGAAGCCCCACACGAGGTGGTGGTGGCCGTGGTCGCTCGGCACCAGGAATCCCGGCCCTCGCCAGGTCTGACCGTCTCGGCGGATGACCGTCGACCCCCGGTTGGCGGGGTCGAGCAGGTCGGCGACCGGGGCTCGGAACACCGCGGCCGACTCGGCTTCGTCGACCACGCGGACGGGGGACGGATGCCGCCACCACCCGAGCACCGGGGTGACCAGGTGCTGCGAATACACCAGCGGGATCTTGTCGAGGGTGCCCAGGACGTCGACCCCGGACGGGTCGAGACCGGTCTCCTCGCTGGCCTCGCGGAGCGCGGCCGCCACCGGACCCGCGTCGGTGGGATCGACCCGGCCGCCCGGGAAGGCGACCTGTCCGGCGTGCGACCGGAGCGTCGAGGCTCGCGCGAGGAGCAGAACGTCGAGGTCGCGCGACACCGCCCGCGCCTGCGCCTCGTGATCGCTCGCTCGGTCATCGAGCACCCCGAAGAGGATGAGGACGGCGGCCGGCCTGCCTTCGGCCTGCCCAGGAATGAACGGGCGGTCGTCCGCGGCCTCGACGAGCGCAGCGAGCTGAGCCCGCGCACCGCGGGGGGAGGTGTCGGCACGCATTCGCTCAGGCTACGCCGTCCCCGCGACATCGCGGCGCGCGATGCGCGGTCGGGCCGAGGGCGCCGCCGTGCTGGCCGCAGTCGGGAGCTCGAACTACCCTCGTCGCATGGGCACGCAGCCGGCCGCAGGGTGGTACGACGACGGCACCGGGCGCCAGCGCTGGTGGGACGGCAGCAGGTGGAGCGAGGACTACATCGACCTGCGAGACTCGCGCACCGAGCTGCACACGGGCGCGGCGCCCGTCGGCACCGGCACCGCCGGGCCGGGCTGGTACGACGACCAGCGCGGGCGGCAGCGGTGGTGGGACGGCACACGCTGGACCGCGTCGGTCCGCTACAGCGGGAGCGAGCAGGAGTTCGCCGGGCTCGTCATCGACGGGCGGTGGGTGCATTTCGGCGACCTGAGCCAGCCGGTCGGCGGGGTCGCGGCATCCGTCGACACGGGCGATGCGCTGCTTCGCAACCCGGCGTTCACGCGCACCGCCGTCGAACGACGGCTCTTCGGGCCGGGCGGCCCGATCACACCTCGCACCCTGAACCGCGCCGTCGCCCGGCAGCTGCTCTACGTCGTCGTGAGCGGCCCCGGGGGCGTGTGGATGACCCCGGTTCCGGCGGGTCAGGATGCCGCGGCACGGCGGTTCGCGGGGTGGGTCACGGCGAGCGCCGAGCATTACAGATTCGGCTGAATCGGCCGGTCTGCAGCGTGGTCATAGGCCTCGCCGACGAGCAGGGGCACACATATAACGCTCAGGTAACGCACCGGAACCGTCCAGGCCCGCTGTGCAGACTCGGGGACTTGTGCCCGCCCGGCGGGCGCGTCACGGCGCCGCCCGAACTGGCGCACACACGATACGGAACCGGTTTTCTTCATGCGCTCCAGCACTTCTCCCGTCCTTACTCGCCGCGCCCGCACCACCCGCCGCCGAACCCGGCGACGCGTGACCATCGCCACCGCGAGCCTCGCGGTCGGCCTGCTGGCCACCGGCGCCGCGGTCTCGTCGCCCGTTTCGTTCGCCGAGGCATCCGCCCCCGCCGGCGGCTTCGCGCTCGCCTCGTTCACCACACCCAACGAGCCCGTCGCGGTCGTGCAGGAGGACGGCACCGACGACATCTCGACCGCCGCCCGCGACGCCCTGGATGGCGCCGACACCGTCATCGCGGCTGCCGCGGATGTCACCGCCGACGTCAAGGCGTCGGGGCTCGACCTCGGCGACGCGCCGACGACCGTCGACACCTCCGCTCTCGGCGCAGCCGCCGAGCGCCTCTCGGGCGGTCTCGATCTTCCCGCTCCGCTCGTGCCCGACCTGACCGACGACGTCACGGCGCTGATCACCGCGGTCAAGGCCGATGTCGCCGACCTCCGCGCGAGCCTCGCCGCGGCGAAGCAGAAGAAGGCCGAAGCAGAGGCCGCCGCGAAGGCGAAGCGCGAAGCAGAGGCGCGCGCCGCGGCCGAAGCCGCTGCGGCAGCCGAGGCGGAAGCGTCCGCCGGCGCTGCTGCCGGTGGCGGCGCGGCGCCCGCTCCGGTGCCCGCGGCGCCCGCGGTCGGCGGTGGCCCCGGCGAAGCCCAGGCGATCGCGCAGGGCATGCTCGCGAGCTACGGCTGGGGCGGCGACCAGTTCTCGTGCCTGGTGGCGCTGTGGAACAAGGAGTCTGGCTGGAACTACGCCGCCTACAACGCCTCCAGCGGCGCGTACGGCATCCCGCAGGCACTCCCCGGCAGCAAGATGGCCACGGCCGGCGCCGACTGGCAGACCAACCCGGCGACGCAGATCAGCTGGGGTCTCGGCTACATCGCCGGTCGCTACGGCTCGCCGTGCGGCGCCTGGTCGCACTCGCAGTCGGTCGGCTGGTACTGACCCTCATTTCGTTCGTCGCGCGAAGGCCTCGGGATCTCCCGGGGCCTTCGTGCTTGTGTTTGGTGAGGCGGATGCCGCGGGCCGGCGCGCACGTCATCCACAAGGCCACGCGATGAGGCGTGAGTGTCGTACATATGTTCTAAAGTAGTGGCATGCTGATCGTAGGAGACGATCCGGTTCCGATACCGGATGCGCTCGACCTGGTGGTCGAGGCGGCCCACATGTCGGCGATCATCGCGGCGCAGCGACTGGAGCGGGTGCATGCGATGCGCCGCGAGGCGCTGAGCGAGGCCGAGAGGTTCGGGCGGCAGCTGACGCCGGTCGTCGAGCGGGGCATCCGCCTCGAACTGGCCGCCGCGCTGCGGATCACCGAGCACGCCGCCGGCGAGATGATCGCCCTCGCAGAAGCGCTGGTCGAGCGCTATCCGAGCGTGCTCGACGCGCTGGGCGCGGCACGCGTGACCGAGAAGCACGCCCAGATCCTCGGTTCCGCGCTCGATGCCGTAGCGCCCGGGCTCCGGGCGGACCTCCTCCCCCGCGCGCTCGAAGAGGCCCAGACGCAACCTGTCGGAACGTTCCGGCGTCGGCTGCAGGCGATGATCTCCCGCGCACGGGCGGCCTCCCTCGACCTGCGGCACGAACAGGCGCTCGCCGGGCGTCGGGTGATCGTCGAGCACGTCGACGACGGCATGGCGTGGCTGCACGCGCTCATCCCCGCCGTCGAGGCGCACGCGATCCACTCCCGGGTGACCGCGATGGCGAAGGTCATCACGGCGCAGCCCGACGAGCAGCGAACCCTCGATCAGACGCGCGCCGACGTGCTCTGCGATCTCCTCATCGAGGGCCGGACCGACGCCCACCCCGCCGCGGCGCAGGGGATCCGTGCCACGGTCGCCGTCACCGTGCCGGCGCTGGCGCTGCTCGATGAAGACGACCGCCAGCGTGACGAGAAGGGTTCGGCTCCGGCGACGGTGGAGGGCATCGGTCCCATCCCGCTCGGACGGGCTCGCGAGCTGTGCGGAGCAGCCGACGGGTGGATGCGCGTCCTCACGAATCCCGAGACAGGGGCCGTGCTGTCCGTCGGTCGGGATCAGTATCGTCCGCCGCCCTCGTTACGGCGACTCATCCGCTGGCGCTCCGAGCGGTGCATGGCGCCCGGATGCGGCATCCCCGCCGCGCGATGCGAGATCGACCACACCGTCGCGTGGGACGACGGCGGCGAGACATCGCTTTCGAACACCGCCCCGCTGTGCCGGGGCCACCACATGGTGAAGCACCACGGCGGCTGGAGCGTCGAGCAGGTTCCCGACAGCGGCGGCGACCTGCTGTGGACCTCTCCCGCGGGTCGGCGCTACCTCGTTCGGCCAGAGCGCCCGGTGCCGGTGTTCCGGCCGTCGGATGCCTCGGATGCGCCGTTCTAGGCGGGGCGCGGGCGCGACCGACGGCCCGAGTTCGCCCGCCTCGGGAAGGGGCCGTCCGGTCAGCGCAGGAACGCCGCCGGATCGAACTCCTCGATCGGGATCACCCGCACGCGAGGCAGGGGTGCGTCGAAGGCGTCGGCGTCGTATTCGAGGTCGAACAGCTCGACACCGGGCAGCGACGAGAACTCGCTGCTGCGGAACTCGTGGAACGCGAGCACGGCCACGCGCCGCGTTCCGTCGGCGACACGCCCCAGGTCTTCGACGAAATCACGGTCGTGGCTGACGAGTGCGACATCGTCCTGTCGGTCGGCCAGCGCGCGAAGTGTGCGCTGGATCGCGATGTCGACCACCTTCTCGTCGGCAGGGCCCGACAGCGGCACCGGCTGATACCCGAGCGCCAGGAGCGCCTGCACGAACGGCATCGGGAGGTGCGAACTGGCGTTGAGGAAGAAGAGACCGTGGGCCGGCTGGCCCCACCTCTCGGCGACGAACGTCAGGAGACGATCCCACCGCGGTCGCTCGTCCGGCTGGGGACGCCTGCCGAGGATCGAGCCACCCAGCGTCGCGTCGATGTTCTCCCCATCGACCAGCACCCAACTCCTGCGTTCGGCCACAGCAACTCCCGCTCGTTCGTCACGGCGCCAGATGGGCTCGTGCGATCCCGACGGTATCAGTCCCGCCTGGCCGGGCCGCGGCATCCGGCCCCGCGCTCCCCGCCCGCCGGACACAGTGATGGCCCCGGGCGGGTGCCCGCCCGCCGGGGCCATCGCGCTGTATCGGGAGTATGTGACCGGACCCGAAACCGATCCTCAACCGCACCGCGCCTCACTGCTCTGCAAGCGTATGCCGAGCCTGGCATCCACCACTTCCGCTTGACATCCGGGCCCCTTCCTTGCTAGAGATCCGTGCCCCGCGTCAAGAAGGCGACGGACCGCCGTTCGCCCTCGCCCGGCCCGATAGGCGCCCGCCCTTCCGCGCACGCCGATGCGCGGCATCCGCTCTTGCTGTCGAACGGATGCCGCGCACCTCAACGTTGTCGCGCGCCCGCGGCGCAAGCGCTCACCGGACGGGCGCACCGAGCACCAGGCGCGTCCGCACCGGCACAGGCCTCACGCTTCGCGAAGAGCGCGAGCGTCGGTACCGCCGGACTCGCGCGGCTTCACCGCGCGCAGGATCGCTCCCCCGGCCGCGAACGCCAGCACCCCGCCCAGCACCCAGGGGCCGGCGACGATGATCGGATCCATCCACGTGTGCTTCTGGTCGACGCGGCCCGGGCGCGTCCGCGACGACACCGGACGCCGGCCACGCTCCCCGAGGATCCCGGTCTCGGTGATCGGGTTGTCGGGGCGAAGGCTCACCAGCGAACGGAGATGCGCACCGGTCGCCTCGACGCGGTCGCCCGCGACCAGCAGCAGCCAGTGCGCGGCCTGACCCTCGCTGTACTTGTCGTAGGCATAGCGGCGGATCGCACCCGACACGCCATGCAGCGGCTGTGCCGTTCCGAATACGGGCGTGAGCCGCTGATGCTCGACGGACCGCTCGCGGTAGGAGCCGTTCAGCGGCTGCTCCTCGGGGAAGTCCCAGTGCGCACCGGTCTCGATGCCCGGCTGCTCGCGCGGGAAGCTGGGACGGTCGGCCGGATCGGAGTCGGCGCCCCACCCGGGGATACGGGAACGGAGTGCCTCGAAGTCGGGGGCGAGGCCGGGCTTTTCTGCGGTGTACGGCATGTCTTTCTCCTTCACTCGTCGGGACGTCAGGACGCCGGGACGATCACGGGCTTGATGATGTCGTCGAGCTTCGACGAGAAGATGTGGTAACCCTCGGCGATGTGGTCGAGAGGGATGCGGTGGGTGATCAGCTCGCTGGGCTTCAGGTACCCCGACCGGATGTGCTCGAACAGTCGCGGCCACTGGCGCTTGACGGGCGCCTGGTTGGTGCGGATCGTGAGCCCCTTGTTCATCGCGTCGCCGAACTTGACGGCGCTGAACAGCGGACCGTACGCACCGACGACCGAGACGGTGCCGCCCTTGCGGACCGTGTCGATCGCCCAGTTGAGCGCGACCGGCGACCCGCCCTGCAGCTTGAACTTGGCCGAGGTCACATGCTGGAGCACATGGCCGTCGGCCTCCGCGCCCACGGCGTCGATGACGACATCCGCGCCGAGGCCGTCCGTCAGCTTCTTGAGCAGACGCACGATGTCGCCCACCTGACCGAAGTTGATCGTCTCGGCGAACGCGAACTCCTCAGCCTTGCGCAGGCGGTAATCGAGATGGTCGACCACGATCACGCGCCCCGCTCCCATCAGCCAGCACGACCTCGCCGCGGCGAGACCCACCGGTCCGGCGCCGAACACGACCGCCGTGTCGCCGGGGACGATGTCGGCCAGCTGCGCGCCGAAGTAGCCGGTCGAGAAGGCGTCCGTCAGCAGCAAGGCATCCTCGTCGGGGATGTCATCGGGGACCACCGACGGACCGACATCCGCGAACGGCACCCGCACCCGCTCGGCCTGACCGCCGTCGTAGCCACCAGTGGTGTGCGAGTACCCGTAGATCCCGCCGACCGCCGTGGCGTTCGGGTTCACGTTGTGGCAGTTCGAGAAGAGACCGCGGGCGCAGAAGAAGCACGACCCGCAGTAGATGTTGAACGGCACCATCACCCGGTCGCCGACCTTCAGGTTCTGCACCGATGAGCCGACCTCCTCGACCCGGCCGATGAACTCGTGCCCGAAGGTGTGGCCGATCCGGGTGTCGGGCATCATGCCGTGGTACAGGTGCAGGTCCGACCCGCAGATCGCCGCTAGCTCGACCTTCACGACGGCGTCGTTCGGATGCTCGATCTTCGGATCGGGCTTGTTCTCGACACGGAGCTTGTACGGTCCGCGGTACGTCATGGCCTTCATGCTGTCCTCCCAAGAGGTTCGCTTCGGTGAGCGTCCCACCCTGGTCACCGCGCATCGATCGACGGAGGGGGTTGCGAAACTCGCCGGAAGGGTCCACAGTGCAGGCTTGGGGACGGTGATGCCATGGTGCGAACGGTGCTGTCGGCGCGCGCCGCCGAGGCGAAGGCCTCGATCGATCGGGTGACGGACTTCCTCGCGCGAGTCCAGGCGCTCACCGACGACCCCGACTCGCTGGACTTCACCTTCGGCAATCCGCACGAACTGCCCCTCGCGGGGCTGTCGGCCGCGATCCGCGCCCAGACCGAGCCCACGACCGTCGACTGGTACGCGTACAAGACCAGCGAGAGGTCCGCGCAGGAGGCGATCGCGGCGGGGCTCGAGGCCGAGCTCGGACTGCCGTTCGAACCCGAAGACATCGCCATGACCCAGGGCGCCTTCGGCGCGATCCAGCTGGCCTTCGCACTGCTCACCGACGCCGGCGACGAGGTCGTCATCCCCGTGCCGGGCTGGTTCTGCTACGAGCCGATGCTCCACGCGGTCAACCTGACGCCTGTCCCCGCAGCCCTGAACCCTCACTCGTTCGACCTCGACCTCGACGCGATCGAGGCCGCCATCACCCCCCGCACGAGGCTCGTGATCGTCAACTCGCCGTCGAACCCGACCGGCCGCGTCTTCCCGAAGGCCGCCTGGGACGCGCTCGCCGAGGTTCTGGAGAAGGCCTCCCGCGCCCACGGCCGCCGGATCTGGCTGCTCTCGGACGAGCCGTACCGGCGCATCCGCTTCGACGGCGTCGAGTTCGCCAGCCCCGCGGGATCGTATCCGTGGACGCTGATCGACTACAGCTACGCCAAAGTCCTCCTCGCGCCGGGCCAGCGGATCGGATACCTCGCGATCTCGCCCCTCCTGCCCGCCCAGGAGCGGGCGCAGCTGCGCGCGGCATGCATGCCGCTCGGTCTCGCGATCGGGTGGGGGTTCCCCGACGCCGTGATGCAGTACGCCGTGCCAGAACTCGAGAACCTCTCGCTCGACCTCGCCGAACTCACCCGCAAGCGCGACCGGATGTACAGTGCGCTGGTCGGCGCCGGATTCGAGGTGACTCGTCCCGAGGGCACCTTCTACCTCTGGGGTCGCGCACCCGGCGGCGACGGCGCCGCGTTCTGCGATGCCCTCGTCGAACGCGGCGTGTACCTCATGCCCGGGACGCTGTTCGACCAGCCCGAGCACTTCCGCATCTCGCTGACCGCCACGATGGCGACGATCGACCGGGCCCTGCCCGACATCCTCGACCTCGGCCCTCGATGACCGTCCTCCCGAGCGACCTCGCACCCGCCCCCAACCCCCGCGGCCCTCTCCAGCCCGGAACTCACGGCTCGCTCCCAGCTTCCAGGGACCAAAACGGGCGAGGCATCCGTTCTCTTCAATGACGCCGCAGCCAGCGGCGGCCCCGAGGAGGAACACCGTTGAACACCGTGAATCCCAGCGACTACCGCAAAACCCCCGAGGCGCTCAGCCGCCTCACCGACGCGCAGTACCGCGTCACGCAGGAGGACGGCACCGAGCCGCCCTTCCGCAACCCCTACTGGAACAACCACGATCCGGGCATCTACGTCGACGTCGTCTCGGGCCAGCCGCTGTTCTCGTCGACCGACAAGTACGACAGCGGAACCGGGTGGCCCAGCTTCACCCGGCCGATCGACCCCGAGGCCGTCACCACCAAGACCGACCGCAGCCTCTGGATGGCGCGCACCGAGGTACGGTCCTCCGGTGCCGACAGCCACCTCGGCCACGTCTTCGACGACGGTCCGCGGGATGCCGGAGGCCTGAGATACTGCATGAACTCGGCCGCGCTGCGCTTCATCCCCGCCTCGGACCTCGAGCGGGAGGGATACGGCGCCTACCGCCGCCTCTTCACCGACGGCGAGACGACCACCGACACCGACCCGACCACCCAGAATCAGGAGCACGCATCATGACCAGCGGTCCCTTCGACACCGGCGAGATCACCCGCACCCCCGGCACCGAGACGGCGGTCCTCGCCGGCGGATGTTTCTGGGGCATGGAGGACCTCATCCGCCGCCAGCCCGGCGTGCTCGACACGCGGGTCGGCTACACCGGCGGCGAGAACGCCCACGCCACGTACCGCAAGCACCCCGGTCACGCGGAGGCGGTGGAGATCGTCTTCGACCCGACGAAGACCACGTACCGCGACATCCTGGCGTTCTTCTTCCAGATCCACGACCCGTCGACCCTGAACCGTCAGGGCAACGACATCGGCACCAGCTACCGCTCTGCGATCTTCCCCCTCTCCCCCGAGCAGGAGCAGGTCGCGCGCGAGACCATCGCCGACGTGGACGCCTCCGGTCTGTGGCCGGGCAAGGCGGTCACGACGATCGAGCCCGCCGGGCCGTTCTGGGAGGCCGAGCCCGAGCACCAGGACTACCTGCTGCGCATCCCCAACGGGTACACGTGCCACTTCCCGCGCGCCGGATGGGTGCTCCCCAAGCGCGCCGACGCGACCGCGTAAACCACACACCCGTACCGGCGGCGTTCGCTCCACCACCGAGCGGACGCCGCCGATTCGTGCGAGCGCGCGCCGACCGTCGAGCGCATCGCGCGGCCGGCGTCAAGGGCTCCTCCCCGCCCGCCGGCAGGAGAAGACTGGCAGCGACGAAAGGGGCGAACGATGACGCAGAGTCTTCGCAAGGGCGACCGGGTGAGCTGGAACACTTCCCAGGGACGCACGCAGGGGAAGGTGGTCGAGCGCAAGACGAGCGACTTCGAGTTCGCGGGCCAGCACTTCACCGCGTCGGACGACGAGCCCGCCTTCATCGTCGAGTCGGAGAAGAGCGGCGACCGGGCCGCGCACAAGGGCTCCGCGCTGCGCAAGCTCTCCTGACTTAGGGTCGCCGGCCCACGCCGGCGAGCACCGCGTGAAGGAACGGCACCACCGACGCGGCCATGAGCACGGTGCCCAACACCGCCTCGTCGGCGCGCAGCACGGCGCCGCCGATGAAGAGTCCGGCGAACAGCACCGCCGACACGACGCGCCGGCCCACTCGCTCGATCGACCGCATCCGGTTCTCGACGCGGGGCGACTCGACCGACAGCCGCCCTTCCTCCGCGCGAGTCACGAAGTCGTCGAGGCGTCGGGGCAGGCGCGCCGCGACGGAGGCGATCGAGCCCGCCTCCCTCGCGAAGGCGCGCACGACGTTGCCGCGCTCGTCGCGGATCAGCTGCGCGGCGTAAGGCTCGACGGCGTCCCACATGTTGAACGCGGGCTCCAGCGAGCTGCACATTCCCGAGGTCAGCGACACCGCCCGCACGATCAGCAGGAAGTTCTCGGGCAGCTGGAACGGCAGTGAGCGGATCACGTCGCCGAACTCGCGGGCGAACGCCTGGAACTCGCGGGGATCCACCTGCTGCAGCTCGGCGAAGCCCATGCCGCCGAACCGGGCGAACAGCGCCGTCATCGCGCGCTCGAGCTCGGCGGTGTCGGCGGAAGGCAGCAGCACGCCGACATCGCGGATGCTGTCGACCAGCTGCCTCCCGTTGCGCGACGCCACCGCGATGACGACCTGCTGAAGGTCGCGGCGCAGCCGATCCGGCACCTCCCCCATCATCCCGAAGTCGATGAAGGTGAGCGTCCACGGCCGCTCGCCGAAGGGGGTCGGTGTGACGAAGATGTTCCCCGGGTGCGGATCGGCGTGGAAGTACCCGTCGCGGAACAGCTGGTCGAACATGACCGTCGCGAACTCTGAAGCCACCGCAGCCGGGTCGATCCCCGCCTCACGCAGAGCGTCGACGTCGTTGATCTTGATGGCCGTGACATCGGCGAGGGTCAGCACGCGCCGGGTCGTCCGCTCCCACGCGATCTCCGGCGCGTTCACCCGAGGGTCGCCGGCGAAGTTCTCGGCGAACCGCACCGCGTTCTGCGCCTCATGGAGATAGTCGATCTCTTCGCGACTCGTGTGCGCGAACTCCTCGATCAGCACGGGCAGGTCGACGTGGTCGCGGACGATCCGCACGCGGCTCAGCCACTGCGCGACCCGGCGGAGGGCCGCCAGGTCGACGTCGACGATCTGCTCGATGCCCGGGCGCTGCACCTTGACGACGACGTCGGAGAACCCGGTGTCTGCGGCGTCGGCGGGTCCGAGTCGCGCCCGGTGCGCTTGGCCGAGGGACGCCGCCGCCACCGGCACCGGGTCGACCCACTCGAACGCCCTCTCGAGCGGGACGCCGAGCTCGCTCTCGGCCAGGCGCTTGATCGCGGCGAAGTCGACGGGAGGCACTTCGTCCTGGAGGCCCTCGAGCTCTCTCGTGATCTCGGGCGGCAGCACGTCGAGCCGCGACGACATGAACTGCCCGACCTTGATCATCAGGCCGCCGAGCTCCACCGCCAGACCGTGGAAGTTGCGCGCCAGGCCCGTGAGCCGCGCGGCCCGGCCGCGTGAGGCCAGACGCGCGAGCCCGAGACGAGGGAGGAACAGTTCGAACCACCACGCCTGCACCATGTACCGGGCCGCGAAGCGCAGGATGCGGCGGTACCGGGCGCGAGAAGGACCGGTGTCGGCCATCGAGTCTCCCTGCGTCCGGACCGCGCGTCCGGAGGCGGAATCGCCGCGGGTGCCTGCGCTGTCCGTCGAGACTTTACTGTGCCGTCGCTCGGGCGGCATCCCGTCAGTCCTGGGCGAGGATGCTGTAGAGCTTGCGGCGAGCCTCGTCGAGCACCTCGACGGCCGCCTGCACCTGCTCGGCCGACCCGTTCGTCCCCACCTGCGCGGCGGCCTGAGCGAGCTTGGCTCCGGCCTTCGGCAGCGCTGTGGCGCGAGCGGCGTCACGTCGCGACGACGACTCCCACGGCGCCGACTTGCCCTCGGACGCCTCGGCCGCGGCCCGGCCGGCCTCGGTCAGCGAGTACGTCTTCTTGCCGCCGGCCTCCTCGGCCGTGATCAGCCCCTCGTCGGCGAGGAGCTGGAGGGTGGGGTACACCGAGCCGGGGCTGGGCTTCCACGTGCCGCCACTGCGCTCCTCGATCTCGTAGATGATCTGGTAGCCGTGCATGGGACGCTCGGCGAGCACGGCCAGGATCGCGGTGCGGACGTCGCCGCGGCTCACACGCGGGCTCATGACGCGCTGCTCGAACATGTCGCGCAGCTGGTCCATCGCCTCCCACAGGCCGCCGCCGGGCTTGCCCGCACCCTGCCCGCCACCGCGGGCGCCGAACCAGTCCCCCGTGAACGAATCGCTCATCATGACCTCCTCCGGTCGCGTCACCGATACCTCGGCGACATTGGACGATATATCGCTATCTCCGGTGAGGTTACGCCTCCTCGACGGGCTGACGAAGGATTGTGCGCAATTTCTCAGGAGCGGTGCGACGCGCGTCGCTGAGGTAGATCTCGTGGTGACGACCGGTCATCCGCAGTCCCTGGGCGGGGATGAACTGCTCGTGCATGGCCCGCAGCACCGGCGCCTCATCGTCGTACGACCCGACGTGGAGCGTCTGCACGCACAGACCTTCGGCGAGCGTCTGGAGCCGGAGATCATGCCCCAGCGGCGCCGCCCCCTTCGCAGCCGCCGTCGCCCGGGCCCGGTCGACGTGGGCGCCTTCGATCCAGTCGGGGACGAGGATCATCGCCGTCCAGCTCCACCGCGTCTTGTCGCGCGCCGACGTGAACGATGCCATGTCGTCCGCCCACCACAGCGCCTCCAGCGGCATCACCACGTGGTCGCGGCCCAGCTCCCGCTTGCTCAGGAACTTCACCGCATACGCGACGCCGAAGAGCGTCGACACCGCGTCCCGGTACCGCTCCGACGCGTTGGGATCGCCGCTGCCGTCCACCATGAGGTACTGCTGCGGCTCGACGTCGACGATCTGGAACGACCCGCGCCGCGCCGCGTACCCCGCGATCTCCCTCTTGAGGTCGAGCTTCACGTCCATCTCCACCGTCCTTCCCTCTCGACCGATAACGTGCCCACCTTGGGAAATCAAGGGGGTGCTTCCCCGGTGCCCGGTGGCAGAGGGTGGGATCATGACGCAGATCATCGAGACCATCGACGTAAACGTCCCCGTGACGACCGCCTACAACCAGTGGACGCAGTTCGAGAGCTTCCCGCACTTCCTCGAAGAGGTCGAGTCGATCACCCAGCTCGACGACACCCACACGCACTGGAAGGTCAAGGTCGGGCCGTTCGAGCGCGAGTTCGACGCCGAGATCACCGAGCAGCACCCCGACGAGCGGGTCGCGTGGCGTAGCCAGGGCGGCGACACCGCCCACGCCGGCGTGGTCACCTTCCACAAGCTCGACGACGCGCAGACCCGCGTGACGGTGCAGATCGACTGGGAGCCGACCGACGCGATCGAGAAGCTCGGCTCGCTCGTCGGCGCCGGTCAGCACGCCGTCAAGAAGGACCTCGAGAACTTCAAGGAGTTCATCGAGAAGACCGGTCACGAGACGGGCGCCTGGCGCGGCGACGTCCCCCGCTGATCCTTCGATTCCGGATGCCGCGGCCCCGCGCACTGACGGGGGCCGCGGCATCCGCGTTCCCGCCGTTCTCTCGACCGCGTCCGACGCCCCCGCCACACTGGACGACATGACCGCCACGCCGTGGGTGCTGCATGTCGACCTCGACCAGTTCATCGCGGCGGTCGAGGTGCTGCGGCGTCCCGAACTCGCCGGCAAGCCGGTGATCGTCGGAGGGCGCGGAGACCCCACCGAGCGCGCGGTCGTCTCGACCGCCTCGTACGAGGCACGCGAGTTCGGTGTCGGCTCGGGGATGCCGCTGCGCATCGCGGCACGCAAGGCGCCCGATGCGATCATCCTCCCCGTCGACGCACCGGCGTACACCGCGGCCTCCGACGAGGTCATGGAGACGCTGCGGGCACAGCCCGGCGCCGTGGTGCAGGTGCTCGGATGGGACGAGGCCTTCGTCGGGATCCGCACCGACGACCCCGAGGGGTACGCCCGGCAGATCCAGGCCGCGGTGCTGGAGCGGACGCAGCTGCACTGCAGCGTCGGCATCGGCGACACGCTTGTCCGCGCGAAGAACGCCACCGACTTCGGCAAGCCGCGGGGCGTCTTCCGCCTGACCGCCGACAACTGGCTCGAGGTCATGGGGCATCGCGACACGATCGCGCTGTGGGGCGTCGGCAGCAAGATCTCGAAGCGGCTCGCGGGCCTCGGCATCCAGACGGTCAGCCAGCTCGCGCACGCCGATGAGAGCCGGCTGGCCGCGGAGTTCGGACCGAAGATGGGCCCCTGGTACCGCCAGCTCGGACGAGGCGACGGCTCGGCCGTCGTCGACGACACCCCGTGGGTCGCCCGCGGCCACGGCCGCGAGACGACGTTCCAGCAGAACCTGGTCGACCGCGGCGACATCGAGGCTGCGGCCCGCGAGCTCCTGACGCAGGTGCTGGCGGATGTCGCGGCCGAGGGTCGTCCGGTCGTGGGCGTCGGGCTGAAGGTGCGGTACGCCCCGTTCCTCACCAAGACGTTCGTGCACAAGATCGCCGCCACGTTCGACCGCGACACCGTCATCGCCGAGACCCTGCGCCTGGTCGACAGGATCGAACCCGACCGTCCGCTTCGTCTGCTGGGGGTTCGCGCCGAGATGCAGATGCCCGACGACGCGCGGGAGGGCCACACCCCCACCCGCAGCGGCTGGTGAGCTCCCCGCGCACCTGTTGACGAAGCATCCGTATCCGCTATCCTGCGAGCAGCACGGTTGGGGAACCGTGCGGCGCGGCATGGGAACCGCGCCCGACTCAACTGGGGAATGAGATGAGCGACGACAGTCGTCTGGGGGCGCCGCCTGCGGGCTGGCGATACGACAGCAGGACCGGAAGCACACGCTGGTGGGACGGCACCCGCTGGACCGACCACTCGCGGCCGCTGGATCCGGTGGTCCGCACGCTGCCGAAGCGGGCAGAGCAGGTGAGCAGCACGCTCGCGATGGACCGCCGCGTGCTGAGCGCCGCGGCGTCCTCGAGCGCGCCGCGCAACGCGGCGGCCGACTCGGGTCTCGTCTTCCTCGTGATCGCGGGGTTGGCGGTCGCGGTCGGGGCGTGGCTCGGACCGGGCATGGCCGCGGCCACGGCCACCGTTCTCGGCTTCGCGCAGCTGGCCCTCGCCGTCACGGCGTTCGCCCTGTCGCTGACGGGGCTCGCCATCGCCGCCGTCCGCTCCACGAGCAAGAGCAGGGCCACGGTCGGGCTGCTGCTCTCGGCGGTGCTCGTCGCCTTCCTCGTCTTCCGGCTCGTCGCCGGGGGCGTGTAGGCGCGAGTCAGGTGACGCGGACCAGCGTCCGCTGCCATCCCGTCGACCCGTCGGGTGCGATCGGCGCGCGCTCCTCGATCTGCAGGTTGCCGGCGCGGTCGACCGCGCGGACGGTGACGTTGTGGGTGCCGGGCGCGGCATCCCATTCGAGCACCCACTGCACCCAGGTGTCGTCGTTCACCGGCGTCGAAAGGGTCGCCGGACGCCAGTCGTCGTCGTCGATCTTCACCTCGACGCGGTCGATGCCGACCGTCTGCGCCCACGCGACGCCCGCGAGCGGCACGCGGCCCGCCTCGACCGCCTGACCGGTGCGCGGCGTGTCGAGTCTCGACGAGAACTTGATCGGCGCCTCGGCGCTGTACCCGCGGGGCGTCCAGTACGCCTCGTCGGCGGCGAACGTCGTCACCTTCAGCTCGGTCAGCCACTTCGTCGCCGACACATACCCGTACAGCCCGGGCACGACCATGCGCACCGGGAACCCGTGCTCGAGCGGCAGCGGCTCGCCGTTCATCGCCACCGCCAGGATCGCGTCGCGGTCGGGATCGGTCAGGGCGTCGAGCGGCGTGCTGGCGGTGAAGCCGTCGACGCTGCGCGAGAGCACCATGTCGGCTTCGCCCGCGGGCCCGGCGAGCCGCAGCACGTCGCGCACCGGGATCCCCAGCCACTTCGCCGTCCCGAGCAGCTCGCCGCCGACCTCGTTCGACACGCACGTGAGCGTGATGGAGTACTCGTCGAGGCCCATCTCGAGCAGCTGGTCGAAGGTGAGCTCGACCCGCCGGTCCACGAGCCCGTCGATCGTCAGCCGCCAGCCCGCCGGATCGATCGTCGGCACCGTCAGCGCGGTGTCCACACGGTAGAAGTCCGCGTTGGGCGTGTACAGCGGCGACAGTCCGGGGATGTCGAGCTCCGCGCCCGCCGGCACGTCCACGACACGGCGCGGCTGAGGAAGGCGGAGCGTCCGGCGGATCGCCGTGATCGACGTGGTGGCGGCGTCGGCGATGCGGGCCCCGACCCCCACGAGGACGGCGGATGCCCCGGCGATCGTCAGCACGCGGAGGAAGCCGCGGCGGTCCAGGCCCCTGTCCGCCTCCGGTTCGTCGGCGGAGAGGTCCGCCCACGCTCGCAGGCGGCGGATCAGGATCACGAGCAGCACGGAGCCGGCGATCGCTCCGACGACCGGCGGCACCCATGCGAATGGACCCGCACCGGCGCGGGTGACGATCGCGGCGAGCGCGAGCGCTCCGGCGATGCCGAGGGCGACGACTCCGAGCGGCGGGCGCACGAACTGGAGCAGTCCCGCGACCGCCGACGCCACGACCACGGCGAGACCGAGGCCGATGAGCAGGGCCGGCTTGTCGAACTCGCCGAAGGCGGTGATGGCGAATTCCTTGAGCGGCCGCGGGACCACGTCGATCACGAACGACCCCACCGCGAGCAGCGGGCTGCTCCCCCGTGCGACGAGGAGCGCCGCCAGCTCGGCGACGGCGAGGAAGACCGCGGCCGACACGACGCCGGCGACCGCACTCCACGCCAGGAAGCGCGCCCTGCCTCGTCGCTGCATCATTCCAGCCTCCCGCCTTCCCCCGGTGTTCGGCGCGGACGGCGGGGCGGATTGGTCCACCCTTCCCGGAGCGGGGGCTCAGCGAGCGGTACGGGCGCGGCGCCGGCGGACCGCGATGAGTCGCCAGCCGACGAGGAACACGAGCAGCGTGAGCGCGGCGACGACCACGAACGCGACCGCGGTGCCCTGTCCCGACAGCGCGCGCAGCAGCATCCCCACGGCCACCGTGACAGCCCACACCGGAAGACCCGTGCGGACGGGAGCGAACGGGGCTCGCCACGCCACGGCGACCAGCCAGCCGGCGACGAGGGCGGTGAGGAACGGCCACGCCGTGGCCCAGAGTCCGTCGACGACGTTCTCGCCGTGACTGGCCCGGCCGATGACCGCGAACACCAGCACCAGGGCCGCGTCGACGGCGAATGCGCTCAGGGCCGCGCGGGCGCCGGGGCGCGCGCGGTCCTCCGCTCGCGCGTCGGCGGTCATCGACCCGCCGCCGTCGCGCGGGGCGCGAGATCGGGGGTCAGCGCCTCGCGCTCGTCGAAGACGAAGCAGTCGCCCACCCAGTGCTCGCCGCCGACGTGCTCGAACCAGCCGAGGATCCCGCCGTCGAGCTGCATCGCGTCGACGCCGGATTCGCGGAGGTGGATCGCCGCCTTCTCGCAGCGGATGCCGCCCGTGCAGAAGCTGACGACGGTCTTCCCGGCCAGACCGGTAGCGTGCGTAGCCGCGGCATCCGGAAACTGGGTGAACCGCTCGATCCTCCAGTCGACGGCGCCGGCGAACGTGCCGTAGTCGACCTCGAAGGCGTTGCGCGTGTCGAGCAGCACCACCTCGCGCCCGTGGTCGTCGTGTCCCTGCGCGAGCCAGCGTCGCAGCGTCGCGGGCGCGACGGCAGGTGCGCGTCCCGCCTCGGGTCGGATGGCGGGGCGGTCCATCCGGATGATCTCGCGCTTGACCTTCACCCGGAGCCGGCGGAACGGCTGCTCGTCCGACCAGCTCTCCTTCGGGGCGAGCGCGGCGAACCGGGGGTCGCGCCGCAGCTCGTCGACGAACGCGCGGACGGATGCCTCCTCCCCCGCGAGAAACACGTTGATGCCCTCCTCGGCGAGGAGGATCGTGCCCCGGAGAGCCAGCGCATCGGCGCGATCGCGCAGCACCGACCGAAGATCGTCGGCGTCGCCGATCCGCGTGAACAGGTACGCCGAGATGTTGAGGACGGAGGGCACGACCTCCAGCCTACGTTCCGTCGGAGGACCTACCACTCCGGGTCGCCGCCTGCAATCCCCGGGCGCGTCCACGGGGTGGGTGGCTACCGTCGAAGAGTTCTCACGAGAGGAGAGACCGTGGCCACGACCACCGCGAACAAGACGACCTCGACCCCCTCGAAGACATCCGGGGCTCCGGCGCGCAACCGCCGCCGGGCCGCGAAGGGCGGAGCGGGCGCCGAGCTGACGAACGAGCAGAACGCCGAGAACGGCTTCACCGCGTCGGAGTCGCTGAGCGAGAACCTGCAGAAGGTCCTCGTCGACCTGATCGAGCTGTCGCTGCAGGGCAAGCAGGCTCACTGGAACGTGGTGGGACGCAACTTCCGCGACACCCACCTGCAGCTCGACGAGATCATCGAGGCGGCGCGCGAGTTCAGCGACACCGTCGCCGAGCGTATGCGCTCGCTGCACGCGCTCCCCGACGGGCGCAGCGACATCGTCGCCGAGACGACCACCCTGCCCGAGTTCCCGCAGGGCGAGATCGCCACGAACGAGGTCGTCGACCTGATGACCGAGCGCCTCGACGCGGTTGCGACGACCTGTCGCGACGTGCACGACGACGTCGACGAAGAAGACCCCACGAGCGCCGACATCCTCCACGCGATCCTCGAACGCGTCGAGCAGCTCTCGTGGATGGTGAGCGCGGAGAACCGCACGCCGAAGCGGTGATCCCAGGCGCCCCGACGCTGCCCACCTCTTCCTCCGGGAAGGTGGGCAGCGCCACTTAACCCGCGGGTCGGGACGATCCTCGGTCGGTCAGAAGACGTAGAGCTGGCCCATGACGAGGATCGCGATGAAGAAGACGCCGATGATCGCGGCGATGATCCCGAGCGTGCGGCCCGACAGCTTCGCCACCCCCCACCCGACGAGGAAGGGCAGGGCGAGCAGCAGGATCGCCACGATCCACCAGAACGCCACATAGCCTGCCGTCGTCGCCTCCGACAGCCGCCCGGCGAAGAGCTGCTGCGTGTTCGGGTGCAGGGCGAAGCGCACGGCTGCCGAGATCGGGACGGCGACGAACGCGAAGATGATGAGCCCGATGAGCGCGCCCCACAGCCCGGGGCTGCCGTTTCCGCTCAAGACGCCGCCGTGCAGTTCCTGGTCGTGACGAGATGCCATGCGCCGACCTTAGTGACGCCCCGCGGGCGCCGGCGTCATCCGCGGGGGATGAGAACGAGGACTCGGTCCGCGAGCACGGGAGGGTCGGTCACTCCGGCTCGGATAGCACCACGCGGTCCGGCCGCGCGTACAGGTTCATCGACGTGCCGCGCACGAACCCGGCGAGGGTGATTCCGGATGCCTCGGCCAGCTCCACCGCGAGGGACGACGGCGCCGACACGGCCGACAGGATCGGGATGCCCGCCATCGCGGCCTTCTGCACGAGTTCGAAGCTCGCGCGACCGGAGACCTGGAGGACCGTTCCCCGCAGCGGCAGCCGGTCGCCCAGCACCGCCCACCCGACGACCTTGTCGACCGCGTTGTGCCGGCCGACGTCCTCGCGGACCACGAGGAGGTCGCCGGTGGCGGCATCGAAGAGCGCCGCCGCGTGCAGGCCGCCCGTCTTGCCGAACACCGCCTGGTGCTCACGGAGCCGGTCGGGCAGGCCCAGGAGCAGCGCACCCGCGACGGGTGAGGCATCCGTCGCCGTCTCGTACTCCGAAACCGTGGCGACCTGATCGATCGACGCCTTGCCGCACACGCCGCACGAACTCGTCGTGTAGAAGTTGCGCGCGACGCTCGCATCGGGGAGCCTCACGCCGGCGGCGAGCGCCACGTCGAGCACGTTGTACGTGTTGCCGGTGGCGGGATCGCCGAGCGCACCGATCGCGCCGGTGCCGGGGCCGCCGCAGTGGATCGCGGAGCGCAACTGCCCGCCGTGCGCGATGATCCCCTCCGACACCAGGAACCCGGCCGCCAGCTCCACGTCGTTCCCCGGCGTGCGCATCGTCACGGCCAGCGGCTCGCCCGCGACGCGGATCTCGAGCGGCTCCTCGACGACGAGGGTGTCGCCGCGACGGCGCGACGTGAGCGACCCATCGTCGGCGGCGATGCGCACCACCGGCCGGTTCACCGTCCGTCGACCCATCGTCCGAGCGTAGCCCGACGCGTCGGAGCCCATCTAGACGGGCGAACCGCAGGGCGGTACCGTGTGGTCTGACCACATGCTACTGTGGTCAGACCACACAGGATCGACACGAGCGATCGGAGAAGAATCGTGGATCTGCTGGACCCTCTCCTGCTGGCGCGCTGGCAGTTCGGCCTCACGACGCTGTACCACTTCCTGTTCGTGCCGCTCACGCTCGGCATGGCGCTCACGGTTTCGATCTTCCAGACCGCCTGGTTCCGCACGGCGAATCTGAAGTGGCTGCACCTCACCCGGTTCTTCGGGAAGATCTTCCTCATCAACTTCGCGATGGGCGTGGTCACCGGCATCGTCCAGGAGTTCCAGTTCGGCATGAACTGGTCGGCCTACTCGCGCTTCGTCGGCGACGTCTTCGGCGCTCCCCTGGCCTTCGAGGGCCTGATGGCGTTCTTCTTCGAGGCGACCTTCATCGGCCTGTGGATCTTCGGCTGGGACAAGCTGCCCAAGGCGCTCCACCTGGCGAGCATCTGGATCGCGACGATCGGCGCCTGGTTCTCGGCCTACTTCATCCTCGCCGCGAACGCCTTCATGCAGAACCCGGTCGGCTTCCGCATGGCCGACGACGGGTCCCGCGCCGAGATGACCGATTTCTTCGCGGTGCTCTCCAATCCCGTCGCCCTCGCGGCGCTCCCCCACACGCTGTTCGCCGCGTTCATGATGACGGCGGGCGTGATCATCTCCATCTCGGCCTGGCACCTCATGCGCGGCCGCAACGTCGAGATGATGCGCTCGTCGCTGCGCTACGGCCTCTGGGGCATGATCGTCGCCTTCGCCGGCGTCGCGATCTCGGGCGACCAGCTCAGCCTCGTCATGGTGTCGACGCAGCCGATGAAGATGGCGGCCGCCGAGGCGATGTTCGACAGCGCGTGCGGAGCGGATGCCTCGTTCTCGATCTTCACCCTCGGCACCCCCGACGGATCGAGCGAGCTCTTCTCGATCCGGGTGCCGTACCTGCTGGCCTTGCTCTCGACCCACTCGCTGGACGGGTGCGTCGAGGGCATCAACGACCTCAACATGCAGTACACGACGGAGATGTTCCCGCAGTTCGCCGACCAGGTCGACGGCAACTTCGCCCCGATCCTCTGGGTCACCTACTGGTCGTTCCGCTGGATGATCGGACTCGGCGGCGTCGCGGCGCTCACCGCCGTCGTCGGCCTCTGGCTCACGCGCAAGAAGGCGCGACGCGACGTGCCGCAGTGGGCGTGGAAGCTGGCCGTGTGGGCGTGGCCCGCGTCGCTGTTCGCGATCCTCGTGGGCTGGGTCTTCACCGAGATGGGCCGTCAGCCCTGGATCGTGTTCGGGCTCATGCTCACCGAAGACGGCGTCTCGCCGAGCGTCCCGGGGTGGACGGTCCTCATCTCGCTGGTCGCCTTCACCCTGATCTACGCCGTGCTCGCCGTGGTCGAGGTCGGTCTCATCGTCAAGACCGCCCAGAAGGGTCCCGACCCGCTGCCCGGTCCGGGCGACCCCGACCCCCGCGAACTCGCGGTCGAAGACACCCCCACGACGGTCTACTAGGAGCGGTTGGAAAACGTCATGGACCTCGCATACCTCTGGTTCTGGATCGTCGGCTTCCTCTTCGTCGGCTACTTCGTGCTCGACGGCTTCGACTTCGGCGTCGGCATGTCGCTGCCCTTCCTCGGCAGGGACGACATCGGCAGGCGCCAGATCATCAACACGATCGGCCCCGTGTGGGACCTCAACGAGACGTGGGTGATCGTCGCCGGCGCATGCCTGTTCGCCGCGTTCCCCGAGTGGTACGCCACCCTCTTCAGCGGCTTCTACCTGCCCCTGCTGCTCATCCTCCTCGCGCTCATCCTGCGCGGCGTCTCGTTCGAGTACCGGCATCAGCGCGAGGGCCTCGCGTGGAAGCGCCGCTTCGACACGATGATCGTCGTGGGCTCGGCCGTCCCCGCCCTGCTGTGGGGCGTGGCGGTGGCCAACATCGTGCAGGGGGTGCCGATCGACGCGGACTTCGAGTTCACCGGTTCGCTTCTCACCCTGCTGAACCCCTACGGGCTCCTCGGCGGAGTCACGACCCTGCTCCTGTTCTTCACCCACGGCGTGTACTTCGTCGCTCTGAAGACCGACGGGCAGGTGCACGAAGACGCCCGTCGCCTCGCTCGCCGGTCCGGGGCGCTCACCGTCGGGGTCGCCGCCGCGTTCCTCATCTGGACGGTGCTCATCGCCGCCGACCGCCGGGCGCCGTTCCTGGGCGCTGTGGTGGTGTGCGCCGCGATCGCGGCGGTCGCGCTGCTGGCATCCCTGTTCGCGAACCTGCGCGACCGCGAGGGATGGGCGTTCGGGTTCGGCGCCGCGACCATCGTCGCCGCCGTCCTGACGCTCTGGTTCGCGCTGTTCCCGTTCGTGATGCCGTCGTCCACCGACCCGAGCTTCAGCCTCACGATCGAGAACGCCTCGAGCACCGACTACACGTTGACGATCATGACGTGGGCGGCGGTGATCTTCCTCCCGCTGGTGCTGCTGTACCAAGGCTGGACGTACTGGATCTTCCGCAAGCGCGTCTCGCGCACCCGCATCGAGCGGGCGGTCGCGGTCGGGCACTGACCTCGCATCTGAGCACGGACGGGAGGCACCGCCCGCCGACGCCGACGAGCGTTCGGTAGGGTCGAAAGGCCATGAGCGAAGCCGAGAACGGGCCGCCGGACGACGCCGCGGAGGGTCTGCCGCCTCGACTCGGCGGCAAGCCCGTCGATCCGAGGCTGCTCACGTACGCGCGCGCCTCCCGGGGGTTCTTCGTCACGATCGGTGTGCTCGCCGTGGCCCAGACGGCGGTGATCGTCGCGTTCGCGTGGCTGCTCACGAAGGCCGTCACCGACGCGATCGGAGGGATGCCGCTCGCGGGCCTCGTTCCCACCCTCGGCGCGCTCGCAGCGGTCGTCGCCGCCCGCGCGGTCCTGCTGTGGGGGCGCGAGGCGGTCGCATCGCGCGCCGCCGCGCGGGTGCAGACGCAGCTGCGCACGTCGCTCGTCGAGGCGGTCGGCAGGCTCGGCCCGGAGTGGCTCGGCACCCGCAACTCCGCCCAGCTCGCCGTGACCGCCGGGCGCGGCCTCGACGCTCTCGAGGCGTACTTCGGCCGCTACCTGCCTCAGCTCGTGCAGACCGTGGTCGCGACGCCGCTCCTCATCGCGGTCATGTGGTGGGCCGACTGGATCTCGGGTCTCACCGTGCTCCTCACCCTCCCCCTGATCCCGATCTTCATGGTGCTCATCGGACTCGCGACGCGCGCGGTGCAGGAGCGCCAGTGGCGCACGCTGCAGCGCCTGGCCGCGCGATTCGCCGACACCGTGCAGGGACTGTCGACGCTGAAGGTCTTCGGCCGGCAGCACCGGGCCGCGGCATCCATCGAGCAGGTCACCGCCGACTACCGGCGCGAGACGATGCGGGTGCTGCGGGTGTCGTTCCTCTCGGGGTTCGCCCTGGAGTTCCTCGCGAGCATCTCGGTGGCGATCATCGCCGTGTCGATCGGGTTCCGCCTCATCGACGGCGCCCTCGCCCTCGGCGTCGGCCTGTTCGTCCTGCTCCTCGCGCCCGAGGCCTACCTGCCGCTGCGACAGGTGGGCGTGCAGTTCCACGCCGCCGCAGAGGGGGTCGCCGCCACCGACGACGTCTTCGATGTGCTCGACGCCGCCCGCGACCCTGCCGCGAGCGAACGCCGCCTGAACGCCGCGCCGGATCCGCGCCGGTCGTCCTTGCGATTGACGGGCGTCCGGGTGCGCCGCGGCGACCGGATGCTTCCGCCGGTCGACCTCGAAGCGGCCCCCGGATCGGTCGTGCTGCTCGAGGGTCCGAGCGGCGCCGGAAAGTCGAGCGTGCTGGCGGCACTGCGTGGCGCGGCCGCCTACGAAGGCGAGGCGAGCTACGGCGACTCCGACGTGCGCGCCCTGCTGCCGTCGGAGTGGCTGGCATGGGCGGGCCAGCAGCCCGGGCTCATCTCGGGGACGGTGGCGGCCAACGTGGCGCTGGGAGACCCTTCGCCCGTTGCCGCCGACGTCGCCCGGGCCCTGGATCTCGCCGAAGCCGACGACCTCGACCCGGGCCGCGAACTGGGAGTGCAGGGCGCCGGACTGTCGGGCGGTCAGGCGCAGCGCGTCGCGGTGGCTCGCGCGTTCTACCGTCATCTTCGAGGTCGAGCGGGAGTGCTGGCCCTCGACGAGCCGAGCGCCGCCCTCGATCCCGACACCGAGAGTGCGCTGTGGCGCAGCATCCGCCGCGTCGCCGACGACGGCGCGATCGTCGTGCTCGTGTCGCACCGCACCTCCGCGCGTGCGATCGCCGACCGGGTCGTGCGCCTCGAGCCGAGCGAGGTGGTCGTGTGAGCGCCGCGCCGCCCGTCACCGTGTCCTCGTCCCGCGAGGTGCTGCGCGGCGCCCTGCCGCCCGCCCGCCGCTTCTGGCCGGCCCTCGCCTCGGGGTTCGCGTCCGAGGCGGCCGCGGTCGCACTCCTCGCGGTGAGCGCGTGGCTGATCGTGCGCGCCAGCGAGCAGCCGCCCGTGCTGTACCTGTCGGCGGCGGTCGTCGGCGTGCGGTTCTTCGCCCTCGCCCGTGCGACCTTCCGCTACCTCGAACGCCTCACCGGCCACGACGCGGCACTGCGTCAACTCGCCGCCACCCGGGCATCGCTCGTGCGCCGATTGGTGCCCCTCGCGCCCGACGGGCTCGCCCGCACGCGCCGCGGATCCGTGCTCGGCGCGCTCGTCGACGACGTCGACGAGCTGCAGAACCTCCCCCTGCGGGTGGTGCAGCCGCTCGTCGCGTCCGCCACGGTCGCGCTCGGCTCGGTGATCCTCGTGGCCGTGATCTGGTGGCCGGCCGCGCTGACCCTGCTCGCCTGCCTCCTCGCCGGAGGCCTCGCCGCCGCACTGTGGGGCTGGGCGGCGGGCGCGCGCGCCGAACGCGAGATCGCCCCGCTGCGCGCGCAGCTCGCCGACGCGGTCGTCGACCACCTCGGCAGCCTCGACGTGCTCATCGCGTACGGCGCCGAGACCGACAGCCGCTCCCGCATCGCCGCCGCGGACGCGGCCGTCCGCCGAGCCGTGGTGCGGCGCTCCGCCGCGCAGGCCGGCACCGCCGCCGTGGTGTCGCTGCTGGCGGGCGCCGCGTCGATCCTCGCGGTCCTGACGACGGCGCCGGGCGCGGCATCCGGTGCGCTCGACGGCCCGTCGCTCGCCGTCGCCGTCCTCGTGCCCCTGGCCGTGTTCGAGGTGTTCGCGTCGGTGCCGCTGGCCGCCTCCGCGTGGCGGCAGGTGAAGGCGTCGGCCGATCGCGTCGCCCGCGCCGTGCCCGACGAGGCGCCCGATGCCCTCGTGCGCGACGACCGCCCGGGCACCGGCGACCCGGTCCCCCTCGGCGACGGGCTGCGGCTTCGCGGCGCCTCGGTGCGCTGGCCCGGCGAAGCGGGCACGGCGTTGGAGGATGTCGACCTCGACGTGCGCCCCGGCGAGCGCGTCCTCGTCATCGGGCCGAGCGGCGCCGGCAAGACCACGCTGGCGCACGCCCTCGTCCGCTTCCTCGAGGTCCGCGGCGACTACGACATCGGCGGCCGCTCGGTGCACGGCGCCGCAGCCGACGACGTCCGGCTCACGGTCGGTCTGTGCGAGCAGCGGCCGATGCTGTTCGACGAGGACATCCGGCAGAATCTGCTGTTCGCGCGCGACACCGCCACCGACGCCGAGCTCGAGGCGGTGCTCGCCCGCGTCGGTCTCGCGGGGTGGGCGGCCGAACGCGGCGGACTGGATGCCCGTGTCGGCGAGCGCGGGGCGCTGATCTCGGGCGGGCAGGCGCAGCGCATCGCGCTCGCGCGGGCGCTGCTGCGCGATTTCCCGGTGCTGGTGCTCGACGAGCCGACCGCCGGCGTCGACCCGGAGGCATCCGATGCCCTGCTGTCCGACCTGCTCGGCGCCGTCGGCCCCGACCGGGCCGTGGTGCTGATCTCGCACGTGGCCGTCCCCGGCGGCCTGGTCGACCGCGTCGTGCACCTGCACCACGGGCGCCTCACGACGGCCGCGTCCGAGCACGACGGCGATCCCCGCCCGTGACGCTCCGCGTTCGGATCGCCACCCGCGACGACGCGGGGACGATCTCGCGCATCCGCGTCGACACCTGGCGGGCGGCGTACGCGGGCCTCATCCCGCAGGAGCTGCTCGACGCGCTCGACGCCGACAGCGAGGCCGAGCGTCGGGCGGCACGGTGGGAGGAGCTCCACGGCGATCCCCGCGGCGCCGAACTCGTCGCCGAGGTCGACGGCATCCCGGCGGGCTGGGCTGCCCTCGGACCGTCGATCGACGACGACCGGCCGCGGAGCGGGCAGCTGTACGCCATCTACGCCCGACCCGAGTTCTGGTCACGAGGCGTCGGACACGCCCTCCTGCTCGCGGCCGAGGCGCGGCTGCGCGCAGCCGGGTTCCGCCACGCGCACCTCTGGGTGCTCGACGGCAACCAGCGCGCCGCCTCGTTCTACGAAGCCCACGGGTGGTACGAGGACGGGCGCACCATGACCGACGAGCGCCGGGCACCGCACGGCGACGTCGTCACGCTCTTCGAGCGGCGCCGGGTCCGCGACCTCAGCGAGCCGGTCGCGAGTCCGCCGCAGTGACCTCCGCGGCGGCGGTGATGCGGGCCGCCATGCCGGCGAACACGACCCCGTGGAACGGGAGCACCGCCAGCCAGTACAGCCGTCCGGCGAGCCCGCGCGGGAAGAACACCGCCCGCTGGTCGTAGCGGGAGCCGTCGCCGTCGGGCGACGCCCGCAGCTCGAGCCACGCGAGACCGGGGACCTTCATCTCGGCGCGCAACCGCAGCATCCGCCCCGGCTCCAGCGCTTCGACCCGCCAGAAGTCGAGCGCATCGCCGACCCCGAGCCGCGCCCGCGATCGCCGGCCGCGCGCCAGGCCGATCCCGCCGACGAGCCGGTCCATCCAGCCGCGGATCGCCCACAGCAGCGGCGACGAGTACCAGCCGTTCTCGCCGCCGATCCCCTCGATGACGCGCCACAGCGCCTCGGGCGGCGCCGACGTGTGCGCCGTGCGGGCGTCGGTGAACACCACGCGGCCGGACCAGTCGGGGTCGCTGGGCAGCGGGTCGCTGGGCACGCCCAGCACCTCCGCGTCGGCCCAGCTCGTCTCGACGCTGTCGTCCTGCACCCGGCCGAGGGCGAGACGCACGGCCTGCCGGTAGCCGGTGAGACCCCGCTCCGGCCGAGGCACGAGCTCGTCGATCGCGTGGTCCTTCATGACGCACTCGTTCTGCAGCGACTCGACCAGCGGTCGCGCGATCGCCGCCGGGATCGGCGTGACCAGGTTGACCCAGTGCGACGCCAGCCGGGGCGTCAGCACCGGCAAAGACGCGATCGGCCGCTGACGCAGACCTGCCTCGACCGCGTAGCCGTTCATCATCTGGCCGTAGCGCAGCACGTCCGGACCGCCGATGTCGACCGCGCGGTTCACGTCGGCCGGGACGCGGGCGGCGCCGAGCAGGTAGTGCATGACGTCGCGCACCGCGATCGGCTGGATGCGGTTGCGCACCCACTTGGGCGCCGGCATGTAGGGAAGCACCTCGGTGAGGTGGCGCACCATCTCGAATGACGCCGACCCCGATCCGATCACGACGCCCGCCTGCAGCACCAGCGTCGGCACGCCGCTCGCGAGGAAGGTCTCGCCCACCTCCACGCGGGAGCGCAGGTGCGGCGACAGCGGCACGCCGTCGGGGTGCAGCCCGCCCAGGTACACCAGGCGCGACACTCCCGCCTCGGCGGCCGCGCGGGACACCACCTGCGCGGCACGGCGGTCGGCGTCGGCGAACCCCTTGCCCGCGGCCATCGAGTGCACGAGGTAGTAGAGCACGTCGACGTCCGCCACCGCGCGGGCGGCGGCCGCGGCATCCGTCGCGTCGCCCTCGACCGTCTCGACGCGACCGCCCCACGCAAACGACGTCACCCGCAGCGGGTCGCGCGCGAGCACCCGCACCCGGTACCCCGCCTCGAGCAGGCGCGGAACCAGGCGTCCTCCGATGTAGCCGGTGGCTCCGATGACCAGCGCGCGCGGCGGGGTGCCGTCGGGACGCGGCACCGCGACGAGGGCGGGCTCTCGCCCGGTGGGCGAGGACAGCCCCGGCGCCGGCGCGGGGTCTTCGGGCGGGGTCGGGTCGGCGGAGGGGGTCTGGTCGGCGGAGGCCAGCGGCGAGGTCGGGTCGTCCATGTCGGCAGGCTACGCGTCGAACCCCTCGTGACCAATGGCTTGACGAGACGACGTCGCCTCGCCCGTCACGCGGTCACGACGGGGTGCTTCCGCCCCACGTCATCCCGAACGCCCGGGCGCCGTCGGGCGACGGGAGGGCGGTGAATCCCACCCGAGGGTAGAAGGCGATCGCACCGGCATTGTCGGCGGACGCCACCAGATGCACGCCGGGCACGCCCCGGCGTCGCAGCTCGCCGACCAGCGTCTCGATCAGCCTGCGCCCGAGCCCGTGGCCCTGCGCCTCGGGAAGCAGATCGATGTGCAGGTGCGCGGGGTACTCAGGTCCGAAGAAGGCGGCGTCGGGTCCCCGGTCGGAGGCGTAGCGGACGATCCCGTCCTGGCGCGAGAGCGCGGAGGCGGCGGCATCCGGGCGCGGCCACCGGTCGGCGAACCGCGGCCACCATTCGTCGCGGAACCACTCCTCGAACGCGATGGTGTCGGGCGCGGCGACGATGTACCCGACGACACGTCCCTCACCGCCGTCCCCCGCCGCGGCATCCGTCTCCACCACGAAGGCCAGGTCGGGGTGCCGGGCCACGTACGGGAGCAGGAACACCTCCGCCCACAGCTCGTCGTCCTCGAGCACGCCGGTGGCGTCGGCTCCCGCGTCGGCCGTCTTCAGGCACACGTCGGCGAGCGCCGGCTCGTCACCGGCACGGAACGGGCGGATGCGCACGCCGATCATGCCACCTCGACGAGGCGCACGTCGGACGCCTCGACCTTGAGCCGCACCGGCACCCCCGGCGCGAGCCGCAGCTCCGCCGCCCGGTCGGCGGTGAGGTCGACCGCGACCTCGGGTTCGGCGGTGCGGACGCGCACCCCGGCCGGCGTCTGCTCCAGACGCGTCACCCGTGCGAGCCACTCGCCGTCGTCGTGCAGGCGGTCGAGCTTGAGAGCGCCCGTCCAGGTGTCGGCGACGACGTCGGTGATGGTCACCGCCGAGGGTCGGAACACGGCCGCGACGGCGGCGGCGTCGGCGTGGACGGATGCCGCGCCCCCCGCGTCGATGGTCAGCGGATGCTGCTCCCATCGACCCCCGCGCACCGTGCCCACGACTCGGTTCACGCCGGCGACAGCCGCGGTGAACCGGGTCGCCGGGGAGGCCAGGACATCGCGCACCGGCCCCGCCTGCGTGACCCGGCCGTTCTCCAGGACGATGAGGCGCCGTGCGAGCGACACGGCGTCGACGGCGTCGTGGGTCGCGACGATCGCGGTGGTGCGCGTCGCGGCGAGCTGGTCGTGCAGGAGAGCCCGGACGTCGCCCGCGATCTCGGTGTCGAGCGAGGTGAGCGGCTCGTCCAGGAGCAGTGCGGCCGGCTTCGTCGCGAGCGCGCGGGCGAGCGCCACCCGCTGCTGCTGACCGCCCGACAGCTGTGCCGGCCGCCGGGCGCCGAGGCCCGCGAGCCCCACCCGCCACAGCCACTCGTCGGCTTCGGAGTCCGCAGCCGACGTGGGGATTCCGCGCACGCGCATCCCGAAGACGATGTTCTCGTGCGCGGTGAGGTGCGGGAAGAGCCGCGGCTCCTGACCCAGGAGCACGACCCCGCGCTGAGCCGGCTCGGTGCGCCGACGGGGACGCGCGGCGCGGTCGAGGTCGCGATCCCCCAGGCGCACGTGGCCCTCGTCGAGGCGCACCAGCCCGGCCAGCACGCCGAGGAGGGTGGACTTGCCGGCGCCGCTCGGACCCATCACCGCCACGACCTCGCCCGGTTCCGCCTGAAGCTCGGCCTCGAGCCGGAACCCGGGGCGCTGCACGACGACCCGCGCGTCGAGGGCCGCGCCGCTCACCGCTGCGCCTCCGGCCGCCACGCCCGCACGAGCAGGAGCACCGCCACGGCGGTGACGAGCAGCAGGAGCGAGAGCGCCACGGCCGTCCCCTGCGACACACCCGACCCGTTGAACGCCGTGTAGATCGCCAGCGGCATCGTCTGGGTCACGCCCGGGGCGTTTCCGGCGAACAGCGCCGTCGCCCCGAACTCGCCGATCGCGCGCGCGAAGCACAGCACGATCCCCGCGATGAGGCCCGGGGCCGCGAGCGGCAGGGTGACACGGCCGAGGATCGTCCACCGCCCGGCCCCCAGCGACGCCGCCACCTGCTCGTACCCCACTCCGATGGTCCGCAGCGAACCCTCCACCGCGAGCACCAGGAAGGGCAGCGCGACGAACGTCTGTGCCAGCACCACGGCGGCGGTCGTGAAGGGCACGCGGATCCCCCACTCCGCGAGCACACCGCCGAGCCAGCTCGTCCGGCCGAAGAGGAACAGCATGGCGACGCCGCCCACCATCGGCGGCAGCACCAGCGGCACCGTGACCAGCGCCCGCAGCACGGCCGCGGTGCGAGCGCCGCTGCGCGCGATGACGAGGGCGAGCGGCACCCCGAGCACGACGCACGCCGCGGTGGCGATGACCCCTGTGACCAGCGAGAGCGCGAGCGCGGACAGCGCTTCGGGCGACGTGACGTCGCTCCCGAGGGTGGACCAGTCCACGCGCAGCACGAGGGCGGTGAGCGGGAGTGCCAGGAGCGCCAACCCGAGCAGAGCGGGAAGGGCGAGGATGCGCGGCACGAAGCCGACGCTATCGTCGCGCGAGGTCACGGCGCTAGGAATCCGAAGTCCCGCAGCACCGCCTGTCCGGATTGCGAAAGCACGAACGCGACGAACGCGTCCGCGGCCTCCGGATCCTCGGCGCCGTCGAGTGCGGCGATCGGGTAGCGGTTGACGACGTCCTCCGCGCCGGCTGCCGGAACCGCCTCCACGTCGCTGCGCTCGCGTACGTCGGTGGCGTACACGAGCCCCGCATCCGCCTCCCCCGCCGCCACCTTCGTGAGCACCGCGGTCACGTTCTGCTCGAGGCTCGCGGGCACGGCGGAGACGTCGTTGGCGGCGAGGAGCGTGTCGGCGGCGGACCCGCACGGCACCTGAGGGGCGCACAGCACGACCGTGAGCGCGGGGTCGGACAGGTCGTCGATCCCGTTCACGCCGCCCGGGTTGCCGGCGGGCACTGCGATCACGAGGGTGTTCGCCGCGAAGACCTCCGCGGACGACGACACGAGTCCCGCGTCGACGACCTTCTGCATGTTGCTCTCGTCCGCCGATGCGAAGACGTCGGCGGGCGCGCCCTCGACGAGCTGTGTCGCGAGGGTGCTCGAGCCGTCGTACGTGATGGGGGCGACGTCGAGCCGCGGATGCCTCGCCTCGAACCGCTCGGCGAGCTCGTCGAACGCTCCGCCGAGCGACGCTGCGGCGTAGATGGTCAGCTCGCCGGTCAGCTCGCCGCCGGGCTCCGACGCTCCGGGCTCGACGGAGCCCGCCGGTCCGTCCGCTGCACGCGCGCAGCCGGCGAGGGCAAGCGCGACCACGACGGCGGTCCCTGTGAGGAGCGCCTGCCGGCGACGCGTTCGCATCGTCACGCCCGCGGCGCCTCGACGATCACCGTCGTCGCCTTCACGACCGCGACCGCCAGGGAGCCGATCTCGAGGCCGAGGTCGTCGGCGGCCTCGGCCGACATGAGCGAGACCACCCGGTGCGGGCCGGACTGGAGGTCGACCTGCGCCATGAGCCCGTCCCGCTGCACCCGGGTGACGAGGCCGACGAAGCGATTGCGCGCACTGGAGAGCACGTCGCCCGCATCGCGGGGCCCGTTCGCGAGCTCGGCCGCGCGCTCGGCGAGCGCCACGCCCGGCACCTCGGCCGGCGTAGCGCCGGTGGTCGGCAGCGTGCCGGCGTCGATCCACCGTCGGACCGTGTCGTCACTGACGCCGAGCAGGCGCGCAGCCTCGGCGATCTTGTAACTGGGCATGCCGCCACGGTACACCGCACTCGCGGCGACAGGGGCGGCTTTTCGTCCGCAGATGCGGCCGTTCAGCGCCGGCGGATCGCGGACGCGTCCGCCCCAGCCCCCCGCGGATACCCTGGTCACATGCCGATGCCGCCCCTGGTCGAGCCCGTCGCCGCACTCCCCGACGACGAACGCATCCGCACCGCGCGCCATGCCAGCCTCGCCGGCTTCGGCGACGAAGCGCAGCGGCGTCTGGCCGCCGCCCACGTCGCGGTCGTCGGTGCCGGCGGGCTCGGGTCGCCGGCGGTTCTCGCGCTCGCGGCCGCGGGCGTGGGCACGCTGACGGTCATCGACGACGACATCGTCGAAGCATCCAATCTCCAGCGCCAGGTGCTGCATCGCGTCGGCGATGTCGGCCGACCCAAGGTGGAGTCCGCCGCGCGTGCCACGGCGGACCTCTCCCCGCACACAGTCGTGCGCGTCCAGCAGGCGCGCCTGACCGCCGAGAACGCCGTAGCCCTGCTCCGCGGCGCCCATGTCGTGGTGGACGGCACCGACACCTTCGAGACGCGCGAAGCGGTCGCCGCCGCGTGCGAGAGCCTCGGACTGCCGCTGGTGTGGGGCGTGGTGCAGGAGTTCCACGCGCAGGTGACCGTCTTCTGGTCCGCGCCCCCGGCCGGTGCGCCGGCCGTGACGCTCCGCGACCTGTACCCGCCCGACACGGTCGGAGAGGTGCCGACGTGCGCGGCGGTCGGCGTCCTCGGTTCGCTGTGCCTGCAGGTCGGCGCGCTGCTGGCCACCGAGGCGGTCAAGCTCCTCACCGGCGTGGGCGAGCCGCTCCTCGGGCGCGTCGTCGTGATCGACGCCCTGCGCGCCTCGTCGCACGAGGTGCCGCTCCGTGCCGCCGCGGTCGCCCCGTCCGCCGCCGAGCACGGCCGCATCCCGACCGCCCGCACCGCCCCGATCCCTCAGATCGACCTCGCTGCCGCCGTCGCCGCCCAGGAGGCCGGAGCCGTGCTCCTCGACGTCCGCGAGCCGGTCGAGACCGACGAGGGCATGCTGCCCGGTGCCGTCGCCGTCCCGCTCGGCACGGTGCTCGCCGACCCGCGTGCCGTCGGCCCCGGACCCGTCGTGGTCGTCTGCAAGGCGGGAGTGCGCGCCGAGCGCGCGGCCGTCGCCCTGCGCGCGGCCGGGGTCGAGGCATCCGTCCTCGCCGGAGGCATGGACGCCTGGGCGTCAACCGCCGAGCGGGAACGGACGCGCGCGTGAGCGACGGCGGGCCCGACGGTCTCATCGAGGTCGGCGACCACCTCGCCGTCGTGCTCGAGGCGACGCCGCTCGTCGAGGCGGCGACGATGCCGCTGTCGGCGGCCCGGGGGCGCACCCTGCGCGAGGCGGTGACGGCGGCGGTCGACCTGCCGGTCTTCGACAACTCGGCCATGGACGGCTTCGCGGTGCGCTTCGCGGACGTGGCGTCGGCGTCGACGGCGTCGCCCGCGACCCTGCGCGTCGTCGCCGACCTGCCCGCCGGCACGGCACTCGACCCCGCGCTAGCGCCCGGCGAAGCTGCACGTATCATGACGGGCGCTCCCCTCCCCTCCGACGCCGACACCATCGTGCCGTTCGAAGACACGGCCGGCGGCCTCGCCGACTCGCTGACGTCCGTCGTCGTGCTTCGCGCACCGGCGGGTTCCGGCGCGCACGTCCGCCGTCGCGGCGACGACGCAGCGGCCGGCGACCCGCTGCTCGATCCCGGCGTCGTCCTCGGGCCGCTCCAGCTCGCCGCGGTCGCCGCGGCCGGGGTGGCCGACGTGGCGGTGTCGCGGAAGCCGCGGGTCGTGGTGGTCTCGACCGGCTCGGAGCTCGTCGCGCCGGGCGGCTCGCTCACCCGCGGACAGATCCCCGAGTCCAACGGCGAACTGCTCGCCGGCCTCTCCGCCGAGGCGGGAGCGGAGGTCGTGCTGCGCTTGGCCGTCTCGGACGACGGCGACGGACCCCGCGAGGCGGTCGTCGCCGCGGAGACCCTCGGGGCGGACGCCGTCGTGTTCTCGGGCGGTGTCAGCGCGGGCGCCTTCGAGGTGGTGAAGGCGACGCTCGGCGACACGATGCGGTTCTCGAGGGTGCGGATGCAGCCGGGCAAGCCGCAGGGATTCGGCACGACCCCCTCCGGCGTCCTCCTCTTCGGGCTGCCGGGCAACCCGGTGAGCGCGGCGGTCTCGTTCGAGGTGTTCGTGCGCCCGGCGCTGCTGCGCATGCAGGGGCGCCGCGATCTGCACCGGCCGGTCCTGAGGCTTCCCGCCGCGACCGCGTGGCGCACTCCTCCGGGGCGCGCGCAGTACCTCCCGGTCACGATCGACCGCGGCGACGCCCGCTCGTGGCGGGCCGTCCCCGTCTCGCGCGGAGCCTCCCATCTCGCCGGCAGCCTCGGACGCGCCGAAGCGTACGCGGTGGTCCCCGCCGAGATCGACGCGGTCGCTGCGGGCGACCTCGTCGATGTCATGCTGATCTCATGAGCTTCACGCACCTCGACGACGCCGGTCACGCCCGCATGGTCGACGTCACCCAGAAGCAGCCCACGGTCCGCTCGGCCACTGCGCGCGGGTTCGTCCGCTGCTCGGCCGAGGTCGTCGCCGCACTCCGCGACCGCACCGTCCCGAAGGGCGACGTCCTCGCTGTGGCACGCATCGCCGGCATCCAGGCCGCCAAGCGGACCCCCGAGCTGCTCCCCCTCGCGCACGTCATCGGCGTGCACGGCGTCGGAGTCGACCTGTTCCTCGACGACGACGGTGTGTCGATCGAGGCCACCGTGCACACGGCCGACCGCACCGGGGTCGAGATGGAAGCCCTCACGGCGGTGTCCGTCGCGGCTCTCGCGATCGTCGACATGGTGAAGGGGATCGACAAGGCCACCTCGATCGAGAACGTCCGCATCGTCGCCAAGAGCGGCGGCCGCAGCGGCGACTGGCGCCGTCCCGGCGAGGACTGACCGTGGCGCCGTCGCGGGGCGCGATCCTGCTCGCCGGGGGACGAGCCTCCCGCGTCGGCGGGGCCGCCAAGCCGCTGTTCGAGGTCGGCGGGACGACGTTGCTGCGCGCCGCGGTGAACGCGGTGACGGATGCCTCGGCCCGGCCGGTCACCGTCGTGGGGCCCGCCCTCGACCCCGACCTGCCGGTGGAGTGGGTGCGGGAGGACCCGCCCTTCGGCGGTCCGGTCGCCGCTGTGGTGGCCGCCCTCGGCGCCTGGACCGAGACCGGTCGACCGGACCCCGAGTGGACGCTGCTGCTGGCCTGCGACCTCCCCGGCGTGGCGGCGGCGGTGCGGCAGCTGACCGCTGACCTCGCCCTTCTCCCCCGCGACACCGACGGGCTGTGCCTGGGTGACGCGTCGAGCCGGCCGCAGTGGCTCATCGGCGCGTACCGCACCGCGGCGCTGCGGGCCGCGGCATCCGCTCTTCCCCGCCGCGGGGCGGACGCGCCGGTCCGCGAGCTCGTGGCCGACCTCGCCATCGCCGTCGTCGTCGTGCCCGACGCGGTCACCCGCGACGTGGACACGTGGGAGGATCTGGAAGAGGCGCGCCGGCATCACGACGCGCGCCGGAGCGAGAGAGGTCAGCCGTCATGAGCGAGCAGTCCCGCACCCTCCCGCCCGAGGCGCTCGATGCCTGGGCGGCGGCGCTGCGCGAGCGGTTCGGGCTCGCCGAGGCGGACGTGCCCATCGCCGCCGTGCTCGACCTCACCCGTGACGTCGCGAACGGCGTCGCGCGCCCGGCCGCGCCGCTCGGCGCGTTCGTCGCGGGACTCGCCGCCGGTCGCGCCGGAGCCGACCCCGCGCTCGTGCGGGAGGCACTGGCGGCGGTCGCCGCCCTCGCGGCGGAGTGGGACGACTGATGGCCCTCGTCCGCTACTTCGCGGCCGCGCAGGACGCCGCCGGCACGCACACCGAGCACCGGTCCGAGACGACCCTCGGCGACCTCCGCCGGGCCGTCACCGCGGAGCATCCCGCGCTCGCGGGCATTCTGCCGCGCTGCGCCGTGCTCGTGGGCGGGTCGCGGGTCGACGACGCGACGAGCCTCGGCGAGGGCGACCTCGTCGACGTGCTGCCGCCGTTCGCCGGGGGCTGAACCTAGCCGCCGAGTCCGAGCCAGGTGGCGGTGCCGTCGACCTCGACCTGCCGCTTCCACACCGGCAGCTCGGTCTTGATCGTCTCGATCACGGCACGGCAGACCTCGAACGCCTCCGCGCGATGAGGCGCGGCCACCGCGATCACCACGGCGAGATCGCCCACCTCCAGCCGGCCGACGCGATGGGACACCGCGACGAGGGCGTCCGTGCCCTCCGCGGCACGCTCGGCGATGCCGGCGAGCGCGGCCGGGGCGTCGGGATGCGCGGAGTACTCCAGCGCCGCGACAGGGGCGGCGGCATCCGGATCGTGATCGCGGACGCGACCCACGAACGTCGTCACCGCGCCCGCCGCCGGATCGTCGACGGCCGCGAGGTGCGCCGGCAGGTCGAGCGGCACGTCGCTGATCGCGGCGAGTCGGACCTCGGGCATCAGTGGTCGCCTCCCCCGAGCTGGTCGAGGACGTGACCGGCCACCGACAGCAGCACCGGCATGCCCGACGCGACCCCCTTCGGCGAGCCGGGGAGGTTGACGATGAGCACCCCGTGCGGGTCGGCCACGCCCGCGACCCCGCGGGTGAGCATGCCGGCCGGCTTCTCGGCGGCGCCGCGGCGCCGCAGCTCCTCGGCGATGCCGGGGATCTCGCGGGTCAGCACCCGGCGCGTGCCCTCGGGCGTCTCGTCGCGCGGACCGACGCCCGTCCCGCCGGTCGTCACGATGAGCTTGACCCCCGCCACGATCTCGGCCTGCAGCGCGCGTTCCACGCTGTCGGCGCCGTCGGGCACGACGACCGGCTCTGCGCAGTCGAAGCCCGCCTCGCGCAGCGCGGCGACGGCGATCGGCCCGCTGTCGTCGGAGCGGGCGCCCGCGGCCGACCGGTCGGACACGGTGATGACGGCGGCTCGGGTCATGTCTCCACCCTAGGCCGCGCCCGCGGCCGCGCTCCGGCGCTCGAGCCGCACGACGACCGACTTCGAGGTCGGCGTGCCGCTCACATCGGCCACGGAGTCCAGGGGCACGAGCACGTTCGTCTCCGGGTAGTACGCGGCCGCGTTCCCCGGAGGGGTCGGGTAGGCCACGAGGCGGAAAGCCGCGGCGCGCCGCTCCTGCACGGCGCCGTCCGGCTGCGTCCACTCCGAGACGAGGTCCGCGATGTCACCCTCGGCGAACCCGAGCGCGACGAGATCGGAGGGGGCGACCAGCACGACACGGCGACCGCCGTGGATGCCGCGGTACCTGTCGTCCTTGCCGTAGACGGTGGTGTTGTACTGGTCGTGCGAGCGGATCGTCTGCAGCAGGAGGCGGCCGGGCGGGATCCGCGGGAACTCCAGCGCGTTCACCGTGAACCGCGCCCTGCCGTCGGGAGTCGCGAACCGGCGCGCATCGCGCGGGCCGTTCGGCAGGTGCAGGGTGCCGCCCCTGTCGATGCGCGTCTCGTACCCGTCGAAGCCGGGCACGACGCGCTCGATGCAGCCCCGGATGAGCGCATAGTCCCGCTCGAACGCCTGCCAGTCCGCCTGCGGAGCGCGCGAGCCGGGATCGCCGGACGCTCCACCGAACACGCGGTCGCACAGCCGGGCCACGATCGCGACCTCGCTGAGCAGCTCCTCGCTCGGCGGGGCCAGCCTGCCACGAGAGGCGTGGACGGCGCCCATGGAGTCCTCGACCGTCACGCGCTGCTCCCGTCCGCCGCGACGGTCGCGGTCGGTGCGGCCGAGGGTGGGCAGGATGATGGCGCGCCGCCCCGTGACGACGTGCGAGCGGTTGAGCTTCGTCGAGACCTGCACGCTCAGCTCGACCCGCGACATCCCCTCCTCCACCACGGCCGTGTCAGGTGTCGCGGAAACGAAGTTGCCGCCCATCCCCATGAAGAACCGCACCCGACCGTCCCGCATGGCGCGGATCGCCCCCACCGTGTCGAGACCGTGCGCACGCGGCGCCGAGAAGGAGAACTCGGCGTCGAGCGCGTCGAGGAACGCGGCGGACGGCTTCTCGTAGATGCCGACCGTGCGATCGCCCTGCACGTTCGAGTGCCCCCGCACCGGGCAGAGCCCCGCCCCTCGCCGCCCGATGTTCCCCTGCAGCAGCAGCACGTTGACGACGTCGCGCAGCATCGGCACCGAGTGCTTGTGCTGGGTGAGCCCCATCGCCCAGCAGACGACCGTCGCCTTGGACAGACGCACCGCCTCGCCCACCCGGCGCAGCTCGGACTCCGACAGACCCGTCGCCTCGGCGAACGCCGGCCACGAGGCATCCGCCATCGCCGTGCGATAGGCCTCGAAGCCGCTCGTATGCCGCGCGAGGAATTCGTGGTCGAGCACGCCTCCGCGCTCAGCCTCGGCCTCGAGGAGGTGCGCGCCGATCGCCTGGAACAGGGCCTGATCGCCGCCCAGCCGGATCTGCACGAACAGGTCGGCGAGCTTCGTGCCGCCGAACCCGACGCCGCGCGGCGTCTGCGGGTTCTCGAACCGCAGCAGACCCGCCTCGGGCAGCGGGTTCGCCGCGATGATGGTCGCGCCCCGCCGCTTCGCCTTCTCCAGGGCCGACAGCATCCGCGGATGGTTCGTCCCCGGATTCTGACCCGCGACGATGAGCAGGTCGGCGTCGTGGATGTCGTCGATCGACACCGTCCCCTTGCCGATGCCGATCGTCTCGGTGAGCGCCGAGCCGCTCGACTCGTGGCACATGTTGGAGCAGTCGGGGAGGTTGTTCGTGCCGAGACCGCGCACGAGGAGCTGGTAGAGGAACGCCGCCTCGTTCGAGGTGCGTCCGGACGTGTAGAAGACGGCCTCGTCGGGATCGTCGAGTCCGCGCATCGCGGCCGCGATCTCGTCCAGCGCGTCGTCCCACGAGAGGGGCCGGTAGTGCGACGCGCCCTCCTCGAGGATCATCGGATGCGTCAGCCGCCCCTGCTGACCCAGCCACCACTCGTCGTGCGCGCGGAGCTCGGCCACCGAGTGCGCGGCGAAGAATTCAGGACCGACGCGGCGCAGAGTCGCCTCCTCGGCGACCGCCTTCGCGCCGTTCTCGCAGAACTCCGCGATGTGCCGCTTGTCCTCCTCGGGCCAGGCGCAGCCCGGGCAGTCGAAGCCGTCCTTCTGGTTGACCCGCACCAGGGTCTGCAGCGACCGCGCGACCCCCATCTGCTCGTTCGCCACCTGAAGCGCGTGGAGCACCGCGGGCACGCCGACCGCCGACGTGCGCGGCTTCGTGACGCGGACGAGCGACTCGTCGATGTCGGTGCGCGGGGGCTTCCTCGCCATGCGTCCAGGCTAGGCCCGCACGGCGGTTCCCGGCCTCAGCACCGCCCGGCGGTCGGTCGGCGTCAGCGCCGCCCGGTCCCGAACATGCCGCGGATCACGCCCCCGAGGATCGTCTGGGTGGACTTCGAGTTCAGGATCTGCTCGAGCGGCGACTTCTCGGTGCGACGCGTCCGCGACGTGCGCGTCGACCCCTGCGTCTTCTTCAGCAGCCGCTCGTACTCCTGCTGCGCCTTCTTCTCGGCCAAGAGATCATGGGCGGCCTTCAGCTTCGCCGCCAGCAGCTCGCGAGCCGACTCGCGGTCGATCGCCGTGCCGTACTTCGCCAGCAGCGGCGACGCCTTGACGGCCGCCTCGATCTGCGGGTCGGGAGTGGGCGACATGAGTCCCTGCGGTGCGCGCAGACGGGTCCACGCGACCGGTGTCGGAGCCCCCTTCTCGCTCATGACGGTCACGATCGCCTCACCGGTTCCGAGCTCCTGCAGCACCCGCTCGAGGTCGTACCCCGAAGTCGGGTACGTGCCGACGGTCGCGCGGAGCGCCTTGGCGTCATCGGGGGTGAAGGCGCGGAGCGCATGCTGCACCCGCGAACCCAGCTGAGCGAGGACGTCGCCGGGCACGTCCTTCGGGGTCTGGGTGACGAAGAACACCCCGACGCCCTTCGACCGGATGAGCCGCACGGTCTGCACGATCGCGGCCAGGAAGTCCTTCGACGCGTCGCGGAACAGCAGGTGCGCCTCATCGAAGAAGAACACGAGCTTGGGCTTGTCGAGGTCGCCGACCTCGGGGAGCACCTCGAACAGCTCGGCCAGCAGATACATCAGGAACGTCGAGAACAGCGCGGGCTTGTCGACGACTCCGGGCACTTCGAGCAGGCTGATGACGCCGCGTCCGTCGGACGCCGTGCGCAGGAAGTCGCCCACCTCGAACTCGGGCTCGCCGAAGAACACGTCCGCGCCGTCGTCGGCGAACGTGATCAGCTCGCGCAGGATCACGCCGGCGGTCGCCGCGGACAGGCCGCCCAGCCCCTTGAGCTCGCCCTTTCCCTCGTCGCTGGTCAGGTAGGTCAGCACCGCTCGCAGGTCGGACAGGTCGACCAGGGCCAGCCCCTGCTCGTCGGCGTAGTGGAACACCAGCCCGAGACTCGACTCCTGCGTCGCGTTCAGTCCGAGCACCTTGCTCAGCAGCAGCGGCCCGAACCCCGACACGGTGGCGCGCACCGGCACGCCCTTGCCGATGCCGCCGAGCGCGAAGTACTCGGTGACGGATGCCTCGGCCTTCCACTCCTGCCCGATGGCGCTGGTGCGGGCGAGGAGCTTGTCGCTCGGCTCACCCGGGGTCGCGACCCCCGAGAGGTCGCCCTTGATGTCGGCGGCGAACACGGGGACGCCCTGCGCGGCGAGCTGCTCCGCGAGGCCCTGCAGGGTGCGGGTCTTGCCGGTGCCGGTGGCGCCCGCGACGAGCCCGTGCCGGTTCATCATGCCCAGCGGGATCCGTACCTGCGCGCGCGGGACCGGCTCGCCGTTGACGAGCGCGCCGAGATCGAGCGTCGGCCCTTCGAAGGCGTACCCGGCGACGATCTTGTCGACCTCCGCGGAAGCCAAGGGTCCCTCCGCGGGCTCGGAGTCGGGTGCCCCTGCGGCCTCGACGGCGGGCTCCGCCGGCGTCGACGCCGCGGGAGCGGCTTCGGCGGGCGCCGGCTCGGCCGGTGTCGCCGCGGCCGAGGCATCCGCCGCCTGGGCGTCCGGTGCGGAGACCTGCACCGTCGCCCGCGACTTGGCCGCCTCGGCTTCGGCCGCCGCGAGCGCGGCCCGGGCCTGCGCGGCCTTCAGCTGCGCTTCGGCGGCCTCGGCTTCGGCGCGCAGTCGCGCGAGCTCGGCTTCGGCGGCGGTGACGGCGGGATCGGGCGTCGCGGGCGCGGTCATGCGCTCAGCCTACCGACGCCGTTTTTCTCTCCAGCGCCGCGTTCTCGCGGGCCATCGGCACCGCGAACGCCGCCGCGACGAGAAGCACGGCGCCCGCGCCGATCATCGCGCCGCCGACCGTGTCGCTCACCCAGTGCGCGTGCAGGTACGTGCGGCTGAAGGCCATGAGCACCACCCAGATCGCCCCGACGATCGCGACCCACACCCGCGGGAAGAGGACGAAGGCGGCCGTGGCCAGGGTGGCCGCGTTGGCGACGTGCCCCGACGGATAGGAGCCGTAGTCCGAGAGGACGATGATGTCTTCGGGCCGCACCCGGCCGAAGAGGTGCTTGAGCAGCTGCACGCCGCCGGCGGACACCGCCTCGGCGACGAGGAAGAACGCCGCGGCCCACGGTCGCCGCAGCAGGACGAGGGCGATCGCGCCGCCGATCGGCACCACCAATACGGCGAACCACCCGGCCCCGACCCAGTTCATGAACTGCGAGAAGCCGGTGAGGAACGGCGAGTACCAGTCGGCGACGAACGAGTTCCACCACACGTCGATCGCGAAGGGGTTCTCGCCGCGGGCGAACGCCCACCAGCCGAGGCCGCAGGACAGCAGGACGAGGACGATCCCCGTGACGAGGTATCCGTACGCGGGACGCACGGCGCGGTCGTCGGGGATCTCTGGACGGTCGCTCATCGCCCCATTCTGCCCACCCGACGCCGCCGACTCACAGGGCTTGCGGCGCGGCGCCGGTTTGTGCCCGGGTGCCGGGATCAGGGGGCGAGGCGCTCGACCGTGCGGGGCCGCACGATGATCCACAGCGACAGCGTGCCGATCACCGCGCAGCCGACCATCACCGCCGCCATCGTGGTGGCCGTGATCCCCGCGCCGGCCGAGATCCAGCCGACGAGCGGAGTGATGACGCCCGCGACGCCGAAGTTCGAGGCGCCGATGATCGACTGCGCCGTACCGGCGGCGCGACCGTGCCGGTCGAGGGCGAGCACCTGCACGCAGGGGAAGGTGAAGCCGCACGCCGTCATGAAGAAGAACAGCGGGATGATCGTGCCCCACAGGCCGAGTCCGAGCTGGTCGGTGACGATGATGGCGGTCGCCGCGACGACGAGCACGCCCGTCGACCAGGCCAGCACCCATTGCGGCCCGAAACGCGCCGCCAGTCGCGACGCGGCCTGCACCCCGAGGACCACGCCGAGGGAGTTCGCGGCGAAGAGCAGGCCGTACTGCTGGGGGTCGAAGTCGTAGGTCTCCTGGAAGAGGAACGACGACGCCGAGAGGTACGAGAACAGGCCGCTGAAGGTCATGCCCCCGATGATGAGCACGCCGATGAAGACCCGGTCGGTCAGCACGCTGCGGTAGCGCTGCCACACCGTGGTCGCGCCCTTCTCGTGGCGGCGGGCCGGCGGAAGCGTCTCGGGGATGAAGATCGCGGCCGCGACGAGCATGATGCTGCCGTAGACGCCCAGCACGACGAAGATCCCGCGCCAGGGCATGAACACCAGCAGCGCCGAGCCGACGAGCGGCGCGAGCACGGGCGCCACGCCCGAGACCAGCGCCAGCCGCGAGAGCATCACGACCAGGCGACGGCCGCCGAACAGGTCGCGGACGACGGCGGCCGCCACCACACCGCCCGCAGCGGCGCCGGCGCCCATGAAGACGCGCGCGACGGCGAGCATCTCGAGAGTGGGGGCGAGGGCCGCGGCGATGCTCGCGAGCACGTGCAGCGCCGTGACGACCAGCAGCGGGATGCGGCGGCCGACCTTGTCGCTGAGCGGACCGACGATCAGCTGCCCGAGCGCGAAGCCGACCATCGTGCCCGACAGGGTGAGCTGGATCGCGGCCTCGGTGGTGCCGAAGTCCTCCTGCAGCACCGGGAACGCCGGCAGGTACAGGTCGATCGTGAACGGGCCGAGCGCCGTCAGCGCGCCCAGCAGCACGATGTAGAGCACGCGGCGGCGGTTCGGGATCGAGTCGCCGGGGTGCAGCACGATCGGCGCGGTCGCCGGGTTCGACCCCAGACTGCGGATCGCGCCGGTGGCCGTGGTGCGGATCGAGCCGGTCGGCGTGCGGGCCGGCTCCGGCGCGGAGGCGCGCGAGGCGGCCGGTGCGACCGGCGCGTGGTCGGAGGAGTCGGCGGGACGCTGGGTGGGAATGGAGGCGGTGTCGAGCAACGTGGGATCTCTGTTCGGCGGCGATGCGGGAAGGCGTCGACGCCGGTCGTCCGGCTCAGGCGCGCAGGGGTGGGGGGAGGGAATCGTCAGATGTCGAATCGATTCGACACCATTCTAACGGATGCCTCGCCCCCGCCCGCAAGGCTCGGGCCCCGGCATCCGTCCCGATCTTTCGCAGACGGCACTGCACCGCCTGTCGGCGCTCTCCCAGTCAGGCCCCGCATGCGCTCGCATAGGATTGCGGTGTCTGTCCCCTTGCCCGCGACACCGCCCTGCGCCCGAGCACGCGCCCCGAGCCGAGATCACGAACATGACCCCGACACCCCCGAGCCCCTCCGACAAGCGCACGAGCGGCAACCCCGCCAAGCAGGCCGAGATCAACCTGACGGTGAAGCAGCAGCGCGAGCAGAAGCGCCAGGAGAAGCTCGCCGAGTACCAGAAGCAGCTGGCCAAGCGCCGCCGCAGCAAGCTCGTGTGGTGGGTCGTCGGCATCACCGCGGCGGTCGTCATCATCGGCCTCGTCATCGCCTCCGTCGTCTTCGCGCCCGCCCCGGCGCCGACGTACGAGCGCGGCGACAGCGACGGCAGCTCGATCGAGGGACTCGAGACGTTCGAGAACACCGCCAACCACGTCGAAGGACCCGTCGAGTACGCGCAGACTCCCCCGGCGGGCGGCGACCACAACGCCGTGTGGCTCAACTGCGGCGTGTACACCCAGCCGGTCCCCAACGAGAACGCCGTCCACTCGCTCGAGCACGGCGCCGTGTGGGTCACCTACGACCCCGCCCAGGTCAGCGACGACGACATCGCGGCCCTCGAGGCGCAGCTGCCCTCCACGTACACGGTGCTCTCGCCCTATGAGGGCATGGACTCGCCGATCGCGCTGAGCGCCTGGAACGCGCAGGTGAAGGTCGACTCGGCCGACGACGAGCGCATCGAGCAGTTCATCCGCGCCTACTGGCGCAGCACCAACGCGCCCGAGCCGAACGCCGCGTGCACCGGCGCGTACGACGCCCCCGGCAAGAAGTGATCCGATGAGCGACGAAGCGCCCTCGGGGCGCTCGAGCCGCTGGCTCGTGGTCGTGGTCGCGCTGGTGCTGATCGCCGCCCTCGCGTTCGCGATCGGCCGGTTCTCGACCTTCGGGGCGTCGGCGAGCGCCGCGGCGCCCGGAACCTCATCGCCCGAGGCCGGCTTCTCCCGCGACATGCAGGTGCACCACGCCCAGGCCATCGAGATGGCCATGGAGATCTACCGCAAGACCGACGACCCCGAGCTCCGCGTGCTCGCCTACGACATCGCCACCGGCCAGGCCGGTCAGCGCGGCGAGATGTACGACTGGCTGGTCCAGTGGGGCCTGCCGCAGTCGGGCGGCCAGACGATGGCGTGGATGAGTGCATCCGAGGCCGGGCACGATCACGCCGGCACCGCGGACCAGCCTCTCACCGACGACGAGGTGCGCGAGGCGATGGGCATGGCGTCGGCCGCCGAGATGAACGAGCTGGCGTCGGCGACCGGGCAGGAGGCGGACTGCCTCTTCCTCGAGCTGATGATCCGGCACCACCAAGGCGCGATCCCGATGGCCGAGGCGCTCCTCGAGCTCGGGACCGATCCGCGTGCGCTCGAAGTGGCGCAGGCGATCAAGGGCGGGCAGACGGCCGAGATCGACGCGATGGAGTCGATCGCGGCCCGGCTCGGCTGCGACTGACCTCCCAACCGCGAGAAACGGCGCGGCGCACGACCCCTGAGGATCGTGCGCCGCGCCGTCTGCGTCGGTGCTCCCGGCGTCAGCCCTTCGTGGCGCCGGCCAGCAGGCCGCGGACGAAGAACCGCTGCAGGGCGAAGAACACGATCAGCGGGAACAGGATGGTCAGGAACGTGCCCGCCGCCTGCAGGAACCACTGGTTGCCCCACGTGCCCGACAGCGACGCCAGCGACTGCGTCATCGGCAGGGATGACGACGGCGCGAAGATCGTCGCCACCAGCAGGTCGTTCCACACCCAGATGAACTGGAGCACCGCGAACGACGCCAGCGCCGGCGTGGCCAGCGGCAGGATGATCCGGAAGAACACCTGTCCGTGGCCGGCCCCGTCGACCCGCGCCGCCTCGATGACCTCGCTCGGGATCTCGGCGATGAAGTTGTGCAGCAGGAACACCGCCAGCGGGATCGCGAAGATGGTGTGCGCGATCCAGATGGTGGCGAAGCTGCGGTCGACATCGCTCATGTCGAGCCCCGGGAAGATGGTGACGCCGTTGATCGTGAGCCCTCGCGAGAAGAGGCTCAGCAGCGGCACGAGCGCCATCTGCAGCGGGATGATCTGCAGCGCGAACACCGTGACGAAGAGGAATCCCTTGCCCTTGAAGTCGATCCACGCGAACGCGTAGGCGAGCATCGACGCGACGGCCATCGCGAAGAACGCCACCGGGATGGTGATCGCCAGCGAGTTCACGAACGACTGTGCCAGGGTCAGCGTCGTGCCGCCCGCGGTCAGCGCCGCCTGGTAGTTGCTGAGCGTGAACTCCGGGTCGAGGAAGACCGTCCACCACCCGGTCGTCTGCACGTCGGCCGGAGGCCGGAACGACGTGACGAGCAGACCGAAGGTCGGGATCGTCCAGAAGAAGGCGATGATCACCGCAGCGAGGGTCGCCCCCTTCGACGAGAGCCGCTTCTGGGCGAGCTTCTCGTGCTTGCGCGTCTCGCGCGCCACCTGTCGAGCCGTCGGTGCATTGGGCACCGGCTCGATGACCTCCACTCCGACGGTCATCGGATCTCCCTCTGCTTCCTGATCTGCACCACGTTGAAGACGATCAACGGGACGACGAAGATGAACAGCACGACCGCCAGCGCCGCGGAGTGCCCGTAGCTCTGGAACCGCTGCTGCTGGTTGACCATCTCGAACGCCAGCACGCTGGTGTCGTTGCGGCCACCGGTCATCACGGCGACGATGTCGTAGATCTTCAGCGCCCCGATGGCGATCGTGGTGAACACCACGACGATGGACGAGCGGATGCCGGGAACCGTGACGTTGCGGAACCGCTGCCAGGCGCTGGCGCCGTCGAGCGCCGCGGCCTCGATCTGCTCGGTGGGAACCGCCTTGACCGCCGCCGACAGGATCACCATCGCCAGACCCGTCTGGCTCCAGATGAACACGACGAGCAGCAGCAGCGTGTTGACGAGCGGCGTGATCGTCAGCCACGACACCGGCGGAAGACCGAAGGCCGTCACGATGGCGTTCAGCAGGCCGACCTGATCGCCCTGCCGGTAGTCGTACATGAAGCCCCAGATGATGCCGGCGCCCACGAACGAGATCGCGAAGGGCATGAAGATCAGCACCTTCAGCGCCTTCTCACCCCGAGCCCGGTCGATGAAGACCGCGTAGGCGAGGCCGATGATCGTCGCGAAGGTGGGGGCGACGATCACCCAGATGATCGAGTTGATGACCGACCAGAACCCCTGCGGGTTCGTGAACACCCAGATGTAGTTCTCCATGCCGACGAACTCTTGGCCCGTCTTGTCGAAGAACGACTGGATGAACGTCGACACCGCCGGATACACGAGGCCGATGAGCAGCAGGATGGCCGCGGGCGCCGAGAACAGGATCAGCTGGTACAGGTGCCCCGCGCCCTCACGCGCCCGGTAGTCGGCCCAGAACAGCAGAGCGCCCAGCAGCACGGCGATGCCGAGCACGTAGACGACGGCGTTCTGATACGGCCGCAGCAGCATGAAGGCCAGGACCGGCAGCAGGAAGCAGGTCGCCAGCCGCAGCCAGAAGTAGAACTTCCCGGGCCGGGGCGCGTATTCGATCAGCAGCAGGATCAGCCCGACGACCGCGAAGAACACGATCAGGACGACCGGGATCTGCAGCAGCGGGTTCAGATCGCCCAGCCAGCGGAAGAAGCTGTTGAGCGAGAAGCCGAGGCTGGTCGGTCGAGCGTCCTCGACCGGTGGTCGAGTGACCATGAAGAGGAAAAGCGCCACCACGAGGATGAACCCGATCGTGGTGACGATGATCGTGAGGCGGCGTCTCTTCGAGAAGCCGGCCTCCTTCTCATCCGAGTAGTCGGTGCCGGTGCGAGCGGGTTCGGTCGCCTCCGCCACCTTTGTGGTGTCGGTCATGGATGCCTTCCTAGTGCTTCATCGGACTGGGATGGAACCGTGGCCGGGCTCCTCCCCCGGCCGTGGGGTCGGCGGGCCGCCCGCGTGTGCGAACGGCCCGCCTTCCCTCGAGCGCGAGCTCAGTCGTCGTAGCCGGCCTGGATGTCGCTCAGCACCGTCTCGGTGTCCTTGCCGTCGATCCAGTCGACCATGCCGCGCCAGAACGAACCGGCACCCACCGTCGACGGCATCAGGTCGGATGCGTCGAAGCGGACCGTGGTGTTCGGGTCCTGGAGCAGCGTCATCGCCTCGGTGAGGAACTCGCTCGAAGCGAGGCTCGGGTCGGCGTTGAGGTTGGCCGAGATGTTGCCGCCGAGCGACACGCGCGCGTCGGCCCACTCCGGGGTGGACATGTACTCGAGCACGGCCTGGGTGGCGGCGTCGTCCGAGAACGCGGTCACGAACTCGCCACCGACCTCGATGGTCGCCGAGCCCTCTTCGTAGCCCGGGAGGACGAACGCGTACACATCGCCGTCAGGGGCCACATCCGGCGTCGCACCCTCGGCCGTCTGCACGTCGAGGAAGTTCGCCGACAGGAACGAGGCCTGGTGCGTCATCGGGCAGCTGCCGTCGGCGACCTTGGCCGCGACATCCGCGAACGCCGTCGAGTTGATGCTGGCGACGTCGCCGTAGCCCGCGTTCACCCACTCGGGGTTCAGCAGGATCTCGCCGACCGCGTCGAACGCTTCCTTGATCTCGGGGTCGGTGAACTTCACCTCGTTCGCTACCCACTGGTCGTAGACCTCGGGGCCGGACTGGCGAAGCACGAGGTCCTCGATCCAGTCGGTGCCGGGCCAGCCCGACGCCGCCTCGGACTCGAAGCCGGCGCACCACGACGGACCACCGGTCTCTTCGGCGATCGTCGCCGAGATCTCGAGCAGCTCGTCCCACGTGGTCGGGACCTCGATGCCCCACTCCTCGAAGCTCGCCGGCGAGTACCAGACATAACCCTTGATGTTGGCGAGCATGGGCGCCGCGTAGAACACGTCGTCGACGGTGCCGTAGGCCTTCCAGTCCGGCGACCAGTTCTCGTCGACGTTCGCCTCGACCTCGGCCGGGGCCTCCTTGACCTCGCCGGTGCCGACGAGCGTCTTGAGCAGACCGGGCTGCGGGACGATCGCGATGTCGGGAGCGTCGCCACCCTGGACCTTGGTGACGATGTTGCCCTCGAACGCCTTGTCGCCCGTGTACTCGACGATGACGCCGGTCTCTTCGGTGAACGCGTCGAACGACTTCTGCATGTTCTCGGCTTCGATGCCGGTGATGCCGCCCGAGATGGTGACGGTCTCGCCTTCGATGTTGCCGTCGTCCGCCTCTTCGCCGCCGCCTTCGGCGCAGCCGGCCAGAGCCAGGGCGGCGACCGCCGATACGCCGACAGCGGCCAGCAGCTGACGCCGCCGGGGTGATCGCATTGCTGTCATGAGATGCCTCCTCATTGAGTTCGCGGAACGGACCTTCCGGCTCCGCGTGAGAACGTAGGGAACCGATTCCATGCTCACGCTAGGGGATGCACGGTTTCGGCACAATCACACTTCATCACAACTCGGTAAATACGGGATTGACGCTGGCGCGCGAGGTCGCGGCACGGCACAATGACCCCGGAACCGGTTCCACAATCGCGCTGACGCCGTGGGGCCGCCGGACTGCCGAGGAGGGCCGAATGGCGGGGATCGCCGATGTCGCGCGCGCCGCCGGCGTCTCCAAATCGACGGCCAGCCGGGCGCTCACCGGGGCGGGCTACGTGTCCGACGAGACCCGGGCGCGGGTGCAGAATGCCGCGAACAACCTGGGATACGTGCCGACCACGAGCGCGGTCAGCCTCGTCACGGGCCGCACGCAGACGATCGGCGTGATCATGCCGACGCTGGACCGCTGGTTCTTCGCCCACGTGCTGGAGGGCATCCAGGACGCGCTCCTGGAGCGCCGCTACGACCTGGCGCTCTACGGTGCACCCCCGGAGTCGGAGGCACGGCGCGAGATGTTCCAGCACTTCCTGGCGAGGAAGCGGTTCGACGGACTGATCGCGGTGGGCATCGAGCCGAACGCCCACGAGCTGGAGCGATTGATCGAGTTCGGCAAGCCGGTCGTGAGCGTCGGCGGCTACGACGTCGGCACCAACGCGGTGTCGATCGACGACCGCGCGGCCGGTCGCATCGCCACCGACCACGTGATCGGGCTCGGTCACCGCAACGTCGCCTTCCTCGGCGGCGACCCCGACGGCCGGCGCACGAGCTATGGCGACCGGCAGCGCCTGGACGGGTACCTCTCGGCCATGCGCGACGCCGGGCTCGAGGCATCCGCTCGTCACGTACCCTGCGAAGTGAGCATGCCCGGAGGCTACGGCGCCGCGGTCGAGGTGCTCGGCGACCGGCGCAGCCGGCCCACCTCGATCGTGGGCGTCTGCGACGAGGTCGCCGTGGGCGCGATCATCGCGGCCCGGCGGCTCGGGATCCGGGTGCCCGACCAGTTGAGCGTCGTCGGCATCGATGACCACGCGTACGCCGAGATGTTCTCGCTGACGACGCTGCAGCAGAAGCCGCACCAGCAGGGACGCGCGGCGGTGCAGCTGCTGCTGTGGCAGCTGGACGATCCGGATGCCCCGACCCATCGCATCTACGAAGCGTCACCGCTGATCGTCCGCAGTTCCACGGCCGCCGTCGACGACTCGGCGTCGGCGATCGTCGGCGTACGCACCTGACACGACGATGGCCCCGGATGCCGAAGCATCCGGGGCCATCGTGATTCGCTGATCGAGCGAAGCGAGATTACTTCAGGGTAACCGTCGCGCCGGCCTCTTCGAGAGCGGCCTTCGCCTTGTCGGCGGTCTCCTTGTTGGCGCCCTCGAGGACAGCCTTCGGAGCACCGTCGACGACGGCCTTCGCCTCACCCAGGCCGAGCGAGGTGAGCTCGCGGACGACCTTGATGACCTGGATCTTCTTGTCGCCGGCGGCCTCGAGGACGACGTCGAACGAGTCCTTCTCCTCGGCCTCTTCGGCGGGGGCGCCACCGGCGGGGGCACCCGCAGCGGCGACCGCGACCGGAGCGGCGGCGGTGACGTCGAAGGTCTCCTCGAACGCCTTGACGAACTCGCTGAGCTCGATGAGGGTGAGCTCCTTGAACGCGTCGAGCAGCTCCTCAGTGCTGAGCTTTGCCATGATGATTCTCCTTGAGTTGGGTTTTGCTTAGCCGAGGCCGGTTCAGGCCGCGGACTCCTGCTTCTCACGCAGCGCGTCGACCGTGCGAACGGCCTTCGACGGCAGTGCGTTGAAGACGTAGGCCGCCTTGGTCATCGAGGCCTTCATCGCGCCGGCGAGCTTCGCCAGCAGGACTTCACGGCTCTCGAGGTCGGCGAGCTTGCTGACCTCTTCTGCGCTGAGGGGGTTTCCGTCGAAGAAACCGCCCTTGATGACCAGAAGAGGGTGTGCCTTGGCGAAGGCGCGCAGACCCTTCGCGACGGAGACCGGGTCACCGTGCACGAAAGCGATGGCCGACGGACCCTTGAGGTCGTCGTCCAGCGACGTGATCCCCGCGTTGTTCGCGGCGATCTTGGTCAGCGTGTTCTTCACCACGGCGTATTCCGCGTCCTGACGGATGCTGTTGCGCAGCTCTTTGAGCTGGGCGACCGTCAGACCGCGGTACTCGGTCAGCAGAACGGCGGTCGAGTCCTCGAAATGCTTCGTGAGCTCGGCGACCGATGCTTCCTTCTGCGCCATGGCCACTCCTTGTCGCCTCGCGGGATGGACCCCGCGAAGTGTGTGTACGAGACGCTCCACGATGGCGGGGCGTCGGCCTCGACATCCGCTCATCTGCTCTCGTCACGGCAAAGAAAAAAGCTCCGGCGCAAGCGCACGGAGCGGAATCCTGAAGAAGGAGAATCGTTCGTGTCACCTGCGCGGGCCCCTGCGATGCAGTGCTTCGATCTTCGTGAACTTGCGCACACGACGATGACCGGCGGTCTTCGGTTGATGCCAGTCTACGTGAGCCGGGGGGCGCGGCCAAATCGAGCCGGGTCGTGCGCCGCCCCCGCCGTCACACGCGGCCGGTCAGGATGAGGTTCCAGTACACCCACGGCAGGACGTGACGGTCGAAGATCCACGACAGCCGGTTCTCGCGGTACATCGTCTTCCAGAACGGGATGGTCGGCTTGAGCTGATCGTGATCGTCGAACTCCGCCCACACGACGGTCGAGCGCGAGACGGTGAACGGACATACCGCGTACCCGTCGTACTCCCACCGCGGCTCCTCGCCGCGCAGCACCGCGGCGAGGTTCTTCGCCAGGACGTAGGTCTGCTTGCGCAGCGCCCCGCCGCACTTCGAGTTCGTCGTCGCGGCGGCGTCGCCCAACGACCAGACGTTGGCGAAGCGCGGATGCCGCAAGGTCCGGGGATCGACCTCGACGAAGCCGCCGACGTCGCCCGGCGACGGCAGCGGCGACACCTTCACCCAGTCGGGCGCGGACTGCGGCGGCACCGCGTTGAGCACGTCGTACGACAGTCGCTCGGTGCCCTCCGGACCTCCGATCACGACCTCCTGGGCGTCGGCGTCGACCTCGAGCAGCTCGCTGCGGGTGCGCAGCTCGATCCCGTACTCGGCGATGTTGCGCTCGAGCTCCGCCGAGATGTCGGGAATGCCGAAGGGCCGGTCGCCGGGCACGACCAAGACCACCCGGATGTCGTCGAGCACGCCGGCGGCACGCCAGTATGCGCACGCCTGGTACATCGGCTTCTGCGCCGCACCCGCGCACGAGGCCGGGTCGTCGGGCTGGGTGAACACCACCGTCCCGCTGCGCAGGTCGCGTAGCAGCAGCGACGTCTTGGCGGCCAGGTCGTACTCGTAGTGCGACGACACCGCGGGGGTGTTCAGCGCGTCGGCGAGTCCGGCGACCCGGCTCCAGTCCAGCTGGATGCCGGGGCACACGATGACGTGATCGTAGGTGAGTCCGTACCCGCTCCCGAGGGTGACGCTGCTCGTCACCGGGTCGATGGCCATCACGCCGTCCTCGATCCAGGTGACCCCCGGCGGGATCACCTCCCGCTGCGGACGGACGGTGATGCTCGCGCGCGCCGTGCCGCCCGCCACGTGCGAGAACAGCGGCTTGTAGAGGTGCTCGCTGCGCGGCTCGACGAGCGCGATGTCGTCGACCCCGAGACGGCGCAGGCGCGCGGCGACCGACACTCCCCCGTTGCCCCCTCCGATGACCAGCACGCGGTAGTGGCTGTCGGGCATGGCGGACGCTCCTCGGATCAGGGAAGACCCCCACGGTAGGTCGGCTCCGCCGGGTCGGGCGAGGGGTTGCGTCCGCCGGGCCAGGCGGCTAGCCCGGCCGAATCGCCGTCACGCCGTGATGAAGGCCCGGTAGCGGTCGAGCGCCGCCGCGACCTCGGCGTCGGTGGCGGCATCCGCCCGGAACAGCTCGGGGATCGGGTCGTCGGCATGCCGCCCGACCGCGACCGAGTGGGTCCAGACGCCGATGACCTCGCCCCGCGCGACGATGATCGGACGCACGATCCCGTTCATGCTCGGGCCGATCGCCCGCAGGAACTCGGGCGCGCACGGCACGGTGCGGTCGGCATAGGAAAGGTAGTACTCCTCGAACGGCGGCAGGGCGACGACCTCGGGGGCGGCCGCGGACGGGGCGACCGACACGGTCACATACTGCGGCTCGGGCTCGTCGGCGACCAGGGTGAGCCGATCGGATGCCGCGGCCGCCGCCTCGCGTGCCATCCCGACGGGCAGACCCGACCACCACGCGAAGTCGCGCGGACCGGCGGGACCGTGCCCGTCGATGTAGCGGACGAAGAACTCGGCCAGCGGATCGGCCGGGGACGCCCCTTCTGTCACCCACTCGTCGAACCGCACGACGTATTGCTCGCGCGTCGGACCGCCCTCGCGCGGCACCACCGGCCCCTGGCAGACGACGCCCCGGAGCGACAGCGCGACGAGCAGGTGGTAGCCGCGCTGCCGCGCAGTGCTCACGCCGCCGCCCTCGAACACCGCGAACAGCTCTTTGCGGGTGAGCCGGTTGCCGCCGGCGAGCGCCGCCCCGGCCAGGCGCTCGGCGCGCGCGAGCTCGGCCTCGTCGATCGACTCGGCCCGGCGCACGCCGGCCGCCTGCCGCGCCTGCCGTTCGCCGGTGACGCCCAGCACCCACGCGAGGTCGCGCGCGGGGATGACGTGGATGGTGCCGCGCATGGTCCACGACCGCACGATCTCGCCGCGGTCGAACGCGGCGTCGACGTCGCGCACCGTCACGGCGCCCTCGGTGCGGGCCGCCAGCGCCCACCGCCCGCCCCAGAACTCCTGGCCCTGCGTCGCCAGCATGTGCGCCGCCGCGTCGGCGACGGACCCCGCCGGAGCGCTCAGCCGATGCGACCGGAGCCGGTCGCGGCGGACGGTGGCGGCATCCATCCCCCCATCATGGCGGCGACCACCCCCACGGGTGAGGCAAACCCTGAGTCGCCAAGACACGCCGACGCTCGTGCCGCGGAACGGCGTGTCTTGGCGACTCGAGGGTCGGCGGGCGGGCGGGCGGGCGGGCGGGTGCGCGGGGTCAGGCGAACGGGTTCCCCGTGAGGGTGTACTTCGTCTGCAGGTACTCGTGGATGCCCTCGGCGCCGCCCTCGCGTCCGAGGCCGGACATCTTCCAGCCGCCGAACGGCGCCGCCGCGTTCGACACGACGCCGACGTTGAGGCCCATCATGCCGGTCTCGAGCCGCTCGATCATGCGCTGTCCGCGCGAGAGGCTCTCGGTGAAGACGTACGAGACGAGGCCGTACTCGGTGTCGTTGGCGATGCGCACCGCGTCGTCCTCGTCGTCGAACGGCACGATGGCGAGCACCGGCCCGAAGATCTCCTCGCGCAGGATGTCGCTGCCCGGCCGCACGTCCGTCACGACGGTCGGCTCGTAGAACGTCCCCGCCCCCTCGACCGCCTTGCCACCGGTGCGCAGCGACGCGCCGCGCTCGACGGCGTCGTCGACCAGAGCGGATGCCTTGTCGACGGCGTCCTTGTTGATGAGGGGTCCGATCTGCACGCCCTCCTCGGTGCCGCGGCCGATCTTCATCGCCTGCACCCGCTCGGTCACCCGGCGCGCGAACTCGTCGGCGACGGAGCGCTGCACGATGAAGCGGTTCGCCGCCGTGCAGGCCTGACCGATGTTGCGGAACTTCGCCAGCATCGCGCCGTCGACCGCCTTGTCGAGGTCGGCGTCTTCGAACACGACGAACGGGGCGTTGCCGCCGAGCTCCATCGACGTGCGGAGAACGCCCTGCGCGGCCTGCTCGAGCAGCCGCTGCCCGACCGACGTCGAACCCGTGAACGACAGCTTGCGCAGGCGCGGGTCGCGGATGATCGGCTCGGACACCTTGCCCGAGGTCGAGGTCGTGAAGACGTTGACCACGCCCTTCGGCAGGCCGGCGTCTTCGAGCAGCTTCGCGAACGCGAGCGTGGTGAGCGGGGTCAGCTCGGCGGGCTTGATGACCACGGTGCAGCCGGCGGCGAGGGCGGGTGCGATCTTGCGAGTGGCCATGGCGAGCGGGAAGTTCCACGGCGTGATGAGGAAGCACGGGCCGACCGGATGCTGCGACACGATCATGCGGCCGGTTCCCTCGGGGTTCGCGCCGTAGCGCCCCTGCACGCGTGCGGTCTCCTCGCTGAACCAGCGGAGGAACTCGCCGCCGTACGCGACCTCGCCGCGCGCCTCGGCCAGCGGCTTGCCCATCTCGATGGTCATCAGCAGGGCGAAGTCCTCCTTGCGCTCCTGCAGCAGGTCGAAGGCACGGCGGAGGATCTCGGCCCTCTCGCGGGCGGGCGTCGCCGCCCAGGAAGGGAACGCGTCGACGGCGGCGTCGAGGGCGGCCTTGCCGTCTTCGGGCGAGGCGTCGGCGATCGTCTTCACCGTCGCGCCCGTCGCCGGGTCGTAGACGTTCAGCGTGCGACCCTCGGCCGCCGGTCGCCACTCGCCGCCGATGAACAGGCCGTCGGGGACGGACGCCAGCAGGTCGGACTCACGGTTATCGGTCACGGGGACTCCCTCGTCGTCATCGGATGCCGCGCACCCGGTCTGGGCCAACTGTTCTCTGGGACTTCTGGGCAATTCTGCCCCGGGCTGCTCATCAGCGCCGATGTACGTCGTGTACAGGCATCCGTCTCGGATCGCCGTTTCGTACGTCGGTTCGGCGCGCCGGTCAGGCGCGCTGATCGGTCAGGACACCCGCGAAGAAGGCGGTGAGCTCCTCCGTCGCGGTGAGCGGCAGCACGGCGGCAACGTACTGGTCGGGTCGCACCACGACCACCGCTCCGTCGCGCGAGATCTCGCGCTCGGCGAAGATGTCGGCCGTGCTCCACGCGCTCGGCCCGGCCGCGTACACCTTCTCCCAGTCGGTGAGCCCGAGCGGCCCGGTCCGGGGCAGGAAGACGGCCGGGACCTTCGCGATGTCGACGTCTTCGTAGCGCTGCTGATAGATCGCCTTCACGTCGAAGACGGCGTCGACATCGGCCCCTGCCGGCGTGTGGCGCGCGAGCGGCGAGGCGTCCGACGCGAGCCACGCCGCCCACGACGCCAGCGCCGAGTCCTCACCGGCGACCGCTCCGTCGGCGAACGCGTACACCCGCCAGCGCCCGTCGGCCTTCGCGTGATGCCCGAGGTGCACGACGTTGCCGTCGCACACGCGCACCACCTCGACGCTCTTGAAGCGCTTGCCCACCGGGAACCCGGCGGCGAGGTGCTGGTGCGAGGCATCCGCCACCGCCATCGACGGGTCGTACCGCGTCATGAATCCCGACGGGAACTCGGCGGTGGCCAGGTAGTAGTTGGCGAGCTCCTGCGGGTCGGAGATCTCGTCGGGCTTGCGGGCCATGAGCGACGACCACTCCCGGTCGAAGTCGATGAGCTGCTGCGCGACCGGCTGCCGCTCGGCCGAATAGGTCTCGAGAAGGGATTCGGGGGCGAGGCCGGTGAGCACGTGGCCCAGCTTCCAGCCGAGGTTGAAGCCGTCCTGCATCGACACGTTCATGCCCTGCCCGGCCTTGGCGCTGTGGGTGTGGCAGGCGTCGCCCGTCAGGAAGACGCGCGGCGAGCGGCCGTCGTCGCCGTCGTCGAAGCGGTCGGTGACCCGATGCCCGACCTCGTACACGCTGTGCCACGCGACCTGCTTCACGTCGATCGAGTAGGGGTGGAGGATCTCGTTGGCGCGGCGGATGATCTCATCGATCGGGGTCTGGCGGACGCGGTGGTCGTCGTCGGGGGCGACCTCGCCGAGGTCGATGTACATGCGGCTGAGGTATCCACCCTCGCGCGGGATGTGGAGGATGTTGCCCGCCGTCGAGTTGATCGCGCACTTGGTGCGCCAGTCGGGGAAGTCGGTGTTGACCAGGACGTCCATCACGCCCCACGCGTGGGCGGCGAACCGGCCGACGTGCGTGCGCCCGATGGCTTCGCGCACGCCGCTGCGCGCGCCGTCGCAGCCGGCCACGTATTTCGCCCGCACGGTGCGCTCCTCGCCCGCGCGCGGACCCGACGCGTGGCGCACGCGCACCTCGACGGGGTACTCCCCCTCGTCGTGCACCGTGAGGCCGACGAACTCGACGCCGTAGTCGGGGACGATCCGCCCGGGCCCGTACGCGGCGGCTTCGGCGAAGTAGTCGAGCACGCGCGCCTGGTTGACGATGAGGTGGGGGAACTCGCTGATCTTGAACGCGTAGTCCTCCGTGCGGGCGGTGCGGACGATCTCGCGAGGGTTCTCGGGGTTCGGGCCCCAGAAGTTCATGTAGGCGATGTTGTAGGCCTCGGCCACGATCCGCTCCGCGAAGCCGAACGCCTGGAAGGTCTCGACGCTGCGGGGCTGGATGCCGTCGGCCTGCCCGAGCACGAGGCGCCCGTCGCGACGCTCGATCAGGCGCGTGGCGACGTCGGGGAACTGCGACAGCTGGGCGGCGAGCAGCATGCCGGCCGGGCCGGAGCCGACGATCAGCACGTCGGTCTCGTCGGGAAGCTCGGCCGGCCGGTCGATGCCCGTGCCGGCGGCGTCCTGGATGCGCGGCTCGCCGGAAACGTAGCCGTGGTGGTGGAACTGCATGGAACTCCGTTGTACCGTGGGTGCGTGTTCTATATCCGAACGCAGAGTTCGGATATTGAACAGATCGTATATGACCTTCCGAGCGACGACAAGGGAGAACAGCCGGTGGCAGAAGAGCGCGCACCCGCATCGCAGACGCTGAGCCGCGGCATCCGGATTCTCGAAGTGCTCGCCGACGCGCGCGAGGCGCTCACGATCGACGAGGTCGCCCAGCGCCTGGCGGTGCACCGCTCGGTGGCCTACCGCCTGCTGCGCACGCTCGAAGACCACGGGCTCGTCACCCGCGACCGCGATGGCCGCGCGATGCTCGGCGCGCGCATGGCGGCGCTGGCCGCCGGGGTCGCGCATGACCTGCAGGCCGAAGCGCTCCCCGAGCTCACCGACATCGCCAACGAGCTCGGCATGACCTGCTTCCTCGCCGTCCTCGACCACGACGAGTGCGTCACGCTGGCGAGCGTCGAACCGCGGCACGCGGTGGCTTCCGTCGCGCAGCGGCCGGGGACGCGGCATCCGGTCACGCGTGGCGCTCCGGGCAAGGCGATCCTGTCGCTCGTGCCCCCGGCTGCGTGGCCCGCTGACGTCGACGCGCACCTGCGGTCCGAGGTGACGGATGCCGCGCCCCGCGGCTGGTTCGAGAGCCACGACGAGGTCGTGCCGAGCCTGCGCGCCGTCGCGGTGCCGCTGGAGCTGCGCGGCCGGGGCCCCGCCGCGATCTCGGTCGTGTACCTCGCCAGCCCTCATGAGCCCGGTGAGATCGGGGCGCGACTGGCACGATCGGCCGCCGTCGTGCGCGCCGCGCTGGGCGGCTGACGGTCCTATACTCGTCACGTCCGGCGGGAACGAGCCCGTCGGTGCTCGAAAAAAGGGCACGCAGCGCGAACGCGCGAGACACATACGGCCTCATCCCCGTTCCGTCTTGCAGGAGTTCCCTCATGCCGACCGTCTCCGCGCACGTCGCGCTCACCCTCGCCCGCCACATCGACCACGTCTTCGGCGTGATGGGCAACGGCAACGCCTACTTCCTCGATGCGCTCGAACGCTCCACCGATGTGTCGTTCACCGCGGTGCGCCACGAAGCGGGCGGGGTGGTCGCCGCCGACGCCTACCACCGCGCATCGGGGCGCCTCGCCGCCGCGACCTCGACCTACGGCGCCGGCTTCACGAACACGCTCACCGCCCTCGCCGAGGCCGTGCAGGCGCACGTCCCGCTCGTGCTCGTCGTCGGCGACGAGCCGACGTCGGGTCCGCGACCGTGGGACGTCGACCAGATCGCGCTCGCGTCGGCCGTCGGGGCGCGCACTTACACGGTGGGGCGAGCGGATGCCGCGGCCACGACCGTGATCGCGATCGAGCACGCGCTCACCTACCGTGTGCCGACCGTGCTCGCCATCCCGTACGACGTCGCGGCGCGTGACGCGGGCCCCGTTCCGGAGGCGCCGGAGCCGCGCATCCCCGAACCGCTGGTGCCCGCCGGGCCGTTCGCCGCAGGGGCGGTGGCCGACGTCGCCGCGGCGCTGTCGACCGCGCGCCGCCCGCTGCTGCTGGCCGGGCGCGGCGCGTGGATCGCGGGTGCCGGCGAAGCGCTGGGCGAACTCGCCGACGCGGTCGGGGCGCTCACGGCCTCCACGGCGCTCGGGCGCGGGGTCTTCCCCCGGGCCGAGTTCGACCTGGGGGTGACCGGCGGGTTCGGTGCGGCCGGAGCGATGGAGCTCATCCGCGAAGCCGACGTCGCGGTCGTGTTCGGCGCGTCGCTCAACCAGTTCACGATGCGGTTCGGCGAGCTCTTCGCGCCCGGCACGCGGGTGTTCCAGGTCGACATCGGGCCGGCGGCTTCGCACCCGCACGTCGGCGGGTACGTCCGGGGTGACGCCGCGGTCGTCGCGCGCGAGTTGGTGACGGCCGTTCGGGTTCTCGGGGTCGCGTCGAGTGGGTGGCGAGAGAGCGTCGACCTTGCGACGGCTCGGGCGTACGAGCGAGGAGACGGGGTCGCACCGGACGGCCGTCTCGACCCGCGGTCCGTGGCCGCGCGCATCGCCGAGCTGCTGCCCGACGACCGCGTCGTGGTGTCGGACGGCGGCCACTTCATCGGCTGGGCGAACATGTACTGGCCCGTCACCGCACCCGACCGCATGATGATGATCGGCACCGCGTTCCAGTCGATCGGGCTCGGCTTCCCGTCCGTCGCCGGCGCCGCCTTGGCCCGACCCTCGGCGACGGTCGTGCTGACGACCGGCGACGGCGGCGGGCTCATGGCGCTCGCCGACCTCGAGACCGCCGTGCGGGTCGCGGGGGGCCGAGGCGTGGCCGTCGTCTGGAACGATGCCGCGTACGGCGCCGAGGTGAACCTATACGGCCTGAAGGGCCTCGCGCAGGGCCCCATGCGCATCCCCGAGGTCGACTTCGCCGCCCTCGCGGAAGGCGTCGGGGCCGAAGGCGTCGTCGTGCGGACACTCGCCGACCTGGAGCGTCTGTCGACGTGGGCGGCCGAGCCCGAGGCATCCCGCCCCTTCCTGCTGCTCGACTGCCGCATCTCGGGGGCGGTCCTCGCGCCGTATCAGGAGGAGATCATCCGCGTGAACTCGTGAGCGGGGCTGGCTCGCCGCCTCCCCGGTCGTGCGCCCCGCCCGTCTCGATCATTCAGTCGCCAAAACACGCCGTTCGTCGAGCGAAGGACCGGCGTGTTTTGGCGACTGGATGCAAGCGGCTCGCGCTGGCGCGAGGCGGAGTTGAGCGGTTGTGGAGGGCGTCGGGCGTTCGCGCCGGTGCAGCGGGCACCGCGCACCCGCACCCGTGAAGAGATCGCGTCGCTGCGCCCTGAGGGACCCGGCATGAGAGACGCTTACGGGGTGACGACGCCCGAGACCTCCCCGACACCGGCTCCAGCGCCGGCCACGCCTATCCCGATCGTGTTCGTGTTGGTGCCGCAGATCTTCGTGTCGGTGTTCGTCGCGTGGTTCGTGTGGGTGTTCTCCACCGTGATCGCGTCCGACGCGTGTTCGTCCCAGTGCGATTACGATCTCGCGTTCGCGGCCAATATCGCGCTGTGGATCGCGCTCGGACTCATCACCGTCCTCACCGCGGTCGGCGTTGTCGCGGAGCGGCGTCGCGGTCGGCCGACGTGGCCCGTCGTGCTGGCGGGCATTGCCATCGTTCCGCTGGTGGGTTTCGTGGCCGACCGGGTGATCACGTCCGCGTACTGAACCCTGCCGACCCCGCTGTGGCGGACTCTCTCAGGTCGCGCTATCGGCGGTGAGCCCGCGTCGCGAACGGCGGAGGCGCGATGACGCCAGACCGATCAGTCCGCCGATCGCGGCGGCGGCGGCCACGGGCAGATAGGTCGCAGGCGAAGCGAACACAGGGTGGTTGTAGGCGATGACGGTGGACCCGAGCGAACCGGCGAACAGCACAAACGTGATGACGCTCGCCCCGCGATCAGCTCGCACGAAGTAAATCGCTGAGGAGACGAGGTAAGCCAGAGCGGCGACGACGCCCCACCCGAACGTCGGCACGTTGAAGACGCTGCCCAGATGGAGAAACCACAACGAGGCGACAACCCAGATCATGGACCCGACGACGTGGAACAGCCAGCCGGGCAGTGGCGTGAGCGCGGTCACCAGGAAAGAACTGGCACCGATCAGGGCGAACCCCGCAACGATGCACGAGACGGACAGAACGAAACCGGCAAGGCCTGCAGTATCGACAAGCGGTTGAATGGCCACCAGACCCCCGCCGATCGTCAGGATGATCCCCCCAGCCGCGCTCGCGGGTGTCGCACGGCTGTCGGCACTCGCGTAACCGACCCCGATCTTTGGCGAACCGTTCACGGGATCAGTCTGCCAGCCGGGCAACCGGGGGCCGGCCCGCCGCGATCGTTCCGGTCGTGCGCCCCGCCCGCCGCCATTCAGTCGCCAAGACACGCCGTTCCACGAGCGAACGACCGGCGTGTCTTGGCGACTGGATGCAAGGCGCCTCGGGCCGGAGCTACGAGAAGTTACGCGGCGCTGAGGGCGTTCCGCAGCGCGTCGGTGAGCTCGCGGTAGCGGAACCGGTAGCCGGCATCGGTGAGCACCTGGGGCTGCACCCACCGGCTCTTCAGGATCAGTTCGGGTTCGGTTCGCAGGGCCCACATGGCGGGCTCGAGCATGAACCTCCAGGCCGGGAGACCGATGCGCGCGCCGACCGTCTCACGCAGCGTGGCCATGAGCGCGCGGTTGTCCACTGCCGTCGGGGCGGCGAGGTTGACCGGCCCGTCGATCTCGTCGTGGTCGATGAGGAACCGCATCGAGCCGATCACATCGTCGATGTGGATCCAGCTGAACCGCTGGCGGCCGCGCGATCGATGCCACGGCGCTGGACCACCGGTCGGCGACGGGCCGATCCCGCGGTAGCGGCGGTGCGGGAACCACCAGCCGTCGTACTGCGGGCCGCCCAGGCCCAGCCTTGCCAGGCGGAACAGCATCCGGGTGGCGGGGCCGTCGCCCACCACGATCGCCATGCGCAGCGCAATACGCCGGGTGCCATCGAGGTCGCCGGCGAAGAACTCGTCCTCCCACGTCCGCGCGACGTCGACCGAGAAGCCCGAGCCCAGCTCGCCGTCCGTCTCTGTTTGGGGCCGGTCCATGGCGTAGCGGTAGATCGTGGCGGTGCTGGCGTTGAGCCAGAGTCGCGGCGGGGCCGCGGCATCCGTCACCGCGTTCCGTAGCAGGCGCGTGGTCTCGACCCGGGAGCCCAGGATCTCGTCGCGATTCGCGTCGGTGTAACGGCAGTTCACGGACTTGCCGGCGAGATTGATCAGGATGTCGGCACCGTCGAGCACATCTCGCAGCGACGCAGGGTCGTTCCACGTCGCGTCGGGCCCGCGTCTGCCGATGAGCCGGACCTCGTAGCCGTCCTCTTCCAGCGCCGCTCGCACAGCTCGACCCACGAATCCTGTGCCGCCGGCGACGACGGCGACGGCGGACCCGGGCGGCGGCAGACGGCTCACCCGATCAGTCTGTCAGCCGGGAAACGACGCCGTTGACAGGGGCGCACACGGAGGGTGTTTACGCGCCCGTCGGGGAGGTCTACCCTCTGTGCCAGCGGCCACTCATCGCGTCATCTCAGAGCGGTCACACTTCCCCAGGAGGAGCCGCTATGCCCTCGCACAGCCGGAAGAACCGGGCCGTCCGGCCTGCCCCCGAGACGATCGCGGAATGGTCCACGAGCGAGCGCGAACACGCCCGACCGCCGACCCACATCGCGGCGCCCGAGGTGCCCGACGGCGACCTCGCGATCGAACTCACCCGGCCGCGCGACCTGGTCTCCGTGCTCACCGTGTGGCACGGAGTGGAGGCGACCCCTGCCGACGACAGCGGGCCGGCATCGCTCATCGCCGGGGCGGAGGCGACGCTCACCCTTCACCTGCCGTTCCAGCACGCCCAGGAGCATGCGTGGTCGGAAGGCGGCGGCAGCCGGCCCAACCCTTCCGACCCGTCGACCTCCGTCCCGGCCGGGACGAGCAGCACCTCGTCGCAGTTCCGTCGCGGGCCGGTGAACTTCCGCGCCGCCCGCGCCTCCCGCCTCGTCTTCGACGTTCCAGAAGGCACCCGGGTCGACGTCGACAGCGCCTCCATCCTCCGCCTCATCCCGACTCTCCCGCTGCGGGTGCACGAACTCGCCAAGCCCGGCCGAGCGCCCGACGCCTTCCCGGAATTCCCCGTGCGGCCCACCCACCCGAAGCCGGGGTGGTGGCGGCTCTCCGAAGACCTCATCGTGCGGGTGCGCGAGTCGCAGGTCACCGTCCAGCTCGTCACACCCACCCAGCGGAGGCGGTACCCGCTCGCCGAGGGCGTCGATGCGCAGCGTGCACAGGCGAAGGAGATCCTCGACAGCATCGTGGCCTCGGCCGGATCGATCCGGCTCGACTACGGCAGGGGCCTCGATCCCGACATCCTCCCCGACGCGATCAAGCCCGACCGGGGCGATGCCAAACCGCGTCCCGCCCGTCGCGGCGAGTACGGTTCGCCGCCGACGCCCGACCAGACCGCCATCGAGGCGCCCTTCCGCCTCGTCATCTCGCCCGACAGCGGCGGACGGTGGACCCACGCTGCTGAGCCGGTGCCCGCGCCGGCCGACGCACGGCACGTCGAACTCTGGCACACGCGACTCGGACGGGCGACGGAACCCGAAGAGGGCGAAGACGCTCCGGGCGTCAGCGAGGAACCGTCCCGCGAACGCATCATCCGGGCCGTGTGGACCCGCGACCGCGACCACCTCACGCCGGCGGAATGGCGCTCACCCGACTCCGACGTGGGCGACGAGCCCCCGCAGTCGTCGGCCTACGCCGGCCCGCTGGCGCCTCCCGCGCCACCCAGCTCCGACCGGCATCCATTCCCCTCCAGCCTCAACCGCTCCGACCGGCACCGCATCGTGCGCCAATCGGCCGAGACCTGGACCACCGACGGCGGCACCCCGATACCGCCCGTGCCGGTGGGCGCCGACAAGCTGTGGCTGTCGGCGTTCGGGGCGACGCTCGACCTGCACGGACACTGGGACACCCTGCCGTACAGCGGCTCGGGCATCCCGTCGATCCTCGCGTGGGACCATGTGGCGACGTTCGGCCGCGACCAGTTCGTGCGCGTCGTCTACCCCGGCTACCTCTTCCCGCTGGGCCACAAGGCCGTGCTGGTGAAGATCACCGAACGCAAGATCCGGGTCGAGACGAGCGACGCCTACTCGCCGAAACGCCCTATCGCCGGTCTGTGGCAGCGCCACTTCATCGCCGTGATCCAACGCGACCGCACCTACAAGCAGGTCGACCTGCCGTTCATCGACGCGCACCTCGGCCCCGCCGTGACCCCGACGCTCGATGAGCCGACCAGCACCAACACGTATTTCTGGCCGACGATCGACGGAAAGGCGTACCGCTTCCGCGTCGACGCGAACGACCGCGCCGGCCGGCCGCTGCCCTTCACGGCACCGCTGCTCTGGGTCGCCGAGCACGTCACGACGTTCGACGACGTGCGGGACTTCTACCTCGGCTTTCCCGGCGGCGCCGACGAGCGCACCCGCCGCGTCATCGACCTCGGCGGGCGCACCGTCGCCCTCTACCGCGACGAGGCAGCCGACCTCACCGCCTCGCACGAAGTGCAGCGGATGCGGCTCACCGGCGTCGCGCGGCTGGGAACCTCCGAGCCCCACCTGTCGACCGCCGACATCGTGGTCGAAGCCGCCCGCCGGCTCGCCGACACCCCGGCGACCACCATCGCCTACCACGGGGACGTGGTGGAGGGACAGCCGCTGCGAGCCGGCGCGGTGTGGGCCGCGGTCGCGACCACGGGCGCGCTGGCCGACCCCGCCACCGCGACCCATATCGCGCCCACCGATCCGAAGCTGCCCGCGCCGCCCGGCATCCGGTTCGGGGAACCGCTCGGACCGGCCGGACCCGGCAAGACCAGCGAGACCGGGGGCGGGTTCGTCGCGCCCAGCCAGGCCATCGCCGGCCTGTCGCTCCTGACCGGAACGGTCGCCGACCTGACGCAGAGCGTCGAGGGAACCTTCGACCCCGGCACGGCACTGGGCTCCGCCGACGCCCTTGCCGCGCTGGGCACCGCGCTGCCGAAGCTCTTCGGGCTCGTGCCGCTCATCGAACTGCTCGACGCCGTCGGAATCGACGCCCCCGAGATCCTGGCCTCCGTCACCGAGCCGCTGACCCAGATCATCCAGACCGTCCAGAACGCCAAGGCGCTCGCCGAGCGCGCCAAGGAAGAAGCTGAGGCGACGGCCCAGCGGGTCGTCGGCGAGGCACAGCAGAAGGTCGCCGACGCGGTCGCCGGGGCGGAGGCATCCGCTCAGGCCTTCCTCGCCGCGCAGCAGGCGAAAGTCGACGCGCTCACGACCGAAGCACAGGGACTCGCCACCGAGGCGGCCGGTGTCGTGGACGACGTCGTGGCGCTGTTCCAGGGGATCGCCGACCTCGACCTCGACGCCGCCAAAGCCTCGTTCGACGCGCTGCGCGCGCGTCTCGCCGCCCTCGCCGCTCGCATGCGGGCGATCGGCGCGGGACTGCTGCCGCCCCTCGTGCGGACGAAGCTGGCGGATGCCGCAGCCCTGCTCGACGGCCTCAGCTCCTCGGCGAGCATCGTCGAGGAGGTGTACCAGGCCGCGAAGCTCGTGGCCGGGCTCGCCTCCGGCGCGAAGCAGATCGAGTTGCGGTTCGACTGGGCACCGCCCCTCAAGGACTGGCCGAACAGCACGGCGCCGATCCTCGCCTTCCTCCCCCGCGACGGCACCCCCAAGAAGCCGCTGACCATCAGCGTCACCGGCACCGCCGGGGTCGACGCCAAGCCGTCGCTGAAGATCCTCGCCGAGCTTCGGGAGTTCCGGCTCGACCTGCTCCCCATCGAGCCCCTGCTCCAGATCGAGTTCGAGCACCTGTCGTTCCGGTCCGGCACGAGCGGCAAGACCGAGGTCGACGTGGTGCTGCGGACCGTGCGGTTCGTCGGCATCCTCAGCTTCGTCGAGACCATCAAGGAACTGATCCCCTTCGACGGGTTCTCCGACCCGCCCGACATCGCCGTCGACGCCAGCGGCCTCACCGCCGGATACACGCTCGCACTCCCCAACGTCGCGATCGGCGTGTTCGCCCTGTCGAACATGTCGCTATCGGCCGACCTGCGGGTGCCGTTCCTCGGCGACGGACTCAGCGTCGGGTTCGGCTTCTGCAGCCGGGAGCGGCCGTTCACGCTCGCCGTCGTCTTCCTCGGCGGCGGCGGCTGGTTCGCCATGCGCCTGTCGCCGAAGCGGCTCGAGCTGCTCGAGATCGGGCTCGAGGCCGGCGCCTACCTGTCGGTCGACTTCGGCGTCGCGTCGGGATCGATCTCGGCCGCGATCGGCATCTATCTGCGGATGGAGTCCGACAAGGGCTCGCTCACCGGATACTTCCGGCTGCGGGGCGAAGTGGACGTGCTCGGCCTCATCTCGGCATCCATCGAACTGGCCATGTCGCTCACGTACGACTTCGCCGAGAACAAGGTGATCGGACGCGCGAGCATCACCGTCGAAGTCGAGGTGCTCTTCTTCTCCGCCAGCGTCACCATCGAAGCCGAGCGCAAGTTCGCCGGATCCAACGGCGACCCCTCGGTGCGCGAGATCATCACGGCCGCGGGCGGCGACACCAGCGCCTGGACCGACTACCTCGACGCCTTCGCGACGGAGGAACCGTGAACACCGAGCAGCTCATCGCCATCGCCCTGCCGCACTCGGTGGCGGCCGGACCCCACGACGGCTTCCACGTCTCGGTCTTCCTGTCACCGAAGCTGTTCACCGACCAGGCCGAGGCTCAGCTCGGCGACTTCCCGACGCTGCGGGACTGGGCCCGGCTCGTGCAGGGCGTCGGAGGCATCGACCTCGAACTGGTCAGCCAGAACGGCGCCATCCCGGTGCAGCGGCTCGACACCGCGCAGCCGGACGACTGGGCGGCGCTCTTCCCCGCCGACACCCCCGTCGCGGGCACCGCGAGCGCCCGGCCGCCGCAGACCGTGCCCGACTGGAGCGGCAAGCTGTGGGCGAGCTATCCGGTCGCCGAGACGGCGGGTTACGCGCAGTCGCTCCTGCTGTCGACGATCCTCGCCGACCCGGTCACGCCGGTCCCGCCGCGGCAGCACCCGCTCGCCGACCCGATCGTGACGTACTTCGGGCGCCACAAGGGCATCCACTACGAAGACCCCGAGGCGCCACGGCCGCTGCCGCCGGTGCCGCCGTCGGACGAGCGCAAGTGGCGGGGTCCCGAGTGGGACGAGTACCGGCGCGCCCGCGAGGCCTGGCAGGCCGCCGTCCACCGGGCCGACGAGTGGTACGCCCAACTCCATACGCGCAGCGGCTTCCCCACCGACAACCCACAGGGCATCGACATCCGCGAAGCCGAGCTCACCGCGCACCTCGACGAGCAGCGTCCGAACCGCCAGACGCGATCGGCCCTCGCCGGGCTGGCGCCGAACGCCTCGCCGTACGCGCAGGTCAGCGCGGCGGTGTCCGACTTGCACGAGTCACGGCGGTTCTTCGAGGAACCCGACCCGGCTCCGGGCGAGAGCCGGATCGTGCCGCAGCAGGAGCCCCTCCCCCTTCCCTCGCGGGCACCGGAGTTCCACGAGCGGGTCGCCGCGGCCGGAGACCACCCCGAACTGCTGCGCCGCCTCGGGCTCGTCATCGACGTCACCGCCGATCCCGCCCAGCTCCGCGGCGCCGACTGGCTCGCCGTCCGGATGCGGGCGCAGAACGCGCCGGACGACCTCGTGCGCTCGCCGAGAGTGCGCGTGCGCGCCCTGGACGACGACACCTTCGTGGTGCTCCCGCATCAGTCCCGTCAGGCGGAGTGGCAGGACGGGCGGCTCGCGCTCGGCGACACCGACCGCTTCCGCGTGCTCGACGTCGACCCCGACGGCTCGGCCCTCAAGACGGAGCGGTTCGTGATGAGCCTGCCGCGGATGCTCAAGGTGCAGGCGAACAACGACCCGATCGACGCCGCCGCTCCCGCGCTGCGCGCGACCGGCCTCGCCGTGACGCGCACCGGCCAGCTCGCCGCCGTGCAGGAGCAGTTCGACCGCCAGGTGGACTTCCAGACCGACCTGGCCGCGGCCCCCGCCCCGGACGATGCGCCCGAAGCGTTCGTGCACGACGTCACCCGCGGCATCCGGGTCGAGGTGTACGACGCGACGGCCGGCCGCTGGCACTCGCTGCACCGTCGGCTGTCGACCGTCGTGCTCGGACGGAACGGCGACCGGCGCACCGCGTACGCCGACCACGAGGAGGACGGCTTCCTTCAGGGCACGGCCGCCCACGAGACACCCGGTGCCAAGACACCGACCGTCAAGATCCACGAGTCGGTGTTCGGGTGGGACGGCTGGAGCCTGTCGGTGGAGCGGCCGGGCAACCGCATCCGCCCGGAAGTGGTGCGCAACCACGACGACACCGCGTGGACGGTCGAGGAGCGCGTCGAACCCGCTGACACCGAGGTGCCCGGACAGACGCCGCCGCACCCCTTCGTCGCGTCGTTCGGCATCGCGCCGCGCACCCTGCCGCGGCTGAGGTACGGGCGGCGGTACGCGTTCCGCGCGTGGATCGTCGACCTGGCCGGCAACGTCCGGCCGCATGCCCTCGCCGTCGAGGCGCCCGACCCGGCCCGCATCCGCGGCCTGCTCGTCCCCCGCCGGGTCGCCGTGGTCGGCGAGCTCGAGGCGCGGGGCCGTCCGCAGGTCGCCGAGGTGGGTCTGCGGACCGCCGCCCTGGGGACCGTGGCCGAGCGCGCGACCCGTCCCGCGACGGCGCGGGTCGCGGCATCCGTCATCCGTGAACGACTCGGGTCGGCGCTCACCGAGGCGGTGACGGCGAGGACGGATGCCGCGCCCCTCGCGACCGCGGAACTCGGTGTGTCGGAGACCTTCGTCGAGGCGGTGGGCGAGCTGTCGGCGACCATCCCGCGGCGCGACCTGGCCGCGCCCGTGCGGGAAGCGGCCGCCCGCCTCGACCCGGCACCGCAACCCCGCGCCGCGTCGCCCGAACTCCTCGACGAGGTCGCTCGCCTCGCCGCCACCCTGCTCGGCTCGGCTTCGCCCAGCGGGGCGGCGGTGCAAAGGGCACTCCAGGGCGCGACCGCCCTGCGGCCGTTCCTGCGGTGGGACCCCGTGCCGCCGCCGGCCGTGGTCGCGCGCGCCGAGCTCACCGAGGCGGAGTCGCTGCGCGTGCTCGTCGTCCGCAGCGGGGTGACCCAGGCGGGGCCCGGGTCCGAGGTCGTCGTCGCTCCGCCGGCGGCGTACGCCCCCGAGGCCGAGGCGGCCGTGGAAGCGGCCGACCCGTCGGCACCGGCGGGAGCGCCGTTCTTCCGCGAGCGCTCGGAGCGGCACCTCGTCGCACCGAAGACCAGCCAGCAGCAGGCCGAGCTGCACGGCGCGTTCGACGGATCGCTCGACGGGCGGCCCGGACGGACCAGCCCCGCCGACCGCGCCGCGATCCGCACCGAGGAGCTCGCCTGGGCGCTGCGCGAGGCGGGGACGCTCTTCGACCGCCGCCGCGCTCCCCTCGACTCCCCCACCGGACCGTGGCTCGCGCAGGACGGCGTGCGGCTCGTCATCCCGCCGTCGGCCGCCGAGCGTCTCGTGGCCGACAGCGCCGGCACGCTTCCCCTGCCGACGCCCGCCCCGACCGATGCCGATCCCGTCGTCCCGGCCGGGCAGGCGCCGCCGTCGGGCTCGTACGTCGTGCACGACACCGACCACGTCGAGATCCCGTACCTTCCCGACCCGCTCGCCGCCGGCGTCTCGCTCCGGTTCATCGACGCGGGCGCCGGGCTGCGCGCCGACCCGCCGAAGGCCGTGCACGTGACCACCGCGCCCTACGAGGGCGACTGGCCCGACCGCAAGCCGTTCCGGCTGCTGCTCGCCGGCGGCGATGTGCTGGACGCGTCGGTGCGCGGCCGGGACGTCGAGATCCGGGTGCCCGCCGGTGACACCCAGCGGTTCACCCTCGCCAGCTCGATCGACGACGACGCGCTGAGCCGGCTCGGGGTGTGGGACGCGCTCGACGACGCCTTCACGACCGACCCGGCAGTCGAGCAGGCGGCGCGCGACGGGCTGATCTGGGGGCTGACCCCCGGAGAGCTCGTCACCCTCGTGCACGCCGTGCCGCGCCCCGTCGCCGCGGCACGCTTCGGGCGCGTCATCCCCGTTCGGGCAGCCGGGCAGACCCGGGTCGCGATCCTCGGGATCGCCTACGTGCACGGGGCGAGCACCGAGCAGATCACCGCCGAAGCCCGCTGGACCGAGGTCGCCGACGCGGGTGATCGCGGGGTGCTGCGCCGAATCGCCACCGACGTGGCGTTCACCACCCGCATCCTCCCGCACGAGACCGCGATCCTCACCGGCGTGCCCATCACGGTCGGCGATCTGCAGGGCCACGCGGCGACCCAGACCTTCGCCGACACCAAGCACCGCACGGTCGAGTACGTGCTGCGCGCGACGACCCGGTACCGCGAGTACTTCCCGCCCGCGCTGCTCGAGCCGTCCGGCGTCGACCAGTGGCCCGCCGACGACGGCAAGAGCGTGCTGTCGGCTCCGGTCGTGCTCGACATCCCGTCATCCGCCCCGCCTCCTCCTCCGGCGATCCACTCGGTGATCCCGCTCTTCCGGTGGGAAGACGCCGAAGAGCCCGAGCAGCCGTTCGCCCGGCGGCGCGTGCGCCGCTCCGGGGTGCGCGTGTATCTCGAGCGGGGCTGGTTCGCGTCGGGCGACGGCGAGCTGCTCGCCCTGCTGCTCGGCGTGGCCGCGACGCCCGGCGCCGCCGACACCGACGACGCTCCCTTCGTCAGCCAGTGGGGCAACGACCCGGCGTGGGACGGCGCGATGGTCGCGATGCGCCGGCTGACCCAGCTGCAGCTGCAGAGCGTGACGCAGATCCTCGATCCGGATGCCGCACCGCAGCCGGGCCGGCCGGAGCGGTTCGAGCAGGCCATGACCGTGCGCCCCGCCGCAGACGAGACAGGCGCTGCGCCGCCCCCGCCCGCGACGGTGGCCCTCGCCGCGTACCGCCCGCGGTTCAGCGTGGCGCGCGATCTCTGGTACGTCGACATCGTCTTCGAGGCCGCGCAGACGCAGTGGCCCTTCGTACGGCTGGCGCTCGCGCGGTACCAGCCGAGCAGCGTGACGGGCTGCCACCTGTCGACCCCGGTGCGGGCCGACTTCGTGCAGCTGCCGCCCGAACGCGTGCTGACGGTGGGACGGCCCGACGAGATGCGCGTGTCGGTGTCGCTGCTCGGCGAGTTCGGGCACCGGCGTCTCGGCGACGGCAACAGCCCCCTCCCCGAGTCGCAGCCCGTCGAGGTGCGGGATGCGGCCGTCGCGGTGAGCCATCGCGTCGTCGCCAAGCTGCAGCAGCGGCTGCCGCTGGTGGGCGGGGACCTCGGCTGGCGAACGGTCGATGCGGTCGATCTCACCATCGGCGGTCACGGCGCGCGCGACACCCAGGCGCTGTGGCTCGGCACGATCGACCTCGCGACGCCGGTCCCGCTGCGCCGGCCGCTCGCGCAGGAACTCGACACCGCCCGCCACGAGGTCGACGATCCGGAGGAGGTGCCGCAGGACGAGCCGCTCCCCGACGCCGACTCGGGAATCGTGTTCGATCCCCCGTCGGACTGGCGCGTGCGGGTCGAGGAATGGGAGCACATTCCGAGCGACCCGCCCGCCGGGCAGCGCGACGACGACCGCCGCGCCCGCAACGTCTGGGAGCGGCGCCTCGTCTACGCCGACGACGTCTACCTGTGACGGTCGGTTCGGGGCGCCGCGCAGCCACGACACGCCGGATTGCGCGGCGCGTCGTGCACGGACCGCGCCCCAACCCCACATCCACGCGATTTGGGGCGCACGATCACCACGACACGCCAATCACCGCGGCGCGTCGCGCACGAATCGCGCCCCAAATCCGGGGTCGAGACCGGGACCGGATGCTGCGGCGCGTGCACCCCCACACGCCGAAGCCACGCGGTCAGCGGCCCGGCCCGCCCAAACGTGGCGGTTCGGGGCGCCGCGCGGCCACGACACGCCGGACCGCGCGGCGCGTCGTGCACGGACCACGCCCCAAACCCCGGCACGACCTCGACCTTGAGCCCGACGGAGTCCGCACAGGGCCTAGCGCGCGGTCAGGTCCCCGTGAAGCGGGGCGTGCGCTTCTCCTGGAAGGCCGCGAACCCCTCGCGGTAGTCGGCGGTGTCGCGCAGCTCGGCCTGCGCGCGGCCCTCCTCGGCCACGACCCGCCACAGCCGCTCGTCGCGGAGCCGATCGATCAGGCGCTTCGACGCGAGGAACGCCTGGGTCGGACCCGCCGCCGCCCGGGCGGCACGCTCGCGCGTGACCTTCACGAGCTCGTCCGCCGCGACGGCGCGGCTGAAGAGGCCGGCCGACACCGCCTCCGCACCGCTCAAGAGGTCGCCCGTGTAGATGAGATCGAGCGCGCGGTGCGACCCCAGCCGCTCGTACAGGAGCGCGTGCCCGCCCGAGTCGAGCACCGCACCCAGTCCGGCGAAGGGCGAGCCGACCTTGGCCGTGTCGGCGACGTACACGACGTCCGTCGCGATCGCGAGTCCCAGGCCCACACCGAGGCACGCCCCGTGCACCGCGGCGAACGTCGGTGCGGGGAACGCGGCGATGCGCCGCATGACCGCCTCGACGGCACCGAGATAGCCGAGCACGTCGTCGGTCGCCGGGTCGACGCCCGAGATGTCGCGCCCGGCGCAGAACGCACGCCCTTCGCCGCGCAGCACCAGAGCGCGGACACCGGATGCCTCGGCCTCGGCGTACGCGGCATCCAGCTCGCCGATCGCCTCGAGCGAGAGCGCGTTGAGCTTGCCGGGGGCGTCGAGCACGATCTCCGCAGCACCGGAGTCGACGGAAAGGCTGATCACGGCGGCTCCTCAGACGTCGTAGTCGACCACGACGCGGTCGGTGGTGGGGTGGGACTGGCAGGTCAGGATGTACCCGCGCTCGATCTCGTCGGGCTCGAGCGCGTAGTTCTCGGTCATCGCGACCGAGCCTTCGAGCAGGCGTGCACGGCAGGTGCCGCAGACGCCGCCGGCGCACGCGAACGGGGTGTCGGGCCGCACCCGGAGCGCGGCGTTCAGGATCGTCTCGTTCGCGGCGACGGGACTCTCCACGGTCGCCGACTGCCCGTCGAGAGTGATCTCGATGCGGCGCACCGGCTCGTCCGCGCGCACCCGAACGGGACGCGCCGACGGCGCCTCCGCCCGGGCACCCTCTCCGGTCGTGAACAGCTCGTACCGAACGTGCTCGGGCGCGATCCCCAGGTCGGACAGCGTGTCGCGGCACAGCTGGACCAGCTCGAACGGCCCGCAGAGGAACCACTCGTCGACGGTCTCGGGGAGTACGAGCGCGTCGAGGATGCGGCGCAGGCGCTCCTCGTCGATGCGCCCCGACAGGAGCGGCGCGGCCCGCTGCTCGCGCGAGAGCACGTGGTAGAGCGCGAGCCGCGCGGGGTACCGGTCCTTGAGGTCGGCCAGCTCCTCGAGGAACATCACGTCGCTCGTCGACCGGTTCGTGTAGACCAGTGTGAACCTCGACGACTCCGAGCGGGCGAGCACGGTCGCGGCGAGCGCCATGAGCGGCGTGATCCCCGATCCCGCCGCGATTCCCGCGACGTGCGCGCCGTCGAGGTCGGCGAGCGTCGAGGTGAAGTTCCCCTGCGGGCTCATGACGTCGAGCTGGTCGCCGGGCTTCAGCTCGGTCTGGGCCCACGTCGAGAATCGGCCGCCCTCGTCGCGCTTGATCGCCACGCTGACCGTGAGCGGGCCGTCGCCACCGCCGCCCGAGTCCGCCGCCCGGCACAGCGAGTACGAGCGGCGCACCTCGTGGCCGTCGAGCATGGTGCGCAGAGCGACGTGCTGCCCCGCGAGGTACTCGAACTCACCCCGTACCTCCTCGGGCACCGCGAAGGTGACCTCGATCGAGGCATCCGTCAACGGCCGCACCGCGGCTACGCGCAGCCGGTGGAACCGGGCGCGGCGCCGACCGTCGCGGGGGCCTCCCACCGCGCCGGCGAGCAGGGCCTCGGCCATCCGCTCGCGTTCGAGCGCCCCCGCGTTGTCGCCGGGCATCACGGCACGCCGCCCATCAGTGCACCTTGAAGTGGTCGAAGGGCTCGAGGCAGGCGCGGCACTCGTATAGCGCCTTGCACGACGTCGACCCGAACCGGGCCAGCTCCCGCGTATCGAGCGACCCGCACCTCGGGCACTTCACGGCGAGCGCCACGCGGATCGGCCCCACCGCGGCGCGCCCGGTCGGCGGTGCGATGCCGTATTCGCGCAGCTTGCGCCTGCCGTCGTCGCTCATCCAGTCGGTGGTCCAGGCCGGCGCGAGGGTGAGCCGCACCTCCACCTCGTCGAATCCGGCGTCGGTGAGGGCGAGCACGAGGTCGTCGCGGATGGCGTCGACCGCCGGGCATCCCGAGTAGGTGGGGGTGATCTCGACGACCGCGCGGCGCTCGTCGGCCCACACCCCGCGCAGCACCCCGAGGTCGTCGATCGTGAGCACGGGCACTTCCGGGTCGACGACGGCCGCCGCGACGGTCCGTGCCCGCACGGTCGCCGACGCGCTCGCGTGCAGCGTGGGCGCGCTCACCATGTCGCCCCCGGATGCTGTCGCGCGAGCACCTGCATCTCAGCCAGCAGGTAGCCGAGGGTCGGGAAGTGACGGCCGTGACGGCCGCCGCCCGACGAGACGAACCCGGCCGGGACCTCGAGCTCGGCCTCGCCGAAGACGGCGTCGATCACGGCCTCGAACCGAGGGCGGAGCGTCGAGGGGCGCACGGCGATCCCGTCGAGCCGGTCGATCAGGGGCTCGTCGCGGAAGAGCTCGTCGACATACGGCCACACGTCGCCGACCGCCCGCACCATGCGGCGCCGGGACTCGTCGGTGCCACCGGCGAGTCGCAGCGTCCACTGCACGGCGTGGTCGCGGTGGTAGTCGACCTCCTTCACCGCCTTGGCGGCGATCGCGGCGAGCGTCGGGTCGGACGATCCCTGCAGCTCGGCGTAGAGCTCGAACTGGTAGACGGATGCCGCGAGCTGGCGCGCGATCGTCTGCGCGAAGTCGCCGTTGGGCTGCTCGAACAGCCACGCGCACCGGAACTCGGGTTCGTCGCGCCAGTAGGCCAGGTCGTCTTCGGACCGCCCGTCGGCGGTGCCGGCGTAGTGGAGCAGCGAGCGGGCGTGGCCCAGCAGGTCGAGCCCGATGTTGCCGAGCGCGACGTCCTCTTCGAGCTCGGGAGCGCGGGCGATCCAGGCGCCGAGCTGCTGCGAGAGCACGAGTGCGTCGTCGCCGAGCCACAGGGCGTACTCCGCGACGTCGGGTGTGGCGGTGCCCCCGTCCGCGCCGGCCAGCTCGGCCGAGAGGCGGATGCTCTCGACGGTGACATCGCCGTGCGCGTCGAGGGAGCCGTGCGCGTCGCCCGGTCCGGGTCGGGAGTCGGTCGTGACGTTCACAGGTGCGGCACCCCCTCGGACGCGGTGTAGTACACGGCGTGCCGGTAGTTCTTGCCCGCGGGACTCTCGAAGAAGGCGCCCTTCGAGTCGGGGTCGCTCGTGGTGATCGCCTCGGCCGGCACGACCCAGATGCTCGTGCCCTCGCCGCGCCGCGTGTACAGGTCCCGCGCGTTGCGCAGGGCGAGCTCCGCGTCGGGCGCGTGCAGCGACCCGGCGTGCACGTGGCTCAGGCCGCGGCCGGCGCGCACGAACACCTCCCACAACGGCCACGTCTCGCGCTCCGAGGCGCCGGGGGTCGCCATCACGCCACCTGTCCTTCCGCTCGGGCCGCCTGCTTGAGGGCGTACTCGGCGGCCGCCTCCCGCACCCACGCGCCCTCTTCGTGGGCGGTGCGGCGGTGACGCAGCCGCTCGGCGTTCATCGGCCCACGGCCGCGCAGCACCTCGTGGAACTCCGTCCAGTCGATGTCGCTCGTGTGCCACCGCTGCTCCTCCTCGACCCACCGCAGCTCGGGGTCGGGGAGCGTCACGCCCAGTGCTTCGGCCTGGGGCACCAGCATCCCGATGAACCGCTGGCGCAGCTCGTCGTTCGAGAACCGCTTGATCTTCCATGCCATCGACTGCGCCGAGTTGGGCGATTCGTCGTCGGGCGGGCCGAACATCATGAGGCTCGGCCAGTACCAGCGGTCCACGGCATCCTGAGCCATCCGGCGCTGGGCGGGCGTGCCCTGCATGAGCGCGAGCAGGATCTCGAAGCCCTGCCGCTGGTGGAAGGACTCCTCCTTGCAGATGCGCACCATCGCCCGGCCGTACGGACCGTACGACGCGCGGCACAGCGGCACCTGGTTGCAGATCGCGGCACCGTCGACGAGCCAGCCGATCGCGCCCATGTCGGCCCAGGTCGGGGTGGGGTAGTTGAAGATCGACGAGTACTTCGCCTTGCCGTCGATGAGCTGCTGCGTCATCTCGTCGCGCGTGATGCCGAGCGTCTGCGCCGCCGAGTAGAGGTAGAGCCCGTGGCCCGCCTCGTCCTGCACCTTGGCCATGAGGATCGCCTTGCGCTTGAGACTCGGAGCGCGGGTGATCCAGTTGCCCTCGGGCTGCATGCCGATGATCTCGGAGTGGGCGTGCTGCGAGATCTGCCGGATCAGCGTCTTGCGGTACGCCTCGGGCATCCAGTCGCGGGGCTCGATCCGCTGCTCCGACGCGATCAGGGCGTCGAAGTTCGCCTGCTCGCCCGCTTCGTCGGGCGCGACCACGCTGAATCGCGGCGGGCCGGGGTCGGGTGCGGTCGTCATCGTCGACTCCTCATTCCGAGAACCACTCATTTACAGACCATTCGTTCAGTAAGTCTACTCCGCCTGCGCGCATCCGGTCAGTCCGGAGGCATACGACGGGTCGTCAGCGACCGGCCGCGGAACTCCGCGACCACCTGGCCACGCTCGTCCGTGACGGTGACATCGAAGATCCCCGTCCTGCCCGAGGTCGCCCGCCGTCGCGCGTGGGCCGTCAGCACCTGCCCCGCGCGCGTCGCCGCGAGGAACGAGATATCCGCCCCCGCCGCGACGACGACCTCGTCGCCGTCGTTGCACGCCATCGCGAAAGCCGTGTCGGCCAGCGCGAACACCATGCCGCCGTGCGTGATGCCGAAGCCGTTGGTCATGTCGTCGCGCACCCGCATCGACACCACCGCCTCGCCGGGCTCGTCGCGCTCGACGACCATGCCGAGCGCCGCCGACGCGCGATCGTGGCGCAGCATCGAGCGCTGGCCTGCGAAGTGCTCGGCCGGATCGATCACGCCCCCACCTCGACCTCCGCGGCCGCGGCATCCGTCTCCTTCGCCACCAGCGTGAGCACGTCGTAGGTCGCCACGATCTCGTCGTTCTGGTTGAGGATGACGGCGTCCCAGCGCACCTCGCCGTACTCGTCGGTCTCGCGCGGCGTGATCTGCTTCGCCGTCAGCACCACCCGGATCTCGTCGCCCGGCGAGACGGGCGTGACGAAGCGCAGGTTCTCGAGCCCGTAGTTGGCGAGGACCGGACCCGGGTCGGGATCGACGAACAACCCCGCCGCCCACGAGACCAGCAGGTAGCCGTGCGCCACCCGGCCGGGGAAGAACGGGTTGGCCGCCGCGGCGGCTTCGTCCATGTGGGCGTAGAAGAGGTCGCCGGTGAAGGTCGCGAACGTCTCGATGTCGTCGAGCGTCACTTCCCGCGACGGCGAGACCAGCTGGTCGCCGATCGAGAGCTCGGCGAGCGACTTCCGGAACGGGTGCCGGTCGGTTCGGGATGCCGCGCCCTGATGCCACACGCCGGTGAGAGCGGTCAGCATCTCGGGCGAGCCCTGCACCGCCGTCCGCTGCATGTGGTGCAGCACCGCCCGGACGCCGCCGAGCTCCTCTCCCCCGCCGGCTCGGCCGGGTCCGCCGTGCACGAGATGGGGCACCGGCGCGCCGTGGCCGGTCGACGTGCGCGCGTCGGCGCGGTCGAGGAACAGCAGCCGTCCGTTGAAGGCCGCGATGCGCGAGAGCAGGGTGGTCGCGACGGCGGGGTCGTTCGTGGCGACGCTCGTCACGAGCGACCCGCCGCCCCTCGCGACCAGGTCGGCTGCTTCGTCGACGCTGCGATACGTCAGCACGCTCGCGACCGGCCCGAACGCCTCGACCTGGTGCACGGCGTCGGCCGAGGCATCCGCGAAGCCGATCAGCAGCGGCTCGACGAACGCCCCCTCCGGCGCCGGCCCGACCGAACCGTCGGCGTGAACGACCTCGGGCGGCGCGGTCGATCCGAGCAGGACCTCGCCGCCCGCCGCCTCGAGCTCGGCCACCGCGCGGAGCACCTCGTCGCGCTGCGCCGTCGACACGAGCGGCCCCATCGTCACCCCCGGCGCGTGCGGGTCGCCCAGCACGACCCGTTCGGCGATCTTGGCGCGCACCGCGTCGACGAGGTCGGCGGTCGCGCCCTCGGGCACGATCGCCCGCCGGATCGCCGTGCACTTCTGGCCGGCCTTCGTGGTCAGCTCGACCAGCAGCTGCTTCACGAACGCGTCGAACTCCGGCGTGCCGGCGACCGCGTCGGGGCCGAGCACGCTCGCGTTGATCGAGTCGGTCTCGTTCGTGAACCGCACGCCGCCCGTCTGCACGCTCGGGTGGGCGCGGAGGCGATCGGCCGTCGACGCGCTCCCCGTGAAGCCGACCAGGTCGCCCAGCCGCAGGTGGTCGAACAGGCCCGGGACGCTGCCGCTGACCAGCTGCAGCGAACCCTCGGGCACGAGCCCGGTCTCGACGAGGATGCGCACCCACGCCTCGGCGACGTAGGCCGTCGGCGTCGCGGGCTTGACCACGCTCGGCACCCCGGCGAGGAAGGCCGGGGCGAACTTCTCGAGCGCACCCCACATCGGGAAGTTGAACGCGTTGATCTGCACCGCGACGCCCGGCAGCCGCGTGTAGACGTGCCGCCCGAGGAACGACCCGTCCTTCGACAGCGGCTCGGCCGGCCCGTCGAGGTAGACCTGCGCATTCGGCAGTTCGCGCCGGCCCTTCGATGAGTAGGTGAACAGCACCCCGATGCCGCCGTCGACGTCGTTCAGCGAGTCCCGCTCGGTCGCGCCCGCGCGCTTCGAGAGGTCGTACAGTTCCTGCTTGCGCGCGGTCAGCGCCAGCGCGAACTGCTTGAGCAAGATCGCGCGCTGGTGGAACGTCCGCTCTCCGAGCGACCGCTGCCCGGCCGTGCGGGCGTGGTCGAGCACAGCGGCGAGGTCGAGGCCCTCGGTGCTCACGAGGGTCACGGTCTCGCCGGTCGACGCATCGGCGACGGGCACGGCGGACGAGGCATCCGTCGGCGTCCACCACCCGCCGCGCACATAGCTGGGAAGGACGTCGGTCATGACGGGCTCCATTCGTAGAATCCGCGGCCGGTCTTCCGGCCGAGGTGTCCGTCGGCGACCATGCGCCGCAGCAGGTCGGGGGGCGCGAACCGGTCGCCGAGCCGCGCGTGCAGCTCCTCGGCGATCCCGAGCCGCACGTCCAGGCCGACGAGGTCGGTCGTGCGAAGAGGGCCGATCGGATGCCGGTACCCCAGCTCCATCGCGGCGTCGATGTCGGCGGGCGACGCCACCCCCTCCTCCACCATCCGGATCGCCTCCAGCCCGAGAGCGACCCCGAGCCGGCTCGACGCGAACCCCGGCGCATCGCGCACCACGACCGGCGTCTTACCGAGCGCCGTGACCCAGCCGCGCGCGTCGTCGACGAGAGCCGCGTCGGTGCGCTCCCCCACGACGACCTCGACGAGCTGAGAGGCGGGGACCGGGTTGAAGAAGTGCAGGCCGAGGAACCGCCCCGGCCGCTCCAGGTTCGCGGCGAGGTCGCCGATCGGGATCGACGAGGTGTTCGTGGCCAGCGCGGCGCCGGCGCCGAGGACGGCCTCCGCGCGGGCGAGCGCGTCGCGCTTGAGCGCGGGATCCTCGGGCACGGCCTCGATCACGAGTTCGCAGCCTCTGAAGGACGAGGCATCCGTCGCCGTCGACACCGCCGCCGCGAGCGCGTCGTACGAGCCGACGCTGCCGTCGCGGTCGACGCTCGCGCGCAGGCTGCGAAGAATCCGATCGGATGCCGCGTCCGCCGTCACCTCGTCGCGCTCGACCACCACGACCCGGGCGCCGGCCACGACGAAGGCGTGGGCGATGCCGGCGCCCATGCGGCCGCCCCCGATCACGCCGACCCGACCCGGGACGGGAGTTGCGGCATCCGTCATCGGCGTCTCCTGTTGAGGAAGGCGGTCATCCGGCGCTCCTTCTCGGGGCTGTCGAACAGCTCGGCCTGCAGCTCGAGCTCGAGCTCGGGGTGCGCCTGGGGCTCGGCGCGGAGCGCGGTCTTGGTGTGACGGGTCGCGAGCGGGTCGGCCGTGGCGATGCGGTCGGCGAGCGCGTGGGCGGCGGGAAGCAGGTCGTCGGGATCGTGCAGGGACGACACCAGCCCCCAAGCCAGCGCCTCGTCGGCGTCGAGGATACGGCCGGTGAGCAGGAGTTCGGCGGCCCGGGCGTCGCCCACGAGCCGCGGGAGGCGCCACGTCGCTCCCGCTGCGGCGATGATCCCGAGGCCGGTCTCGGGGTTGCCGATCCGCAGCCGCGGCGTGCCGATGCGCAGGTCGGCGGCGTACGCGAGCTCGGCGCCGCCGCCGAGGGCGTATCCGTCGATGGCGGCGATGACCGGCATCGGAAGAGCACTCACCCGTTCGAACGCCCGCGTGTTGATGCCGCGGCGGGCATCGTCGGCGCGGCGCTCGCGCAGCTGGGCGATGTCGGCCCCCGAGGCGAAGACCCCGCCCGCGCCGGCGAGGATGAGGGTGCGCGGCGTCTGCTCGAGCTCGGCGCACAGCGCGTGGAGCGCGTCGATCGTCGCCTGGTCGATGGCGTTGCGCACCCCGGGCCGCGAGAGTGTCGCGACGACGCGGTCGTCCCCCCGCTCGACGAGCAGCGGCTCGGTCATCCGCGCCCTCTCTCTCGGCCCCGCGCACCATGCGCCGGTGCGCTGGTCCGTCGGTGCTTCCTCGCCCGGCGGCAACGGTCGCGTCCCTGCGACCTCGGCCCACGGCTGGTCCGCGCGGCCTGGTCCGAGAATACCTAACCGCTCGTTCAGTAATCAACCGCGCGGGTCGGCCTGTCGGCACGCGGGCTCGGTGACACACTGGGTGCCATGTCTGCCACCGACCCCGAGCCGACCGGCAGCCCGACCCGGCGCCGAGGCCGGCCCGGGTACGACCGCGCGCAGGTGCTCGCGGTCGCGGTCGAGCTCTTCAACGAGCAGGGCTACGACGCGACGTCGGTCGCCGACGTGGCCACGCGGCTCGGGCTCACCAAATCCGCGCTGTACCACCACTTCGACTCGAAGGAGCAGCTGCTCTCGCTCGCCCTCGAGGAGGCGCTCGGTGGACTCGAGGGTGTGCTCGACGAGGCGCCCGCCCTCGTCGGGTCGGCGGCCGAGCGTCTCGCGGCCGTGATCCGCGGAGCCGTCGGCGTGCTCGTGGACCGGCTCCCCTATGTCACCCTGCTGCTGCGGGTCCGCGGCAACAGCGATGTCGAACGCGCCGCGCTCGAACGCCGGCGTTCGTTCGACCACCGCGTGACGGCCCTCGTCGAGGAGGCGCAGCGCGAGGGCCAGGTGCGCGACGACCTCGACGGAGCCGTGGCTACCCGCCTGATCTTCGGCATGGTCAACTCCGTCGTCGAGTGGTACCGCCCCGGCGGCCCGGTCGACGGCGAGCGCCTCGCGCACGACGTGGTCGCGGTCGTCCTCGACGGCATGCGCACCCGCTGACCCCCGCTCGCTCCCCGGCCCGCCGACGTCGAGGAACAAGGAGACACGCCGCCCGCACAGCCCGCCGGCCCCGCCGCAAGGCCGGATCTCCTGCCTTCCCGACGCACCGGACGCCCACCGGCCGCGCCCCGCCCGGGAAAGGGCGGCGGTCGCGACCGGCGGGCGGTCGGAGGGTGCGGGTCAGGCGCGCGAGGCGCCGTAGATCGGGCTGACGGACTGCTCGGCCTCGTGGTCGGGGCCCAGCGGGATCCCCGAGCGGTCGCGCAGGAGCAGCGTCGCGACGAGACCCAGCACCGTCATGCCCGCGAGGTACCACGTCACCGACATCGTGCTGCCGGTCTGCTGCACGAGCCACGTGGCGATGAACGGGGCGAAGGCGCCGCCGAGGATCGCGCCGAGCGCGTACGAGATCGAGACGCCCGAGAACCGGATCGACGCGGGGAACAGCTCGGAGTACAGCGCGGCCTGCGGGCCGTACGTGAACCCGAGCCCGATCGTGAGGATAGCCAGCCCCAGGAACATGAGGCCGATCTCGCCGGTGTTGACCAGAGGGAACAGGGTGAACACACCGACGAGCTGGAGAATCCAGCCGATGATGTAGGTCGTGCGGCGCCCGATGCGGTCGGAGATGAAGCCCGCGGCGAGGGTCGAGAGCAGCCAGGTCACGGCCGAGCCGGCGACCGCCCACAGCACCGGACCTCGCTCCAGCGCGAGCGGCCCTTCCGGGTTGGTCGAGTAGTTCTGGATGTACCCGCCCGTCGTCATGTAGCCCACGGCGTTGTTGCCGGCGAAGACGAAGGCCGCGATCACGACGAGCAGAAGGTGCTTCTTGAGCAGCTGCACGATCGGCATGTGCGCCTTCTCACGACGCTCGGCGAGCTCGGCGAAGACGGGGCTCTCCTCGACGCGGCGACGGACGTACCAGCCGATGAAGATGAGCACGATGCTGAGCAGGAACGGCACGCGCCAGCCCCACTCGAGGAAGGCGTCGCCGGGCGCGATCATCGCCATCACGGCCATGACTCCCGAGGCGAGCAGCAGTCCGAGCGGCACGCCGATCTGCGGCGACGCGCCGAAGGCGCCGCGCCGGGTCTTGGGGGCGTGCTCGACGGCCATGAGCACCGCGCCGCCCCACTCACCGCCGGCCGACAGACCCTGGAGAATTCGCAGCAGCACGAGCAGGATCGGCGCCGCGATGCCGATCGCCTCGTACGTCGGCAGGAGCCCGATGAGCGCGGTCGCCGCTCCCATGAGGATCAGCGTCCACATGAGCACCACCTTGCGTCCGTACTTGTCGCCGAAGTGCCCGGCGAGGAAGGCGCCCAGCGGACGGAAGAGGAAGCTGATGCCGACCGTGGCGAACGCGATGAGCACGCTGTCGGCGCCGAGCGGCGCGAAGAACAGCTGCCCGAAGACGAGGCCGACGGCCGTGGCGTAGATGAAGAAGTCGTACCACTCCACGGTGGTCCCGACCACGGTGGCGAAGACGACGCGCCGTCTGTCGACGGGGCTGGCGATGGTCCCGGTGGGGGTGAACCCCGACGCGGACTGGGGGCTGCTCATGGGCCTGACTCCTATGTCTGAGATGACGACTTCGTCACCGGCTTCCCTTCGACGGCGAGGGGGTGTTGCCGGATGTCGGACGATCATATACGATTTCGGATACGACGCAAGAGTGAGGATGCTCCTGATGGACGACACCACACCGGATGCCGCATCCGACCCCCGATTCGCGCCGCTGTCTGCACGCCCGGGCAAGATCGTCGCCGTCCACCTCAGCTACGCGTCGCGTGCCGATCAGCGCGGGCGTCGGCCGGAGCATCCGTCCTACTTCTTCAAACCCTCCAGCTCGCTGGCCCCCTCTGGCGCGACCATCGAGCGTCCTTCGGGCACCGAGCTGCTCGCTTTCGAGGGCGAGATCGCGCTCGTGATCGGCACTGCAGCCCGGCGGGTGTCGCGTGCCGACGCCTGGCGGCACGTCGCCGCCGTCACCGCGGCGAACGACTTCGGCCTCTACGACCTGCGCGTGAACGACAAGGGCTCGAACGTGCGCTCCAAGGGCGGCGACGGCTACACGCCCCTCGGCCCGGCGCTCCTCGACGCTGCAGATCTCGACCCCGCCGGATTGCGCGTGCGGACGTGGCGCAACGGCGACCTCGTGCAGGACGACACGAGCGCGGGCATGATCTTCCCACTCCCCCAGCTCGTCGCCGACCTGTCGCAGCACTTCACCCTCGAGCCGGGGGACGTGATCCTCACCGGAACGCCCGCGGGCTCGTCGGTCGCTGTGCCGGGCGACGTCATCGAAGTCGAGGTCGACGTCCCCGGAGGCGCCGCCACGGGGCGCCTCGTCACGACCGTCGTACAAGGCGAGGTGGGCTTCGACCCCGAACTCGGCTCCACCCCTTCGGCCGACGACCTGCAGCGCGCCGAGGCGTGGGGGTCGCGCAAGGCCGCGGGCCTCCCCGCCGAGACCGCCGAGACCGCCGCCCAGGGGTCGTCCGGTGCAGGGAAATCCTCGCACACAGGACCGAACGCCGCCGCTTCTCCTGCCTCCGCCGCTTCTCCTGTGCTCACGCCCGAGCTGCGCGCGAAGCTCGAAGCGACGCCCGTCGCGGGGCTCAGCGCGCAGCTCCGCAAGCGCGGGCTCGACAACGTCACGATCGACGGCGTGCGGCCGCTGCATCCCGAGACCAAGCTCGTCGGAACCGCGCGCACGCTGCGGTTCGTGCCCCTGCGCGAAGACCTCTTCGCCTCGCACGGCGGCGGCTACAACGCGCAGAAGCGCGCCTTCGACGCGGTCGGCGAGGGCGAGGTCATCGTCATCGAGGCGCGCGGCGAGACCGGGTCGGGCACGCTCGGCGACGTCCTCGCCCTCCGCGCCCACGCCCGCGGAGCGGCCGGCATCGTCACCGACGGCGGCGTGCGCGACGCCGCGGCCGTGACCGCGGTCGGCATCCCGGTGTACACCGCCGGCGCCCACCCCGCGGTCCTGGGGCGGCGGCACGTGCCGTGGGAGCACGACGTGACGATCGGATGCGGCGGCACGACCGTGCAGCCCGGAGACGTCATCGTCGGCGACGCCGACGGCGTGATCGTCATCCCCCCGCGCCTCGTGGCCGAGGTCGTCGACGCCGCCCTCGCCCAGGAGGAAGAGGACGCCTGGATCGCGCAGCGCGTCGCGGAGGGGCATCCGGTCGACGGGCTCTTCCCGATGAACGCCGCCTGGCGGGCGCGCTACGACGCGGAGCGCACCGCGGCCGGCTCGACCGGGGAGGACGAGCGATGACCCTCGAAGCCGAGACCCTCAGCAAGTCGCAGCAGGCGTACCGCTGGATCAAGGAGCGGATCGCGAACCAGGAGTTCACCCCCGGGTACCGGCTCGTGCTGAGTTCGATCGCCGGCGAACTCGACATGAGCGTCGTGCCGGTGCGCGAGGCGATCCGTCAGCTCGAGGCCGAGGGGCTCGTGACCTTCGAGCGCAACGTGGGCGCCCGCGTGTCGATGGTCGACGACTCGCAGTACCGGTTCAGCATGCAGGCGCTGTCGATCCTCGAGGGCGCGGCGACGGCTCTCGCGGCGCGGCGGCTGACCGCCGACGACATCCGCAACGCGCGTCGCATCAACGAGCTGATGATCGAGACGCTCGAGCACTTCGACCCGCGGGCGTTCACCGCCCTCAACCAGGAGTTCCACGCGACGCTCTACACCCCGTGCGCGAACCCGCGCATGCTCGACCTGGTGCGGGCGGAGTGGGCCCGGCTCGGACACCTGCGCGACTCGACGTTCAGCTTCGTGCCCGGACGCGCCCAGGAGTCGGTCCGGGAGCACGAGAACATCCTGCAGCTCATCGAGAACTCCGCGCCCCTCGGCGAGATCGAGAAGGCCGCACGCCGTCACCGGTCGGCCACCCTCGACGCCTACATGATCCACGAGCACCCCGACGAGGCCCTCGGCCTTCCCGCGTTCTGACCCGCCGCACGCCCGGCGAACACCCCGGACTTCCCACGAAGGAGCACCCATGACCGACACCGCCACCACGGCGCGGCACGTTCCCGCCGATCTCCCCGACCGCATCCAGCACTACATCGACGGCGAGTTCGTCGACTCGGTCGACGGCGACGCGTTCGACGTGCTCGACCCGGTCACCAACGAGACGTACCTGCGGGCCGCCGCCGGCAAGAAGGCCGACATCGACCGCGCCGTCTGGGCGGCACGACGCGCGTTCACCGAGGGTCCGTGGCCCCGGATGCTGCCGCGCGAGCGGTCCCGGATCCTGCACCGCATCGCCGACATCGTCGAGTCGCGCGACGCGCGCCTGGCCGAACTCGAGTCCTACGACTCGGGGCTGCCGATCACCCAGGCGCTCGGCCAGGCCCGGCGCGCGGCCGAGAACTTCCGCTTCTTCGCCGACCTGATCGTTGCCCAGACGGACGACGCGTTCAAGGTGCCCGGACGCCAGCTGAATTACGTCAACCGCAAGCCGATCGGCGTGGCGGGGCTCATCACGCCGTGGAACACGCCCTTCATGCTCGAGTCGTGGAAGCTCGGCCCGGCGCTGGCCACCGGCAACACGGTGGTGCTCAAGCCCGCCGAGTTCACGCCCCTGTCGGCCTCGCTGTGGGCGGGGATCTTCGAGGAGGCGGGGCTCCCCCAGGGCGTGTTCAACCTCGTGAACGGACTCGGTGAAGACGCGGGCGACGCCCTGGTGAAGCATCCGGATGTCCCTCTCATCTCGTTCACGGGCGAGAGCCGCACCGGGCAGATCATCTTCGGCAACGCCGCGCCCTTCCTGAAGGGCCTGTCGATGGAGCTGGGCGGCAAGTCGCCCGCGGTCGTCTTCGCCGACGCCGACCTCGAGGCCGCGATCGACGCCACGATCTTCGGCGTGTTCTCGCTCAACGGCGAGCGGTGCACGGCGGGTTCGCGCATCCTCGTCGAGCGCCCGATCTACGACGAGTTCGTCGAGCGCTACGCCGCGCAGGCGTCGCGCGTGATCGTGGGCGATCCGCAGGACCCGAAGACCGAGGTCGGCGCGCTCGTGCACCCCGAGCACTACGACAAGGTGATGAGCTACATCGAGATCGGCAAGAGCGAGGGGCGTCTCGTCGCCGGCGGCGGTCGGCCGGACGGCTTCCCCACGGGCAATTACGTGGCCCCGACGGTGTTCGCGGATGTCGCGCCCGACGCGCGGATCTTCCAGGAGGAGATCTTCGGCCCGGTCGTGGCGATCACGCCGTTCGACACCGACGACGAGGCGCTCGCCCTCGCCAACGGGGTGAAGTACGGGCTCGCCGCCTATGTCTGGACCAGCGACCTGAAGCGCGCCCACAACTTCTCTCAGGCGATCGAGGCCGGCATGGTGTGGCTCAACTCGAACAACGTGCGCGACCTGCGCACCCCGTTCGGCGGGGTGAAGGCCTCGGGCCTCGGCCACGAGGGCGGGTACCGGTCGATCGACTTCTACACCGACCAGCAGGCCGTGCACATCACGCTCGGCCCCGCCCACAACCCGACTTTCGGAAAGAACTGACGTAGGAACGTGAAATGAGCCACCGCGACGACATGACCCTCACCTCCTCGGGCTTCTTCGTGAGCCAGGAGGCGCCGATCCGCTCCGACAACCCGGTGCCGACGCCGACGGCTCCCGCGCCGGACGTGCTGCGCTGCGCGTACATGGAGCTCGTCGTCACCGACCTCGCCGCGTCGCGCGAGTTCTACGTCGACGTGCTCGGGCTGTACGTCACCGAGGAGGACGGCGAGGCGATCTACCTGCGCTCGACGGAAGAGTTCATCCACCACAACCTCGTGCTGCGGCAGGGAGACGTCGCCGCAGTCGCCGCGTTCTCATACCGGGTGCGCACGTCCACGGACCTCGACAAGGCGGTCGCGTTCTACGAAGAGCTCGGGTGCGAGGTGCGCCGCAACCCGGACGGGTTCACGAAGGGCATCGGCGACTCAGTGCGGGTGATCGACCCGCTCGGCTTCCCGTACGAGTTCTTCCACCAGACCGAGCACGTCGAGCGGCTCTCGTGGCGCTACGACCTGCACACGCCGGGCGAACTGGTGCGCCTCGACCACTTCAACCAGGTCACACCCGACGTGCCCCGCGCGGTGAACTTCATGCAGTCGCTCGGGTTCCGCGTCACCGAGGACATCCAGGACGAAGAGGGCACCGTGTACGCGGCGTGGATGCGCCGCAAGCCCACCGTGCACGACACCGCGATGACCGGCGGCGACGGCCCCCGCATGCACCACGTCGCGTTCGCCACCCACGAGAAGCACAACATCCTCGCGATCTGCGACAAGCTCGGCGCGCTGCGCCGGTCGGACGCGATCGAGCGCGGGCCCGGGCGGCACGGCGTGAGCAACGCGTTCTACCTTTATCTGCGCGACCCCGACGGGCACAGGGTGGAGATCTACACGCAGGACTACTACACGGGCGACCCCGACAACCCGGTCGTCACGTGGGACGTGCACGACAACCAGCGGCGCGACTGGTGGGGCAACCCCGTGGTCCCGTCGTGGTACACCGAGGCATCCGTCGTCCTCGATCTCGACGGCAACCCGCAGCCGGTCGTCGCGCGGACGGACTCGTCCGAGATGGCGGTCACGATCGGCGCCGACGGCTTCTCGTACACGCGCCCCGGCGACGACGCGATGCCCGAGTACAAGCAGGGCGAGTACAAGCTCGGCCATCAGCTATGACTCTCACCCCCGACGTCATCGCGCAGCTCGCCGAGGAGCTCGCCGAGGCCGACCGCACGCACGGCGTCATCCCGAGGATCACGGCCCGCCACCCCGAGGCGACGGTCGAGGACTCGTACGCCATTCAGGGCGTCTGGCGCGACCGCAACCTCGCCGCCGGCCGGCGCCTCGTGGGGCGAAAGATCGGGCTGACGTCCAGGGCGATGCAGCAGGCGACCGGCATCAGCGAGCCGGACTACGGCGTGATGTTCGACGACACGGTGTACCGCAGCGGTGCCGACATCCCGGTCGCGCACTTCTCGAACGTGCGCGTCGAGGTCGAGCTGGCGTTCGTGCTCGCGAAGTCGCTGGAGGGTCCGGATGCCTCTCTCCGCGACGCCCTGGACGCGATCGAGTACGCCGTGCCCGCCCTCGAGGTGCTGAACTCGCACATCGAACTCGAGGGCCGGACCATCGTCGACACGATCGCCGACAACGCCGCGTACGGTGCGATGGTGCTCGGCGACGTGCGCAAGACGCCCGACGAGGTCGACCTGCGCTGGGTGCCGGGCGTGCTCTCACGCAACGGCGAGATCGAGGAGACGGGCGTCGCCGCGGGCGTGCTCGGCCATCCCGCGACGGGCGTCGCCTGGCTGGCGAACAAGTTCCACCAGCATGGCGCGCGCCTCGAGGCGGGTGAGATCATCCTCGCGGGGTCGTTCACGCGGCCCATGTGGGTCTCGCAGGGCGACACCGTCCGCTGCGAGTTCGGACCGATGGGAGAGATCACGTGCCGCTTCGTCTGAGTCCGACGTTCCGCGACGCCTTGGCCGAGGCGGACAGACCGCTGGCCGGCATGTGGGTGTGCTCGGGATCCCCGCTCGTCGCCGAGATCTGCGCCGGCTCGGGTCTCGATTGGGTGCTGATCGACATGGAGCACTCCCCCAACGGACTGGAGTCGGTGCTCGCGCAGCTGCAGGCGGTGGCGGCGTATCCGGTGACGCCGATGGTGCGGGTGCCGATCGGAGACGTCGTCACGCTCAAGCAGGTTCTCGACCTCGGCGCGCAGAACATCCTCGTCCCCATGGTGTCGTCGGCCGACGAGGCGCGGGCGGTGGTCGAGGCGGTGCGCTACCCGCCCCGCGGCCGACGCGGTGTCGGCTCGGCCTTGGCGCGTTCGGGGCGGTGGAACCGGGTGGACCAGTACCTCGAGACCGCCGACGACCACGTGTCGCTGTTCGTCCAGGTCGAGACCGTCGAGGCGGTCGAGGCGGCGGCCGACATCGCCGCGGTCGACGGTGTCGACGGGGTGTTCGTGGGGCCGAGCGATCTCGCGGCCTCGATGGGGCTGCTCGGCAGGCAGACCCATCCGGATGTCACATCTGCCGTCCGCCGTGCGTTCGAGGCGGTGCGCGGAGCGGGCAAGCCGGTCGGCGTGAACGCGTTCGATCCGGACGTCGCGCGCTCGTACCTCGACGCCGGAGCGGCGTTCGTGCTCGTCGGCGCCGATGTGGCGCTCCTCGCCCGGGGGTCGGAGCGCCTCGCCGCCGACTTCGTCTCCACGGGCCACGACCCCGAGCGCGCCTCGTACTGACCCGCCCGCCCACCCCGCCTGCTGTCAAGGGGCGTGGGGCGCGCGTGAGGCGTGGCACGCTGGGGGCATGCAGAGGGATGTCTCCAGCCGCGTCGTGCTCGATGTGACGGCGCCCGCCGACCTGGTGTTCGCGATCGCCGTCAGCCGGCAGTACGCGCCGTCGTCGGAAGAGCTCATCGCGACGCTCGACGGTTCGCCCGTCGACGTGCGCGAGGTCGAGGACTCCCACGGCACGCGCCTGCACCGCATCTCGAGCGCGACGGGCCGGCTCGAGGTCTCGTACCGCGCGACCGTCGACGGTACGGCCGCCGGCCTCGACGCGAGCGAGTCCGAGCTGTTGCACTACGGTCGCCCCAGCCGCTACGCGGAGTCGGATGCGCTCGCCCCGACCGCGGGTGCCGAGTTCTCGGGCATCCACGATGTCGCGCAGCTGCTCGCGTCGGTCTCGTCGTGGGTCGGCACCCGGCTGGCGTACGTGCCGGGCTCGTCGCTCCCGACCGACGGCGCGACCCGCACCCTCCTCGCCCGCCAGGGCGTCTGCCGCGACTACGCCCACCTGGTCGTCGCGCTCCTGCGCGGTCTCGGCATTCCCGCACGGCAGGTGGCGGTGTATGCGCCGGGGCTGTCGCCGATGGACTTCCACGCCGTCGCCGAGGCGTGGATCGACGACGCCTGGCGGGTGGTCGACGCGACCACCTTGGCGCCCCGGTCGACGCTCGTGCGGATCGCGACGGGACGCGACGCGGCCGACACCGCGTTCCTCACGATCGTGGCCGGACGCGCCGACCTGGTCGAGGTCGAGGTGACGGCGACCGCCGACGCCCTGCCCGACGACGACATCGACCAGCTGGTGTCGATCGGCTGACCGCGGCCCTCCCCCGCCTTCGGCGGACGTGGCACAGTGATCCCATGAAGAAGTGGATCGTCCGGTTCGTCTCGCTGCTCGTCTTCAACGTGGTCGTGCTGCTCGTGATCGGGTTCCTCACGCCGGCTCGTGTGGGCTGGTCGGCGCTGTGGGCGGGGATCGTGCTCACCGCGCTCGTCATCTGGGTGAAGCCGCTCGTGCACCGCTGGTTCCGCTCGATGGCGGCGAAGTCGTCCCACCAGCGCACCCGCGCCGGCGAGAAGCTCGTCGAGTTCCTGCTCGCGTTCGCGGTGGCGTTCCTGGTCTGGATCGCCACGGTCTTCCTCTCCGGCGTCTCAATCGGCGGCGGCATCCTGGGCTCCTTCTGGGGCTACGTCCTGCCGCCGATCATCTTGCTCATCGGCTGGGCGGTCTACGACGCAATCGACGACCGCGTCGAGGGGCACGCGGGCGCTCTCTACGACCGGGCGGCGGGCGCCCGCGGCGCGAGAGGGACGGATGCTGCGACCCCCGCCGTGCCGCAGAACCCCGAGGCTGCGGCGGCCGGCCGCCGCGAGTTGAACGACGGGCTCACCGACGAGCAGCGCCGGATGCTGGACGAGCTCGGCAAGAACTGAGCCCGGCTGTCGATCGGCGACCGCCTCGATCGTCATGGTGGTGTCGCACACAGACGAAAGGACGACACTGCGCCGCCCTCGCCGCGGCCGAGGCGCGCGTGTCACGGCCGTAACAATGTGACGCCGAACGGCGCCTGGACCGTCCGGCGTCGGGATGATGGAGCCACCCGAGTTCTGGAGGCTTCCATGTCGCGTCCTGTCCTGCTCCGCTCCGCCGCCGTCGGCATCGCGATCGCGGCCCTCGCGCTCACCGGATGCGCGACCGGATCTTCCGCCGGATCGCCCTCCGGCGAGGCATCCGAGTCCGCCTCCGAAGGATGGGTGACCGACGGCAAGTTCACCGTCGCGACGGGTGAGCCCGCCTACTACCCCTGGGTGATCGACGACGACCCCGAGAGCGGCGAGGGCTTCGAGGCCGCGGTCGCCTACGCCGTCGCCGAAGAGCTCGGCTTCGCCGCCGAGGACGTCGTCTGGGTGCGCACCGGCTTCGAAGAGGCGATCGCGCCCGGACCGAAGGACTTCGACGTCAACCTGCAGCAGTTCTCGATCACCGACGAGCGCAAGGAGTCGGTCGACTTCAGCTCGCCGTACTACGAGACGACCCAGGTCGTCGTCACGACCGGTTCCTCGCCGGCCGCCGACGCGACGTCGATCGCCGACCTGAAGGAGCTGCTCATCGGCGCGCAGACCGGCACGACCAGCTTCACCACCATCGAGTCGGTGATCGATCCCACGCAGGGCGCGCAGGCGTTCAACACGAACGACGACGCGAAGCTGGCCCTCGAGAACGGTCTCGTCGACGCGATCGTCGTCGACCTTCCGACGGCGTTCTACATCTCGGGCGTCGAGCTGACGGACGGCGTGCTCGTCGGCCAGCTCCCCACGCCCGAAGGGTCGACGGGCGACCAGTTCGGCTTCGTCCTGGCGAAGGACTCGCCCCTCACCGAGCAGGTATCGGCCGCGGTCGACGCCCTGCGCGAAGACGGCACGCTCGACGAGCTGGCCGCCGAGTGGCTGGGCGGCGAGGGCCAGGCCCCCGTGCTCCAGTGAGCCGGCGTCGCAGTACCCTGGCCGGATGACAGCCGCACCCGGCCGGGTCGCCGACACTCCGCGCGCGGTGAGCGCCGTCGAGCTCGAGCGTCAGGCCTTCCGCAAGAGACAGGGGGCCCGCTCGGTCGCGATCAGCGTCGTCTCGACGCTCGTCGTCGCGGCGCTGGCGTGGGCGCTGATCATCAATACGCCCGGGTGGGCAGCGGTGCAGCAGCAGTTCTTCAACCCGGAAGTGGCGCTCGCGTCGCTCCCCCGCGTCTGGGACGGATTCCTGCTGAATCTGCGGGTGCTGGCCATGGCGTCGGTGCTCGTCCTCGTGTTCGGTCTGCTGCTCGCGGTGCTGCGCACCCTGCGGGGGCCCGTATGGCTGCCGCTTCGCGCACTCGCGGCCGCGTACACCGACGTGTTCCGCGGCATCCCGCTCATCATCGTGCTGTACCTCGTCGGGTTCGGCATCCCGGGCCTGCAGATGATCCCCGAACGCCTGCCCACGGAGTTCTGGGGGACCATCGCCATCACCCTCACCTATTCGGCCTACGTGTCGGAGGTGTTCCGCGCGGGCATCGAGGCGGTGCACCCGTCGCAGCGCCACGCGGCGCGCTCGCTCGGCCTCAGCCACGGCCAGACCATGCGGCTCGTCGTCGTGCCGCAGGCCGTCCGCAAGGTGACCCCGGCGCTGATGAACGACTTCGTCGCGATGCAGAAGGATGTCGGGCTCGTCTCCCTCCTCGGGGCGGTCGACGCCGTGCGCGCGGCGCAGATCGAGACGGCGGCGTACTTCAACTTCACCCCGTACGTCGTGGCGGCGGTGCTCTTCGTGCTGCTCGCGATCCCGACCATCCGCCTCACCGACTGGTACACGGCGCGCGTGCGAGCCCGCGAGCAGGTCGGGGGCATCGTATGACCGAGCCGGTGCTCAGCCTGCAGGACGTGTGGAAGTCGTTCGGCGACCACGACGTGCTCCAGGGGATCGACCTCGACGTCGCGCCCGGCGAGGTGGTCGCGCTTATCGGCGCGAGCGGCTCGGGCAAGTCGACCCTCCTGCGCACGGTGAACCTGCTGGAGCCGATCGACGACGGACGCATCGTGCTCGCGGGTCGCGACATCAGCGATCCGCGCGCCGACGTGGACGCCGTCCGGGCTCGGATCGGCGTCGTCTTCCAGCAGTACAACCTCTTTCCGCACCTGACCGTGCGCGACAACATCACGCTCGCACTCCGGCACGTGCACCGCTATCCGAGGGCGAAGGCGGATGCCGCGGCATCCGCTCTCCTCGAGCGTGTGGGCCTGTCGGCGAAAGCGGGAGACCACCCCGACCGTCTCTCGGGCGGCCAGCAGCAGCGCGTCGCGATCGCCCGCGCCATCGCCACCGACCCCGATCTGCTGCTGCTCGACGAGATCACCTCGGCTCTGGACCCCGAGCTCGTCGCGGACGTTCTCGACCTGGTGCGCTCGCTCGCCGACGACGGCATGACCATCGTCATGGCGACCCACGAGATGGCGTTCGCCCGCGACGTCGCCGACCGGGTCGTGTTCCTCGACGGCGGCCGGGTGCTCGAATCCGGTACGCCGGCCGAGGTCTTCGGGGCGCCGCGCGAGGAGCGCACGCGCTCGTTCCTCGCGCGCTTCACGGCGTGACGGCCGCCGGACCGCGGCAGATCGGCGATATTGGGATTTCCGCGCGTTCCGTACGTTTCGCTTTATAATGGCTCTATGACTCAGGTTGCCATCACCGACGCCCGCAGCCGCCTCGCGGCGATCGTCGACGAGGCGCGCACCGAGCCCGTCTATCTCACCCGCCGCGACCGCCCTGTCGCGGCCGTCGTCGACACGCAGATGCTCGAGCGGCTGCTGGAAGACGCCGAAGAACTGGCCGACATTCGCGCCGTCGACATTGCATGGGAGGAAACGGAACGTCTCGGCGAGACGCCCGTCCCGTGGGAGGACGTCAAGCGCGACCTCGGCCTGACTTCGTGATCTACCACGTTCAGATCCTGCCTGTCGCTGTCAGAGAGATCCGCAAGCTTCCTCCCGAAGCGAAGCGGCGCGTGCAAGCGGCGATCGAGCTGCTCGCGGAGAACCCGCGGCCGCCGGCTGCGAAGAAGCTCACGGCCCGCCCAGAATGGCGTGTTCGCACTGGCGACTATCGGGTGCTCTACCGAATCGAGGACGACATCCTCACCATTGTCGTCGTTCGCGCGGGACATCGCCGCGACATCTACGAGCGCTGAAAGCGAGGTCGGGGCATCTCGGGAGGAGCAGACGCGCTTCTTCCCCGTGCGCTTCGCGTTGTGACCCCGGGCTGATGGTCACGTCCAGGGAAGGCGCGTGGACTCGACCACGTAGATGGCGATCGCGACGAGCAGGGCGCCGACGGCCATCGCTCCCATGAACCATGCGAGGCGCCGGTTCGTGTCGGCACGGGCGCCGCCCCGCCGAGACACGATGAGCATCACCACCCAGATGACGGCGACGTACAGGATGCCGATCACCGGCAGGATGATCTGCAGCTGGAACGCGAAGCAGTACAGCACGATCGCAACGACGGCGAGCACCCCCGCGGGCACGAGCCAGCGCGACGTCGAGCCGTAGCGGAGCGCGGGCTGCGCGGTCACGTCGTTCGGATTCGGCACCGGCTGCTCATCGGGCAGCCGCTCCGGCCCGTGCGGTTCGTGGCGGTCGTCGGTCATCGTGTCGCTCCTCCGGGTCGCCTCCAGCCTGCGCGACGCCGGCCGGTTCGCCCCGGGGGTTGACAGCTCGCGGGACAGTGGAGCCGACGCATGGCCGGCGGAACGCCTCGAGTGCGCCTACCCGATGCGGCCTTCCGCAGGGCCGCACTTATCCACAGCTGCAAACGGCCGGTGGCTCGACCTTCGTAGGCTAGGGGCACCCGCAGGAGAAGAGGAATGTCGTGATTCAAGCATTCGGCCTCGGCGTTCTTCTCGTCCTCGCGCTTGGCTTTCTCGCGTTCGCTACCGTCATCCTCGTTCAGTTCGTCCGCATCGGAATCCAGGCCAAACAGCACGCGGAGGGTGGTGCGGACGATCAGGATTGACGAGGCGCGTCGCGGCGCACCGCGGTCAGACGGCGAGGCGCTCCGCGGCTTCGACGACGTTCGTCATCAGCAGCGCGACCGTCATCGGACCGACTCCCCCGGGGTTCGGCGAGAGGAACCCCGCCACCTCGGCGACGTCGGGCGCGACATCCCCGTAGACGCGGGACTTGCCGGTCTCGGGGTCGATCTCTCGCGTGACGCCCACGTCGAGCACGGCCGCTCCGGGCTTCACGTGCTCGGCCCGGACGATGTGCTTCACTCCGGCCGCCGCGACGATCACGTCGGCCTGACGCAGGTGGTGGCCGAGATCGGCGGTGCCGGTGTGAGTCAGCGTGACCGTGGCGTTGTACTCGCGCCGCGTCAGCAGCAGCCCGATCGAGCGGCCGATCGTGACGCCGCGGCCGACGACGACGACGTCCTTGCCGGCCAGGTCGTAGCCGTTGCGCAACAGCAGTTCGATCACACCGCGCGGGGTGCACGGCAGCGGCGACGTGATCGGGCTGTTGACGTTGAGCACCAGCCGCCCGAGGTTGGTGGGGTGCAGGCCGTCGGCGTCCTTCGCCGGGTCGATGCGCTCGAGGATCGCGTCGGTGTCGAGATGCTTGGGCAGGGGCAGCTGCACGATGTAGCCGTGGCAGTCGGGGTCGGCGTTGAGCTCGTCGATCAATGCCTCGACGTCGGCCTGCGTCGCGTCGGCCGGGAGTTCGCGCTGGATCGAGTTCATGCCGATCGACTCGGACTCACGATGCTTCATGCCGACGTAGAGCTGCGACGCGGGGTCCGCGCCGACGAGCACCGTCGCGATGCCCGGGACGATGCCCCGCTCCTTCAGCGCCGCGACGCGTCCGCGCAGCTCTTCCTTGATCTCGGCCGCCGCCGCCTTGCCGTCGAGCCTGGTCGCCGTCACTGCTGCAGGCCGGGGTAGAGCGGGAAGGCGGCGGTCAGCGCAGCCACGCGAGCGCGGAGCGCCTCGACATCGGCACCGGGCAGGAGCGCGAGCGCGATGACGTCGGCGACCTCGGTGAACTCGGCATCGCCGAACCCGCGCGTGGCGAGCGCCGGGGTGCCGATGCGCAGACCCGACGTGACCATCGGGGGGCGCGGGTCGTTCGGCACGGCGTTGCGGTTCACCGTGATGTGGATCTCGTGCAGCAGGTCTTCGGCCTGCTTGCCGTCGATCTCGGCGTTGCGCAGGTCGACGAGCACGAGGTGCACGTCGGTGCCACCCGAGCGAACGGTGATGCCGGCATCCGTCACGTCCTGCTGCGACAGCCGCTCGGCGATGATCTTCGCGCCCCGGACCACGCGCTCCTGACGCTCGCGGAACTCGGGGGTGCCGGCGAGCTTGAACGCGGTCGCCTTCGCGGCGATGACATGCATGAGCGGTCCGCCCTGCTGCCCCGGGAACACGGCCGAGTTGATCTTCTTGGCGATGTCGGCGTCGTTGGTGAGGATGAAACCGGAGCGGGGACCGCCGATGGTCTTGTGCACGGTCGACGACACGACGTGCGCGTGCGGGACGGGCGAGGGGTGCAGGCCGGCGGCGACGAGACCGGCGAAGTGGGCCATGTCGACCCAGAGCAGCGCACCGACCTCGTCGGCGATCGCACGGAACGCGGCGAAGTCGAGCTGGCGGGGGTAGGCCGACCATCCCGCGATGATGACCTTCGGCTGGTGCTCGACGGCGAGGCGACGCACCTCGTCCATGTCGATGGTCGAGGTCTCGGGGTCGACGCCATAGGCGACGATGTCGTACAGCCGGCCCGAGAAGTTGATCTTCATGCCGTGCGTGAGGTGGCCGCCCTGGTCGAGCGACAGGCCCAGCAGGGTGTCGCCGGGGCGGGCGATCGCGTGCAGCACGGCAGCGTTGGCGGTGGCACCCGAGTGGGGCTGCACGTTGGCGTACTCGGCGCCGAACAGCTCCTTCGCACGGGCGATCGCGAGTTCTTCGGCGACGTCGACCTCTTCGCAGCCGCCGTAGTAGCGACGGCCCGGGTAGCCCTCGGCGTACTTGTTCGTGAGCACCGAGCCCTGCGACTGCAGCACCGACACGGGCACGAAGTTCTCGGAGGCGATCATCTCGAGGTAGCCGCGCTGGCGCTCGAGTTCCCGCTCGAGCACCTGGGCGATCTCGGGGTCGACCTCGGCGAGCGGGGCGTTGAAGTACTGATCGGTCATGACGATCTCCTGACGACGGCGGGTTCGGGAGCCGCTTGCGGACGGCCGGTGGTGGAGTTGGTCGCGAAAGCGACCGTATCGAAACCCGGCCCAGGCGTGCGGTCGAATGCCCTCGTCGGTCGCTCCCCGGTGGTAGCCCACCTCAACGCCAGTCGCGACACCCCGAGCATAACGGATGGCCCCCGACACGCGGCACTCGACGTCCCCTTGTGACGGGCGATAGGCTGGGCCCGACCCCTATTTGTTAGGACTCTTTACCACTGTGTCGCTCGCACTCGTCCCCGCGCCCTCGTCCGTCGAGCAGCTCTCTGGCGCTCCGTTCCGGCTCACCGAGAACACACGGCTGACAGGAGATCCGGATGCCGCGGCCACCCTCTCCGCCCTGCTTCGGGCGCGCACCGGCTCCGCCCCCGCGGACGGCGGCGGGCCGGCCATCGACCTGCGGCTCGAGAGCGGCGGCGCCGCCGAGTCGTACCGCCTCACGGCCGACGAGGCATCCGTCACCGTGTCCGGCGCCGACGCGGCCGGCCTCTTCTACGGCGTGCAGACCCTCGCGCAGCTGCTCCGGCGCGACGGCGACGACTGGATCGTGCCCGCGGTGCGCATCGACGACGCGCCGCGGTTCCCCTACCGGGGAGTGATGCTCGACGTCGCGCGGCATTTCCACTCGGTCGAGACGGTCAAGGCCTACATCGACCACGCCGCGACCCTGAAGCTCAACGCCCTGCACCTGCATCTCAGCGACGACCAGGGCTGGCGCCTCCAGCTGCACTCGCGGCCGAAACTGACCGAGCTCGGCTCATCGTCGGCGGTCGGCGGCGACGCCGGCGGCTTCTACACGAAGGACGGCTACCGCGAGATCGTCGCGCACGCGGCATCCCGTCACATGCTCGTCGTCCCCGAGATCGACATGCCCGGTCACACCCACGCGATCGGGCTGGCCTATCCCGAACTCGTCGAGGAGCCCGTCCTCAGCGACCTGATCCGCGACAGCGCCGCGGCGAGGGGCGAGGATCTCCCCGAGAACGGCGTGCCGTACCAGGGGATCGCGGTAGGGTTCTCGTCCCTGCGGATCTACGACGAGGCGACGTATGACTTCGCCGCCGACGTGTTCGGCGAGCTCGCCGGCATGACCCCCGGCCCCTACCTGCACCTCGGCGGCGATGAGGCGCTCGGAACGCCCGACGACGACTTCGCCCTCTTCGTCTCGCGGGTGAGCGGGATCATCGCCGACCTCGGCAAGACCCCGGTGGCGTGGCACGAGGCGGGCCTGGCGCCCGATCTCGCCGACACCACCGTCGGTCAGTACTGGGGGTACGCGACGCCCACCGACGGCATGGACGACAAGGCCCGCGCCTTCGTGCGCAACGGCGCCCAGCTGATCCTGTCGCCGGCCGACGCGATCTACCTCGACATGGCCTACCCCGACGGACCCGACCTGGGCCTGACGTGGGCGAACGGGCCGACCAGCGTGCGGCGTGCGTACGACTGGGAGCCGGGTTCGCTCATCGACGGCGTCGACGACGACGACATCCTCGGCATAGAGGCGCCCCTGTGGAGCGAGACCGCGCGCACGCTCGCCGACATCGAGACGCTCGCGTTCCCCCGCATCGCCGCGGCCGCCGAGGCCGGCTGGTCGCCCGCGACCGGGGCGAGCGAGCTGCGCACGTGGGAATCGTTCCGAGCCCGCGCGGCAGGTCTCGGGCCGCTGTGGAGCTCGCTCGGGATCCGCTTCCACCCCAGCCCCGAGATCGACTGGGCCACCGAGTGAGCACGCTCGTCCACTCGGTGCGACTCGTCGACGGCGGCAGCGTCACCGACGACGCCTGGGTGCTCTTCGCCGACGGGCGCGTCGCCGCGATCGGCAGCGGCCCATCGCGACCTGACGCCGACGAGGTCGTCGACGGCGGGGACGGATGCCTCACCCCCGGCTTCCTCGACATCCACGGGCACGGCGGGGCCGGCCGCAGCTACGACGACGGACCCGAGGCCATCCGCGAGGCCCGCGCGCTCCATTTCGCCCACGGCACCACGAGAGCGGTCATCTCGCTGGTCACGGCCGGGATCGACGACCTGGCGGCCCGCGTCGCGATGGTCGCGGAGCTCGCCGAGGCCGATGCGACGATCCTCGGGTCGCACCTGGAGGGCCCGTTCCTCGATCCCGCACACCGGGGCGCGCACGACCCCGGGCTGCTGCGGGCGCCGGACGCGGCATCCGTCGACCTGCTGCTCGAGGCGGGGCGGGGCACGATCCGGCAGGTGACGCTGGCGCCGGAACTGCCCGGCGCCGATGACGCGATTGCCCGCTTCGCGCGTGCCGGCGTGGTGGTCGCCGTCGGGCACACCGACGCCGACGCGGCGACCGCGCGGCGCGCCTTCGACGCCGGAGCGACGGTCCTCACCCATGCGTTCAACGCCATGCGCGGCATCCACCATCGGGCACCCGGGCCGGTCGTCGCGGCGCTGCGGGATCCGCGGGTCACGCTGGAGGTCGTCGCCGACGGAGTGCACGTCGACCTCGACCTCGTCGCCACGCTCTTCACTGCAGCCGGGCAACGGATCGCGTTGGTGACCGACGCGATGGCGGCGGCGGGCGCGAACGACGGCGCCTACGAACTCGGCGGGCTGGCCGTGACGGTCACGGGCGGCGTCGCCCGTCTCGACGACGGCGGGGCGATCGCCGGTTCGACCCTCACCCAGGACGAGGCGCTGCGACGGGTCGTCGCTGCGGGTGCCGACCTGGCCACCGCGGTGGGGGCCGTCACGAGCACCCCGGCGCGCGCGATCGGCCGGCCCGACCTCGGAACCCTCGCAGAAGGGGCGATCGCCGACGCGGTGCTGCTCGACGCCGACCTGCGCGTACAGCGCGTATGGGTTGCCGGGCGCCAGATCTGACCCCGCCCAGTGAGTGGGCCCTCCGCCGCGCAATCCGGGGTGTCGCCCGGCGGAGGGAGTTGACGAGACGCCGACGCCCCCGGTGTGCGGGCTCTCATACCCGTGTGGGGCGGAACCAGCGGTCCCTCCCCCGAGTTCCCGCGAGTTCCGCCCCGCCGGGCACGACACCCGGAGGTGTCGTCGCCGTAGCCCGCCACCGACCCCCAGGGGCCGAACAGCGTCTCTGACCATGAGACGGGCGAGTTCGCGTTCTATTACGCGAGTCGCGGAAATCGGATGCCGCTGCTCTGCGCGTCGGTGGTGCACCGGCGAAGCCGCCCCTGGCCAAAACGCCGATCGGCGCACAGAATGGGTCGTGCGCGGAGTGCCCCCGGCTCCGCGGCGGACCACCGACGCCATCCGGCGTCGTCCGATCACCCGCGGGGCCGGCGCGCACGCCGGGGACAGAGACGTGACCGACCGAGACGAGCCGACCGCCGCCGCCGACGCGGACCTCGTGCTGCGCTCGCGCTCCGGCGACCGCGGCGCCTTCGGCGAGCTGTGGCGACGCCACTACCGGTCCGGCGTCGTCGTCGCGCGCAGCATCTCTCCGGCCGCCGACGCGGACGACCTCGTGCAGGAGGCGTACACGCGGATCTTCCACTCCATCCAGCGCGGCGGCGGACCGACCGGGTCGTTCCGCGCCTACCTGTTCACGAGCATCCGCAACACCGCCGCCGACTGGGCGCGGGCCCGTCACGAGACGACCATCGAAGAGCTCGACTCCCTCGAAGACCCGGCCAGCAGCGAGCAGGCGACCGCCGACTCCCTCGACCGCAGTCTCACGCATCAGGCGTTCCGCAGCCTCCCCACCCGGTGGCAGGAGGTGCTGTGGTACTCCGAGATCGAGGGCATGAAGCCCGCCGAGATCGCGCCGCTCCTCGGCCTCAAGCCGACCGCTGTCGCGCAGCTGGCGTTCCGGGCACGAGAGGGGCTGCGCGAAGCCTGGGTGCAGGCGCACCTGGGGTCCGTCGCCGAGGACTCCGACTGCGCCTGGGCGATCGCCCGCCTCGGCGCGTACACGCGCGACAACCTCGGGCGGCGCGACCGGCCGCGGGTCGAGCGCCACGTCGCCTCATGCCCACGGTGCATGATCGTCGCCGGTGAAGCACGCGAGGTGTCGAGTCGTCTCGCGTGGGTCCTCGTGCCCCTCACGATCGGTGTGGGCGGAACGGCCGGATACCTCGCCACCCTGCAGACCGGCGCGCCGGCGATCGCACTGGCGGCGATGCCGTCCGCGGTCGTCCAGGGCGCCGCGAGCGCCGGGGCAGGAGCCGGGGCGACCACCGCGGGCGCCGGCGTGGCCGTGCCGGCCGCCGCGGGTGCGGTGGTCTCCGGCGCAGCGGTCCCGGGCGCGGCCGGTGCGACTGGTGCGACGCTCGGCGTCGCGGCCGGGAGCACGACCGCGGGAGGCGTCGCCGCGGGATCGGTCGCCGCCGGTGCGGCCGGCGCGACGGCGGTCGCGGGAACCGCGGGCGGGCTCCTGTCGGGCACCGGGCTGAGCGTGGCCGCGGCCGCGTTCGCGGTCGCCGGGACGGTCGCGGTCGGCGTCGCGCTGCCGGCCACCACCGAGGCATTCGTCGCCCCGCACACCATCGAGACCAGCGCCGACCCGTCGGCCACTGCCGCGCGATCTCCGGCGTCCGATCAGGCGCCCGGCCCCTCGCCGGCCGACATCCCCGCGATGGGACCGGACGACGCGCCGGGAGCGGGGGGCCCGGATGCCGGGAGCCCCGGTGCGCCAGGGGACGACGATCTCGGCCCCGCGGGTGAACCCGGCGCGGGCAAGAGCGCGTCCGCTGCCACGGGCGGCGGGCAGGGCGCGACCGGCTCGGGAGCGGCGGGCACGGCGGACGACAAGGCGAAGGGCGCCGGCACGGCCGAAGGCTCCGCGACCGGCACCGCGTCCGGCGCCGATGGCAGCGGCTCGGGGAACGGAAACGGGAATGGCGGCGCGGGCGCGCACGGGCAGGGCGGCGCACCCGAGACGGGCGCGGGCACGGGCGGCTCGGTGGCACCCGCGGGATCCGGGCCGGGATCCGCCGGAGCGGGGTCCGCACGCACCGCGCTCCCCTCGGTCGTCTCGAGCTCGTCTCAGCAGATCTCGGGCGCGACCGTCGTCGAGGTGATCGTCGCGGGCCCGGCGGGGGCCACCGTCGAGGCGAGGATCCGCGGCACCCTCCAGGCGTCCGCGCCGATCGGCGCCGACGGCACGGCACTCCTCGTCCTGCGTCCGTCGGCGAAGGACGTCGCGGCCGACGCCCGCGTCGAGCTGCGAACCGTCGACGGCGCCGCCGGAGGCCCCGCCCTCGGCCGCCGCCTCAGCGACCTGCTCTGAACCGCGCCGGGCTCCCGCTTCGCCGACGGGCCCACCGGCGGGCGACCTAAACTGGGGGCATGCCCGACTCCGCCAGCCCCGCCGAGCCCGCCCCCGGCACCCGCGCCCCGCTGTCGGCGATCGACATCCTCGCCTTCCTCTGCGAGCTGTTCGCCTTCGCGACCCTCGCCATCTGGGGCTTCGCGTCGTGGCCGTTCCCCTGGAACATCGTCGCCGGCATCGGCGCCCCGCTGCTGGCGATCCTGGTGTGGGCGCTGTTCGTCTCGCCGCGCGCCGTGATCCCGGTGCACCCGTTCGTGCGCGCTCTGGTCGAGCTGCTCGTCTACGTGGCGGCGACGATCGCCTGGTGGAGCATGGGTCAGGCGTGGGTCGGTCTGATCTTCGGGGTCGTCGCCGTCACGATCGGAGTGATCGCCGGACGGAGACGGTTCGCGTGACCGGGTCTCCCGACGTCGTCGCGCGCCTGCGCGCCGCGTTGGCTGACCGGGTCGACACCGCCCCCGGTGCGCTCCACGCCGCCCGTGCCGACAAGTCGGGGCACGCGGCATCCGGAACCCCGCTCGCCGTCGTGCACGCGCGCACGGTAGACGACGTGCAGGAGACCCTGCGGATCGCGACGGCGACCGGCACCCCTGTCGTCACGCGCGGAGCCGGCACGGGCCTCGCCGGCGGCGCCAACGCGGGAGATGGCGAGATCGCGCTCTCCGTGCGCGGCATGGACCGCATCCTCAAGGTGCGCCCCGACGATCTGCTCGCGGTCGTCGAGCCCGGCATCATCAACGCCGACCTCAACGCCGCCCTCGCCGAGCAGGGGCTGTGGTGGGCACCCGACCCTGCCAGCCGCGCGATCTCGACCGTGGGCGGCAACATCGCGACCGGCGCCGGGGGCCTGCTGTGCGCGAAGTACGGCGTCGTGCGCGACGCCGTCCTCGGCGTCGACCTCGTGCTCGCCGACGGTCGGCTGCTGCGTCTCGGGCACCGCACCGTGAAGGGCGTCACCGGCCTCGACCTCACGTCGCTCGTCATCGGGTCCGAGGGCACCTTGGGCGTGATCGTGGGGGCGACCCTCAAGCTGCGCCGGCTGGTTCCCGGCGAGGTGTGCACGATCGCCGCGACCTTCGCCGACGTGCGGACCGCAGCCGAAGCATCCGCCGCCGTCACCGCCTCGGGCGCGCAGCCGTCGATCATGGAGCTGATGGACGGCTCCTCCCTCGCGGCGGTGCACCGGCTGCTGTCGCTGCCGGCGCCCACGCCGGGCGCTGCGCAGCTGACGATCCAGACCGACGGCCCCGCCGCCGTCGCCGAGGCGGACGCGATCGCGGCCGTTCTGCAGGCGTCGGGCGGCACCGTCGCCGTCTCGCACGACCGCGACGAGGGCGAGAGGCTGCTGGCCATCCGGCGGGCGATGCATCCGGCGATGGAGACGCTCGGCACCGCGCTCATCGAAGACGTCTCAGTGCCGCGGAGCGCTCTCCCCGCGATGTTCGACGAGATCGCCCGCGTCGAGCGCGACCACGGCATCGTGATCCCGACCGTCGCCCACGCCGGTGACGGCAACCTGCACCCGAACTTCATCTTCCACGCCGAGCCCGACGAGTTCGGCGTCGTCGAAGCTCCGCCCGAGATCTGGGATGCCGCCGACGACCTGTTCCGCGCGGCGCTGCGCCTGGGCGGCACGCTCACCGGCGAGCACGGCGTCGGAGTGCTCAAGCGCCGCTGGCTGGCCGACGAGCTGGGCGACGACCAGTGGGAGCTGCAGCGTCAGGTGACGCGAGTGTTCGACCCGGCGGGCATCCTCAACCCCGGCAAGGTGTTCGCGCCGTGACCGATCCGGTCGTGCACGTCAGCGCCGCCGTCGTGACCGACGGGTCGGGACGCGCCCTGGTCGTGCGCAAGCACGGAGCGACGGTGTTCCAGCAGCCGGGCGGCAAGCCCGACCCCGGCGAGACGGCGCTCGATGCGGTCGTGCGCGAGGTGCGGGAAGAGACGGGCATCGTGGCGGACGCCGGGTCATTCGTGCCGCTGGGACGGTTCACGGATGCCGCCGCCAACGAGCCGGGTCACCGCGTCGTCGCCGACGCCTTCGCGCTGCGCTCGACCGCCGTCGCCGTGGCGGGTGGCGAGATCGCGGAGCTGCGCTGGGTGGGACCGGACGACGTCGCGGCCACGCCGCTGGCCCCACTGAGCCGCAACCACCTGCTCCCCCTCGCCTGGCGCTGACCGCGGCCGCCGGGGGTCCCCGGCGCGGCCCCCGCCCAAGAAGGCAGTTATCCACAGTTCCTTCTTTCTCAGAGGTTGAGAGCATCAAGAGATATAGCTTCTTTCCATGACTGGATCTTCTCACCTCGCCGCGTTCACCGCCCGGAGGACTGCCTACGTCGCTGCGCTCATGGCCTTCGTGCTGGCATTCACGTTGGCGTCCCCCCAGCCGGCGAATGCGGCGCCCGTTCGATACAAGGTGATCGACAAGACGTCCAAGCTCAACGTCACGGGGCCGGTCTTCGCGACCTGCAGGATCACAACGACCGGCGGCGGATGCGACATCGCCCGCGGCAAGAGCGTGGATCGAACGATCGGGCTCGACCTCGGCGCGAGCCGATCGGTGATTTCCGCAGGACTCAGCATCAGCAGTGCCCAGGAGGTGAAGACGACGGTGTCATGTCAGTCACCCAAGCTGCGAGCGGGGCAGACATGGCGTGCCCGAGCGGTCGGCACTCGACACAGTTACCGGGTGCAGAAGCAGGTGTCGTACAAACCGCGAGTGGGCCGCACGAGATGGCGAACGCAGGCAACCAGTTCGAAGCTGACGGCGTTCGACCCGAAACCGAACTCGATCTCGTGCGGGCTGTAGCTGGTTTCTTCGGCGTCGCGCTGATGGCAGCGGCGCCTGCGGGTCTTGCCGGCTGCGCCGATCGATCCATGGAAATCGGCGATGCAGTGGGGAAGCCTCTCGCCGTCGTGGTGGAGGAGGTTCCCGAGACTACGACTCTCCTCATCCAGGACGTGTCCCCGAGGGTCGGGCGCGAGGCCGCCTACTGGAGCGGGCACCACGCGGGTTGGACCGTGATCGCCAGCTGTGCCGACGGTCTACGGCTCGACGACTCGTCCATCGTCGAGGTGGCGGTCATCCCCAGCGAGAGCTTCACCAATGCGGTCCAGAGGGATGTGGCTCGCGACGAATTCCTCACCGCCGTCGACTGCGAGGACCGCCCCTACCGGTGACCCGGCACGGGCATGTCTACAGCCCCTGCCACGCGGGCTTGTTCGCGAAGGCGTAGCGGTAGTAGTCGGCGTGCGCGAGCCGGGAAGCCGCGGCCTCGTCGATGACAACGGTGGTGTGCGAGTGCAGCTGGATCGCCGACCCGGGCAGCGACGCCGTCACCGGTCCCTCGACCGCCCCTGCGACAGCTTCGGCCTTGCCCTCGCCGAACGCGAGGAGCACCAAGTGACGGGCGCGCAGGATCGTGCCGAGCCCCTGCGTGATGCAGTGCCGGGGCACGTCGTCGATCGAGTCGAAGAACCGGGCGTTGTCTTCCCGGGTCTGCTCGGTGAGCGTCTTCACGCGGGTCAGCGAAGCGAACGACGACCCGGGCTCGTTGAAGCCGATGTGCCCGTCGGTGCCGATCCCGAGGATCTGCAGGTCGACGCCCCCGGCCTCGACGATTGCGCGCTCGTAGTCGTCGCCGGCGTGCTCGATCCCCTCCAGCGACCCGTCGGGGACGCGCACCCGCGCCGGGTCGAGGCCGAGCGGCTCGGTGACCTCGCGGGCGATGACGGAGCGGTAGCTCTCGGGGTGGGCGGGGTCCAGACCGACGTACTCGTCCAGGGCGAAACCGCGCACCCGCGACACATCGATGCCCGCGAGCCGCGAGGGCAGCGCGTCGTACACGGGAAGGGGCGTCGATCCGGTCGCGAGCCCGAGCACCGTCGCCGGGTTCCGGCGGATGAGGCGCACGATCTCGTCGGCGACGAGTCCGCCCGCGGCCGCCTCGTCGGGCACGATCACGATCTCAGCCATGCGCGAGCGCCCCCTCCGCGCCACGAGCCGCGCCGATCAGTGCGGCTCCCAGCGCTGCGGCGGGCGACCCGGTCGGCAGCAGCTCGACGCGCTCGTCGAGCCGCAGCGAGCGCATGAAGGGGGATGCCTCGGCACTGGCTGCGAGCTCGGCGCGCACGTCGGCCATCAGCCGGTCGCCCAGCGCGGTGACTCCCCCGCCGAGCACGACCTCGTCAACGTCGGCCGTGAGCACCAGCACCCGCACCGCCGCAGCCACACCGCGTGCGAGATCGCCGCGGAGCACGCGCGCAAGCTCGTCCCCGTGCTCGGCGGCGTCGAAGACATCGCGCACCGGGAGCGGGCCCGGCCGGCCCCACCGCTCGGCGATCGACCCGCCGCCCGCGAGAGCCTCGATGCAGCCGCGCTGACCGCACCGGCACAGCGGCCCGTTCGGGTCGACCGAGATGTGCCCGACCTCGCCGGCCGTGCCCCGCGCGCCGCGCCACAGGCTGCCCTCGCTGACGATGCCCGCGGCGATGCCCGTGCCGAGGTTGAGATACGCCATCGACCCCGACCCGCCGTGCAGCGCGAACGCCCCGAGGGCCGCCGCCTTCACGTCGTTCTCGACTCCCACCGGGACACCGAGCGTCGGCTGGGTGGCCGCGACGAGATCGAGCTCGTCCACGCCGAGGTTCACCGCGTGCACGACACGCCCCGACCCCGGTTCGATCTGGCCGGGGATGCCGATGCCCACCGATCGCACTGCGGCGACGTCGACGCCCGCGTCGGTTCCGAGCGCCCCCACCGCCGCGAGTACGGTCGCGGTGACGGCATCCGTCCCCCATCCGGTGGTCAGCCGCACGCGGCCCACGATCTCGCCCGCGGCGTCGACCGCGACCGCGTCGGTCTTGGTGCCTCCGACATCGAGTCCGACCTTCATCGCCCCGTCTCCCCGCGGGAGAGGGTGTGGTGCACCGCGCGCATCAGCCCTTGACCGCCCCGGACACCAGGCCGCCCGTCATGCGGCCCTGCACGATGAGGAAGAAGATGACGACCGGGATCGCGATCATCGTCGAGCCGGCCATCACCGCACCCCAGTTGACCGCGCCGCCGACCGACGACGACTGGAACGCGTTGAGCCACGGCATGAGCGTCAGGTTGTAGCCCTTGAGGAACAGCAGCGCCATCGTGAACTCGTTCCACGCCTGGATGAAGGCGAAGATGCCCGTCGCGACGAGACCCGGCGCCAGCAGCGGGAACGTGACCCTCCAGAACGCCTGCGACTTGGTGCACCCATCGATCATCGCCGCTTCCTCGAGATCGGCGGGAACCCCCGCGACGAATCCGCGAAGCGTCCAGATGGTGAACGGCACGACCGTCGCGACGTAGACGATCCCCAGACCGAGCAGGGTGTTCATGAGGCGCCAGTCGTCGATCATGCCGTAGATCGTGAACATCATCGCCTCGCCCGGGATCATCTGGACGACGAGCACCGCGACGATGAAGAGGCGGCGGCCGGTGAACGCGAACCGGGCGAGCGCCACGGAGGCGAGGAAGGCGAAGAGGAGCGTCACGACGAGCACTCCGGCGGTGACCGTCAGCGTCGAGCCGAGCGCGTGGCTGAAGTCGGTCTGCCCCGGCGCCGCCTCGCGGCTCCACGCCGAGACGTAGTTGCCGAACGTGAAGTCGAACGGGAACAGCGTGGGATTGCGGCTGATGATCTTCGAGTTCGGCGTGAACGACAGGTTCACCATGTAGTACACGGGGAACACCGACGCCACGAAGACGACGAGCGCCGCGATGTTGAGCAGCGTGCGGGTCAGCACGCGCCTCGATGACGGGCGGCGGGTGTCGATCGAGCGACGCTGCGGGCGCTTGGCGTTGCCGACCTCGCCGAGCACCTCGTCGACGCCGACGGTGCCCAGCTGCATTCCGCTGCTGACCTGGGTGCTCACAGTTCCTCCTCCTTGAGCGTCGTGCGCACGTATCCCCACGAGAGGATGAGCAGCAGCGCGACCATGATCACGCCGATCGTGGCGGTGAAGGCGATCTCGCCGACGCCCTGCCGGAACAGATACGTGCCGAGGACGTTCGTCTCCGAAGCGATGCCGCCGCGCGACTGGAGCGCGTACACCTGCGTGAAGATCCGCAGGTTCCAGATGATCTGCAGCACGAGGACCACCGTCAGCACACTGCGGAGGTATGGGAACACGACGCCCCAGAAGCGCTTCCAGCCGTTGGCGCCGTCCAGGGCGGAGGCCTCGAGCACCTCGGCGGGGACCTGCCCGAGCGCCGCGTAGGTCGTGAAGGCGACGAACGGCACACCCTGCCACACGACGATGATCGTCAGCACGAAGAAGAACGAGAGCGGGTTGAGCAGCCACGAGTGGTTGGTCCAGTCGTCGGTGCCCGTGATCGTGTTGAGCGCCCAGTTGACCAGGCCGTACTGCGTGTCGAAGATCCAGCCCCAGACCACCGTGGCGGTCAGGGGCGGCATCGCCCAGGCCAGCAGCAGGCCGACCGACACGAGGACGCGCCAGGCACGACCGAGCTTGGTCATCAGGACGGCGATCACGACGCCGAGGACCATGATGAACACGGTCATCACGACCATGAGGCCCAGGCTGCGGACCAGCACCACCGGGAAGTCGGACTGCGTGAAGAGGTCGACGTAGTTCTCGAAGCCGACGAAGTCGGGCATCGTCCCCTGGACCTTGTTGCGCACGGTGTAGTCGGTGAACGACTGGATCACCATGAGCACGGCCGGGTAGCCGACCATGACGGCGAGGATGATGACCGATGGCGCCAGCAGCGTCCACGCGCTGCGGGCATCGCGGCGCTTGCGGGCTCTCTCACGCGAGACGGGAGGGCGGGATGCCGCGCGCGGCGTCTGCACCGAGGGCCGGGTCGCGGTCGCGGTGTCGCTCACGTCGTCTCCTTCCGGGGTGTTGCGGGCCTGCGGTCGCGGGCCGTGGGAGTGGAGGGGTCCCGGTCCCGGCGGAACCGGGACCCCTCACCTCCGGGGGGTTACTTGTTGAGGATGTCCTCGATCTGGGTGTCGAGCTCCTCGGCCACCGTCTTGACGTCCTCACCCTGGGCGATGCGCACGAGCGCGTCCGGGATGATCTGGGCCGCCTCGACCTCGCCCCAGTTGGGGCTGGCGGGGGTGAACTTGGAGTTGGCCAGCGCCTCGGCCTGAGCCTTGGCGGAGTCGGTGTCGGGCAGCGACGAGGCCGCCGACTTGATGCCCGGGACGAGGCCCTGCTCGGCGAGGAGCTTCTGGTAGTCCTCCGAGAGCATGATCTCCAGCGCGGCCTTGGCCTTGCCGGGGGCGTCGCTCTTGTAGGCGACGGCCACGTTCGAGCCGCCGGCGAAGATCGGGGCGGTCTCGCCCTCTTCGAGGCCGGGGAGGGCGAACGCACCGAGGTCCTTGGCGTAGGTGTCGGGGCATCCGTTGGACACCTCTTCACCCGCGGCCTCGTCACCCCACGGCCAGGCACCGGTGAGGTTGCCCTCGGCCCAGGCCGGCGTGGAGAGGAAGCCGACTTCGCCCGCGCAGAACGCGATGTTGCCGAGGCGCTCGTTGCCGTCCACGGGGGCGACCGTGGCGTTCTCGTAGACGTCCTGCAGCATCTCGAGACCGGTGACGCTCTCGTCGCTGGAGAACTGCGCGTCCCACGTGTCGCCGTCCTGGACCGCGATCTCGCCGCCGTTCGCCCAGACGTACGGCAGGGCGTTGTACCAGTCGCGGCCCGGAGCGTAGATGCCCGAGACGGTCGCGGTGGTCAGCTCCGTGCCCTGTGCGACGTACTCCTCGAGGGTCGCGGGCAGGGTGTCGCCGACGATCTGCGGGGTGTAGAAGACGACGCGGCCGCCGGCGTAGTACGGGGCCGCCCAGAGCGAGCCGTCGTAGGTGCCGGCCTCGACGAGGCCGGGGAGCAGGTCGTCGCCGCCCAGGTCCTCCTGGATGTCGGAGATGTCGAGGAACAGGCCCTTGTCGGCGAATCCGATGGCCTGGGTGTTGCCGACCTCGACGACGTCCGGGGCGTCGTTCGACGACAGCGCCGCCTCGTAGGTGTCGGAGACGTCGGCCCAGGTCTTCTCCTCGATCGTGAGCGTCCAGCCGTCGTTCTCCTCCTCGAAGGTCTCCTTGAGGTAGTCACGGGCGGTCTGCGGCGTGTCGGTGCCGACCAGCCACACGGTCAGGTCGCCGGTCGCGGCCTCGCTGGGGGCTGCTTCGCCGCCGCCTGCGCATCCGGCCAGAACGACAGCCGAAGCGCCGACGAGCGCGAGGGCTCCGAGCTTCTTGTTCATGGTGTCTTCCTTTGCGTTTTCTCTTGGGTTTGGGCGGGCCGGGTGACCCATCCGAGGGGGGTATTCACGTTCCGCGCGGACCCGGCGAGGGGTGACGCGCTACGACACCCCGAGTTGTCCTGACAGGACCATGACGGCCGCACCGCGCAGGACGATGTCCTGGCCTTGCGCCGTCATCCGCACCCGCACGGTGTCGTGGAACTGGGCGAGCGTGCGCGCGCGGAGGGTCTCGACGGTCGCTTGCGCGAGAGGTCCGTCGAGAAGTTCGGTGGGACCGGAGAGGACGATCTCCGACAGGTCGAGCGCGCCGACGACGGGCGCGAGCGCGATACCGAGCCGCTCCCCCGCGTCTCGGAGGACGCCGTCGCGCTCGGCGGGCGTCGCGTCGCCGAGGCGCTTCGACAGCGAGGGCACCGAGAGCCAGGCTTCGAGGCATCCGACCTTTCCGCACACGCAGACCGGACCGCCGTCGGTGCCCACCGTGACATGGCCGATCTCGCCGGCGGCGAAGCGGCTGCCGCGCATGGGCTGGCCTGCGGCAAGGAGGCCGGAGCCGACACCGCGGCCCACCTTCACGAGCAGGACGTCGTCGCCGGCCCCGCCGAACGTGTATTCGGCGAGCACTGCGGCGTTGGCGTCGTTGGCGACGAGGACGGGGAGGCCGAGGGCGCTCTGAAGCGCTCCTTCGAGGTCGAAGCCGGCCCATCCGAAGTTGGGTGCGGTGAGGATGACGCCGCGGTCGTCGACGACACCCGGCGTGCCCACGCCGATGCCGAGCACGGGCGCGTGCGAGTCCTCGACGAGGCTGCGGGCCAGGTCGACGAGGGAGTCGACGACGGCGTCGGGTGCCGGCAGCGCCACCTCGCGGCGGGCGACGATGTCGCCGTCCAGGGTGAGGACCGCTCCGATGAAGGAGTCGCTGCCCGACAGGTCGATGCCCACGATGCGGTGTCCGGCGCGGTCGAGGTCGACCAGGATGGCCGGCTTGCCGGGGCCGGATGCCTCGCGCACGCCCATCTCGGCGACGAAGCCGTCGGAGATCAGCTCGGCGACCAGATCCGAGATCGTGACCCTCGTGAGTCCCGTCTCGCGCGAGAGGTCCGCCCGGCTCATCGCCCCCTGGTGGAACAGCGTCTGGAGAAGCAGGGAGCGGTTGTGGCCGCGCGCGTGCTCGGGAAGGACCTTCGCCCCCTGGCGCAGGGTGCGGCCGGGCACGAAGCCGCGGCCGGTGCCGTGTGGTGAGGGGTGCGGCGACTCGATCGTGGAAGAGCCGCGCTGCACTTCCGATGCAGACATGTTTGTTAGTAGACCTTACGAACAAACGCGCCGCAAGATGTCGAGTGAGTTTGAACGGGGTATTTACAAAACCGTTACATTGCGTGACCTGCCGGTGATGCGGCGGATGCACAGGTCCCCGCCCGGGCATGTCCGAGGTGCTCGCCTACAGTGGAGGAATGCGCAGCCCCCTCCGCTCCCGTCGTCTCGCCGCCGTCCTCATCGCCGCCGCAGCCCTCACGGGCCTCACCGCGTGCACCGGCTCCCCCGTCGGCTCCGGGTCCACGGCCCCGTCGTCGAACGCGTCGGCGGGCGCGGAATCGGCCGAAGGCGGGCAGACCACCGAAGAGGCGTGCCAGCTCGTACAGAGCACCTTGGACGACGCCATGTCGAAGTTCGAGCAGAGCGTCGACGACGATCCGCAGGCCGCTGAGGACACGCTCCGGGGGGTGGCTGAGGACCTCGCGGACGCCGGCTCGGAGATCACCAACGAAGAGGTCGCGGCAATCGTCCCCGACCTGCAGCAAGTCTTCGAGAAGGTCGCCGACATCGTCCCCTCGATCGCCGAGGGAGACGCCGCGGCGGTGAGCGAGTTCGAAGAGATCGGCGAAGACCTCAGCCAGTCCGTTCAGCGCTACCAGGAGCTGTGCGAACCCAGCGAGTGACCCGTCGCTTCCTGCCCTGACCGCAGCGTGATCAGGTCGTTGCCTTCCCTCAAGGGAGCGTCCTTTACCATGGAACCCATCGTTGCTCGCAACCGGGGGGTGAAGACGTGACGGATCTGGCGACAAAGCCGGGGGCCGAAGAAGCCCAACCGCATGGTCCGGCAGCAGGCCAGTCGTCGGCGATCCCGCAGCCCGGCGCACCCGCCGGCGGAGCCCCGGAGGGCCCCACCTACGCGTGGGCGCCGCAGGAGCCCCGCCCCCGCAAGAGCCGCAAAGCCCTGTGGATCGGCGGCGCTGCCGGCCTCACCGTGGCGGCACTCGTCGCGTCCTCGCTCGTGCTCATCGCGCCCGGCACCTCCATCGCGGGGGTCGGCGTCGGCTTCCTGCCCGCGGGCGCCGCCATCGACGCGGTGCAGCACCGGCTCGCCACGACCACGGTCGTCCTCACCGGGGCGGGCGACGACGCAGAGCTGACCGGCGCCGAGCTCGGTGCATCGGTCGACGCGCGCGGTCTCGTCGACGAGGCGTTCGCCGAGCATCCGATGTGGGACGTGACGTCGTGGTTCCCGGCATCCGTCACAGCTCCCGTCTTCATCGACGAACAAGTCGCCGATTCGGCCTTGCGGGCGGCGGCACCCGAGCTCTACGTGGAGCCGGTCGACGCGACGCTCACCTACGACGCGGCAACGGCGACCTACGTCACCACTCCGGCCGAGGAGGGCGAGGGCATCGACGTCGACGCCGTGCGCACCGCCCTGCAGGACGCGTTCCAGGCCGGAGAGACCCGCGTCGAGCTCGACACCAGCGTGGTGCCCATCAGCGCTCCGACGCCCACCTTCGTCGCCGAGGCGGCCGCACGGCAGCTGAACACCATGCTCGACACGGTCGGTTTCTACGTCGGAGACGAGCGCACCGTGCCTGTCTCGCGCGAGGTGGCGGCGTCGTGGCTGACGGTGACTCCGGGCGAGCGGGGAACCTTCGAGATCGCCGCCGACGAAGCGGCGATCGAAGCTGTCGTGCCCCGCCTCGCGAAGGCGGTGAACCGCGACGTGGTCGACGCGGTGGTCGTCACCGACAGCGCCGGCCAGGTGCTGCGCACCCTGACCGAGGGCGTCACGGGCCGCACGCTCGGAGACACGGGCGACATCGCGGCCGAGTTCGCCGCCCAGCTGGCCGGTGGCGACGCGGCGTACGCGCTGCCGGTCGACGAGGCCGACTTCGCCACCACCGCACTCGAGCGCCGCATCGAGGTCGACCTGAGCGCGCAGACGACCTACCTGTACGAGAACGACAAGGTGATCGGCTCGTACGCGATCTCGTCAGGTCTCGGCGACACGCCGACCTTCACGGGTTCGTACCGGGTCTTCGCGTACACCTCCATGCAAGACATGGGATGCTTCGAAGGCGCCCCCTACTGCACCGAAGACGTGCCCTGGATCACCTGGTTCAACGGTGACCAGGCCTTCCACGGCGCCTACTGGCACAACAATTTCGGCAATCCGATGAGTCACGGTTGCGTGAACATGCCCATCGACGTCGCCAAGTTCGTCTACGACTGGAGCGCCGTGGGCACGGAGGTCTGGGTTCACGCGTGACCTGAGCCCGCGCTGTCTGCACGAAGAAGCCCCCGGCCTTTCGACCGGGGGCTTCTGCGCGGATCGGATCAGGCGAGGCCGTCGATGATCTCGTTGAACGTCTGCGAGGGGCGCATCACACCCTCGACGAGCTGCGCGTCAGGCCGGTAGTAGCCACCGATGTCGGCGGGCTTGCCCTGCACGGCGATGAGTTCCGACACGATCTGCTGCTCGTTGGCGGCGAGCGCCTCGGCGACCGGGGCGAACGCGGCCGCGAGCTCGGGGTCGGCCTGCTGCGCGGCCAGTTCCTGAGCCCAGTACAGGGTCAGGTAGAAGTGGCTGCCCCGGTTGTCGATCGTGCCGAGCGCGCGACCGGGCGACTTGTCGTTCTCGAGGAACGTGCCCGTCGCCGCGTCGAGCGTGTCGGCGAGGACCTGCGCGCGGACGTTGCCCGTCGTGGTGGCCAGGTGCTCCAACGACGCGGCGAGTGCGAAGAACTCACCGAGCGAGTCCCACCGAAGGTAGTTCTCCTCGAGCAGCTGCTGCACGTGCTTGGGAGCCGAGCCGCCCGCGCCGGTCTCGAACAGCCCGCCGCCGGCCAGCAGCGGCACGATGGACAGCATCTTGGCGCTGGTGCCCACCTCGAGGATGGGGAACAGGTCGGTGAGGTAGTCGCGCAGCACGTTGCCTGTCACCGAGATCGTGTCCTCGCCCTTGCGGAGCCGGTCGAGCGAGTACTGGGTCGCCGCCGCCGGGGCGAGGATCTCGATCGTGAGGCCGTCGGTGTCGAGATCGGCGAGATAGGTGCGCACCTTGGCGATGAGGGCTGCGTCGTGCGAGCGGCTGTGGTCGAGCCAGAACACCGCGGGAGCACCCGTCGCGCGTGCGCGTCCCACCGCGAGCTTGACCCAGTCGCGGACCGCGATGTCTTTCGTCTGGGTCGCGCGCCACACGTCGCCCGACTGCACTCGGTGCTCGAGGAGCACGGTGCCGGCCTGGTCGAGCACCTGCACGACGCCCGGCGCGGCGATCTCGAAGGTCTTGTCGTGGCTGCCGTACTCCTCGGCCGCCTGGGCCATGAGTCCGACGTTCGGGACCGTGCCGATCGTCGCGGGGTCGAGGGGACCGTGGGCGATGACGTCGTCGATCACCGTCTGGTAGACGCTGGCGTAGGACGAGTCGGGGATCACCGCGAGCGTGTCGGCCTCGCCGCCGTCGACGCCCCACAGCTTGCCGCCGTTGCGGATCAACGCCGGCATCGAGGCGTCGACGATCACGTCGGACGGCACGTGCAGGTTCGTGATGCCCTTGTCGGAGTTCACGTACGAGAGCCGGGGACCCCGCTCGAGGTCGGCCGCGATCGCCGCGGCGATCTCATCGCCGCCCTCGACGGAGCCGAGCCCGGCGAGAATCGCGCCGAGTCCGTCGTTGGGGGTGAGTCCGGCTTCGGCGATCTTGTCGCCGTAGCGGTCGAACACGTCCGCGAAGTACGCCTTCACGACATGGCCGAAGATGATCGGGTCGCTGACCTTCATCATCGTCGCCTTGAGGTGCACCGAGTAGAGGAGGTCGTCGGCCGCGGCATCCTTCAGCGTGTCGGCCAGGAACGCGTCGAGCGCCGCCGCCGACAGGAACGTGGCGTCGACGATCTCGCCCGGCAGCACCTTGATCCCCGTCTTGAGCGACGTGACGGTGCCGTCGTCGGCGACGTGCTGGATCGAGAGGACGTCGTCGGATTCGATGACCGTCGTCTTCTCGTTCGAACGGAAGTCGTCGTGCCCGAGGGTCGCCACCCGGGTCTTCGAGCCCTCGGGGAAGGGCTTGTTGCGGTGCGGGTGCTTGCGGGCGTAGTTCTTGACCGACAGCGGGGCCCGACGGTCGCTGTTGCCCTCGCGCAGCACCGGGTTGACCGCAGAGCCCTTGATGCGGTCGTAGCGCGCGCGCACGTCCTTCTCTTCAAGGGTCTGCGGCTCGTCCGGGTAGTCGGGGATGTCGTACCCGTCGGCCTGCAGCTCGGCGATCGCGGCCTTCAGCTGCGGGATCGACGCCGAGATGTTGGGGAGCTTGATGATGTTGGCCTCGGGGAGCGTGGCGAGACCGCCGAGCTCGGCCAGCGCGTCGCCGACCTGCTGCTCGGGGGTGAGCTTCTGGGGGAACGCCGCGAGGACGCGACCGGCGAGGGAGATGTCGCGGGTCTCGACGTCTACTCCCGCCTGGCCGGTGACGGCTTTCACGATGGGCAGGAAGGACGCGGTGGCGAGCGCCGGTGCCTCGTCGGTGTAGGTGTAGATGATGGTCGAGTCGGTCACCTGTGGGGTCTCCGTTTCTGGTCTGTTTCCAGCCTAACGCAACGGCAAAGTATCTCGATGTCGAGATATCTCGGTGGATGAACGGCACGTAACCGGTCGACCCCGGGCGTGCTGGAATCCCGGCGTGGGGCTAGCCTGTGCGTATGGGTGATCTCCGACTGGTCGAACTCTCCGCCTCGACGATCGTGGCGGTCAACAACCTGTCGCTCAAGCCCGGGCAGGAGCAGTTCCTCGCCCCGGTGAGCTATGGCATCGCGGCCACCGTGGTGAACCCGCAGACGACGTGGCAGCGCGTCGTGCTCGACGGCGAAGAGGTGGTCGCGTTCGTGAGCGCGAACTTCGACCCCGAGGCTCCCGTCGACCACTTCCAGTCGGTGCTGTGGCGCATCAACGTCGACGCCGACGACCAGGGGCGCGGCGTCGGGCGCTTCGCCGTCGAGCAGCTCCTCGAAGAGGCGCGCAATCGCGGGGTCGACCACGTGAACGTCATCTACGAAGCCGGCGAGGACGGACCCGAAGCATTCTTTCAGCGTGTGGGCTTCACCCCGGTCGGCGAGACCGAGTACGGTGAAGTCATCGCAGAGATCCGACTCTGACCACTCCCTCGCGAGCTCTCCCTGTTCGACAGTGCGTATGACGACCGCGCGGGTCCTGAGACCGGCGGCGGGGCCTCGACTACCCCTCCCCCATCGAGGCCCCGTCGCCCTCGCCCTGAGTCGGGCTGAGGGGTGAGGGAATGACCACGCCGGCGGTCCTCGCGATCGACGCCGGGCAGACCGGCATGAAGACCCGTCTCGTGACGCCAGCGGGTGGCAGGGATGCGGTGTTCCCGGGCATCCTGACCGCGGCGCCGCTGCGGCCGCAGCTCGTGGCCGTCGTGCGCGCCGCGCTGTCGCAGTCGGATGCCGAAGCGGTGACGGTGACGGCGGGAGTGTCGGGCCTCACAGCAGGGGAATCGGATGCCTCGGCCCTCCTCGAGGCGATCGATACGCCGCACGTGCGAGAGGTGCGACTGGCGCACGACTCGATCACCTCGTTCCTCGGCGCGCTCGGCGACGGGCGCGGCGCAGTGGTCGCCTCAGGCACCGGGGTCGTGACGCTGGGAGTCGGGCCGTCCCGCGTCGCGCGGGTCGACGGCTGGGGCTGGATCATGGGCGACGCGGGAAGCGGGTACTGGATCGGCCGCGAAGCGCTCGACGCCGCCATGCGCGACTTCGACGGCCGTGGTGCGCGGACGGCGCTGCGGGCCCGCGTCGAGGCCCGTTGGCCCGACCTCGCGAGCGCTTACATCGATCTTCAGGCCGATCCCGACCGGGTGGCGGTCGTCGCGTCGTTCGCTGCCGAGGTCGCCCGCGCGGCGGATGAGGGCGATGAGATCGCGCGCCGCATCAGCGCCCGCGCCGGGACGGAACTGGCCCTCAGCGTGGAGACCGCCCTCCGCCGGGCGCAGGCCGGGTCGGGGGCGGAGGTCTGCGCCATCGGAGGGGTACTGCGATCCCGGTGGGTACGCGATGCCTTCAGCGCCCGGATCGGAGCGAGCGACCTCGATGCGACTGCCGTGTCGGCGCGCGGCGACGGGCTGGACGGCGCTGTGACGCTCGCCCGGCTGGGGGCGCAGCATCCGCTCTTCGCCGCGGTGTCGGTCGCGAGAGCCTGAACCCCGGCCGGCCGGGCGGCGGGCCGGGGTCCGTCCGAAGGCTCACACGAGGGATTCGCGCCAGGCCGCGTGCAGCTTGGCGAACCGGCCCTCGCCGGCGATGAGCGACTCGGGGGCGTCGTCCTCGATGATGCGCCCGTGCTCCATGACGAGCACGCGGTCGGCGATCGCGACGGTCGACAGCCGGTGCGCGATGATGATCGCCGTGCGGTCGGCGAGCAGCGTCTGCAGCGCATCCTGGATCTGACGCTCGCTCGGGATGTCGAGCGACGCCGTCGCCTCATCGAGGATGAGCACCGCCGGGTCGGCGAGGAACGCGCGCGCGAACGAGATCAGCTGACGCTGACCGGCCGACACCCGACCGCCGCGCTTGTTGACGTCGGTCGCGTAGCCGTCGGGGAGGCGCTCGATGAAGGTGTCTGCCCCCACCGCCCTCGCCGCGGCGCGGATCTCGTCCATCGTGGCGTCGGGCTTGCCGAGCGCGATGTTGTCGGCCACCGTCCCGCTGAACAGGTAGGCCTCTTGGGTGACCATGACGATAGCCCGTCGGAGGTCTTTCGGGTGCAGCGAGCGCAGATCGACGCCGTCGAGGGTGAGACGGCCCGCGGTGGGGTCGTAGAACCGCGACACGAGCTTCGCGAGGGTGGACTTTCCGGCGCCGGTGGTGCCCACCAGCGCCACGGTCTGACCCGCGGGGATGTCGAGCGAGAAGTCCGGCAGGATGACCCGGTCGTCGGAGTAGCCGAACCGGACGTTCTCGAAACGCACGTGGCCGCGGGCGCTCCACAGATCCACCGGCTTCGCCGGGTCGGGAACCGTCGGCTCCTCCTCCAGCACCCCGGAGACCTTCTCGAGCGCCGCCGTCGCCGACTGGTACGAGTTCAGGAAGAAGGCGACCTCCTGCAGCGGCGAGAAGAAGTTGCGCACGTACAGCACGGCCGCCAGCAGCACGCCCACTTCGATGGCGCCGTCGATCACACGGATGCCGCCCCACAGCAGCACGAGCGCGACCGTCACCGACGCGACCGCCATCAGCGCGGGCTCGAACGTGCCGAAGAGGCGGATCGAGCGCATGTTGACGTCGCGGTAGTCGCTGGCGAGCTGGCCGAACTCGCGGTCGCCGCGCTGCTCGGTGCGGAACGCCTTGACGGCGCGGATGCCGGTCATCGTCTCGACGAACTTCACGATCACCTTCGCACTGACCACACGGGACTCGCGGTAGACGACCTGCGAGCGCGTGTAGAACCACCGCATCAGGAGCAGCAGCGGGATCCCCATCACCGTCAGGATGACGCCGGACTGCCAGTCCACGAGCAGCAGGGCGATGAGCGTGAACCCGCCGTAGAGGATGCCCGACACGAGCTCGTTGAGCCCGCCGTCGAGGAGCTCCCGGATCGAGTCGAGATCGCTCGTCTGGCGCGAGATGATGCGGCCCGATGTGTACGACTCGTGGAACTCGAGGCTCAGGCGCTGCGTGTGCAGGAAGATCCGCTTGCGCAGGTCGAGCATGATCGCCTGGGTGAGCCGCGCCGCCACGACGACGTACCAGCCGATCAGCGCCGAGCCGGCGATGCCGGTGACGAGGTAGAGCGCGACCACGCCGATCGTCGGCAGCCAGTTCAGCTGCTCGACGGCCGCGGGAAGCGCGTTGTCGATGCCGAACGCGATGAGGGCGGGCCCGGCGACGCGGAACGCGGTCGACACGACGAGGACGATCGCCGCGAGCCAGAGCTGGCCGCGAACCGGGGTCACGAGGGAGCCGAGCAGCCGCAGCGAGCGCTTGCGGATCGCCTTGCTCTCGGCGCGGGTGTAGTCGGAGCGGTCTTCGCCGCTCGTGCCGGTGACGGTCGTGGTGCTCACAGGTTCACCTCCCAGTCCTGGTCCTGCTGTCTGGCACGGAGTCGGGCCTCTTCGACCTCGAGGCTCGAGATCACGTGCCGGTAGTGGTCGCTGTCGCGCAGCAGCTCCGAGTGCGTCCCGACCGCCGTGACGCGGCCGCCCTCGAGGAGCGCGACCCGGTCGGCGAGCATGACGGTCGACGGCCGGTGCGCCACGACGAGCGCCGTGGTCTCGTGCAGCACCTCGCGCAGCGCGTCCTCGACGAGGGCCTCGGTGTCGACGTCGAGCGCCGAGAGGGGGTCGTCGAGCACGAGCACCGCGGGCCGCGCGGCGACGGCACGCGCGAGGGCGAGCCGCTGACGCTGGCCTCCCGAGAGCGACAGGCCCTCTTCGCCGATCACGGTGTCGACGCCGTCGGGCAGATCGTCCACGAATCCGGCCTGGGCCACCTGCAGTGCCTCACGCATGACCGCGTCCGCCTCGGGCGTGCCGGGGGCGAGATCCTCGCGCCCGAGGAGCACGTTGTCGCGCACGGACTGCGAGAACAGCGTGGCGTCCTCGAAAGCCATGCCGACGTGGCGACGCAGCTCGGACAGGGTGAGGTCGCGCACGTCCACGCCGTCGAGGGTCACTCGTCCCGCGGTGACGTCGTAGAGGCGCGCGGGCAGCGTCGTGAGCGTCGTCTTGCCCGAGCCGGTCAGGCCCACCAGAGCCATCGTCTCGCCGGGCCGCAGGCTGAGGTCGATCCCGTCGAGCAGGTCGGGTTCGTGGGCCGGCGCATCCGCGTATCGGAAGTGCACGCCCTCGAACACCAGTTCGCCGCGCGGGCGCTCGATGGCGGTCGGGGCGGCGGGGTCGGTGATCGTGTTGTGCTCGTCGAAGACCTCGAAGATGCGGTCGGTCGCCGTGCGCGCGTCGAGGGTGAACGAGAACAGGAAGCCGATCGACTCCATCGGCCACCGCAGCACCGTCGCCATCGCGAAGAAGGCGATGAGTTCGGCGGTCTGCAGCTGCCCGAGCGTGACGAGGTAGATGCCGGCGCCCAGGCAGAGCGCGAACGCGATATCGGGCAGCAGCACGAGCCAGAACCAGATCCAGCCGACGGCACGGGCCTTGCTCAGCTCGGTCTCGCGCAACGTCTCGGCCTGCTCGGTGAACTTGCGGAGCGCGTGCTTGCCCCGACCGAACGCCTTGAGCACACGGATGCCGTGCACGCTCTCCTCGACCGAGGTGGCGAGGTCGCCCGCCTGGTCCTGGCTCTGGCGGGTGAGCGTGCCGTACGTCTTCTCGAACCGGTAGCCCGCGTACCAGAGCGGGATCGAGGTCACGAGGAAGATCGTGCCCAGCAGCCAGTGCCACCGGAACAGCAGCACCGTCCCGACGAGGATGGTGAGGACGTTGACGATGAGCAGCAGGAGGCCGAAGGCCATCCAGCGCCGCAGCATGCTGATGTCCTGCATCATGCGGCTCAACAGCTGGCCCGACTGCCACCTGTCGTGGAACGAGACCGGGAGGCGCTGCAGCCGGGAGTAGAACGACTGGCGAAGGTCGTACTCGACCTTGGTCGCGGGTCCGAGCACGAACCAGCGGCGCAGCCAGACCATCGCGGCTTCGGCCAGACCGAGGGCGAGCACGGCGGCGGAGCCCCACGCGATCTGGGCGAGGTCGCCCGATGCGATGGGTCCGGCGACGATCGCCTCGAGCACGAGCGGGATCGACAGGGCGAGCAGGCTGGCGACGAGCGCGCTGACGGCGCCGAGGGCGAGGCGCCCGAGCACCGGTCGCGCGAACGGGAGCAGACGGCCCAGAGCCTTCGGCGTGGACATGTCGCGCTGCGGCGAGGACGGGGACGGTGGCGGTGGAGCGGCGGTGATGGTCATGATCCTTGTGGGGACGGTGAAGCGGAGGACCCGGATGGGGTCGCAGATGCGCGTGGCGCGACGGAGCCCTGACGACAGGAACGCTCCGAAGGGCGGCAGTATGCCGAGGCCGGCGTGAGCCGGGACGGGAGGTGGCGGACTACCCCTGGATCCGGCGGCGCTCGGGCGCGGCGATGCGGAGGACGAAGGCGGTCTTCGCGGCGATCATGGCCTGGGACATGGCATCCTCCTGAGGTGAGAGCGGACGGGGCTGCCGCACCGAAACGACGCGACAGCCCTCCAGCCTAGACCTGGACGTTCGCTGAAAGCAACGGCGGTTTCCGCTCCCCCGGAAGCTCACACCAGTGCCGGCACGCCCGCTTCGCGCGCCAGCAGCGAACGCTTGACGTCGAGCCCCCAGGCGAAGCCGCCCAGGGCGCCGCCGGTGCGGAGCACCCGGTGGCAGGGCACGAAGAGCGCGGGCGCGTTGCGCGCGCAGATCGACGCTGCGGCGCGCACGGCCGACGGCGCCCCGAGTTCGACGGCGAACTCCGCGTACGTCAGCGGGTGCCCCGGCGCGATGCGACGCAGCGCCTCCCACCCCGTGCGCTGCATCGAGGTGCCCTCCTGTGCGACGGCGACCCCGTCGATCGCCGCCAGGTCGCCCGTGTAGTACGCGGACACCGCGTCCGCGGCATCCGTCGTCCCTTCCCGCACCGCCGAGGGTCGGGTGCCCGCCCGCAGCCGGCCGAGGATGCGGTCGGCGTCGGCCGTCCACCCCGAGGCGAGCACGCGCTGACGGTCGTCGACGAGGATCGTGAAAGCGCCGTCGGGGGTGTCGACGGTCTGGATGGTCGCGGTGGTCATGCGATCGCCTCCTCGAGCGATGGGGTGTCGGATGCCGCACGCCGGCGCGCGCGGGACGGAGCAGGTCGGGGCGGCACGGCGCGCCACAGGTGCGCGGTGAGGTAGCTGCGCCAGGGAGCGGTGCGGACCGCCCAGTCGGTGAGCGGACGCGGCTCGGACGGCAGACCGCTCGCGGCGGCACCCGTGCGGACCGCGACGTCGCCGGGGAGGAAGACGTCGGGGTCGCCGAGCACGCGCATGCGCACGTAGTCGGCGGTCCAGGGTCCGATCCCCGGCATCGCCAGGAGCGCCGCCCGCTGCTCGACGGCGTCGTCGCCGGTGGTGAGCGTCAGCGACCCGTCGGCCAGCGCGGCCGCAGCGCCGGTGATCGCGCGGATGCGCGCGGCCGGCCCCCGCAGCACCTCGTGGCCCCGCTCGGCGATCGCCGCCATCGTCGGGAAGAGCTTGTCGGTGCCGTCGAACCCCACGACGTCGTCGCCCAGGGCCGCGGTCAGGGCCGAGAGCGCGGTGCGCGCGGCCACGACGGTGATCTGCTGCCCCACCATGGCACGGATCAGCATCTCGTGCGGGTCGGCGGCACCCGGCACACGGATGCCGGGAAGCGACGCGACCAGCGGCGCGAGCTCGGGCTGGCGGGTCAGCGCCTCGTCGACGGCGAGCGGGTCGGCGTCGAGATCGAACAGCCGTCGCGCCCGCGTGACGAGCATCGAGAGGTCGGCCAGGTTCGCCAGCCGGGCGCGCAGCCGCACACGGCCGAGGTCGTCGACGCGCAACTCGAACCACGCGGGACCGTGCGGCAGCGCGAGCGTGCGACCGAACGAAACGGGGGTTGCCGTCTCGGCCCCCGTGACGGCGCGGGCCGCCATCCACGCGAAGAGCCCGTCGACATCGAGCGGGCCGCGGTGGGGCAGGACGAGGTCGATCGTGCCGAGCACGGTCGCCTCGAGGCCGGACGCCGACCCCGGCAGGGCACGTCGACGCGCGCGCAGCTCGAGCGGCGTCATGCCGAACACCTCGCGCACCGTGTCGTTGAACTGGCGGACGCTGGCGAAGCCGGCCGAGAAGGCGACGTCGGCGGCGGGCAGATCGGTGCCGACCAGCAGCATGCGCGCCGTCTGAGCCCGCTGAGCACGAGCGAGGGCGAGCGGACCGGCGCCCAGCTCGGCCGTCAGCAGGCGGTTCAGATGCCGCGGCGAGTACCCGAGTCGTCGCGCGAGCCCGGGCACGCCCTCGCGCTCGACGACCCCGTCGGCGATGAGGCGCATGGCGCGCCCCGCGGTGTCGCCCCGCAGATTCCACTGGGGCGAGCCCGGAGCCGCCTCGGGAAGGCATCGCTTGCAGGCGCGGTACCCCGCCTCGTGGGCGGCCGCCGACGTCGGGTAGAACGTGACGTTCGACGCTTTCGGGGTGCGCGCCGGACAGCTGGGGCGGCAGTAGATGCCGGTCGAACGCACGGCCGTGACGAACTGACCGTCGAAACGGGTGTCGCGGGAATCGATCGCGCGGTACCGCTCGTCGAAGGTCATCGCCAGGCTCATGCCCTTAGCCTGACACGCGCCCCCGACATCGGCTCGCGGAAATCGGACACGGCTGTGGAGGCATCCGCTTCTCCCTCACGCGCGGCCGCGCTCAGTGGAAGAAGTGGCGCTCCCCCGTGAAGAACATCGTCACGCCGGCCGCCTGCGCGGCCTCGATGACCTCCTGGTCGCGCACCGACCCGCCCGGCTGGATGATCGCCCGGATGCCCGCGTCGATCAGCACCTGCGGCCCGTCGGCGAACGGGAAGAAGGCGTCGGATGCCGCCACCGACCCCGCGGCGCGGTCTCCTGCTCGCTCGACCGCGAGCCGGCACGAGTCGACGCGGTTCACCTGACCCATGCCGATCCCGACCGTGGCCGACTGCTTGGCCAGCACGATCGCGTTCGACTTCACCGCGCGGCAGGCCTTCCACGCGAAGATGAGGTTCGTCATGTCGTCGTCGGCGGGACGCTCGCCCGAGACGAGCTGCCAGTCCTTCGCGACCGACTCGATGTCGTCGGGGAACCTGTCGGCGTCCTGCAGCAGCAGGCCTCCCGACACAAGGCGCACGTCCATGCGCTCCTGCTGCCAGTCGGCCGGCAGCTTCAGCACCCGGAGGTTCTTCTTCAGCCGGAACACCTCCAGCGCCTCGGGCTCGAAGTCGGGCGCGACGATCACCTCGGTGAAGATGTCGCGAAGGTTCTCGGCCATCTTGAGGGTGATCGTGCGGTTGGCCGCGATGACGCCGCCGAACGCCGACACGGGGTCGCACTCGTGGGCGCGCAGGTGGGCGCTCGCGATCGGGTCGAGCGCATTCGGCGCCGCGACGGCGATGCCGCAGGGATTCGCGTGCTTGATGATGGCGACGGCGGGCTTGACCATGTCGAAGGCGGCGCGCAGTGCGGCATCCGCGTCGACGTAGTTGTTGTACGACATCTCCTTGCCCTGCAGCTGCGCCGCCTGAGCGATGCCGTGGCCGCCGACCCGGGTGTAGATCGCCGCCCGCTGGTGGGAGTTCTCCCCGTAGCGCAGCGTGGCGAGCCGCTCGGCCTTGATCGTGAGGTGCTGGGGAAGATCGGCTCCGCCCAGCGTCTCCTCGGCGAACCAGGTGGCCACGGCGCGGTCGTACTCGCACGTGTGGGCGAAGGCGCGCGCCGCCAGGTCGCGGCGCTGCTGCAGCGTCGTGCCGCCCTCGCGGATCGCGCCGATGATCGCCGGGTAGGACTCGGGCGACACCACGATGGCGACGTTGGCGAAGTTCTTCGCCGACGCCCGCACCATGGCGGGACCGCCGATGTCGATCTGCTCGACGACGTCGTCTCCGGTGGCGCCCGAGCGCACCGTCTCGACGAACGGGTACAGGTTGACCACGACGAGCTCGAACGGCTCGATCCCGAGCTCGGTCAGCTGCTGCAGGTGGTCTTCGAGGCGCAGATCGGCGAGAAGGCCCGCGTGCACACCGGGGTGGAGTGTCTTCACACGGCCGCCCAGCGACTCCGGGAATCCGGTCACCGACGCCACGTCGGTCACCTCGTACCCGGCGTCGCGGATCGTGGACGCCGTCGACCCGGTCGACACGATCTCGACGCCCGCGGCCGACAGGGCCTCGGCGAGCACGAGCAGGTCGGTCTTGTCGCTGACCGAGACCAGTGCGCGGCGGACGGCGACCACGTCGCGGTGGGTGTAGAGGGCGGGGTCGTGCGTGGGGCCGGCCATGGAGGCTCTCCTCGTTCGGGGTCAGGAAGCGACGGCCGCCGAGGCGGCGGCGAGGTCGAGGTCGCCCGTCGCGATGCGGCGGACGACGTCGATGAGCAGCCGTCGCTCGACGGGCTTGATGCGGTCGTGGAGGGAGTGCTCGTCGTCGCCCGGCAGCACGGGAACGCGCTCTTGCGCGAGGATCGGACCCGAGTCGACCCCGTTGTCGACGATGATGACGCTCGCCCCCGTCTGGGCGACGCCGGCGGCGAGCGCGTCGCGCACGCCGTGCGCCCCGGGGAACTCCGGCAGGTACGCGGGATGCGTGTTGATGATCCGCGGCGACCACTCGTCGACCAGGGCTGCGGGCAGCAGCCGCATGAGCCCGCTCAGCACGACGAGGTCGGGCTTCCAGACCGCCAGCTGCGCGCCGAGTTCGGCACCCCAGGCCTCGCGAGTGTCGAACTGCGCCCACGGGACCATGAACGACGGGATGCCGTAGTCCTCGGCGTGCACGAAGCCCTCTGCTTCGCGGTCCGCGCCGACGACGACGATCTCGGCGGGGTAGGAGGGGTCGGCGGCCGCGTCGAGCAGGGCGCGAAGATTGGACCCGGTGCCCGAGATGAGGACGGCGACCGTGAGCACGCGGCTAGTCTACCGGCGCGCTCGGATCGAACCGTCGCGGGCCCAGGTCGAGCGTGGCCGCCAGATCGGGGAAGACGTCCCGCTCCGGAGCGGCCGGGGGCGGGCTCACGGAGGCCGGCCGGTCGGTCCCCGGGGCGCCGACGCCATCCCGCGTCGCGCTGCGCGGCGACAGGAGGAGGATCGCGGCGCCGAGGGCCACCTCCAAGCCCACCGCGAGCGCCACGGGGCCCGGCTCGGGGCCGACGTCGGCGAGGCGTCCGGGCCCGAGGGCGCCCGAGGCGACGGCCGAGAGCAGCGCGGCTGCGGCCGCGGACAGCACGGCGATCCCCGCCACGATGACGAGCCGCGCCCCGACGGGATCGGCGTCGGGGCCGGCAGTCCCGGATCCTCTCGTCGGTCGTTCGCCGGCATCCCGGGCCGGAGACGAGCCTGCGAGGAGTCCGGTGAGCGCCGCGGTGCGCTCGTCGTCGACCACGACGTCGGGAGCCGGGCGCGAGCGCGACGGCTCGACGGTGCGCACGCCCAGCAGCCGCGAACGTGCGATCCATCCCGCGAACGCGCCGAGGCCCACCGGCACCAAGGCGAGCAGCAGCAGCCAGGGCGACGTGGACTCGGGCAGTGCCCCCAGGATCGGGATGCCGGGGACTACGCCGATCTGCGTGCCCGCGGGCGAGACCGTGCCGCCGTCGCCCACCGCGAACCCCGGTCCGGCGCCGAACGCGAGGCCCCAGACGACGAGGTTCGGCAGGTAGGCGAGCTGCGCGAGCGTCATGACGGTGGCTCCCAGACCGTCGACATTGCTCGCCTGGAAGAGGGCGACGATCTGGCCGCCCCGAGCGAAGAGGGCGACGGCGGTGATCGCGGCACCGAAGCCGACGAGGCCGACCGCCACGACCGCCGTGCCGCGGGCCACCAGGGCGGGCACCAGCCCCCAGCCGTGCGCGGCGGCCTCGACCCGGTCGCGCAGCCGGGCCACCGAGCCCGATCCCGCCTCGCGCCACTCGGTCACGATGGCGCCGCCCAGCGCCGGCAGCGCGAAGACCAGCGTCGGAACGAGGATCGCCTGCCACAGCTCGGTGTCGCCGACGAGATTCTGGGCGGTGAATCCGGCGAGGGCGCAGAGCGCGCCGAACACCACCGCGCCGGTGCCGACACCGGTTCCCCACGCCTCCGCGCGTGAGGCGCGAACGCCGGAGCGGCCGGCGAAGATCGCGGTGAAAGCGGCGAACGCGAGCGGCGAGAGCGACAGGGTGAAGGATGCCGCGGCCGGGTCGATCCCCGTCGCGGCGAGGTAGTCGGCCGGAAGCGTGACCAGCACCGGCACCAGGTTGCCGAACTGCCACACCGTCACCGCCGCCGGCCACAGGGCGCCCCAATCGGCTCCGCCGCCCAGGCCGAAGACCCACAGGAGGGTCAGCGGCGCAAGGGTCACGGCGATGCCGACGGCCACCGCGATGGCGGCGTCGACGGCGGCGAGTAGGGCGACGGTGAGGCGATGCATGCGACATCGACCCTACCCAGCGGCGACGCGACGCCCGGTCGACGACCCGGCCGGTCGCGGCATCCGGCGTGCTTCTCCTCGTGCGGGCACTAACGTTCTCTGCGGAGGTCCTTCATGAGCACAGCCCCGTCGCCCGCCACCGAGACGACCGAGACGCCCGAGCCGCGCAGCGGTTTCGACCGGTTCTTCGAGATCACCCGCCGCCGATCGACGGTAGGCGCCGAAGTGCGCGGCGGCGTCGTCACGTTCGTGACGATGGCGTACATCGTCATCCTGAACCCGATCATCCTGTCGAGCGGTGTCGACGTCGAGGGCAATAGCCTCGGCTTCCCGCAGGTCGCCGCGGTCACGGCGCTCACCGCCGGGGTCATGACGATCCTCTTCGGCCTGGTGACGCGGCTCCCGTTCGCGTTCGCCGCGGGCCTGGGCATCAACTCGTTCCTCGCGGTCGCCGTGGTGGGGCAGGTGACCTGGCCCGAGGCGATGGGGCTCGTGGTCATCAACGGCCTCATCATCGTGCTGCTCGCCGCCACCGGGCTGCGACGCATGATCTTCGACGCCGTGCCGATCCAGCTGAAGCTCGCGATCACGGTCGGCATCGGCCTCTTCATCGCGTTCATCGGCTTCGTCGACGCCGGCTTCGTCACGGCCACCGGCGTCGGCTCGCCGCCCGTCGGGCTCGGCATCAACGGCTCGGTCGCCACGGTGCCGACGCTGATCTTCGTGTTCACCCTGCTGCTGACGGGCATCCTCGTCGCGCGCAAGGTCAAGGGCGGCATCCTCATCGGCCTGGTCAGCGGCACGATCGTCGCGGTCATCGTCGAGGCGATCTGGAACCTCGGTCCCAAGGTCGACGGCGATCAGGTCAACCCCGGCGGCTGGGGCCTGTCCGTTCCGGAGCTGCCGTCCTCGCTGGTGAGCGTGCCGGACCTCTCGCTCATCGGCCAGGTCTCGTTCGGGTCGTTCGAGCGCATCGGCGTGCTCGCCGCCCTCATGCTCGTGTTCACGCTCGTCTTCACGAACTTCTTCGACGCGATGGGAACCATGACGGGTCTCTCGAAGGAGGCCGGCCTCGCCGACGACAAGGGCGACTTCCCGCGCATCAAGTCGGCACTCATCGTGGAGGGTGTCGGCGCCGTCGCGGGCGGCTATGCGTCCGCGTCGTCCAACACCGTGTTCATCGAGTCGGGTGCCGGCATCGGCGAGGGTGCTCGCACCGGGTTCGCGAACGTCGTCACGGGCCTGCTGTTCCTCGTGGCCATGTTCTTCACGCCTCTGGTGTCGATCGTGCCCAGCGAGGTGGCGGCATCCGCCCTGGTCATCGTCGGCGCGCTGATGATGGCCCAGATCCGCTTCATCGACTTCACCGACTTCTCGGTGCTGCTGCCGGTGTTCCTCGCGATCACAGTGATGCCGCTGACCTACTCGATCGCGAACGGCATCGGCGCGGGCTTTATCGCCTGGGTCGTGGTGCGGTCGCTGTCGGGCAAGGCGCGCGAGATCAGCCCGCTGCTGTGGGTCGTCGCGGCCGGGTTCGTGCTGTATTTCGCGCGCGGACCGATCGAGGCGGCGCTGGCCGGCTGAGCGCGTGAAACGGGAGAGCGGATGCCGAGGCATCCGCTCTCCCCTGTTTCACGCCCATGCGGGTCAGCCCTCGACCGGCTCCAGCAGGAAGATCGCGATCTGACGGTCGGTGCGAGCCTGATAGTTGTCGTAGTCGGGCCACACCTCGACGGCGCGCTCCCACCATTCGGCGCGCTCGTCCCCCGACAGCTCGCGGGCGAGGTAGTCGCGCTTGACCGCGCCGTCCTGCAGTTCGACGTGCGGGTTCTTGCGGATGTTCCAGTACCAGGCGGGCGGGTCGGGGTGGCCGCCCTTCGACGCGACCGCGAGGTAGCGACCGTCGTGCTCGACCCGCATGAGGGCGGTCTTGCGGAGTCCGCCGCTCTTCGCGCCGACCGAGGTCAGCACGATGATCGGCACCCCGCGCAGCGTGTTGGCCTTCTGCCCGTCCGAGGCCTCATAGGCCTCGGCCTGCTTGCGGGCCCAATCGGACGTGGACGGCTTGTACTCCCCGGTCAGCGGCATGCCCTCAGGCTATCCGGTGCCCGGGGACCCGGGCCGCGGTCGGGCCGCACGCAGGAAGGCCCCGCCGAAGCGGGGCCTTCCGACAAGCTGACCGAAGTGTGCGGCGGTCAGAGACCGGCGATGATGCCGCGCATGAGCTCGGCGGTCTCGCTCGGCGTCTTGCCGACCTTGACGCCGGCGGCCTCGAGCGCCTCTTTCTTCGCCTGCGCCGTGCCGGCGGAACCCGACACGATGGCCCCGGCGTGGCCCATCGTCTTGCCTTCGGGCGCGGTGAACCCGGCGACATAGCCGACGACGGGCTTGGTGACGTTCGCCTTGATGAAGTCGGCCGCGCGCTCTTCCGCGTCGCCGCCGATCTCGCCGATCATGACGATCGCCTTCGTCTCGGGGTCGGCCTCGAACGCCGCGAGCGCATCGATGTGAGTGGTGCCGATGATCGGGTCGCCGCCGATGCCGATGGCCGTCGAGAAGCCGATCTCGCGCAGCTCGTACATCATCTGGTACGTGAGGGTGCCCGACTTCGAGACGAGGCCGATCGGCCCCTTGCCGGTGATGTTCGCCGGGGTGATGCCGACCAGCGACTCGCCGGGCGTGATGATGCCGGGGCAGTTGGGGCCGATGATGCGGGTCTTGTTGCCCTTCTCCTGCGCGTAGGCCCAGGCCTCGGCGGTGTCGCCGACCGGGACGCCCTCGGTGATCACGACGAGGAGCGGGATCTCGGCGTCGATGGCCTCGACCATCGCGCTCTTCGTGAACGCCGGCGGCACGAACGCGATGGAGACGTCGGCGCCGGTCGCGGCGATCGCCTCGTCGACCGTCGCGAAGACGGGCAGCTCGACGGGGTTGCCGTCCTTGTCGTGGTGGAGCACGGTGGTGCCGGCCTTGCGGGCGTTCACGCCACCGACGACCTGGGTGCCCGCCTTCAGCATGAGAGCGGTGTGCTTGGTGCCCTCGCCGCCCGTGATGCCCTGGACGATGACCTTGGAGTCCTTGTTGAGGAAGATCGACATGTCTGTTCTTTCCTAGTTCCGGATGCTTCGGCTCAGGCGTTGGCGAGCTCGGCGGCCTTGTCGGCGCCCTCGTCCATGGTCTCGGCCAGCGTCACCAGCGGGTGGTTGGCGTCGCGGAGGATGGCACGGCCCTCCTCGACCTTGTTGCCGTCCAGACGCACGACGAGCGGCTTGGAGGCGCTCGAGCCCAGTTCGGCCAGTGCGCCGACGATGCCCTTGGCCACCGCGTCGCACGCGGTGATGCCGCCGAACACGTTAACGAACACGCTCTTGACCTGCGGGTCGCCCAGGATGACGTCCAGGCCCGCCGCCATGACCTCGGCCGAGGCGCCGCCGCCGATGTCGAGGAAGTTGGCCGGCTTCACACCGCCGTGCCTCTCGCCCGCGTAGGCCACCACGTCGAGCGTCGACATCACGAGCCCCGCGCCGTTGCCGATCACGCCGACCTCGCCGTCGAGCTTGACGTAGTTGAGGTCGTTCTCCTTGGCCTTCGCCTCGAGGGGGTCGGCCGCGGCCTTGTCTTCGAGGAGCGCGTGGCCCGAGTGGCGGAAGTCCGCGTTCTCGTCGAGCGAGACCTTGCCGTCGAGGGCGATGACCTCGCCGTCCTCGGTGAGGACTAGCGGGTTCACCTCGACCAGCGTGGCGTCTTCGCTCTTGTAGACGTTGTAGAGCTTGACGAAGACGTCGCTCACCCGGTCGACCAGCTCGGCGGCGAATCCGGCGGCCTCGGCGATCTCGACGGCCTTGGCCTTGTCGATGCCCGTCAAGGGGTTCACCTCGACGCGGGCGAGCGCCTCGGGACGCTCGACGGCGAGCTCCTCGATCTCCATGCCGCCCTCGACGCTGCACAGCGACAGGTAGGAGCGGTTGGCGCGGTCGAGCAGCACCGAGAAGTAGTACTCCTTGTCGATGCGCGCACCCTGCGCGACCATCACGCGCTTGACGACGTGGCCCTTGATGTCGAGGCCGAGGATCGCCTTCGCCGCCTCGTAGGCCTCGTCGGGGGTCTTCGCGACCTTGACGCCGCCGGCCTTGCCGCGGCCGCCGGTCTTGACCTGCGCCTTGACGACGACCACGCCGCCGATCTTCTCGGCGGCCGCCCGCACCTCCTCGGGGGTGTCGGCGACGATGCCGGCGAGCACCGGCACCTCGTACTTCTCGAAAAGGTCTCTTGCCTGGTACTCGTACAGATCCACAGTGCATTCCTTCGCGGTGGCGAATGGGGTGGGATGACGCGAAAAGCGTCTCGACGTCGAGATATCGACCAGTCCCCCACCCTACTACCGCTTGCTGTGGCTCCCCGACCCCAGCCACTAGGCTCTCCCCCGAGATGACCGACACCGCCGCCCCCCGCTCCGCGCCGCCGCAGGCGGCGGTGGTGGCCGCGGCGCTCGAGCTGTTCGCCGAGCAGGGGTTCGACCAGACGTCGGTCGAGCAGATCGCCCAGGCCGCGGGGGTCTCGCGCTCGACGTTCTTCCGGCAGTTCGGCGGCAAGGACGACGTGGTGTTCGCCGATCACGAGCTGCTGCTCGACCGCCTCCGCGAGTATCTGGCGGAGGACCACGACGATCCGTGGCGGGCGGTGTGCGAGGCATCCGTCCTCGTCTACGCCCACTTCGCTGGCGACCCCGAACTCGCCCGCAGACGGTACGCGGTGGTGCGCCAGGTGCCGGCGCTGCGCGAGCGCGAGATCGTGACGGTGTTCCGCTACGAGCGCCTCTTCGACGAGTACCTGCGGGCGTCGCTGCCCGGGCTCGACCCGATCGACGCGGTGGGGTTCTCGGCGCTCGTGACGGCGATCCACAACCACGTGCTGCGGCAGCTGCTGCGGGGGCCGAAGAAGGTGCCCGTGTCGGTGCTGCGGCGAGCGCTCGACGACGCGCTGCGCCGCTTCGGGGTGGGGCCGGCCGACGATGCGCCGGAGCCCGCCGCCGACGACGTCGTGGTCGCCGTGTTCCCGCGGACGATGCCGACCGCCGAGGTCGCGCGGCGGCTGCGCGAGCGCCTCGACGAGTAGCCCGCTCACCCCGCAAAATCACCCCTCGCGGGGCGGGGCGCCGGAGTAGCGTCTGGCCCATGGCCACCGTCGACACCTCCGCCGCCACGCCCGCGAAGGACCCGCTCTGGTACACCCGCGACACCGCCGACGTGGTCGCGGCTCTCGGCACCGACGGCGAGCGGGGCCTCACGCAGGCCGAGGCGGCCCGGCGGCTCGCGGACCACGGGCCGAACGCGATCGCCGCCGAGAAGCCGCCGTCGGTCTGGCAGGTCTCGCTCAGCCAGCTCGCCGACCCGATGAACGTCATGCTCGTCATCGTCGCGGTCATCAGCCTGCTGATCGGGCAGGTGAGCGTCGGCATCGTGGTCGGCGCACTCGTGGTCCTGAACGTGTTCCTCGGCGCGAGCCAGGAGCTCAAGGCCAAGGCGTCGGTCGACGCGCTGTCGAAGATGCAGATCCCCCAGGCTCGCGTGTTCCGCGACGGAGCGCTCAAGCAGATCGCCGCGACGGACATCGTCCCCGGCGACGTCGTGGCCCTGGAGGCCGGCGACATCGTCCCGGCCGACGGGCGGATCCTCCGGTCGGCGACGCTCGAGACGCAGGAGGCCGCCCTCACCGGCGAGAGCGCGCCGATCGCCAAGGACCCCGCCACCATCGACGACCCCGACACCACGCTCGGCGATCGCGCGAACATGGCGTTCCAGAACACGCAGGTCACCCGCGGCACCGCGACCGTGGTGATCACCGACACCGGCATGACCACCCAGATGGGTCAGATCGCGTCGATGCTGTCGTCGGTGAAGCAGGCGAAGTCGCCGCTGCAGAAGGAGCTCGACTCCCTCACCGGGGTGCTCGGCTGGATCGCCTGGGGCGCCGTAGCGGTCATCGTGATCTTCGGCCTGGTGCGCGATCAGCCGATCGCCTCGGTCATCCTGCTGGGCATCTCGATGGCGATCTCGGCGATCCCGACGGGCATGCCGTCGTTCGTGCAGGCGATGCTGTCGTACGGCTCCCGCCAGCTCGCCGAGCACAAGGCGGTCGTCAAGAACCTCACCGACGTCGAGACGCTGGGCGCGACCAGCGCGATCAACTCCGACAAGACCGGCACGCTCACGATGAACGAGATGACCGTGGAGTCGCTCTACTTCGCGGGCGACTGGTTCACGGTGGCCGGCAGCGGATACGAGAAGACCGGAGACATCCGTCAGGCGGCGGGCAACGCGGTGCCCGACTTCACGCAGCTCGCCCTGGGGCTCACCCTCTGCAACGACGCGACCGTGTCGGACGACGGCGAGGTCATCGGCGACCCGACCGAGGCGGCGCTCGTGGTGCTCGCGGCCAAGATGGGCGCCGATGCCGAGCTCACACGGGCTCAGTACCCGCGTGCGGCCGAGGTGCCGTTCGACTCGGCCTACAAGTTCATGGCGACGTTCCACGAGGTTCCGCACGAGGGGGCCACGCGCCTCGTCGCGCTCGTCAAGGGCGGACCGGATGTCGTCCTGAACCGCTGCTCGTCGGTCCTGACCGCCGACGGGTCGGCGCCGATCGATGCCCAGTTGCAGACCGTGCTCGACGCGAACCGCCACCTGTCCGAACAGGGTCTGCGCGTGCTGGCGTTCGCGGTTCGCCGCTTCGAGCCGGGCACCCCGGTTCCCGCCGACCCCATGGCCGAAGTGAAGGATCTCACCTTCGTCGGGCTCGTCGGGATCATCGACCCGCTGCGGCCTTCGTCGAAGGAGGCCGTGCGGATCGCCCACGAGGCCGGCATCGAGGTGCGGATGATCACGGGCGATCACGCGATCACGGCCGCCGCGATCGGTGCGAAGCTCGGATTGGGCCCGGGCGCGGCGAGCGGCGCCGACATCCAGGCGATGAGCGATGACGAGCTGAAGGCCGCTCTGCCGAACCTGCACGTCTTCGGGCGGGTCACGCCGGAGGACAAGCTGCGGCTCGCGCGACTCATGCAGGAGTCGGGTGACGTCGTGGCCATGACCGGCGACGCGGTCAACGACGCGGCCGCACTGAAGCAGGCGGACATCGGCGTCGCGATGGGGTCGGGCAGCGAGGTGACGAAGCAGGCGGGCAAGATGATCCTCGTCGACGACAACTTCGGAACCCTCGTCACGGCGGTCCGGCTCGGCCGCGGCATCTACGAGAAGATCGTGAGCTACGTCCGCTACCAGATGTCGCAGCTCTTCTCGCTGGTGCTGCTGTTCCTGGTCGCGAGCATCTTCGACATCAACAGCGGCGTGCCCCTGACGCCGATCATGATCCTGTTCCTCAACTTCTTCATCTCGGTGTTTCCGGTGATCGTGATCCTCCTCGACCCGGTTCCCGACGCGATCATGCTCAAGCCGCCGCGCGACCCGAAGAAGACCATCGCCAACGGCGGGGCGATCACGCTGTGGTTCGCGTACGGTGGCGTGCTGTTCCTCATGACGCTCGTGCCGCTGCTGCTGTTCCCCGACCTCGCCAGCCCGTCAGAGCCGAACGTCCCGGTGACGATGACGTTCGTCGTCGCCGCCTTCGGGGCGATCCTCGGCGGCCTGGCCATGCGGCGCGACCCCGAGTCGGGGCTCACGGCTCCGATTCTCACTGCCGTGAAGTGGCTGGCGATCCCGCTCGCGCTGACCGTCGCCGCCGTGGAGATCGGCTTCCTCCAGCGTCTCGTGGGCACCGTATCGCTCAGCGGGACGGAGTGGCTGATCTGCATCGGACTCGCCCTCGTGGTGCCGGTGTTCGTGGAGGTCGAGAAGTGGATCCGCCGCCGCCGGATCGCCCGGCGGGCGGCGGTGGCGCCGGCATCCGCTCGTAAGCTCGGGGCGTGAGCTCGATCCCTCCCGGGTGGTACCCCGATCCCGCTGTCCCCGCGACCCTGCGTTACTGGGACGGTGCGACGTGGACCCCCTTCCAGCACGCCACAGTCTCACCTTTCGACGCTCCGGAGCTGCGGGCGCCCGCAGGTACGTCATGGAACACGGTGTGGATCTGGCTCGTCGTGCTTGTGCCTGTTGTGCCGTTGCTTCTCTTCTTGTTCGTGCCGTGGGGGTCGATGTTCGAGATCGACCCGGCCCTCCTGGGCGACCCGCAGGCTCCGCTCGCCGTCCAGGCACTGATCCGACAGCAGTTCGCTGTCTTCGGCTCTCCTCTCTTCATCGCCTCCCAGCTGCTGAGCTACGGCGGGTACGGGCTTTCGGTGTGGTTTTCGTATCTCGACTGGCGGGAGCTCCGACGGCGCGACGTGCCTCGGCCCTTCCACTGGGCATGGGCGTTCCTCAACCCCGTCTATCCGATCGGGCGCTCCGTCGTGGTGGTCCGCCGGACAGGGCACGGCTGGACGCCCCTGTGGGTCACGATCGCCACCTTGGTCGTCTCGATGGCGGTCTCGGTCGCGATCATGCTGATGATGTTCTCGGGTATGGCCGGCATGATGCGCGAGGTCATGGACACGATCCCAAGCTGAGACTGAGTCCTAGCGTCGGCGGGATTCAGTTCCACTAGACTGGACTCCGCACGACGGGAGGATCCATGTCCGACTTCACCCCGCGCCCCGGCCACGGCGTCGAACGATACGACGTCACCGGTCGCCTCGGCACCGACTACTACCAGGTGTTCGCCGACATCCCGGCCGATGACCGCGCCGTCTGGCAGCGCGCGCAGGCATACGTCGACGAGGTCGGCACGCGCATGCAGCAGGCGTGGGATGCCGCGGAGTACCCCGTCGACGTCGCCATGCGCCTCGGCGAGCTCGACCTCTTCAACGACGGCATCGTCCACCCCGACCTCACCCGCTTCTCGCCGCTGGCCGCCGGCCTGGTGAACATGGAGGTGTCGCGCGGCGACGGGTCGCTCGGCACCGTGATCGCCGTCCAGGGCGGGCTCGCGCTGCGCACCCTCGCTCTCTTCGGCAGCCCCGAGCAGCAGGAGAGGTGGCTGAAGCCCGTCGCCCGCGGCGAGGTGCTCGCCTCCTTCGCTCTCACCGAGCCCGACCACGGCTCGGATTCCGTCTCGCTCGAGACCGTCGCCCGGCGCGACGGCGATCATTGGGTGCTCGACGGGGCCAAGAAGTGGATCGGCAACGGCGCGTCCGGAGGCATCACCTTCGTATGGGCGCGCGTCGACTCCCCAGGCGACGAGATCCACGGCGCCGTCCGCTGCTTCCTGGTCGAGCAGGACACCGCCGGGTACACCGGCACCGTCATCGGCGGGAAGGCGTCGCTGCGAGGCATCCATCAGGCCCTCATCACTCTGGACGGCGTGCGTGTGCCCCATGACGCGGTGCTGCCGGGGACGAAGAGCTTCAAGGATGCTTCCACCGTGCTCTACTCGACCCGCTCGGGCGTCGCGTGGTCGGCGCTCGGACACGCCACGGCATGCTACGAGGCCGCCCTGTCGTACGCCCAGCAGCGGGTGCAGTTCGGCAAGCCGCTGGCGAGATTCCAGATGGTGCAGGAGCGGCTCGCGCAGATGCTCGAAGAGCTGACCGGCATGCAGCTGTACTGCCGGCACCTCGCCGACCTCGAGGCCTCCGGCGGGCTGCGCCCGACGCAGGCGTCGCTGGCGAAGTATCACAACACCCGCGCGGCACGACGGATCGCCGCCACCGCGCGCGACCTGCTCGGTGGCAACGGGATCCTCCTCGAGAACGGCGTGATGCAGCACATGGCCGACATCGAGGCGATCCACACCTACGAGGGGACCGAGAGCGTGCAGGCGCTGCTCATCGGGCGCGACATCACGGGCGTGAGCGCCTTCGTCTGACGCCGCACGCTCCCCCTACCAGCGCCGGTCCGGCCCGGCAAGCCGTCGCGGCGCGGCCGGGGCTCGCCGTTAGCCTCGTGACATGGGCCTGTTCCGCAGTGAGCCGCAGAGGATCCGCCTCGAGTCGAACACCGTCGAGCCGAGGGCGACCCGGGCACCGTGGAGCCTGTGGGCCGACGGCTTCGGCCGGCTCTCGATCCGCGCGGTGCAGATCATCGTCGTCGTGGCGGTGGCGGCCGGGATCATCTACGCCATCCAGTCGCTGACGCTCGTGACGATCCCGCTCGTCATCGCGCTGATCCTCGCCTGCGCGTTCCATCCGGTGATGCGCTTCATGCGGAAGCGGGGCGTGCCGTCAGTGCTCGCGACGGTCATCACGCTGCTCGGGATCACGATCATCCTCGGGCTTCTCGGGTGGCTCATCGTCTGGGCCGTCCGCGACCAGTGGGACGAGCTGTACGCACAGGCCGAGGACGGCTTCCAGCAATTCCTGGAGTGGGCCAACTCGCTGCCCTTCGACTTCCTCTCTCCTGCGCAGATCGAGGAGTGGGTGGCCGCCGCGACCGACTTCGTCACGAGCGCCCAGTTCGGCTCGGGAGCACTCGCCGGAGTCGGCCAGGTCCTCGACTTCGTGACCGGCTTCGTGCTGATGGTGACGATCCTGTTCTTCTTCCTCAAAGACGGTCCCCAGATGTGGGAGTTCCTGCTGCGGCCCTTCCGCGGCGAGAGCTACGTGCGCGCGCGTCGCATCGGCGACAAGACGGTGGGCGTGCTCGGCTCGTACGTCCGCGGCACGGCGACGGTCGCCTTCGTCGACGCGATCGGCATCCTCATCGGCCTGCTGATCCTGCAGGTGCCGCTCGCCATCCCGCTGTCGGTTCTCGTCTTTCTGCTGGCCTTCATCCCCATCGTCGGTGCGACGCTGGCCGGCATCCTCGCGGCGCTCGTCGCGCTCGTGGCGAACGGCCCGTTCAATGCGCTGCTGGTGGTGGGTGTCGTCGTGCTGGTGAATCAGCTCGAGGGCAACTTCCTCCAGCCCGTGCTCATGGGCCGCTCGATGAAGCTGCACGCGTTCGTGATCCTCGTCGCCCTGACCGTCGGCACGGTGCTCGGCGGCATCGTCGGCGCCGTGCTCGCCGTGCCCATCGCCGCGGCGGCGTGGGGAGTCATCCAGGTGTGGGACGGGCCCGACCTGCCCGCGCGCTGGGCGCGGCCGAAGCATCCGATCGAGGCGTGATCTCCACCGTCTGAGGCGCGCTTTCTTTTCTCGCTCGACTCGGCCCTCCCGATCCGTGTCCCACCGTTTGCGCGACGTGTCCCGAGTTTCGCCGCCAGCGACCCGCCCAGGCGCGAAGAAGTGGGACATGCACGTTCCAGCGGGCTGCCCTGAGCGGCGGGGTCTGAGGCGGTCGCCGGGAAAGATAGGGCATCCGCCCGATGGGAAGGCCACCCCTTAGGGAGCAGTGTCGAACCTGTACGAAGCCGTCCGGCAGCGAACAGGAGAGCGACATGGATGCCTCGACCTTCACCGCGTACCGTCTGCAGCTGCAGCGTTCCGCCGAGCTCGACCGCGATCACGCCCTGCGCGTATCGCACCGCGAGCGCCGCCGGTCGCAGGGCGCCGGCGAGCCGGGGCGCGGCATCCGTTCCGTCTTCTTGCGGTGGATGGGCACGGAGCGCTCGCGTCTTGCGCTGGCCGGGCCGTCGTCGTGAGCGGACGGGGCGGCCTGGGCCCCACGGTGTCGGAGGGAAGTGCGACCATATGACCATGCCCGCACTCGCCTCGAGCCCCCGCATGGTCGGGCGCCGGGCCGAGCTCGACTCCCTCTTCGAGGCATTCGACGACGCCCGCGCCGGCCGTCCGCGCACGGTGGTCGTGCGCGGCGAGGCGGGTATCGGAAAGACCCGGCTGGTCCAGGAGTTCCTGGCCGCGGCGGCGGTGCGGCGCGACCCGGGGCTTCCCCTCGTCGTCGCGGTCGGCCAGTGCGTCGATCTCGGCCCGATCGGAGCACCGTTCGGGCCGGTGGGTCGCGTGCTGCGCGACCTGCACGCCGAGGTGGGCACCGAGGCGCTGCGCCAGGCCGCCGGGTCGCCCGCGGTCATCGCGAGCCTGGCGGCGCTCGTGCCCGGCATCGCCGATGAGGGCGGCTCCGACGACGACCCGGCGGGGGGCTTCGCCGAGGCGATCGAGGTGGTGCTCGAGCAGCTGTCGCGCGAACGTCACCTCGTCGTGGTCATCGAAGACCTCCAGTGGGCGGATGCCTCGACCCTCGCGCTGCTCAAGACCCTCGCCAGCACCCTGCGCGGCCGGCACCTCACGGTCGTTGCGACGTACCGTTCCGACGACATCGACCGGTATCACCCCCTCAAGCCGGTGCTCGCCGAACTCGACCGCACGCGGTCGATCATCCGCGTCGAGATCGGGCCGCTGAACGGTGACGAGGTGGCGGAGCAGGTCGCACAGCTGACGGCAGAAGGGTCGCGCGACGTGGCGGCGCTCGCCGAGCGCAGCGGAGGCATCCCGTTCCTCGTCGAAGAACTGGTCGACCTCGGCGACCGCGGCCTCCCTGACACCCTGCGTGAACTCGTGCTCGCCCGCTACACCCGGCTGAGCGAAGAGGCGCAGGAGACGGTGCGGATCATGGCGGCGGGCGGCATGCACGCCGACCATGAGGTGCTGGTCGCGGTGTCGCCTCTCGACGAGCACGCGCTCGACCTGGCGCTGCGCGAAGCGATCGACGCCCGCGTGGTGCTGGCCGACGGGGCCGGCTACGCGTTCCGCCACGCCCTGACGCAAGAGGCGGTGCATGGCGAGATGCTGCCCAGTGAGCGGGTGCGGGTGCATCGCCGATATGCCGAGCACCTCGCCGCCTCGCGGGCTCCCTCGCCCGACACGGTCTCGGCGATCGCCGAGCACTGGCTCGCCGCGCGAGACCTGACAGCCGCCTTCGACGCGACGGTCACCGCGCTCGCGCACTCGCAGGCCGGCTTCTCCCCTGCGACGTCGGCGAAGCTCGCCGAGCGACTGACCGAGCTGTGGGATCAGGTGCCGGATGCCGCGGCCCGGGCGGGCACGACGCTCCCGCAGCTGCATCTCGAGGCGGCGCAGGCGTGGCACGACCTGGGCGACACCGAACGGGCGCTGCGATCGGCGAACGAAGGCCTGGCGGTCTGCCCCGACGATCCGCTGACGCGCGCGGGGCTGCTGCGGCAGCGGTTCGTCGAGGTCTACAACTCCGAGCACCGCAACCGCCGCGACGACCTCCTCACCGCGATCGGGCTGCTCGAAGACCTCCCCGATCGTCGTGCGCGCGTGCTCCTGTCACGGATCCTGTCGAACCTGGCGATCGCCGAGCGCGGCGACGAGGCGAAGGAGCACATCGCCCGGGCGATCGCCCTCGCCGAGGAAGCGGGCGACGACGCGGCTCTGGCGGTGGCGTTCACCATCGAGGCGTGGCGCATCGCCGACGACGAAGACGACGCCCCGCGCTCCATCGAGCCGATCGAACGGGCCGCGCAGCTCACCCTCGACCCGGCGCTGCGCGCCTACGTCGGCGAAGCGCACGTCGACCTGCTGCAGCGCACCGGCCGGTTCGGCGAAGCGGTGGTCGTCGGCGAGCAGCACTACACCGAGATCGTGCGCGCGGGCCTTGAGCGGGGCGCCGGCATGTCGATCGCGTTCTCGCTCGCCCGTGCGCTGTTCGCTCTGGGCAGGCCCGCGGAAGCGCTGCGCTACGCTCGGCGCGCCCAGCGGCTGTCGGATGCGAAGTCCCGCGGGTCGGTGGTGCGGCTGCTCGCCACCCACTACACGTGGAACGACGAGGCCCAGGCGCGGACGGCGCTTCTGACGGCCGAGCGCGCGTCGATCGACGACTCGCTGCGCGCGTTCCCCGAGAAGCACGGGTCGTGGGCGATCGACCGCGGCGATGCGTCGATCGCCGGCCCGGCCTCGGCTCCCGGCGCACCCGACGACGAGGCCCTCGACGGCCTGCTCGCCCTGGTCGAGCAGGCGACGTCGCCGCAGCTCGGCCGGCATGCGGCGCTCTCCGCCGCCGCTCTCCTCGCCGGGCGCGGGAACGCGGCCGCGGACTCCGAGAGGCGCGAGCGGCTTCTGGCCGCCGCCGACTCGTGGCCCGCGGTGGGGCCGTTGCCGGTCTTCGCCGCGTTCGTGCGCGCGGCATGCGGCCGAACGGACGCGCCCGCCGCCGAGCGGGTCGCGGCCTGGACCGCGGTGACCGAGTCCGCCGAGGGGCTTCCCGTCTGGCACCGGCACGTCGCGGAGGTGTGGCTCGCGGCGGCTCTCATCCAGGCGGGCAACCGCGACGACGCGGCAGGGCTCCTCGAGCGGCTGCTGACGGACGCGCCCCGCCACGGGGTGGCCCGTGTGGGCCGGTGGGCGGCGGAACTCGCGCAGCATGCCGGGCTCACCGAGGCATCCGTCACCGCCTCGTCGGGCGGCGACGCGATCGCGGCACTCACACCGCGAGAGCTCCAGGTGCTCGAACTCGTCGCCGAAGGGCTCACCAATCCGCAGATCGGGCGGCGCCTCTACATCAGCCCGAAGACCGCCTCCGTGCACGTGTCGGCCATCCTCGCCAAGATCGGGGCGACGAACCGGGCCGAAGCCGCGGCGCTGTTCGCGGCATCCGTCTCGTCCTGATCGCGCGACAGGGTCGGAGGGTGCGGGCAGGATGGGGGCATGCCGTACGTCATCCCCGCGCCGATGCTCGCGAAGTCCGTTCCGTCCGTGCCCGATCCGGCGAAGACGCCCGGGGGCCTGAGCTTCGAGCCGAAGTGGGACGGCTTCCGGGCGCTGGTGTCGTGGGACGGTGAGAACGTCGAGATCGGCAGCCGCGGCGCCAAACCGCTGACCCGGTACTTTCCCGAACTGGTCGAGGCGTTCGCGCGGCTGCTCCCCGAACCCTGCCTGGTCGATGGCGAGATCGTGGTGCCGAAGGGCGAGCCCGGCGCGCAGCGGCTCGATTGGGATTCGCTGACGCAGCGGATCCACCCGGCGGCATCCCGCGTGAAGATGCTCGCCGAGACGACGCCCGCGATGTTCATCGCGTTCGACCTTCTGGCGCGCGGCGATCGTGACCTCCAGCCCGAGCCGTTCGAGGTGCGCCGGGCCGAGCTGGTCGACCTGCTCGGCGGGGTGCCGCATCCGGTGCACGTGACCCGCACCACGCCCGACCCGGGTGTCGCCGAGCGGTGGCTGTCGGAGTTCGAGGGGGCCGGTCTCGACGGGGTCGTCGCGAAGCCGCTCGCCCAGCCCTACGCGCCGAACAAGCGCACGATGTTCAAGATCAAGCACGCCCGCACGGCCGATGTGGTCGCGATGGGATACCGAATTCACAAGTCGGGGCAGGGCGTGGGCTCGCTGCTGGTCGGTCTCTACAACGACGACGGCGAGCTGTACCCGGTCGGGGGTGTGGCCGCGTGGAGCAACGCGCGCCGGCTCGAGCTCATCGACGAGCTCGCGCCGCTGGTCGAGCGCGACGAAGCCGGTCAGGCGGTGAAGATCGAGGGCGAGAAGTCGAGGTTCTCTGCGCCCGACCGTGACTCGTCGTTCGTTCATCTGCGCCCCGAGCGGGTGCTCGAGGTGCGGTACGACCAGCTCGAGGGGTGGCGGTTCCGTCATACGGTGCAGTTCGAGCGCTGGCGGCCCGACCGTGAGGCCTCGTCGTGCACCTATGACCAGCTCGAGACCGTCTCGGCGTACGACCTCGGCGACGTGCTCGACTGACCCAGCGCCCGCTCAGTCCCAGTTCTGGGGATTCTTGCGGCTGGGCTGCACCCGCGGCGGCTCGCCCGGCATCTTCGGGAAGTCGGGCGGGAACGGCAGTTCGCCGAGCCCCGCGTCGAGGTCGCGCTGCCACCACTCCAACAGGGTGTCGATGCGGCCCGGTTCGTTCTGCAGCCCGGCCCAGGGGTCGCCCACGTCGGCGAGCCGATGCGGGATCGACCTCACGGTGAACGCGGCGGGATCGGCCTCCGGCAGCTCGTCCCACGTGAGCGGGGTCGAGACGGTCGCCCCCGGGAGCGCCCGCGGGCTGTACGCGCCGGCCATCGTGCGGTCGCGGTTGGCCTGGTTGAAGTCGATGAAGATGCGCTGACCGCGTTCTTCTTTCCACCAGTTCATGGTGACCTTGTCGGGCAGCCGGCGTTCGAGTTCACGACCGGCGGCGATGACGGCATGCCGCACGTCGAGGAACTCGTGCGTCGGCTCGATGGGGCAGAACACGTGGATGCCGCGGTTGCCGCTCGTTTTGAGGAACGCCGTCAAGCCGGCCTCCGCGAGCACCTCTCGCAGCGCCGGTGCGACGGCCGCGGCATCCGCGAAATCGGTCCCCGGTTGAGGGTCGAGGTCGATCCGCAGCTCGACGGGGTTGTCGGTGTTCGACGCCAGCGACGCCCACGGGTGGAACACGATCGTGTTCATCTGCACCGCCCACACCGCGGTCGCGATCTCGGTGAGGATGAGCTGTGGGTGCTTGCGCCCGCTGTTGTAGGTGACGGTCTGGGCTTCGACGAACGACGGGGCGCCCTTCGGCGGGTTCTTCGAGTAGAACCGTTCGCCGTCGACACCCTCGGGGAAGCGTTCGAGCGACACCGGCCGGTCGCCGTTGGACGTGAGGAACGGCTCGGACACCGCCATGACGTACTCGGCCAGCTCGTGCTTCGTGATGCCCAATTCGGGCCAGAGCACCCGGTTGGGACTCGACAACCCGACCTCGCGGTCGCCGTCGGGCCCGGGAACGGTCAGGGTGATGCGCTCGGACGCCATGCCTCGACCCTAGGCGGGCCGGCCGACATGCCGCATCCCCTTCCCTCGTGGCGCGTCGGTGTCGGAAACCGAGGAGACACGCCGCAGCGACCTCCTCGCCCGCCCTCTTGCCCGGCGCGTCTCCTTACTTCTCGACCGGAAACACCAGATGCGTCACCCGCGCGCTCGCGATGACCGTCGTAGGGTCGCCCAGCCGCACGGCGGCGGGGTCGATGTCGGCGAAGTAGCGGTGCCCCGTGCCGAGAACGACCGGTACGAGGTCGATCGCGACCTCGTCGACCAGGCCGGCGGCGAGTGCCTGTCCGGTCACGGTTCCAGCCGCGAGCGCGACGGTCCGGTCGCCGGCGATCCGCTGCGCGAGTGCGATCGCCGCCTCGATGCCGTCTGTGACGAAGTGGGCGTTCCTCGTCGCGGCGTGCGCCCAGTCCTTCGGCGCCTCGTGGGTCAGCACGACGAACGGCACCCCGAGCGGATGCTCTCCGGACCACCCGTCGGTGATGTCGAACAGGAGACGGCCCACCACGAGGCATCCGATCTGCTCCACCCATTCGCGCCAGTACCGGGCGCTCGTCGGGGTCAGGTGGAACGACGCCGGCTCGCTGGCGGTACGCACCTCGACGTCGCCGGCTTCGTACCAGTCGAAGAGCCGGCCGGGGTCGTTGTTCTCGTGGGCCACGAACCCGTCGAGCGACATCGATGCCGCGGAGACGACTTTGCCCATGGCGAGCCTCCTTCGGTCACGGCGACCGGCGACCGGTCGATGGTCCGCAAGCTACGTCGGGGCAAAGGGGTGCGTCAACCCTTCCGGTCAGCCGTCGGCGAGGAGCGGCGCGAGGTCGTCGCGGGTGAGCCGGATCCAGGGGCCGGCCGGGTCGACGACGACACCCGTCAGGCCCGCGTCGCCTTGGAGAGCCCGCGCGAGGTGAGCGCCGGTGACGGCGGCCGCCTGATCGCCTCGACCCATGACGGCCACCTCGACGGGGTGCGAGTAGACCTCCAGGTACCGGGAACCGTCTTCGGCGCGACCCTCGGCGAGCCCCGGCCGCCCGTCCGCGACCTTGCCGAGCGCGACCCACAACGGCACGTGCGTGAGCGCCTGCGCGACGGCGCCGGCCGTGTCGTCGGTGCGTTCGCCCGCCAGGATGGTCTTGAGGGTGAGCTGCTCGTCGACCTTCTCGACCAGCTTCTCGATGAGGGCACGCGGGACGACCACCCGAGCGGGATCCGAGGCCTGGTCGAGGATCAGGCCCTCGTAGGGACCGGCCAGCACATGCCGCAGCACGGCGAGGACCGGCTGCCCCATGGCGGACGTGTCGGCATCGCCGTCGGCGCGCACGCTGGCCTGCAGCGCCGCACCGCTCGAGTAGGCGAGGGCGAACTGCCGATCGCCCGAGGTGACGACCGCGAGGGGCAGTTCGCGCCCCTCGGCGAGCAGCGACCGTGCGTCGCCCTTCACCCGCAAGAACAGGTGCCCCTGCAGCAGCTGCCGGGCGACGTCGAGCAGCGCCTGTGGTGCGGTGCCGTCCGCGAGCCGCGCGAGCGCTTCGCGCACCAGCACGTTGTCGCGGAGTCCGGCGACGGTCTCGGAATTCTGGGGGGCGACTCTGGTGGCGGCGCGTGCGCTCTTGCGGGGCTGGAGCTGCGGGGTGGTCGCCGCGGCGGCGGTCCCGAGTCCGCCGTATGCCGTGACGGAGATGTTGACGGATGCCGCGGCTGCCGCAGCCGGGTCCGTCGAGGTGGGGTCGGCCGGCGCGCGGTCGGCCGGCGTCGCATCAGCCGGGGGTGCTTCGGCCGACGCATCCGGTGTCGCGTCGACGGGCGGCTCGGCGATGCTCTGGCTCTCGGAATCCGACCGGTCGTCTTTCGGCTTGCGCGAGAAGAGAGCCATGGATCGAGCCTAACCCGGTGCCCTCGCGGGGGAAGGCGCCGAGCTCGCGCGGAGCCGCGCTAGAGCTTCTCGATCGGCGCGATCTTGATGAGGAGCTTCTTCGGGCCGGCGGAGTCGAACCGCACGTGGGCCACGCGCTTCGCGCCTTCGCCGGTGACCGCGTCGACGCGGCCCTCGCCGAAATCGTCGTGGCGGATACGGTCACCCGGCGCCAGCTGCATGTCGCCGTTGTCGCGCACCTTCGCGGGGATCTTGTTCGCGAAGCGCTCGAGGTTGCCGGTCGGCTCGCGGCGCGACAGCGGGACGAGGTCGTCGCCGTACCGGTTGCCCGACCCTCCGAAGCCCGAACCGCGTCGCGCGTTGAGCGCGCGGGACTGCGTGCCGCCGCGCGAGTTCACGTCGCCGGGCGACTGGCGCCAGTTGAGCAGCTCGGCGGGGATCTCCTGCAGGAACCGGCTCGGCATCGCCACGGTGACCTCGCCGAACTGGGCGCGGGTCATGGCGAGCGACAGGTACAGGCGCTTGCGGGCGCGGGTGATGCCGACGTAGAAGAGACGCCGTTCTTCCTGGGGGCCACCGGGCTCGTTCGCCGAGATGCGGTGCGGGATGAGGTCTTCCTCGACACCGGTGACGAAGACCGCGTCGTACTCCAGGCCCTTCGCGGTGTGCATCGTCATGAGCGACACCGAACCCGAGGCGTCTTCGAGATCGTCGGCGTCGGACACGAGCGACACCTCGGTGAGGAAGTCGAGGAGGGTGCCCTCGGGGTTGTTGCGCGCGAACTCGCGGGCCACGGCGACGAGCTCGTCGAGGTTCTCGATGCGCGCCTCGTCTTGCGCGTCTTTGCTGGCGCGCAGCGCGTCGTAGTAGCCGCTCTTGTTCAAGAGGAGCTGGATGCCTTCGGCCACGGCGGTCGGCGGCGCGAGCTCGCCCGACGAGGGGAGCATCAGCTCGGATGCCTCGGCCAGCACCGCGTCGAGGTGCGCGATCGCCGCCTGGATCTTCGGCCCGACGCTCAGCGCGGACGAGTTCGCCAGCGCGTCGCGGAAGGTGATGCCCTCGTCTTGCGCGTATCGGGCGATGGCCTCGATGGTGACGTCGCCGATGCCTCGTCGCGGCCTGTTGATGATGCGGCGCATGGCCATCTCGTCGGCGGGGTTCGCGACCGCGACAAGGTAGGCGAGGGCGTCTTTGATCTCGGCGCGCTCGTAGAACTTCGTGCCGCCCATGATCTTGTACGGCACGGCCGAGCGGATGAAGATCTCTTCGAGCGCGCGCGACTGCGAGTTCGTGCGGTAGAAGACCGCCATCTCGGAGTAGTCGACCCCGCCGCGGTGCAGCACCTCGATCTCGTCGGCCACGAACTGCGCTTCGTCATGCTGCGAGTAGCCGGTGAAGCCGATGATCTGCTCGCCGGCGCCGACATCGGTCCACAGCTTCTTGTCTTTGCGGTCGAAGTTGTTGCTGATAACGGCGTTGGCCGCCGACAGGATGTTCTGCGTCGACCGGTAGTTCTGCTCCAGCAGCACGACCTTGGCGCCCGGGTAGTCGCGCTCGAACTCACTGATGTTGCGAATGTCGGCGCCGCGGAACGCGTAGATCGACTGGTCGGAGTCGCCGACCACCGTGAGCGACGCTCCCGCCTTCTCGGGATCGTCGGCCGGGTCGGGCTCGAAGATCATCATGCCGCCGACCGACTGCGGCTCGGCGCCGCTGCCGATGGGGCGCGTCAGCTCGTGGATGAGCGCGTACTGCGCGTGGTTGGTGTCTTGGTACTCGTCGACCAGGATGTGCCGGAACCGGCGGCGGTAGACGTCGGCGACCTGCGGGAAGGCGCGGAAGAGATACACCGTCTGCGCGATCAGGTCGTCGAAGTCGAACGCGTTCGCGCGCTGCAGCTCGCGCTGGTACGCCGCGAACAGCTCGACGAACACCCGCTCTGCCGGGTCGGACATGTTCGCCGAGCGAGCGTAGGACTCGGCATCCGACAGCTCGTTCTTCAGGCGCGAGATCTTGCCCTGTGCGGCCGCCGGCGTGAGTCCGAACGCGTCGGCCTCGTGCTCTTTGACGAGCCGCTTGATGAGCGCCCGGGAGTCGCCGGAGTCGTAGATGGTGAACGACTTCGTGAACCCGAACTGCTCGGCCTCGCGGCGCAGGATGCGCACGCACGCCGAGTGGAACGTCGAGATCCACATGCCCCGTGCCGAGTCGCCGATGAGGTTCTCGACGCGCTCGCGCATCTCGCCCGCGGCCTTGTTGGTGAAGGTGATCGCGAGGATCTGGCTGGGCCACGCCTCTCTGTTTCGCAGCAGGCTCGCGATGCGCCGGGTGAGGACGCTCGTCTTGCCCGACCCCGCACCGGCGACGATGAGCAGCGCCTGGCCGCGATAGGTCACGGCCTCACGCTGCTGCGGGTTGAGTCCGGCGAGGAGGTCGTCGTCGGGGCGCGCGCCGGCCTGCTGAGGGCCGCGATCCGCGCTGACGATGAGGGGGGCATGGGCGTCGGTCATGGCCCGACAAGTCTAGGCGCGGCCGGCGACACCGGCGGTGGGGCGGGAGGTTCGGGGGAAGACCCCCGCGCTTTCGCAGCATCCGCTTGGCATGATCTATGCATGCGCACCCTCCTCAACATCATCTGGCTCGTGCTGTCGGGCTTCTGGATGTTCCTCGGCTACGTCGCCGCCGGCGTGGTGCTGTGCATCCTGATCCTGACGATCCCGTGGGGCATCGCGTCATTCCGCATCGGACTGTTCGCGCTGTGGCCCTTCGGACGAACCGTCGTCGACAAACCGCGCTCGGGCGTCGGCTCGTTCCTGGGCAACGTCGTGTGGGTGATCCTGGCCGGGTGGTGGCTGGCGATCGGTCACATCCTCACGGGCGTCGCGATGTGCCTCACCATCATCGGCATCCCGCTGGGCATCGCGAGCTTCAAGCTGGTGCCCGTCTCGCTGATGCCGCTGGGCAAGGAGATCGTGCAGGTCGACGAGGCCCGCGCGCTCGTGCATCACTGACCCGCCCCCTGGCGAACGTCAGGGACGAGCGGATGCCGCGGCCACCCGCCGCCGCGAGGGCAGCGCCAGCAGCAGCCCGACCGCGAACAGCACGGCGCCGACCGCCGCGGCGATCCACGGTGTCTCGGGCGGGATCTCGAGGTACGTCGTGATGCCGAGGATCCTGGCGAGGCCCCAAGGCAGGAGCCCCATCTCGTCGTTCCAGAAGCTGAGCGCCGTCTCGAGGCCGATCGCCCCGATGATCGCCGACGGCACGGCCAGCGCAGCGCCGATCGCCGCGAGCACGTAGCCCGTCGCGCGGCGGGCGCCGACCTGAGCTGTGAGGGCCCACCCGGCTGCGACGAACACCCACACGAACAGCGCGAACGCGACCGCGATGTACAGCGTGCGGAGACCGGGCTCCGTCCAGAACGCGAACCAGTACCCGCCCGGACCCGTGAACGACAGCGCCACCAGGGTCACGATGCATCGCAGCACGACCACTCCGCCGACGGCCGCGATCACGGGCCACGGGGAGCGACGGCCGAGAAGCAGCCGGACCACCACCGCGAAGAGCAGCCATGCCCCCAGCACCACGGCCAGGTGCGTCCAGGAGAGGAACGACGTCTGCACCGCTCGGGTCGCGACGAGCAGCGCGGACGGCACCGCGAGCAGCAGCCAGCGGTCGAGCTCGAGCATCCCGAGGGTCGATTCACGCGCCCGCCAGGGCCGCGTCGACGACAGCCACGCTGCCCGCGCCGCCGCCGCACCCGGGCGCCGCACGAGACTGGTGCGCGAGGCCAGCATGCCGATCACGACCCACGCGACGGCGAGCACGAGCAGGCCGCGGGCGATCCACGCCATGGTCAGGTCGCGTTCGGCCCGTTCGACCCCGAGCTGCGCCGCGGTGAGGTTGAACGCCGGATAGTCGAGGTTCCCCTCATAGGTCTCGAGGTGCGCGGCGGCGAGCGCTTCGAACTCGGCCCGGTCGGCGTCCCACGCCGCGTACGCGTCGGGCGAGAGGGTGTCGTGCCACTCCCCCTGGTGGAGGATCATCGCGCGGTAGGCGCCGAGCATCCGCAGCACGTCGAGCTCGTAGTCGAGCGTGCCGACGAATGCGTCGCGCAGCGCGGGATCGCGCCAGGTTGCGGCATCCGTCGACGACACCGCCTCGCGCATGGCCTCGACGGTCGCGACCGCCTCGCGGCCACCCTCGATCACCGAATCGATGTCTCCGCCGGTGGCGTCCCGCGAGATGGCGTAGAGCACGTCGAGCACCGCCGAGTCACCGGTGAGGATGTCCCACTCGAAGATCCACATCATGGGCGGCGGCTCGAGACCGATCGCGAACACGCGCTGATCGGCGAAGGCCTCGATGTACATTCCCTGCTCGATGGCCTGGCGCGAAGCATCCATCGCCTGCACGATCGCCGCGACCGTCGCGAGGTCGTCCGAGAACCACTGCCGCGCCCACCCCGCGGTCACGTCGGCGACGTCGGTCTCGGGATCACGGGCGAGGGCGGATGCCACGACCGTGTCGAGCTCGTACAGCTGCCAGAACCCCGACTTGAGGTAGAGCGTCATGGGGCCGGCGCGCCACGGTCCGCCGTCCTGAGTCCAGACCCAGACGCCCTCGATCCGGTCGTTCGCGGCGAGCAGCGTCTGCAGCGCGTACTGGTACTCGCGGCCGAGGTCGTTCGGGAAGGCGCCGAAGTTCTCGAATTCCCGCCGGCTCTGGAACTCGACGATGCGCCGCTGCTCGCCCTGCTCGAGGGTGTCGTTGAGCGGCAGCCAGCTGTAGAAGTCGCCGAGCGTGTACTTGGTCGACACGATGAGCGCGGGCGAGTCGATGCCGCCCAGCACCTCTTCGTACGAGGCGGGGTTGGTGTGCATGTCTCCGACGGCGCCGACGCCGACGCTCCACGTGCGGAAGATCACCTCGCGATCGGATGCCTCGGCCTGCGCGCTGAGCGTGTCGAGCATCGCGCGCACGGCCTCGGGGGTGCGCACAGCGAGCTGCGAGTAGTAGTCCCATCCTTCGACGTCGTACACCTGCCCGGCTTCGCCGATGCGGATGAGGATGCCGTCGAGGGCCGGCTCTGCCGCGTAGAGCTCGTCGAGCCCGTCGGCGTAGACCTGCCACAGCTCGGGGTTCTCGGTGTCGAGCGACCCGAACCTGTCGACCAGGTAGTCCTCGAGGGGGGTGGTCAGCGTCAGCATGTCGGTGCGCAGGAACACCTTCATGCCGAGGTCGTCGGCGTGCTGCCAGAAGGGTCCGAACGCATTGCGCAGCGCGAGCGCCTGGGCGCGGTGCTCATCGCCGGGTGTGTAGACGCCCCCGTCGTCGACGACCTCGTCGAACGCGACGAACTCGATGAAACCGGGGAACGCGACGGCGTTGTAGCCATTGGCCAGGGAGTGGCGGATGAACTCGTCGAAGTCGGCGAAGGCCTCGTCGAGGGCGGTCTCGTCGATGTAGGGAGCCTCGGGCAGGAGCACGTTGGCGAACGCCTCCGAGGCGTGGGAGTAGTCGTCGCCCTTCTCCCATGCGGCCGGGTCGGGCTCGACGCCGACGGCACCCATGTCGACCATGCGGAAGGGCAGGCGCGAGGTGACCTCCTGACCGAGGTGCTCGTCGACGGGCTGCGACGTGCGTACCTGGGCGGCGAGGTCGTAGATGCCGCGGACCGCGCCGGCCACGCTCTCGGCCTCGATGCGAAGTGCCGACGGTGTGCCGGTGAGCCGGTAGGTGTCGTCGTCGGGGTCGCCCTCGCCGGCTTCGACGATGAGCGACGCCTCGCCCTCTCGGCGGGGCGCTTCGGCGGTGGCGTCGCGCAGGCTGGCGATGGCGGCGTCATAACGCTCGCCCGCGGGGGCGTCGATCGTGCTCCAGCGCGGGGCGGGGACTGCCGCACCCAGGTCGGGTGCGGTCGGCGCGGCCGGAGACATCTGCTGCGCCGGCTCGGTGCGGATGCCGAGCGCGTCGCCGACGACCACACCCAGGCCCGCGCCGAGCGCGACCAGCAGAAGCACCGTGACGACGGCGACGATGCCGCGCCTCCTCGACGTCCCCATCCGATAAATCTAACCCGGCGTGACCTGTGCTTTTTGACGCGTCGAGGGGCGTGGGAGCGGTGGCGCGACAGGCGGGCGGGAGTCGGGGCGCCACGCGGACACGGCACGCCGAGGCATCCGCCGTGTCGTGCGCGCGCGGCGCCCCGAGACCCGCCCGTTCGGGGTCAGCTGCTCTTGCGCATCGCCCGGATGCCCGCCCACAGCCCGAGGGCGGCGAGCACGAGGGCGGCGATCCAGCCCCACAGCACCTCGATCGCCCCGAGATCGCCGGCGAACAGCGCCCTTTCGGCCTGCACCACCCAGTTCACCGGGTTGACGGCGGCCACCGCGCGCATCCAGGCCGGTCCGTCATCGAGGGGCAGCAGCATGCCCGACAGGATCAGCAGCGGGAAGATCAGGGTCTGCTGCACGCCCCAGAAGAGCCACTCCCGGTCCTTCGTCTTCAGCGCGAGCGTGTACGAGAGCGAGCCGAGGCCCACCCCGAACACCGCCAGCAGGGCGAGTCCGACGACGAGCCCGGGCACGTTGATCGTGAACCCGAACGGCCACGCGATCAGCACGATGATCAGCGACTGGACGACGATCGGTGCGATCTCCTTCAGTGCGCGGCCGACCAGCAGCGACGAACGGGCGAGCGGCGCGACCAAAGTCCGCTCGTGCGAGCCGGTCATCATCTCGTACTGCAGGTTCGACCCGGTCGCGCCGGTGCCGAACAGCACGATCATCACGAGCACTCCGGGCACGAACCATTGGAGCGTCTCGCCCACCGGTGCGCCGGATGAGCCGATCAGGAGGGGCGCGAAGAGGCCGAGGAAAACCAGCGGCTGCACCAGGCTGAAGATGAGCGTGAACGGATCGCGCAGCACCGGCTTCAGTTCGCGGGTCAGCACGTTCCAGGTGTCGCGCGCGGCGTTGGCGCGGACGGCGGTGTCGGGCCGGGTCGTCGACCCGAGGGGTGAGGTGGTGGTGTCGGTCATCGCTGGGCTCCATTCAGGGCGGCCGGGTCTGATGCGGGAGCGGATGCCTCGGCCGAGGCATCCGGTTCGGCGGGCTCGCCCTCGCCGGCCTCGCGCAGGGTGCGCCCGGTGAGGGCGAGGAACACGTCGTCGAGGGTGGGAGGAACGCCGGTCGCTCGCGCGACCCGGATTCCGGCGGCGTCGAGCGCCCGCACGGCGGCGGGGAGAAGCGCGTCGCCGTCGGGGGCGGTGAGGGTGACGGATGGTCTCGATACGTCGCCTTCGGCGACGCTCGATCCCCGCGTGAGCCGCACGTCACGGTCGGTGAGGTTCTGCACCACCGCGACGGCGGCCGCGGCATCCGCCTCGGAGGTGAAGCCGAACGTGAGCACGTCGCCGGCGAGGTTCGCCTTGAGCGCGGTGGCGGTGTCGTCGGCGATGACGCGGCCCCTGTCCATGACCATCACCCGTTCGGCGTAGCGGTCGGCCTCTTCGAGGTAGTGGGTGGTGAGGAAGACCGTCGTGCCGTACTCGCGCCGCAGGTCGAGGATGTGCTGCCACAGGTTCGCGCGGCTCTGCGGATCGAGGCCGGTCGACGGCTCGTCGAGGAAGATGAGCGGCGGCGCGTGCATGAGGCCGAGGGCGACGTCGAGTCGGCGCTTCTGTCCGCCCGAGAGCTGCTGCACGGGGCGGCCGGCGAACCCGGCGAGATCGAGGGACTCGATCAGCTCGTCCGCGCGTGCCCGTGCGTCGGCTTTGCCCATGCCGTAGAACGCGCCCTGGCTGAGCAGCTCGTCGCGGGCGCGCTGCGAGAAGCTGCCGCTGGTGAGCTGCCCCACGTACCCGATGCGGGCGCGCACGTCGGCGGGTGAGCGGAGGATGTCGTGGCCGACCACGCGGGCCGTGCCCGATGTCGGCGGGATCAGGGTGGTCAGCATGCGCAGGCTCGTCGACTTGCCCGCACCGTTGGGTCCGAGGAAGGCGACGAGTTCGCCGCGCTCCACCTGGAAGGTGAGGTCGGTGACCGCCTCGACGGTCTTCTTCTTCACGGTGAAGCGCTTGGTGAGACCCTGCGCTTCGATGATCGGTTGGTTCGCCATGCCGCCACACTAGGAATGATTGCGGACACATTCGGTCCGCGATGTGTGGCAATCTTTCGTCATGTCCGACACCACGACTCGCGCGCTGTCGCTGCTGAACCTGCTGCAGACCCACCGCCACTGGCCGGGGTCGGAGCTCGCCGGGCGCCTGGGGGTCACCGAGCGGACGGTGCGGCGCGACGTCGAGCGTCTGCGCGACCTCGGCTACCGCATCGAGTCCACGCCCGGCGCTGCCGGCGGGTACCGGCTGGAGGCGGGGAGCGCGGTGCCGCCGTTGCTGCTGACGGACGAGGAAGCGGTGGCGATGGCGATCGGGTTGCGGGTCGCGGCATCCCAGCGTCTCGTCTCGGGTCCCGAGACGACGATCACGGCCCTGGCGAAGCTCGAGCAGGTGCTTCCGGCGCCGTTGCGCCGACGGGTGAACGCCCTGGCGGAATCGGTGCAGCCGGCCGGCATCAACGCGGGGGCGGCGGTGTCGAGCGATGTGCTGGGAGAGCTGGCGCTGGCGTGCCGCGATCATGAGCGGGTGCGGTTCACGTATTCATCGGCGGCGGGTGAGGTGACCAGGCGACGGGTCGAGCCGCATGCGCTCGCCCCGGCGGACCGGCACTGGTACCTGCTGTGCTGGGATGTCGAGAAGGACGACTGGCGCACGTTCCGCGTCGACCGGCTCACGGGGGTCGAGCACACGCGTGTGCTGTTCGAGCCGCGGCCGCTCACCGCCGAGGAGGTCGAGGAGTTCATCTTCGTGGCGCGTTCATGGCAGCGGCAGGCGGTCGAAGCGGACGCGGTGATGGAGCTGGACCTCGACGCGATGCGCGACATCTTCGGCCAGTGGGGCCAGGGGGCGTCGGCGGAGGGTGACGGGCGTACACGGTGGCCGGTGGGCGGGGCGGACTTCCGCGAGACGATGTACGGCCTGTCGTGGATCCCCGCGGGCGTCGAGTACACGACCGATCTGGGGTCTCCGGCGCGGGAAGAGCTGCGCGAGGTGCTGGAGCGGATGCTTCGGGCCCTCGATGCGCCGGCACCGCCACCACGGCTGACATGATGAGCGCATGCGTCAGGGCGCTGTCGGCCACGTTCGTGTGATCGATCACCGCGGGCAGGCGCCTGTGGAGAAGCGGATGACGGATCCGGCGCGGCACGATACAGAGGTCGCCGCCTTGACGGCTCTTGCGGGCAGCGGCCTGCCGGCGCCCACCCTGCTCGAGGTCGCGCCCGGGTCGATCGTGATGACGCGTCTGCCCGGCGACCGGCTCGACGCGGTCGGGCCGGACGAACGCCTCGATGGCCTGCGGGAGTCCATGCGGGTTCTTCGCCGGCTTCACGCACTCCCGGTGCCCGATGGGTTGCCGCCCGCTGCGGACGATCGGCTGATCGTCGAACGGTACATCGAGGCCGGCGGACCTCCCCTTCCGCTGGTCGTCCCGGGCTCAGAGGGCCGGGCGTTCTGCCACGGAGACTGGACGGACGGGAACCTGCTCGCGATCGACGGAGAGGTGACCGGGGTCGTCGACTGGGAGGCGGCGCACGCCGGCGACCCGATCCGCGAGCTTGCGCGGGCCGCGTGGGGCGCTTCGCGAAAGGACGCCCGGAGCTTCGACGCGATGGTGGAGGCGTACGGAGCGGACCGGGACGCGGTCGCGGCGTGGACGGCGGTCCACGCGGCGGAACTCTGGCTGTGGTTCGCGGCGGAGGGCCCGCCGGAGTATCTCGACCAGCTGACGGCGGAGTTGGTGAGGTGGCCCCTCGGGTAGGACTCGCACCGCACGGGACAGGGTTCGACAGATCGGTTGTTCCAGTCACGCGGAGTCACCCGCCGTCGGCAACTCGTCGCCGATGTGACGAACGGGTTCGGTTGCTTCATCGTGGCGCCAGACGTAAACCTCGCATGGGGGCAGGAGGACCGCGCACGGGGAGCGGCGAGTCGATAGCCTTCTGGGCATGAGCGAAGACGCCCGCGAGACCCTGGCCCGTGTCGAGCGTGAGGAGAGGGAGCTGGTGCTTCCGCGATTCGATCTGGCGGATGCGTGGGCTCTCGGTTCTCGGATGCGCGAGGACGCCCTCTCGGCCGAGTTGCCGATCGTGATCGGCATCACGCTCGGTGAGGCGCGGGTGTTCCACACGGCGCTGCCGGGTTCGAGCGCCGACAACGATGGATGGCTCGACCGCAAGACCCGAGTCGCCCGCCGGTACGCTCGCTCGTCGTTCGGAGTGGGGTTGTCGTTCCGGGCGGAGGGCAAGGACTTCGACACGTCTGCGCGCCTCGACACTTCTCTGTATGCCGCTCATGGCGGGGTGTTCCCGATCACCATCGCGGGTGTCGGTGTGGTGGGGACGGTGGGAGTGTCAGGACTCCCGCAGGCGGAGGACCACGCGTTCGTCGTCGAACACCTGCGGGAGTACCTGACACTTGTCGGCTGACCGCCGTCAATCCGACGGGCCGCACTCGACGAGCAGAGAGTCGAACTCTCCCGCCCGCGCGGCCCGGGCGTTCTCGCCCGTGTAGTCGTCGACGTTCAGGACGGCGAGCGCGATGTTCTGCTCGTCCCCGCACGCGGCGACGACCATCCAGTCCTCTTCTCTGCCGCTGTCAGCGGTCCGGTAGCGCGAGGCCTTACCCGCGATCGGGTAACTGATGTCGTACACGACGAGCCCGTACTCAGCCGGCAACTGCTTCTCCACCTCAGCGACGTTCATCCCGATGTAGGCGCTGATGTCGAGCGGCTCTTCGGCCGGCCCGGCGCACCCGGCGAGGGCGACGACGAATGCCATCATCGAGACGGACAGCGAGCGGCGGAGTCCCCCCACGCTAGACGACCCGGCAGGAGATACCCGCCGGGTGCGGGTTGAAGGCGTACAGCCAGTTCGACGTCCGGTTGGAGAGCACCACCCCGCTGCGCGCGACCTTCTTGTTCACCTTGTACTTGTGGCGGCTGCCCACCGAATACGCGACCAGAGTCTGGCCTTTCTTGAGGGATGCCGCACTGCACGTCACCGCGACGGAGACCGAGGTCGCCGAGCTGAAGCCCAGCTGACTCGCCACCGCCCCGCGCGAGATCCCGAGACTCAGCTGAACGGTGCGTGTCGCCGAAGCGGTGCGGTTGATGCTGCAGCCCAGACCGTTGGTCTGGACGTTGCAGTGTGCGATGCGGCGAGTCTTGTCGACGTAGCCGCCGTACGAGGACTTGTTGACGACTTTCAGCTGGGTGATCGTTCCGAACGCGGGCACGCCTGCGGCGATCTCGCTGGCATGGACGGCCGGCGCGGCGACACCGAGCCCCGCCAGCGTGAGTGCGGTGGCCAGCACGGCGGCCCACCGCTTCTTGATAAGCAAAATATCCTCACTAACTCCCGCCATCTGGCGGATTACGGCAACAGTACCGTTCTCCTTCTTCGCGCAATGAGTTATCCACAGGCGCTCGCGAACGACGTGAATTGAACGTTCGTCCAGCGCGCACGACATACGACGACTCACGAGGAAACGAGGGCTCACGCTCCGGCGCAGTCGCCGATCGGCGAGCTAACGTGTGTTCATCGCGGCGATCCGGGCGGTCCCGGGCTCCGGCTCATAACCGGAAGCGTTGCGGGTTCGACTCCCGCCGTCGCGTCGTTACTTCAAGTCCGGACACGCGACCGAGGCAGGCATCAACTCGCGCCCTGATTACGGCGGGCATCAGCGCGCGGGTCGCTGACGAAGGTCGCAAGTTGATTCAACCGTTTCTCACTTGAGTCGAGGACGGCGCGGAGGAACCGTCCGAGCGCCTCGTGCTGGCCTGCGCCGTTGCGCGTGCGGTATCCGTGCGCGGCGAGGAGCGCCTCGCCCACGTCGTGCGCCGCGTCGTACGCGAGGTCGTAGGTGACGACCACGCTGGTGAGCAGCGGAAGCTGACCGATCCGTTCGGACGCCGCAGCCAGAAATGCCGCCGCTCGCGCTGCATCAGGGGTGACCTTGTCGAGACGTCGCGCGGACACCGGGACGTCGACCGCTTCTTGCTGCAGATCGGCGAGCGGAGTCACTACCACGGAAGCTCTCCGATGATCGGCACCGCGGGGTTCGCACGCACTTGGTCGAGAAAGCCCGAGTCGACCGCCAACTCCGCCCGCGTGAGAATCGTGGCGTTCACCGGGCGATGCACGGCTTCTTCGACTCGATCGCAAACCTCGTACACGCGATCGGCGTCGGGACTTCCGATCACCATGACGTCGATGTCATTGGGCGGCGGCCCGTCTACGCCGCGGAGCCTTGCGGCGAACGACCCGTATAGGAACGCCGAATCGATCCCCTCAACCTCGGCGAGCTCATGCCTGAGCATGATTACCGGACCGGTGACGATCTGCAGGATCTCGCGCAACGGCGGGACCAGCGCGCTGTCCGGATTCGCGGACAGCAGCCGCGTGCGCCCGACATGACGCTCGACGAGGATGCCGGCATCCAACAGACGCGCAACCTCGCGGTGAGCGGTCGGATAGGCGAGCTCCGCCCGCGCGGCAAGTTCGCTCAGGCTCAGTTCACCCTCGCCCAGCAGGATCGACGAGAGCAGACGCGCCTGTCCGTCCGACCGGAAGATCGGAGCGAGGAGTGGCGCCTCCGTTCTCATATAACTGATGTTATTGTCCGTTATATCGATAGTCAAGGCGCTACTTCAGGCCGTTCTTCACGCGCAGCCCGCCGGGCGGGTTCGGCGAGACGGCGAACAGCCCGATCTCACGCACAAGGTCGGAGAGCTTCGCATAGCCCCAGTTGCGGGAGTCGAAGTCAGGCTGGTTCTTGCGCATGAGCGAGCCCACCTCAGCCAGATGCGCCCACCCTTCCTCGTCCGAGGCCGCAGCAACACTCGCACGAAGATTGATGTGCCATGTCGAGGCAGCGCCCGCCGCGATTTTCGGCAACCCCGCGCCCTCTCGCACGATCCGCCCCGGCCCGCAACCCCTTACGGCCGCGCACCTCAGAGGCGTGGACTAGTCCCCATGCGACGCCGACGGGATGCAACCACGAGCGCCCCGACAGCCAGTGACAACGGAGGACGAGATGACCCACGCACCGGATGACCGCTCCGCCGACCGCCCCGACGACGCGGGCAGCCCGAGCCAGGGCGCCGAATCGCCCGAGGAGGGCCAGGACGCCATGGAGCAGGCCGAGGACGCGACCGTCGACGGCGACGACTGACGAGTTCCGCACCACCGCGCCCGGACGGCATCCGCGAAACTACGCTGGTGGGCGTGAGCGCGCGTGAGGTCCAGGCGTGGGTCTGCCCGACCTGCGGAGACCCGCTGCGGTTCGAGATCCTCGATGACGAGAGATTCCTCGTCGCGTGGTCGTGCGTCATCTGCGGGCTGATCCGCACGACCGAACCTGCCTGAACGCCCCGCCCGAGATCGCGTCAGGCCGCGGCCTCTTGGCGACGCAGCAGCGAGAACGACGCGTCGGCGTAGGCCTGCAACATCCGCTCTCTGTCGATCCCCGAACGGGCGGCGAGCGCACGGGCGCGGTGGACGCGCCGACGGGTGACGACCGACCGCCAGGCCTCCGCGATGGCGTCCTCGTTCGCGGGCGTGACGACCCCGAAGCCGTCGACCTGCGCGGCCGCGTCGCCCACGTCAGTGGTCACGGGCGTCGCACCGCAGGCCGCGCCCTCGAGCAGGCACAGCGGCGAGGCCTCGCCGAAGGCGCTCGTCAACGCGACGATGTCGGCGATCTGGTAGATCGACGGCATGTCGCGCCGGATGCCCAGCGCGTGCACCGCCCGCGACTCCCGCAAGCCCGACTCTTCGGCGAGCGCACGGAACCCGTCGTTGTCCCGCGTCATCCCCGCCCCGCACAGCACGTAATGCGCGCCGGGCGCGACGGCGACATGCCGGGCGACCGCCCGCAGGAACAGCCCCGGATTCTTCATCGCGTCGAAGCGCGCCGCGAACACGACGACCGGCGCGTGCGACGGGATGCCGAGCAGCGTCCTCGTCGCGGCCCGCTCCCCCGCGGTTCCGGGACGATACAGCGCGGTGTCGACGCCGTTCGGGATCACGAAGCGGCTCGCCGCCGAGACGCCCGCCCGGTGGTAGGCCTCGTCGGTCGTCCTCGCGCACGAGATCGTCGCCGTCACGAGACCGGATGCCGCCGCCTCGACCAGCCACCCGAGCGCGGGCCCCGAATGCAGCGGGTCGGAACGGTGCAGGCACGCCGCCACCGGGATATCGGGCATGAGCCCGCGCGCGTGAAGGGCGAGGAGGATGCCGAGCGGCTGCTCCTTGAGCGACAGGATCAGGTCGGCGTCGCGAACGGCCCGCGCCGCGACCGCGATCTCGGCCTCCGTGAACGAGTCTGGGCCCATCGGGGCGGCGTCGGCCTCCCGCCCGAGCGTGTCGACGGCGACACCCGCTGCGGCCAGACGCTGGTAGCGGGCGTCGTCGCCGAGGTGCTGGACCGTCGACTCGCGGCGCACCCGTGCCGCGATCGAGAGCACCGAGTGCGCCTGCTCGCCGCTGCGGTGCAGACCGGCGACCACCTCGGTGTGCAGCACGCGCGCGCCGCCGGCGAAGAAGCCCTCGTACAGTGAGAGCACCCGTGCGGGTCGGACCATGGCAGCTCCCTCGGGATCATGGAGCCGGACCCGCCCCGATCGCCGCTCTGCCTGGTGCCCCGCGACTCATCTGTGATCGAAGCGGCGCCGACGCCGAATGTCAGACCATGCTGGGGCCTCGAGGGGCCGGAGTCGATGAATCGCGTCTGTGCAGTGGGTGAACGGATGCCTCGGACCGAGGCATCCGTCACCGTCACCCGGCCTTCTGGGCGACCTCGTATGCCACGTGCATGCGGTCGATCGTCCCGTCGAACGCGAACGGCATGCGGTCGGCGTACGCCCGCGAGACGGCACCGCCGTACGCGCGGCCGACGTCGAGGCAGTCGTTCGCAGAGAACAGCAGCGGTGCGCTCACCGGAACGGTTCCCGACGCGACCTCGCCGCCGTTCACCCGCAGTGCCACGCGCAGCGGACCACCGGGCCGCGGCTCGACGTAGGTCGTCTCGATCTCGATCTCGACCTTCCCTGCCGGCAGGGGCTCGGGCGCGGCGATGATCGTCCGGTTCACGAGGAACAGGTTGTACTCGTACGTCAGGATGCCGTCGACGACGAACGCCGTCAGTCCGCCGCCGGCCCCGCCGAGCTTGTACAGCACGCCGTTGGCCTTGTCGCCCACCGTCGCTTCGATCGTGACGACGTTCGGCTTGTTGCCGAGCGCGGGCGCGCAGAACTCGGGGATGCGGGTGGTCTCGCCGGAGAGCTCCCACTCCTGGTACGGCGGACTGATGCGCAGCTCCGGGTGGTACACGGGGATCCAGAGCCCCGCGCCGACGGGCAGCACCTGGTTCTTCGCCGCCTCGATCGCGAACAGCTCCTTCAGCGCAGCCAGCTTCTCGGGATGCTGGTCGGCGAGATCCCGCGCCTGGCTCCAATCCTCGTCGAGGTGGTAGAGCTCCCACTTGTCCTCGTCGGGGGTCCAGGTCCGGATGCCGGGAGGGGCTCCGGGGACCCACGGCAGTCGCGGACCGGCGGTCGACGCCATCCACCCGTCCTCGTAGATGCCGCGAGACGCCATGATCTCGAAGTACTGCACCCGGTGCCGGCCCTCGGCCGTCTTGTCGTCGATCGAGTAGGCGAAGCTCGTGCCGTCGATCGGGTCCTGGTGGATGCCGTTCACGGTGTCGGGATGCGAGATGCCCAGGATCTCGTAGAGCGTCGGCGCAACGTCGATCACGTGGTGGAACTGCGTGCGGGGCACCGGGTCGTGCTCGATGCGGGCCGGCCACTGGATGAACATCGGATTGCGGGTGCCCCCGAGGTGCGACGCCATGAGCTTCATGCCCTGGTACGGCGACGAACCGGCCCACGCCCACGCGGCGTGGTACTGGTTGTCGGTCGCCGGCGTGCCGAGGGCGCCCAGACCGCCCAGCTCTTCCAGGGCCGCGATGTGCTGATCGATCGTCGTCGGGATCATGTTCTGCGCCAGCAGTTCGCTGATCGTGCCGTTCTGGCCCTCCCCCGACGAACCGTTGTCGCCCCAGATGTAGATCGCGATCGTGTTCTCGATGTAGCCGAGCCGTTCCAGCTCGTCGACGAGCCGGCCGGCCTGCACGTCGGCGTGCTCGCCGAATCCGGCGCACACCTCCATCAGCCGGGCCTGGAACGGCTTCTGGTGGTCGGGAATCTCGTCCCACCCTTGGAGCGACTCCGGCCGGGGCGTGAGCTCGGCGTCCTCGGGGATCCACCCGGCCGCCTTCGCCGCCGCGTGCGCCTCTTCGCGGTAGACATCCCAGCCGCTGTCGAACACGCCCGCGTACTTGTCCGCCCATTCCTTGTGCACGTGGTGCGGGCCGTGGATCGCACCGGTCGCCCAGTACATGAAGAACGGCTTGTCAGGCGACAGCGCCTTGTGGTCGCGCAGCCACGCGATGGCGTCGTCGGCGATGTCTTCGCTGAGGTGGTACCCCTCCTCCGGGGACTTGGGCGGCAGGACGCTGGTGGTGTTGCGGACCAGGTTCGGTTCGTATTGGGATGCCTCGCCCGCGAGGAACCCGTAGAAGTACTCGAACCCGTTCCCGGTCGGCCAGTTGTCGTACGGCCCCGCTTTCGTCGTCTCTTCGGCGGGGGTGTTGTGCCACTTGCCCCACGCCGCGGTCGAGTACCCGTAGTTGCGCAGCACCTCGGCGATCGACGCGCTGCTCTTCGGGATGTGGCCGGAGTAACCGTCCCAGTCGGCGGCGAGCTCGGCGATCTGGCCGGCGCCCACGCGATGGTGGTTCCGCCCCGTGAGCAGCGAGGCGCGGGTGGGCGAGCACATGGCGGTCGTGTGGAAGCGGTTGTAGCCGATGCCGCCCTCGCGAATCCGCTCCAGGGTGGGCGTGTTCACCTTTCCCCCGAGGGGCGCGGGGAGCGCGGGCCCCGCGTCGTCGATCAGCACGATGAGCACGTTCGGGGCGTCGTCACCGAGGTGCTGCGGCACCGGCAGCGGTGAGTACGTCGACTCGGCCAAGGTGCGCCCCGCGTAGCTGCCCGACCCCTTCGGCGGGAACGGCAGCGTGCGGGCCGGCGGAAGCGGAGCTCCCACGACGGACGGACGGGCGTCTTCGGTCATCGATCTCTCCTGTCGTGGCGGCACGATCCTCCCCCGACGCGAAGCACCGCGGCGGGCGCGGTGCGGCATCGGTGGGGACGCCCAAGCTAACGACCGCGCTCCCGAGGACGCATCACTCCATGAGGGTGAAGACATCTCGCCGAGCGGGCCGGGCGAGGCATCCGTCAGTCGCGCGCGCAGCGAAAGCCGATGTGCGTCGTCGCGGAGTCCTCGGCCTGCGGCGAGCGCGCGGCGGGCCGGAAGCGCAGGCAGTACTCGGGCGCACAGAGGTGCGACCCGCCCTTGAGGGTGCGGCGGGGTATGCGCGAGCCGGGTTCCGCGCTCTGCGCGAGCAGGTCGCTGCGTCCGTCGCGCGAGACCGGCACCGCGCCGGGGAGCCGGTGGCGCGGCTCGTAGTAGTCGGTGGTCCACTCCCAGACGTTGCCGACGGTGTCGACCAGTCCGTAGCCGTTGGGCGGGAACGACCCGACCGGCGCCGTGGTCGCCCCGTGCTCGCCGAGGTTCTCGTACGGGAAGCGCCCGATCCAGGTGTGGGCCTGGGCGGAGCCGTCCGGAAAGGCCTCGTCTCCCCACGCGAACGCCGTGGCGCCGGATCCTCCCCGCGCCGCGTACTCGAACTCGGCCTCGGTGGGGAGCCGTTTGCCCGCCCATTCGGCATAGGCGGCGGCATCCGCGTACGCCACCTGCACGACCGGATGCCGCAGCCTCCCGTCGATGCCCGACCCCGGTCCTTCGGGGCTGCGCCACGAGGCTCCTGGCTGCCATCGCCACCACTGCCGCCAGTCGCGCAGGTCGACCGGGCCGGCGGTCGCCGTGAACACGAGCGACCCCGGCACCAGGTCGGCGGTATCGACTCCGGGGTAGTCGGCGGGGTCGAGTTCGCGCTCGGCGACGGTCACGTACCCGGTGTCGGCGACGAAGGCCGCGAAGTCCTCGTTCGTGACCGGGCCGCGGTCGATCCAGAAGGGGTCGACGGATGCCTCGTGCGCGGGCCGTTCGTCGGGGTAGAAGTCGTCGCTGCCCATCGTGAAGCGCCCGCCGGGCAGCCGCACCATGTCGTCGCGCGCACTCGTCACGCAGGCACCCTATCGGGCGGGACGCACGCCGAGGGGGTGGTGTCCGGGCTCAGAGGTCTTCGGGCGCGAGGTCGCCCTGGCCCTCGTCGCCCAGCACGGCCTCGTTCATGTCGAGTCCCTGCGTCTCGGGCTCGTAGACCGATCCGGGGCGGTCGGTCGCCGGAATCTGGTCGCGCTCGTCCGAGATGTGTGCGGGGTCGTCGCCCGTCGCTGTGGGCGCGTCGAGCTCGTCGATCTGCACGCCTTCCTCGAGAGCGGTCGTGCGGTCCCACTCGGCCTGCGCGGGGTCGAGGGTGGGATCCGGCTCGATGGAGGTGTCGCCGTCGCGCAGCGGCTGCGCGCCGACCTGCCCGTCCGGTGCGGGCGGGATCTCGCCGGGGGTGAGGTCGCTGGTGGCGCCGTCCGGGTTGCTCGTGTCGCCGACGTCGCTGGTTTCGCTGGTGTAGCGGATGTCGCTCATGCCTCCACGCTAGGAAGTCCCGCTCGGTCGCCGGAGGGGCTTGACAGGCCGGAGTCTCAGCCGGGCACGACCTCGTCGCCGACCCGGATCACCGCCGCCGCAGAGCCGTCGAGCTCGGGGACCAGCCACACCCCGAAGAATGTCTTGCCGTCCCAGCGGCGGTGGCGGGCGAGCGTGCGGATGGGCTCTTTGCCCCGGCGCAGCGTGAGCGGGTCGATCGTGGTCATGACGCAGCGGTCGCAGGTGCCGCTGACGCGGAACCGTACGTCGCCGATCCGGACGGACGGCCAGGCGTCCTCGGCGAAGGGCGCGTCGGGGTCGCCGTCGATCACGACGTTGGGGCGGAAGCGGAGGATGTCGAGCGGCGGCGTCTCGTCGTCGGTCCACCGGTCGAGCTGGGCCAGCGACGACTCGCTCGCGAGCAGCAGGGGACCTACGTCGGCGAGCGACACGTGGTCGCCGGGAAGACCGCCGTGCTTCGGGTTGACGGATCGCATGGTCGGGTCGGGCTGCCACACGAGCCGCGCGGTTCGTCCCAGGCGCTCGCCCACCCAGGCGTCGGCCTCGTCGCCCGCGGGCAGGGCTGTGCCCTGACGGGAGTGCCCGACGGGCACCGGCTCCGCCTCGACGGGCGCGGCGACCCGCAGCTCGGCAGCACCGTCGCGATCGCCGAGCACGAGAGCGTCCCCGTCGGGCTCGGCCGTGAGCCCCAGCATCCGGTTCTCCTCGCGGGCCGTGATCGGCTCACCGGCCTCATCGACGACGGCCCAGCGCCGGTCTCCGTCCAGGCCCCACGGGTGCACGCGCGCTGACGCGACGTCGAGCCCGGCGAACGACTTGACCGGGTGGACGCGAACCCGGGTCACCTGCATCCGAAAACCGTACCGGACGACGAAGAGCGAGCGGATGCCGCGGTCACCGGTCCCACGCGTCGGTCAGGCGATGCGCGTGCCGGGCGGGAGGCGGCGGGCCGGCGTGTTCGTGCGCGACCACGCCCACCACAGCAGGCCGGCCGCGAGGAGCAGCTGCAGCGCCAGTCCCACGAACCAGCTCGGCGTGGACTGGGCGATGACCTCTTCGGGGGTGGGCTGCTCGTCCTGGGCGCCGGGACTGCACTCGTCGTACGTGATCTCGTCGGGCGGCGGCTGCTGGGCGGAGCGCACGCCGAACTTGATCTGACCGAAGAGGTCGACCGGGTAGCCGTCAGACCGGTACGTCGTCGGGGTCGCGTCGGCGAGGATGACGAAGGGGTTCGCCGCGAGGATCCACCACACCCGGTCGAACCTCACCACGTCGTAGGTGTAGCTCTCCCATTCGCCGCACGCGGGCGTCGGGTCCTCGATGCACGGGTAGTCCTCGGACGGCTCCTCCCCGGGCATGCACGGGAACTCGCCGTCTTCGTATCCGCTCCAGTCGATCGACCGGTAGTTGTTCGTCTGCTCGGTGCGCATGGTGGCGCCGACCAGCCCGAACGCGATCGGCGTGCCGACGACGAGCGCAGCCACGACGAGGTAAGTGGTGGCGACCGAGAAGAGCGGGCGCGCGAGGATGCCGCTGAGCGCGACCCCGATCGCCGCGATCACCGCCACCTCGACGACCAGGACGATCAGCGAGACCGCGACGGTCGCAGCATCCGCTCCTCCGGCCAGCGTCGCGAGGCCGAGGAACGGCACCGAGACCAGCACGAAGGCGAGTCCCGTCACCCAGGCCGCGAGGAACTTGCCGACGATGATCTCGCCGGTGGTCGCGAGCGTCACCTGCACCGGCGCGAGCGTTGCGGCATCGCGGTCGCCGTTGATGGAGTTCCCGCTCAGGGTCGGCGACACGAGCACGACCAGGAGCAGCGTGATGTAGACGATCGTCGAATAGATGGCCGCGCCGCGCTCTTCTTCGACGTAGCCGAACGCGAGGAACGACAGTGCCGTGACGATCACGAGGAGCAGCGCGAAGACGCCGAGGAGCACGTACCAGGCGATGCTCCGGGTGCGCTGCGTCAGTTCGAGGCGGACGATCGTGCCCAGTCGCTGAGCGTTCACGGGGCGCCTCCCTCATCGACGGCCGACGCGGGAGGCGCGGCGGGTGGCACGCCCTTGCCGAGGTCGAGGAACGTGTGCTCGAGGCTGCCCTGCGCGGCGGCGAACTCGGCGACCGGCACGCCGGCCGACACCAGCGACGCCAGGGCCGACGCCGCGGCCTCGTCGGACTCGAACTCCAGCAGCACGTCGCGCCGGTCGGTGGACACGAGCGAAGCATCGAGCCCCAGCGCCCCCGCGACGGTGCCGGCGGCGACGGATGCCTCGACCCCCGCCACCCGCACCCGCCAGGGTCGTGCACGGCGGGCGGCGGCTTCGATCCGACGACTGTCGACCGTCTCTCCCGCGAGCAGGAACACGGCGTCGTCGACGACCTCTTCGAGCTCGCTGAGGATGTGGCTCGACACGAGCACCGTTCGTCCCTCGGCTGCGTACCGGCGCAGCAGCAGCCGCAGGTCGATGCGGGCCTGCGGGTCGAGTCCCGACGCCGGCTCGTCGAGCAGCAGCACCCTCGGGTCGTGCACGAGCGCGCGAGCGAGCCCGAGTCGCTGCTTCTGCCCGCGCGAGAGCACCTTGGCGGCGGAGTCGGCGAGCGGCACGAGGCCCACCTCGGCGAGCAGGACGTCGGCGCGAGCGGATGCCTCGGCCTTCGGCATCCCGTACAGCTGCGCCGTGACGATCAGCGTCTCGCGGGACGTGAGCGAACCCCACGCGCCGAGCGCGTCGGGCATCCACCCGATGAGGGCGCGGGCGGCGTGCGGGTCGGCGACGGGATCGACGCCGTCGATGCGGATCGATCCGGCGTCGGGCGCCAGGAGCGAGGCGAGCATGAGCAGGAGGGTCGTCTTGCCGGAGCCGTTCGGTCCGACGAGTCCCGTGACACGGCCCGCGTGCGCCTGCAGCGTCACGTTCCGCACCGCGTGGATCTCGCCGAACGCGCGTCGGACTCCTTCGACGACGATGCCGGGGGAGGTCACGCGACTCACCCTAGCCGGGGAGCGCTCTCCCAGTCAGGAACCGAAGAACGCCACGCCGAGATCGGGATGGTCGACGAAGACGCCGTCGACTCCGGCATCCCGGATCACCGCCCATTCGGACTCCCAGTCGCCGAAGGCCGCCGCGCCCCCATGCCCGCGGAACTGGCCGATGAGGAAGCTGTTCTCGGGCCGGCACGTCCAGGTGAAGACGCGCAGGCCGCGGTCGTGGGCGTCCGCCATCACCGCCGACGGACCGGTCAGTCGGCCGAGCTTGTCGGGGGCGAGGATCATCCGCTTGTCGACGCTGATCCCGTCGACCCGGCCGACGAGCCCGTCGAGGCCCGCCGGCGACGCGGTCCGGGCGTACGTGGGCGCGGCCTTGCCGTGTTGAGCGAGCAGGTCGTAGGGACGACCGGCCGCCTCGAGCAGATAGATGTAGACCGCCGGGATGCCCCGTTCCTGCAGCCGGAACAGGACGGTCGACTCGAAGGACTCGATCGTGAGCGGAAGCGCTCCGCCGGCCCAGCCCGCCTCCCGCAGCTCTCGGTCGACGAGCTCGGCGATGTCCCATCCGATCGACCCGAAGTACGTGGCGTGCTTGATCTCGAGCACGACCCCGATCTCGCGCCCCTGCGCCAGCGATCCTTCGCGCACGAGGTCGAGCACGTCGCGCAGGCGCAGCACCGGCTGCTGGTCGTCGAACGTGGCGCTCGACGGTCGCAGCTTCGGGAGACGCTCCCGGCACCGCAGCGTCGACAGCTCGTCCCACGTGAAGTCCTCGGCGAACCAGCCCGTCAGCTCCGCACCGTCGACGCTCTTCGTCGTGCGGCGGTCGGCGAACTCCGGGCGGTCGGCGACATCGGTCGTGCCCGAGATCTCGTTCTCGTGACGCACGACCAGCACTCCGTCGGAGGAGACCACGATGTCGGGCTCCACCGCATCGACACCGAACTCGAGGGCGAGGTCGTACGACGACCGGGAATGCTCCGGCCGGTAGCCCGGCGCACCCCGGTGACCGATCACGAGCGGGGAGCGGCGGACCATCGCCCCAGGCTACCTTCGGGGGCGCGGAGGGCCGGCCGCGGCATCCGTCCCTCATGGTCCACTCACAGCCACGAAACTCCCGGGAATGTGCGGGAACGGATATCGTTGATCCACAGCACCGTGCTGTGCAACCCGTGACTTGGAGTGTGAGAGCAGTGGCCCTCGACAACCCCGCGTTCAACAATCCGGCCTTCCAGGATTCGAAGGCCGCCCGTACGTACCCCGGTCGTCCGGGACTGACGCCCCCTGCCGCGCAGACGCAGACCGCTGCAGCGCAGCATGCCGGACTGGATGCCGCCACCCAGGCGCAGCTCGAAGGCATGTACGCCGCCCCGTCCGCCGGCGCCCTCGACACCGACCGCATGACGGTCGAAGACACCGTCTGGAAGACGGTCGGCCTGTTCGCGATCCTGCTCGTGACCGCCTCGATCGGCTGGTTCTGGACCCTCGGCGGCCTCGACGCGACGCAGCCCAACCAGCTGTCGATCCTCCCCTGGGCAATCGGCGCGCTCGGCGGGTTCATCCTCGCGCTGGCGGTTATCTTCACCTCTCGCAAGAAGGTGCGCCCGGGCCTGATCTTCGCCTACGCCGCGTTCGAGGGTCTCTTCGTCGGCGGCATCTCGGCGTTCTTCGAGGTGCAGTGGCAGGGAATCGTCCTGCAGGCGACGCTCGCGACCCTGTCGGTCGTCGGCGTGACCCTGGCGCTGTTCGCCAGCGGCAAGGTTCGGGCCTCGAAGCGTGCGACGAAGATCTTCCTCATCGCGATGGTCGGCTACCTCGTGTTCTCGCTGGTCAACGTCATGCTGATGCTCTTCAACGCTCCCATCGCAGGCGGTGCGTTCGGCCTTCTCAGCCAGACCTTCATGGGCATCCCGCTGGGCCTCATCATCGGCGTGCTCGTCGTGATCATGGCCGCGTACTCGCTGGTGCTCGACTTCGACTCCATCCAGCAGGGTGTGCGCAACGGCGCCCCCCGCCAGCTGGGCTGGATCGGCGCCTTCGGCATCATGGTGACCGTGGTCTGGCTCTACGTCGAGATCCTGCGCATCATCGCCATCGTCCGAAGCAACTGACCGCAGTTCTCCGAGAGGCCGTCCGGGTTCGTCCCAGGCGGCCTCTCGTCTGTCTGGCATACCTGGTTCTGCTGTGGGCGGAACAGCTCGCGGCTCAGGGACGCCGCGACCTATCGTGACGGCATGGCCGAGATCATCCCGCTGCCGACGAAGCCCGCCCCACGCGCGACGCGCGATCCCGAGCCGCTGTGGCGCGACGCGCTCGGCGACCAGCTGCGGCGCCTCCGACACCAGCGCGGCGAGCGCCTGGCCGACACCGCCGACCGCGCGGGCGTCTCACCGCAGTATCTGTCCGAGATGGAGCGGGGCCTGAAGGAGCCGTCGAGCGAGATGATCGCCGCCGTGGCCGGAGCCCTCGACGTCACCCTCGTCGAGCTGACCGCCGCGGTCGCCGAGTCTCTCCGGGCCGAGTCTCTCCGGGCCGAGTCTCTCCGGGCCGAGGCATCCGTCGCCCCCGCCCGCTGGGCTTACCTCCTGGCCGCCTGACAAGCAGTCCGGAGCGCGGGCGCAACCCCTGGCCGGCGTCGGGGGCCGGCGCTAGCGTGAGCCGGGTGAGTCCAGCGCGCAAAGAGGAGTTCCTCGAGGTCGGCGGGCACGAGGTGCGCATCTCGAGCCCCGACAAGGTCGTGTTCCCCGGGCCGGGGCTGACGAAGCTCGACGTCGTCCGCTACTACCTGGCCGTGGCCGACGGCGCCCTGCGTGGAGCGGGCGGGCGGCCGATGGTGCTCAAGCGGTTCGTGAAGGGCATCGATCAGGAGGCCTTCTTCCAGAAGCGCGTGCCCGAGAACCACCCCGACTTCATCGACACGGCGACCCTGCACTACGCGCGCGGCACGTCCGCCGAAGAGACGGTGATCCGGGATGCCGCGGGCCTCGCCTGGGTGATCAACCTCGGCTGCCTCGACCTCAACCCCCACCCGGTGCGGGCCGAAGACCTCGACCGCCCCGACGAGCTGCGCATCGACCTCGACCCGATGCCCGGCGTCGACTGGTCGCAGATCGTCGATGTCGCCTTCGTCGCGCGCGAGGTGCTCGACGACGTCGGCCTCGTCGGATGGCCGAAGACCAGTGGCTCGCGCGGCCTGCACATCCTCGTGCGCATCGCCCCGCAGTGGGACTACAAGGACGTCCGGCTCGCGGCCGAGACGCTCGCTCGCGAGGTGGAGAACCGTGCACCGGGGCTCGCGACGGCGCGGTGGTGGAAGGAGGAGCGCGGCGAGAGCGTGTTCGTCGACTTCAACCAGAACGCCAAAGACCGCACCGTGGCATCCGCGTACTCGATCCGGCCCCTCCCCGACGCCCGCGTGTCGACCCCGCTGGGCTGGGACGAGGTGGCCGTCCGGCGACCCGAGGAGTTCACGGTCGCGAGCGTCCTCGAGCGCTTCGCCGCGATCGGCGACCCGCATCGCGGGATCGACGACAGTCCGGGCACCCTCGACGGCCTCCTCGCCCTCGCGAAGGAGCTCGGTCCCGCCGAGAAGCCGCCCCGCGGCGGCGGACCCGACGGCCGGCGGCAGTCGACCATGCCCCTCATCGAGGTGGCCCGCACGAAGACCAAGCCCGAAGCGCTCGCCGCCCTCGACGAGTGGAAGGCGAAGCATCCGTCCGCGGTCGCCGCGCTGCACCCCGCCGACGTCCTCGTCGACGGCATGCGCGGGTCGAGTTCCCTCTGGTACCGCGTGAGGGTCAACCTGCAGCACGTGCCCGAGAACGAGCGGCCGCCGCAAGAAGACCTCATCGCCGACTACGACCCCTGGGCCGGGAAGGTCTGGCCGGGTCGCGACTCGGCGGACTGACGCAGGCTCTCAGTCGGCCGCGCGAGCGAGCCTCGCGAGGCCGTACTCGAAGGCGGCGTCGACGTCTCCGCCGAGACGGAACGCGCCCGCCAGCTCCATGCTGACGAACCCGGTGGCCCACGCGGTGACCAGACGCGCTTCCTCGAGGGCATGCTCCTCGCCCACCGCCGCGCGCGCCGCGCGGAGGATCGGCTCACTCGCCCGCGAGAGCGCTTCGGCGCTGCCCGCCATCGAGTACATGAGCCGGAAACCCTCGGGCAGGTCGTGAGCGAAAGACCGGTACGTGCGCGCGAGATCGGCGAGAGAGCCGTCGGATGCCGCGAGCCGCGCCCCGAGATCGTCCACGGTGGCCTCGACCACGAGCTGCAGCAGGGCGTCGCGATCGCGTACGCGCTTGTACAGGGAGGGGGCGCGCACGCCCACGCGGTCGGCGACGGCTTGCATCGTGACGCGCGAGGGGCCGCCGCTCTCGAGCAGGTCACGGCCCGCGGCGATGATCGCGGCGAGGGAGGTGCGGTCGGGTGTAGGCATGGCGACTCCGATGGCTATTGACATAAGCCATCATAGCTACGTACCATAGCCGACACAACCACCGGAGGAAGCCATGGAGCTCGGACCGCACCTGCACCGCATCGGCAACGACATCGTCGCCGCCTACCTCGTCGTCGCGCCCGACGGCATCACGGTCATCGACGCCGGGCTGCCCGGCCACTGGACCGACCTCACCGCCGAGCTCGCAACGATCGGGCGAAGCCTCGGCGACGTGAAGGGAGTGGTGCTCACCCACGGCGACAGCGACCATCTCGGGTTCGCCGAGCGCCTGCGCCGCGAGCACGGGGTTCCCGTGTTCGTCCACGCCGCCGACGCCGACCGTGCCCGCGGCGGCGATAAGCCGAAGACGGCGATGGGGCCGATGCGACTCGGCCCCACGGCCGGCTTCTTCGCTTACGCGCTGCGCAAGCGGGGGTGGCGCACCGAGTACCTCACCGAGGTGGTCGAGGTCGCCGACGGCGACGTGCTCGACCTGCCCGGCGCGCCGCGGATCATCGGCCTGCCCGGCCACTCGCCGGGGAGCATCGCCGTGCACGTGCCGCTCGCCGAGGCCGTCTTCGTCGGCGACGCACTCACCACCCGGCACGTGCTCACCGGTCGCCCCGGCCCGCAGCCCGCGCCGTTCACCGACGAGCCGGACCAGGCCCTGACCTCGCTCGACCGGCTGGCCGGCATCGAGGCGACGTGGGTGCTCCCGGGCCACGGCACCCCGTGGAAGGGGTCGCCCGCCGACGTCGCGGCCGCGGTCCGCGCCGCAACTCAGGCGTGAGGCTCCCCCATCCGCCCGCGCACCGCGAGAAGTCGCGGATCACACCGCCCGCGGCTCGACGCCAGCCTGAGATAGGGCTCGCCGACACGCGAGCAGCCGCCCGACACAGCCCTACCGCTCGTCGAGCACCCGGTCGGCGAGCCCGTAGGCCACCGCGTCGGCCGCGGTGAAGACGCGGTCGCGGTCGGTGTCGCGCCGGAGCTGCGCGGCATCCTTCCCGGTGTGCCGGGCGAGGATCGCCTCGACGTCGCCGCGGATCCGCACGAGCTCGTCCGCCTGCAGGATGAGGTCGGGGATCGCTCCCCTCCCCTGCGCAGCCGGCTGATGCAGCACGACGCGCGCGTGCGGCAGCACCGCCCGCTTCCCGGCCGCGCCGGCCGCCAGCATGACCGCGCCGACACCGATCGCCTGGCCCACCACGGTGGTGGCGACATCCGGCCTGACATGGCGCATGGTGTCGTACACCGCCAGCATCGCCGCCGGATCTCCGCCTTCGCAGTTGATGTACAGCTGGATGTCGCGCTCGGGGCTGTCGGCGTCGAGGTGCAGCAGCTGCGCGATGAGGGCGTTGGCGACGCCCGCGTCGATCGCGGTGCCCAGATAGACGACGCGCTCGGCGAGCAGGTGCGAGTAGACGTCCATGATGCGGTCGCCGCGCGGGTGCTGCGCCACGACGTTCGGGATCGTGTACGAGCTCATGCCGCCACCTCCGCCGGGCCGAGTCCGAGCCCCGCCGGTCGGCGGCGTCGCGGCACGATCTGGGCGAAGTCGTCGACGATCCCGTCGATGAACCCGTAGTCGAGGGCCTCCGCTGCGGTGTACCAGCGGTCGTGGAGGGAGTCCTCGAAGATGCGGCCGACGTCCTGCCCGGTGTCTTCGGAGATGAGGCCCAGGACCGTGTCGCGCATGTGCCGCAGGTCGCCGGCCTGCACCTCGACGTCCACGGTCGAGCCGCCGATCCCGGCCGAGCCCTGGTGCATGAGGATCCGCGCATGCGGGAGCGCGCGGCGCTTGCCCTTCGTCCCCGCGCTGAGCAGGAACTGCCCGGCGCTGCACGCCAGGCCGAGCGCGAGGGTCGCGACGTCGTTGGGGATCAGCCGCATGACGTCGCGGATCGCGAGCATCGAAGGGACCGACCCTCCGGGAGAGTGGATCCAGAGGGCGATGTCGGATGCCTCGTCCTCGGCCGCGAGCGCCAGGAGCTGCGTCGCGATGAGCGTGCCGTTGTCGTCGTCGAGCACTCCGTCGAGCACGAGCACCCGCTGGTGGAAGAGCTCGCGCCGCGCTTCGGCGCCGAACTGGGGAATCTTGCCTTCTTCAGCCATGACCCCAAGCCTGCGGTCGGACGACGGTCGCGGGCATCCGTTTCCGCCCTCGGCGGTTCCGCCGGCAGCGGATCGCGGGTGCCGGCTACGCGCGGCGCGACGGGGCGGCCAGGACGTCCTGCACCGCCTGCGCGAGGGCGGCCGTCACGCGGTCGGGGTCGACCCGCCGCGCCATCTGCGCCGCCTCGCGCGAGAGGCGGGCGTGCTCGTCGGGGTCGGCGATCACCCGAACGATGGCGGCGGCGAGAGCTGCCTGATCGCCGTCCGGCACCAGCACGCCCCCGCCGTTCGCGAGGTGGTCGCGGGGACCGTAGGGCACGTCGTACGCGATGACGGGGCATCCCCGCACCATCGCCTCGACGATGGCGAGCGCCTGCCCTTCGAAAGCCGACGTCGTGAGGAACGCGGATGCCTCGTCCAGGACGCGTTCGGGCTCGTCGGTGATCCCGCGCAGGACGACGTGCGCGGTGAGCCCCTCGGCCTCGATGAGCTGCTGCAGCCGGTCGTGCTCGACGCCGGCGCCGTAGATGTCGAGGGCGGCATGCGGAACCCGCTCGAGCACCGACCGGAAGGCGCGGATCGCGTGATCAACCCGTTTGCCCGGCGCGAGCCGGTTGAGCATCACGACCCGTCCGGGCGCGCGATCGGCGCCCGGAACGACGCTCGATGCGGCCGGGACACCCGCGGGGATGACGAGGTGCACGCCCTCGTCGCCGAATCGGCCGACGACGTCGGAGCGCTGCGCCTCGCTCAGCCACAGCACGGCGTCGAAGCGCTCGGCGAGGCTGAACCACCGCGTCCAGAGGGGGTTCAGCGGGGCGTCGGGGGTGTGCGGCGGCTCGAGGTGGATCGTATGGATCGCGTGGATCAGCCGCACCCCGGGATCGCTCCAGCCGGCGATGAGTTCGCCGAGCTGCCGCGACTCGCAGATCACCACGACCGGCTTCTCGCCGTTCGCGGCCCGCAGCCGCCCGACGACCTCGGCGAGCCAGGCGCGGTAGAGCGCCCCGAATCCCTCGACCACGCCGGCGACGCGCCCGTCGCGGTCGTAGACGGCGACCGGTGCGCTCGTGATGTGCCAGTCCGGATCGCCGTGGATGACCGGCAGCCCGACGACGGGTCGTCCTTCGGCGTCGTCGACCCGGCGGTAGGCGAGCGCCGGGTCGGGCTCCCCCGGCTGCGCAGCCGCCAGCAGCCACGGCGCGGCTCCGCCGGACGGAGCGGATGCCTCATCGAAGAGGTTCCTCATGCGGTCGGTGCCCACGATCAGATCCCGTTCGTCGAACGCGCGACGGTGACGGGCGTGATCGGCCGGCGTGCCCGGATCGAAGGTGAGGATGAGCGGCCCGCGACCCTCGTGCACCCCGGCGGCCGCCATCTGCCGTGCGCGCGACAGGATCGCCATGGCGTAGCCGCCGTCGTGGTCGGGGATGAGCCGGCTCGACAGGATGAGGTACTCGGCATCGGGGAAGGTGGTGCTCACCGTGCTATCTTCCCCGATCTCGATACACCCGCCTGCGGCGGGCACTCGATCTGCGGGCCCACACCCGCCTGCGGCGGGCACTCGATCAGCGGGCTCGCCTACTCCCACTCGATCGTGCCCGGGGGCTTCGACGTCACGTCGAGCACGACGCGGTTCACCTCGCGCACTTCGTTCGTGATGCGGTTGGAGATGCGTGACAGCACGTCGTACGGCAGGCGCGTCCAGTCGGCGGTCATGGCGTCTTCGCTCGACACGGGGCGGAGCACGATCGGGTGCCCGTACGTGCGCCCGTCGCCCTGCACGCCGACCGAGCGCACGTCGGCGAGGAGCACGACCGGGCACTGCCAGATCTCGCCGTCGAGCCCCGCGCGGCTCAGCTCTTCGCGCGCGATGGCGTCGGCGTCACGCAGAATCTCGAGGCGGTCAGCGGTGACCTCACCCACGATCCGGATGCCGAGGCCGGGGCCCGGAAACGGCTGACGACCGACGATCACCTCGGGGAGGCCCAGCTCGCGTCCGATCGCCCGCACCTCGTCCTTGAACAGGGTGCGCAGCGGCTCGACGAGCTCGAACTGCAGGTCTTCGGGGAGGCCGCCCACGTTGTGGTGGGACTTGATGTTCGCGGTGCCGGTCCCGCCGCCCGACTCGACGACATCGGGGTAGAGGGTTCCCTGCACGAGGAAGCGGATCGGCTCGCCCTCTTCGGCCGCCTCGGCCACGAGGTCGGCTTCGGCCTGCTCGAACGTGCGGATGAACTCGCGGCCGATGATCTTGCGCTTCTGCTCGGGGTCGCTGACGCCCGCGAGCGCCGTGAGGAAGCGCTCGCGCGCGTCGACCGTGACCAGCCGCACCCCGGTCGAGGCGACGTAGTCCTGCTCGACCTGCTCGCGCTCGCCCTTCCGCAGCAGTCCGTGGTCGACGAAGATGCAGACGAGCTGGTCGCCGACCGCCTTGTGCACGAGCGCCGCGGCGACTGCCGAGTCGACGCCGCCCGACAGGCCGCAGATGACCCGCCCCCTGCCGATCTGGGCGCGGATGCGCTCGACCTGCTCGGCGATGACGTTGCCGCTGTTCCAGTCCGCCGGCAGTCCCGCGGCCTTGTGGAGGAAGTTCTCGATGACCTGCTGACCGTGGTCGGAGTGCTTCACCTCGGGGTGCCACTGCACACCGTAGAGCTTCTTCTCGTCGCTGCCGAACGCCGCGACCGGGGTCGCCGACGTCGACGCGAGCACCTGGAAGCCCTCGGGCGCGCGCGACACCTGGTCGCCGTGACTCATCCACACGTTCTGATCGGCCGGCTGACCGGCCAGCAGCACTCCGCCGTCACCTGCGACCGAGGCATCCGTCGCCCCGTACTCGCGCAGTCCGGTGTTGGCCACCTCGCCGCCGAGCGCCTGCGCCATCACCTGGAAGCCGTAGCAGATGCCCAAGGTGGGGACGCCGAGGTCGAACACGCCTTCGTCGAGCGAGGGCGCACCCGGCTCGTACACCGACGACGGCCCGCCCGACAGGATGATGCCCACCGGGTCTTTCGCCGCGATCTCGGACGCCGACGCGGTGTGCGGCACGATCTCGCTGTAGACCCCCGCCTCGCGCACGCGCCGCGCGATGAGCTGGGCGTACTGCGCGCCGAAGTCGACGACGAGAACGGGGCGCTGGGAGGTTTCGGTCTGCTCTGTCAACGCTGGTTCTCCGTGGGGATCGCGTGGGTGAGGGTGGAGTGGCCGGCCTGGCTGTGCAGCTCGGCGTCTTCACGGGCCTTGAGGTAGGACGTGACTTCGCGGCCGACCCTGGCCTCCATGAAGAACGACAGGAGCGGCACGATGCCGCCGAGCGCGAGGAGGATGAAGCGGCCGAACGGCCAGCGCATCAGGCTCCACACGCGGAAGCACGAGAACAGGTAGACCACGTAGAACCAGCCGTGGGCGACGAGGATGAACAGCGACACGTTGAACCCGTCGCCGGTCGAGATCATCTCGCAGTCATTGGTCATCGGGGCGAACAGCGACCACCATTCGCAGTCGGGGCCGGCGATCACGGGTGCGAACCACAGGAAGCCGCCCGATGCGCCGAGGAAGAGCTCGACGTGCAGGGGCGTGTACTTCAGGATCATCTCGGCCACGAGCAACAGCAGCCCGATGCCCGTGATGATCGAGCAGACCTGATAGAACTTCAGGGCTCCGCGGATCGCCGGGAAGGAAGCGAGCTTCGGGGCGCGGGGCATGCCGCCAGTCTACCCGCGTGATTCCGGGCCGCCGTGCGCTCTCAGACGCTCTCGGGCTCGGTCAGCTCGTCGACCTCGCGCTCCCAGGCGTCGCGCGCGAGCCGGTACCAGAGGTAGAAGGCGAAGCCCGCGAAGATCGCCCACTCGACCGCGTAGAAGATGTTGAGCCAGTTCACGTTCGAGCCTTCTTCGGGCGCCGGCGACGAGATGTCGACGAGGGAGCCGGATGCCTCCTCCGACGCGAGATACGGACGGTACACCTCGAGGCCGTCGATGTCGTGCCAGCGTCCGAGCAGGGCGGCCGGAGACATCCGGGTGAGGGTCTGCGGGTCGTCCGCGGCGCTCGGCGGGACGGCGCCCTCGTCGGAGATGAGCCTGCCCGTGACGGTCACCACCGCGTCCGGTGACGCGGATGCCTCGCGGTCGAGGCGGTCCGCCGCCTTCTGTGCGTCGTCGAGCGTCGGCGCCCAGCCGATGGCGACGGCCACCGACGTGGGCGCGGGGGCGTCGGCGAGCCGGAGCTGTCCCGTCACCCAGTAGCCTTCGACCCCGTCGTTGAACCGCGACTCGACGACGATGAAGTCGCCGGGAACCCAGGACCCGTCGGCGGTCACCCGCTGCCCGACGAGCGGCTCGGGGAGGTACTCCCCCGGCCCGGCGACCTCGGCGAGCGGGCGCACCTGCTCGGTCGCGCCCGGCGGCGGCGGATCGGTCTCGATCGCGCGGCCGAGCTGCCACTGTCCGAGCCACGCGAACACGCCGGCGACGAGCAGGCACAGCAGGAGCAGCCCGATCCACTGCGGGCGGACCATCACCTCCCGCAAGGTCGGCGGGAAGACCTCGGGTTCGACCGGACGCGCGCCCGGGTCGGGATCGGTCACGGCAGAGGTCATCCGGCGCTGTAGGGCGCGACCACGACCTCGACCCGCTGGAACTCCTTGAGGTCGGAGTAGCCCGTGGTGGCCATGGACTTGCGGAGCGCGCCGATGAGGTTGGCGGTGCCGTCGGCCACCGGCGCGGGGCCGTAGAGGATCTCCTCGAGCGAGGCGACCTGGTCGACCTTCACGCGGCGGCCGCGCGGGAGCTTGGCGTGATGCGCCTCGGGACCCCAGTGGAAGCCCCGGCCCGGGGCATCCGTCGCCCGCGCCAGCGCCACGCCGAGCATTACGGCGTCGGCCCCCATCGCGAGCGCCTTGACGATGTCGCCCGAGGTGCCCACGCCGCCGTCGGCGATGACGTGGACGTAGCGCCCGCCCGACTCGTCGAGGTAATCGCGGCGAGCGCCCGCGACGTCGGCGACGGCGGTGGCCATCGGCGCGTGCAGCCCGAGGGTGGCGCGGGTGGTGGATGCCGCACCCCCGCCGAATCCGACGAGCACGCCGGCCGCGCCCGTGCGCATGAGGTGCAGCGCGGCGGTGTACGTGGCGGCGCCGCCCACGATGACCGGCACGTCCAGGTCGTAGATGAACTTCTTGAGGTTGAGCGGCTGATCGACCGACGACACGTGCTCGGCCGAGACCGTGGTGCCGCGGATCACGAAGAGGTCGACCCCGGCGGCGACCACCGTCTCGTAGAGCTCTTGGGTGCGCTGCGGCGTCAGGGCGCCCGCGACGGTGACGCCCGCCGCGCGGATCTCGGCGAGGCGGTCGCGCACGAGCTCGGGCTTGATCGGCTCGGAGTAGAGCTCCTGCATGCGGCGGGTGGCGGCCGCCTTCTCGAGACCGGCGATCTCGGCCAGGTGCGGCTGGGGGTCGTCGTAGCGCGTCCACAGGCCCTCGAGATCGAGCACGCCCAGGCCGCCGAGCTGACCGAGCATGATCGCGGTCTGCGGGCTCACGACCGAGTCCATCGGCGCGCCGAGCACGGGGATGTCGAAGCTGAACGCGTCGATGGTCCACGTCGTCGAGACGTCTTCGGGGTTGCGGGTGCGCCGGGACGGCACGACCGCGATGTCGTCGAACGTGTACGCGCGGCGCGCGCGCTTGGCGCGGCCGAGTTCGATGTCCATGCTCACGTGCCCAGCCTACCCGGCGACCGGAAAGGGGCCGGGGGGGTTCAGGATGCCGCGGCCGCCCGCTTCTCCTGCTGGTACGCGCGCAGCGCCTCGTACCGGTCGGCGGACCGGGCCTGGCGTTTGGCCGCTTCGTCTTCGCGGTTCTTCGGGGGCGCCGTGGTGACGAGGTCGTCGAGCAGGTGCCGCGTCACGTGGGCGATCTCGGCGACCGCCCGATCGAAGACCTCCTGGTTGACCTTCGAGGGCTTGGTGGTGCCGGTGATCTTGCGCACGAACTGCAGCGCCGCGGCATGGCATTCGTCGTCGGTGGCGGCCGGCTCGAAGTTGTGGAGCGGGACGATGTTTCGACACATGCTGCCGACCCTACGCCGGGCCGCGAGGCCTCACCAGGGCTCGGTGCCGCGCGGGACGACGTCGAGCACGTGCGGAAGCTCGGTCGGGAAGCACGACCGGAAAAGCTCGGTGATCTGCGGGTCGGAGCCGTAGTCGTCGACGAGCCGGAGCCCGATCATCGTGCTGATGAGCATGCCCTCGGCCATGAACGCGCGCGCCCCGTCGGCATCCAGTCCCATCTCGTCGCGGAAGAACCGCCACACGGACGCGAAGCCCTTGCGCGCCGCCGGGCCGATGACCGGGTGGCTGCCGAGCAGATAGGCGTGAGCGAGCGTCTGATGGAGGCCCCGCACCGTGAGCAGATCGACGTAGGCCTGGCCGATGCGCTTCGCCCGGGCCTTCTCTTCGGTGACGCCGGGCTCGCGCTCCGCCCCGTCGTCGGGCAGCGCCGCGCGGAAGGCCGCCAGCAGACGCGTGAGGGCGTCGTCGATCGTGGCGAGGAAGAGATTCTCCTTCGAGCCGAACAGCCGCACGACGTACGGCTGGCTGACGCCGGCGGCGCGCGCCACCTCGTCGGTGGTCGCGCCCTCGTACCCGCGCGCCCCGAACACGGCGACGGCGGCGACCAGGATCTGACGGCGGCGCTCGTCGGACGACAGGCGCTTGCCCGCCTCGGCTTCATCGACGGTGACGGTGCTCATGCGGACAGGTTATCAGCGAATGACTTGACTTTGTAATCAGTCGATTACTACATTGACCCACGTAAGTAATCATCCAATTACTCCGGAGCCTCCGATGACCCTCGAATCGCCCGCCCGCCGCCGCACGCGTCCGTTCGCGCTCGTGCTGGCCGCGGCATCCCTCCCGATGTTCATGGCCACCCTCGACAACCTCGTCATGACGAACGCCCTGCCGGTGCTCCACACCGAGATGGGCGCGTCCGTCGAAGAGCTGCAGTGGTTCGTCAACGCCTACACGCTCGCGTTCGCCGGCGCGATCCTCGTCGCCTCCGCGCTGGGCGACCGCTTCGGCCGCCGCACCGTGTTCGCGATCGGCATCGCCGTGTTCGGCGCGGGCTCGGTGCTGGCGGCACTGAGCACCGACCCCGGGCAGCTGATCGCCGCGCGGGCGCTGCAGGGGCTCGGCGGGGCGGGAGTCCTGCCGCTGTCGCTCGCCCTGCTCAGCGGAGCCGTCGCCCCCGAGAGGCGCCCCCTGGCCATCGGGATCTGGGGCGGCGTCTCCGGCCTCGGCGTCGCCGTGGGCCCGCTCGTGGGCGGCGCGATCATGGAGGGCTGGCAGTGGCAGGCCATCTTCTGGATCAACGTGCCGGTCGCGATCATCGCGATCCCTCTCGCGCTGCTCGTGCTGCCGAACGACTTCGGCGCACGCGCTCGCATCGACGTCCCGGGCGCGATCCTCGCGGCGGCGGGGGTCCTGGCCCTCGTCCACGCGATCGTCCGCGGCAACGACGACGGGTGGGACTCGGTCGGCGTCATCGTCGAGCTCGCCGCCGGGGCGCTCCTCCTGATCGGCTTCCTCTTCTGGCAGGCACGCACGCCCGCGCCGCTGGTGCCGCTGCGCCTTTTCCGCGACCGGTCGTTCTCGGTCACGAACGCGATCGGCTTCGCCTTCAGCTTCGGCACCTTCGGGTCGGTCTTCATCCTCATCCAGTACCTGCAGGTCGTGCAGGGTTCGACCCCCTTCGAAGCCGCCCTGCAGACGACGCCGTGGACGCTGGCGCCGATGTTCGTCGCGCCGATCGCCGGCATCCTCGCGCCGCGCGTCGGCACCCGTGCGCTCATGGTGGTCGGCCTCGGGCTCCAGGCGGTCGCCCTCGGCTGGATCGCGGCGGTCATGTCGCCCGACCTCGAGTACCCCACGTTGATCGTCCCCTTCCTCCTGGCCGGGATCGGCATGGCGCTCGTGTTCGCGCCGTCCGCGACCGCGCTGCTCGCGACGCTCGGGCTCATCGACCACGCCAAGGCCTCGGGGGTGAACTCCACCGTGCGCGAGCTGGGCGTCGCGCTCGGCACGGCGGTGATGACGGCGATCTTCGTCGGCGCCGGCGGGGCGCTCACGCCCGACCTGTACGTGGACGCAGCGCGCCCGGCGGTGTTCACCGGGGCGGCCGTGCTGCTCGCCGCGACGTTCGTGGCGCTGCTCCTGCCGGCCGGGCGGTCCGAGACGGCACCGGATGCCTCGGCCACGCGCGCGGCGGACGAGCAGCGCGCGCTCGAACCCGTCGGGTGACACTCCCCCGCTGCTGCGAGGGACGGGCGATCAGTCGCTCTTCCCTCGCAGCAGCCGTGTCAGGACCGGGTCGAGGAGGAAGAGCAGGAAGGCCGCCGAGCCGACGAAGGGCGCCAGCAGGACGACGACGGCGGCGATGAGGAGAGCGCTGAGCGACGCGCGGCCGTAGGCCGTGGCATCCGTCGCCGACAGATCGGGGAGCATCGCCTCGCGGCGCCCGACCGCCCACCGCCATTGGAGCCAGCTGAACAGGATCGCGAGGAAGAACGTGACGGGCATCGCGAGCCGGCCTGCGAGGAACTCGGAGTACTGGGTCGTGAGGTTGGTGGCGAACGGCACGAGCACGACGAAGAGCAGCCGGCCGTTGTTGAGCCACACCATGGCCGAGTCGACGCGCGCGATGTGCTCGAACTGCTGCACGTGCACCATCCACAGCAGGCAGAGCAGCACGAAGCTGAGCGCGAAGTTGAGGAAGAGTTCGCCCATGCCCGCGAGGGCCGTCCACATCTGAGCGTCCGACGAGACCTCGCCGAGCGAGTGCTGGGTGAGATCGAGCACGAGGAGGGTCGCCGCGATGGCGAAGACCCCGTCGGTGAACGCTTCGAGCCGCGTCGTGCGGAGCGTCGCCGCCGGGTGCCGCCGCTGCCGGATCATGAGCACAGCGTAACGACGGCGACCTCAGGGCGCCTCCGCTGAGAGGATGGCCCGATGGGAGTCGCGGGCGGTCGAGCGTCGGTGGTCGTGGTCGGAGCGGGTGCGATGGGCCTGGCGACGACGTGGCAGCTGGCGCGCGCCGGATGCCGCGTCGTGACGCTCGAGCGCTTCGAACGGGGGCATGCGCGCGGCGCCTCGCACGGCGCGACCCGGAACTTCAACAACGCCTACGGCGAGGATCACTACCTCGACCTGCTGCAGGCCGCCCGCGCGGGATGGGATGACCTCGCACGCGAGACGGGCGAGCCGCTCCTGCGCTTGCACGGTCTGGTCACGCACGGCGACGACCACGCGGTCGCGCGCGTGCACGCCGCCCTGGTCGCGCGGGGCGAGCGGGCAACGGTGCTCGGCGCCGCGGAGGCTGCCGCCCGGTGGCGCGGGATGCGGTTCGAGCAGGACGTGCTGTTCACGCCCGACGCCGGCGTCGTGCGTGCGGCGGCCGCGCTGGAAGCGCTCGAGGCGGCCGCACGGCGGCACGGCGCGGACGTCCGCTTCGCGCAGAGGGTCGTCGCGATCGACGATCGCGGGGATCGCGTCCGCGTCGACGTCGACACCGCATCGGGCGTCCGGACGATCGAGGCCGACACCGTGGTCGTGACCGCCGGTGCATGGACGACACGCCTGGTCCCGGCATCCGTCCCTCTTCCGACGCTCACGGTGACGGAGGAGAGCCCCGCGCACTTCCGGCCGCGCGACCCCTCGCACGAGTGGCCGTCGTTCAACCACCTCGTCGGGCACGGCGCCGGGTCGGCCGGTCACGCCCCGTATCCGGGTCACGTGTACGGGATGCCGACCCCCGGCGAAGGCGTCAAGGTCGGGCTGCACCATGTCGGCGCCGTCGTCGACCCCGACCACCGCACCTTTCGGGCGGTGCCCGCGCTGGCCGCCCGGCTCGAGGAGTACGTGCGGGAGTGGTTCCCGGGACTCGACCCCCTGACGGCGGCGCCGATCAGCTGCACCTACACGTCGACGCCGTCGGAGGACTTCGTGCTCGACCGCCGCGGACGTGTCGTCGTGGGCGCGGGCTTCTCGGGCCACGGGTTCAAGTTCACGCCCGCGGTCGGCACCGTGCTCGCCGCCCTCGCCACGGACGACGCGGCTCGAGCGGCGGAGCCCTTCCGGTTCGCGTGACTGTCGGCGCCGGGCACCCTACTTCTTGTAGTTCGGCGCCTCGACCACGATCTGCACGTCGTGCGGGTGCGACTCCTTGAGGCCGGCGGCGGTGATGCGGACGAAGCGCCCCTTCGCCTTGAGCTCCTCGACCGTACGGGCACCGACGTAGAACATCGACTGGCGCAGGCCGCCGACGAGCTGGTAGGCCACCGCCGACACGGGTCCGCGGTAGGCGACCTGGCCCTCGATGCCCTCGGGGATCAGCTTGTCGTCGCTGGGCACGTCGGCCTGGAAGTAGCGGTCCTTCGAGTACGACGTCTTCTTGCCCCGCGTCTGCAGCGCGCCGAGCGAGCCCATGCCGCGGTACTGCTTGAACTGCTTGCCGCCCTGGAAGACGATCTCACCCGGCGACTCGTCGGTGCCGGCCAGCAACGAGCCGAGCATGACCGTGTCGGCTCCGGCGACCAGCGCCTTGGCGATGTCGCCCGAGTACTGCAGGCCGCCGTCGGCGATCACGGGCACCCCGGCTTCGCGGGCGGCGAGGGATGCCTCGTACACGGCGGTCACCTGCGGGACACCCACGCCGGCGACGACGCGGGTCGTGCAGATCGAGCCCGGGCCGACGCCCACCTTGACGGCGTCGACGCCGGCGTCGATGAGCGCCTGCGCGCCGTCGCGGGTCGCGACGTTCCCGCCGATGACGTCGATGTGGTCGAAGCTCGCATCGGCCTTGAGCCGGCGGACGATGTCGATCACGCCGGCCGACTGGCCGTTGGCCGTGTCGACCACGAGCACGTCGACGCCCGCGTCGCGCAGGGCCTCGGCACGCTGCCACGCGTCGCCGAAGAATCCGATCGCGGCGCCCACGCGCAGCCGGCCCTGGTCGTCCTTGGTGGCGAGCGGATACTTCTCGCTCTTGTCGAAGTCCTTGATGGTGATGAGGCCGGCCAGCTTGCCCTCGTCGTCGATGAGGGGAAGCTTCTCGACGCGGTGCTGGGCGAAGAGCGAGATGACCTCGCCGGCCCCGATGCCGACCCGGCCGGTGACGAGGTTCTCGCTCGTCATCACGTCGCGCACCTTGGTGCTCTGGCGCTCGAAGCCCGACACGAAGCGCATGTCGCGGTTGGTGACGATGCCGACGAGGCGGCCCTCGTCGTCGATGACCGGCAGGCCCGAGATGCGGTACGTGGCGCACAGCGCGTCGACCTCGTCGATCGTCGCGTCGGGAGTGGTCGTGATCGGGTCGGTGATCATGCCCGACTCGCTGCGCTTGACCCGGTCGACCATCGCCGCCTGCTCGTCGATGGAGAGATTGCGGTGGATGATGCCCAGACCGCCCTCGCGAGCGATGGCGATCGCCATGCGCGACTCGGTCACGGTGTCCATGGCGCTCGAGATCAGCGGCGTGGCCACGGTGATGCGGCGGGTGACCCGCGAAGACGTGTCGGCCTCGCTCGGGATGACGTCGGTGTGCCCGGGCAGCAGCAGGACGTCGTCGTAGGTCAGTCCGACGAAGCCGAAGGGGTCGTGGTGCTCCATGAATTCTCCCGCGTTCTAGGTACTCGATTCTAAGTCGCGGGAGCCCCCGATTGTTCCCGCGCCCGATCCCCCCGGCACGGGGCCGTGCGGCGCAGATTCCGATTCCATACCGCCCCTCCGGGACAAGTAGGCGAAACACCGCCGACACATTACAGTCGTACCGTCGTTCATCACGGCCGATGCGACCCGAGGCTTCGGTGCGCGTGGTGCCGCAACTGGAGGTTCTGTGGGTCCTACGACTGTGATCGCGAGGAGATACGCCCGATGGGCGGTCGTCCTCGTCGGAGTGCTGATGGCCGCCGCGCTTGTGCTGCTGGCCTCGCCGACCGGCGCTCAGGCGTCGGCAACCGCGCCGGACACCCCCGGGGGTGATCAAGAGCAGACCGCGTTCTACTTCGGCGGCATCATCACCTTCGACGGCGAGCCGGTCGAGGGTGTGACGATGCAGATCGAGGGCAACGGCTTCGAGGCCGAGACGATCACCGACGCCGAGGGCAAGTGGCGTCTCTACGTCCCGGAGAAAGAGGAGTACGTCCTCACGGTCGATGAGGACACCCTGCCCGACGGCGTCATCGTCGACCCGGCGCAGCTGCCCGAGGGCATCGAGCCGAAGTCCGGAACGACGGCATCGTTCGACGTCGCCTTCGGCGCGACGGGCACGAAGATCGTCAACCTCTTCCTCGGCGAGGGCGAGCGCATCACCACCTCGTTCTGGGACCAGTTCACCGAGCGCCTCATCAACGGCATCAACTTCGGCCTGCTCCTGGCCCTCGCCGCCGTCGGCGTCTCCCTGATCTTCGGCACCACGGGCCTGTCGAACTTCGCGCACGGCGAGATGCTGACCTTCGGCGCGATCATCGCGCTCGTGTTCGGCGTCAACTTCGCACTGCCGATGTGGATCGTCATCCCGATCGTCGTCCTCTTCGGCGCGGCCTTCGGGTGGGCGCTCGACGCGGGATTGTGGAAGCCGCTGCGGCGCCGCGGCCTCGGCCTCGTGCAGCTGATGATCGTGAGCATCGGCCTCTCGCTCGCGCTGCGGTACACCTACCAGTTCTTCATCGGCGGTGCCACGTACCAGCTCCCCGGCGCCGGTTCTCCGCGCGACATCCGCTTCGGCCCCATCGCCGTGTCGTGGATCGACCTGGTGTCGATGGGCATCTCGATCGTGCTGCTGCTCGCCGTCGCGTACTGGCTGCTGCGCACCAGGATCGGCAAGGCGACGCGCGCCATCTCCGACAACCCGGGCCTGGCCGCGGCATCCGGAATCAACGTCGACCGGGTGATCCGGATCGTGTGGATCCTGTCGGCGTCGCTCGCGGCCGTCGCCGGTGTGCTGTGGGCCTACTTCCGCCCCGGTGTGAAGTGGGACATGGGCGTGCAGGTGCTGCTGCTGATCTTCGCCGCCGTCACGCTCGGCGGACTGGGCACCGCCTTCGGCGCCCTCATCGGCTCGCTGATCGTCGGCATCCTGGTCGAACTCTCGACACTGCTGGGCATCCCGCCGGACATGAAGTACGTCGGTGCGCTCGCGGTACTCATCGTCATCCTCCTGGTGAGGCCACAAGGCCTCCTGGGTCGCAAAGAGAGGCTGGGCTAGGCCATGGATTGGGGACAGATTCTCAACAACACGGCGTACTGGCTGTTCAGCCCCGAGACGATCGCGTACGCCCTCGCGGCGACCGGTCTCGCGGTGCACTTCGGCTACGCGGGCCTGCTCAACTTCGGTATGGCCGGCTTCATGGCGCTCGGCGCCTACGGCTACGCGATCTCGATCCTCACGTTCGGCTGGCCGTGGTGGGTGGGCATCATCGTCGGATGCCTCGCCTCGGTGGTCTTCGCGATCATCCTCGGCATCCCGACCCTGCGGCTGCGCGCCGACTACCTCGCCATCGTGACGATCGCGGCGGCCGAGATCGTGCGCCTCGCGCTCACCACGCAGCTCTTCGACGAGTTCACGAACTCCGCCGACGGCCTCGGCGGGTACCACGCCGGGTTCCGCGGGGCGAACCCGTTCCCGGAGGGCACCTACGGGTTCGGCCCGTGGACGTGGACGGCCGACCAGCTGTGGGTGCGCGTGTTCGGCATCATCCTGCTGGCGATCGCCGTCTACCTGGTGTGGGCGCTCATGCGCAGCCCGTGGGGCCGCGTGCTGAAGGGCATCCGCGAGGACGAGGACGCGGTGCGCTCGCTCGGCAAGAACGTCTTCGCGTACAAGATGCAGGCGCTCATCATCGGTGGCGTGTTCGGTGCTCTGGGAGGCGTGGTCTTCGCGCTCCCCTCGGCAGTGGTCCCCGCCACGTACACCACCTCGCTCACGTTCTTCATCTGGACGATCCTGCTGCTCGGCGGCGCGGCGACCGTGTTCGGTCCCGTCGTCGGGTCGGTGATCTTCTGGGTGATCATGGGCTTCCTCGGCAACGTGCTTCCGGCGCTGGCGAACTCGGGCGTCCTGCCCATCTCGTCGGTGCAGGCGGGTACGCTCCGCTTCATCCTCGTCGGTGTCGCGCTCATGCTGATCGTGATCTTCCGCCCTCAGGGCATCTTCGGAAACAAGAGGGAGCTGACCTTTGTCAAGTAACAGCACACCTTCGGAGCCGGCAGCCGAGGCGACCACCTCGACCGGCAGCATCCGCCGCCCCAAGACCACCGGCCTCGCGAAGGGCGAGCCCACGCCGGGCGTCGCCAAGAACGACCCGATCATGGTCATCGACAACGTCACCCGCCGCTTCGGCGGCCTGACCGCGGTCGACGTCGACCACCTGGAGATCCCGCGCGGCGCCATCACGGCCCTCATCGGACCGAACGGCGCCGGCAAGACGACGCTGTTCAACCTGCTGTGCGGCTTCGACAAGCCCAACTCGGGCACGTGGTCGTTCGACGGCAAGAACCTCTCGGGGATCCCGTCGTTCAAGGTCGCCCGCATGGGCCAGGTGCGCACCTTCCAGCTCACCAAGGCGCTGTCGCTGCTGACCGTGCTCGAGAACATGAAGCTCGGCGCGACCTCGCAGAAGGGCGAGCGGCTGTGGGCGAGCATCATCCCGGCGCTCTGGCGCAAGCAGGACGACGGCAATGAAGAGAAGGCCCGGGACCTGCTCGCGCGCTTCAAGCTCGACGCGAAGGCCGACGATTACGCCGCGTCGCTCTCGGGCGGCCAGCGCAAGCTGCTCGAGATGGCCCGCGCGCTGATGAGCGACCCGACCCTGGTCATGCTCGACGAGCCGATGGCCGGCGTGAACCCCGCGCTCACCGAGTCGCTGCTCGATCACATCCTCGACCTGAAGGATCTCGGCATGACGGTGCTGTTCGTCGAGCACGACATGCACATGGTGCGCCACATCGCGGACTGGGTCGTCGTGATGGCCGAGGGCCGCGTGGTGGCCGAGGGCCCGCCCGAGACCGTCATGCAGGACAAGGCGGTCATCGACGCCTACCTCGGCAGCCACCAGGACGTCGACCTCGGCGTCGTCACGGGGCGTGTCGAGGGCGAGCTGGGGGCCGAGGGCGAAGAGCTGCTCGAGGAGATCAAGGAGGCCGAGGAGGCGTCGATCGCCGAGGCCGAGGAGGAGAACAAGTGAGCAACGCACCGTCCCCGGGACCGATCTCGACGACCGGCGCGGGTGCGACCGAGGCGGCCCGCACGGACCGCGTGGTCGTCGAGGTCACCGACCTGTTCGCGGGGTACCTTCCCGGCATCAACATCATCAACGGCGCCAACCTGGTCGCGCGCAAGGGCGAGCTCATCGGCATCATCGGACCGAACGGCGCCGGCAAGTCGACGCTGCTGAAGTCGATCTTCGGCATGGTGAAGGTGCGCTCGGGCGAGATCACGGTGAACGGCGAGAGCGTCGTGGGCCTGAAGTCCGACCGGCTCGTCTCGCGGGGCGTGGGCTTCGTGCCGCAGACGAACAACGTCTTCCCGTCGCTCACGATCGAGGAGAACCTGCAGATGGGGCTGTACCAGGCCCCGAAGCAGTACGCCGAGCGCCTCGACTTCGTGACCGGCATCTTCGCCGAGCTCGGCAAGCGCCTCAAGCAGCGTGCCGGGTCGCTGTCGGGCGGTGAGCGTCAGATGGTGGCGATGTCCCGTGCCCTCATGATGGACCCGGCCGTACTGCTGCTCGACGAGCCGTCGGCGGGTCTCTCGCCCGTCCGCCAGGACGACGCGTTCATCCGCGTCTCCGACATCAACAAGGCCGGCGTGACGACGATCATGGTTGAGCAGAACGCCCGTCGCTGCCTGCAGATCTGCGACCGCGGCTACGTCCTCGACCAGGGCCGCGACGCCTACGAGGGCACCGGCCGCGATCTGCTGAACGACCCCAAGGTCATCGGCCTGTACCTCGGGACGCTGGGCGCAGACGGCGTCTGAGCACGCAGCGGCAAGCACGACGACAAGAAGAAGGGCCCCGGATCGCTCCGGGGCCCTTCATTGCGGATCGGATCAGCCGATGCGCGTGTTGAGGTTGTCGTCGCCGTACTCGAAGACACCGATGGTGGCCTCGGTCGGGTCGCCGTTCTCGTCGAACGTGACGGGGCCCGACTTGCCGTCGTAGTCGGCCACGCCGCCACCGAGGATGATCTCGGCGCAGGCCTCGTACGTGTCGCACTTCTCGCCGTCACCGGTGCCGCCGGAGACTTCCTGCAGCTTGCCGGCGACATCGGCCGCGTCGGTCGAGTTGGCGGCGAGCGAGGCGAGCGCGAGGAGGATGACCGCGTCGTACGACTCGTTGGCGTACGAGAAGTCGGTCAGCTCGGTGTTGCCCTCGCCGGTCCACCACTCGTTCAGCTCGTCCTGGAAGCCGGTGTCGGCCTCGAGCGGACCGGCGGGCGTGGTGCCCTTGGCGCCGGCCATGCTGGCGTCGGCCGGCCACTTGTCGTCCGAACCGAAGTTCTTCAGGTTGCCGTCGACGAGGTACAGGTCCTCGGCCGGGTAGCCCGCAGCGAGCAGCGCCGGTCCGATGGTGTAGATCTCGTCGAACGTGATCAGGACGATCGCGTCGGGGTTGGAGGCGAGCAGGGCGCTGATCTGCGCGTCGAACGAGGTGTCACCCGTGTTGTACGACTGCTCCTCGACGACGGTGCCGCCGGCGCTGGTGAACGTCTCCTGGAAGACCTCGTTGAGGCCGGTGCCGTAGGAGTCGTTCAGGTAGAGGACCGCGACGTTCTCGCGTCCGTCTTCGGCGACGAGGTTGCCGAGGACCTCACCCTGGAGGGTGTCGGACGGAGCGGTGCGCCAGTAGAGACCGTCGTCGTCCCACGTCGTGAAGTCGAGCGACGTGTTGGCCGGCGAGAAGACGATCATGCCCGCTGCCACCGCGTCGTCGAGGAACAGCTTCGTCACGCCCGAGGAGGCGGCGCCGATCGCGGCGGTCACGCCCTCGGAGATGAGGGTCTGGATCGTCGTGGCGTAGGCCTTGTTGTCGGTGTCGCCCGAGTCGCCCCAGACGATGTCGTCGATCGTGAGGCCCGTGTCACCGGAGGCGTCGTTGACGTGCTGTGCGGCGAGGCCGACGCCCGCTTCTTCGGGCGGTCCGAGGAAGGAGAGGCTTCCGGTCTGCGGCAGGATGGTGCCGATCTTGAGGGTGAGGTCGCGCTCCTCCGTGGGAGGGGCGCTGCTCTCGCCACCCGTACCGCCACCGGCGCAGCCGGCGAGGACGAGGGCGCTGGCGCCGGCGAGCGCAGCAGCGCCCAGGAGGGCGGACTTGCGCGAGCGGGTGAAGACGCTCATGTTGCTCCTTGCTGTGATGAACGACGGGCACGGCCTCGGGAGCCGACCCAGTGTCCCTAACCCTAAACATCGGGAGCGCTCCGCAATGTTGCCATTCGTTAACGATGTGTAACGCCTTCTTCGCGCGGCAAATCGGGTGACGGTGGCCCCGGAATACCCCAGCCGGGTATAGGGTTGGTCACAGGTACCCCCACGGGGTATGACGACTCCCTCGAAAGGCAGACGACAGATGACCCAGACGACCGAATTCCAGGTGACCGGCATGAGCTGCAGCCACTGCGAGGCATCCGTCCGCAGCGAGGTCGAGAAGATCGCCGGGGTCGAGACGATCCAGGTGGACGCGACCTCCGGCTCGCTCGTCATCGCCTCGTCGCAGCCGCTCTCCGACGCCGACGTTCTGGCCGCGGTCGACGAGGCCGGGTACGAGGCGGTCCGGGTCGGATGAGCTCCGCTTCCCCCTCCTCCCCCGAACCCGGGGCGCGCATCGAGCTCGAGATCGGCGGCATGACGTGCGCGTCGTGCGCCGCGCGCATCGAGAAGCGCCTCAACCGGATGGAGGGGGTCGAGGCATCCGTCAACTACGCGACCGAGAAGGCCACGGTGAGCGCGCCCGCGCACCTCGCGCCGCACGAACTCATCGCGGAGGTCGAGAAGACGGGCTACACCGCCACGCTCCCCCGGCCGCCGAAGCGCGACGACCACGACGGCGCGCACGACCACGACCTCGATGACCGTGAGCTCACGGGCCTGCGTCAGCGACTCATCGGCTCGATCGTGCTGTCGGTGCCGGTGATCGTCCTGGCGATGGTGCCGGCGCTGCAGTTCACGTCATGGCAGTGGGCGTCTCTCGCACTGGCCGCGCCGGTCGTCGTCTGGGGCGCATGGCCCTTCCACCGGGCGGCGTGGATCAACCTCCGCCACGGCGCCGCGACGATGGACACCCTCATCTCGCTGGGCGTCTCGGCGGCGTTCCTGTGGTCGCTGTACGCGCTGTTCTTCGGCCACGCCGGCATGCCGGGCATGACGCACGCGTTCGAGTGGACGGTGCAGCCGGGCGACGGCGCAGGCGACATCTATCTCGAGGTCGCCGCGGGCGTGACGACGTTCGTGCTCGCCGGCCGCTACTTCGAGGTGCGCTCCAAGCGGCGCGCCGGCGCCGCGCTGCGAGCCCTGCTCGAGATCGGGGCGAAGGATGCCGCGGTGCTGCGTCGCTCGCCCGACGGCGACGAGGTCGAGACCCGCGTCGCGATCGCCGACCTGCGCGTCGGCGACCGGTTCGTGGTGCGCCCGGGCGAGAAGATCGCCACCGACGGCGTCGTCGTGTCGGGTTCGTCGGCGGTGGATGCGTCGATGATCACGGGCGAGTCGGTTCCGGTCGAGGTCGGCGCGGGCGATGTGGTGGTCGGCGCGACGGTCAACGCGGGCGGGCGGCTCGTGGTGCGGGCGACGCGCGTGGGCGACGACACCCAGCTCGCGCAGATGGCACGGCTGGTCGAGCAGGCGCAGTCCGGCAAAGCCGACGTGCAGCGACTGGCCGATCGGATCTCGGGCATCTTCGTGCCGATCGTGCTGCTGATCTCGGCCGGCACGCTCACGACCTGGCTCGTGCTCGGCGCCGATCCGGCGATGGCCTTCACCGCCGCGGTGGCGGTGCTGATCATCGCCTGCCCGTGTGCGCTGGGCCTCGCCACGCCGACGGCACTGCTGGTAGGCACCGGGCGCGGCGCGCAGCTCGGCATCCTCATCAAGGGGCCCGAGGTGCTGGAGTCGACCCGGACGGTCGACACGGTCGTGCTCGACAAGACGGGCACGGTGACCACGGGCCGGATGACGCTGATCGAGGCCGTTCCGGCGGACGGCGTCGACCGGGCCGATCTGCTGCGACTGGCGGGCGCACTGGAGCACGCGTCGGAGCACCCCGTCGCGCGGGCGGTCGCCGAGGGTGCGCAGGCCGAGATCGGGCCGCTTCCGGAGCCCCAGGCGTTCGACAGCCTCGTGGGACTCGGCGTCGAGGGAGTGGTCGACGGGCACGAGGTGGTCGTCGGGCGGGAGTCGCTCCTCGTCGCGCGCGGCCTGCGCCTGTCCCCGGCTCTCGTCGAGGCGACCGCCAGGGCCGAGCGCGACGGCAGCACCGCCGTCCTCGTGGCCTGGGACGACCAGGTGCGCGGAGTGCTGGTGGTCGCCGACCGGGTCAAGAAGACGAGCCGCGAAGCCGTCTCGCAGCTGCGCGGGCTCGGACTCCGCACGGTGCTCCTTACCGGGGACTCCGAGGCCGTCGCCCGCTCGGTCGCCGCCGCGGTGGGCATCGACGAGGTGATCGCCGAGGTGCTGCCGCACGAGAAGGTGGCGGTGGTCGACCGTCTCCAGCACGAGCGTCGCGTGGTCGCGATGGTCGGCGACGGCGTGAACGACGCGGCGGCGCTCGCGCAGGCAGACCTGGGTCTCGCGATGGGGACGGGGACGGATGCCGCGATCGAGGCATCCGACATCACACTGGTGCGCGGCGACCTCCGCAGCGCGGCCGACGCGATCCGGCTGTCGAGGGCCACGCTCGGCACCATCAAGGTCAACCTGTTCTGGGCCTTCGCGTACAACGTGGCCGCGATCCCGCTCGCCGCCCTGGGCCTGCTCAATCCGATGATCGCCGGCGCCGCCATGGCGCTGTCGAGCGTCTTCGTGGTCGGGAACAGCCTGAGGCTGCGGTCGTTCCGCAGCCGAGCCGTCACGACCCCCGATTCCCGCAGAGGAGATCTCTCATGACCGACACGCTGGCCCACGCCGACCACACGGACCACAGCTCCCACGGCTACATCACTGACAAGGAGAAGTACCTGAACCGCCTCAAGCGGATCGAGGGGCAGGCGCGCGGCATCCACAAGATGGTCGAGGACGAGAAGTACTGCATCGACATCCTCACCCAGATCAGCGCGCTCACCAGCGCGCTGGAGGCGGTCGCGGTGGGTCTGCTCGACGACCACCTCCGCCACTGCGTCGTCGACGCCGCCCGCCTGGGCGGGGCCGAGGCCGACGCCAAGATCACCGAGGCCACCCAGGCCATCGCCCGCCTGGTGCGCTGAGCTCTCCAGCCGAAGGAGGCCGATCATGAGCGAGCACGATCACCACGCTGCTCACGCGCCCACCGTCACCGCGCACGACCACGACCACGACGAGCACCACGGCAGCCACGCCGAAGGGCACGCCGGGCACGGCGCCCACGCTGGGCACGGCGGGCACGGCGCGCACGCTCATCACGGCGCCGACCACGTCGCCGGCTTCCGTCGCCTGTTCTGGATCAACCTGATCCTCGCGGTGCCCGTGGTCGCCTTCTCGGGCATGTTCTCCATGCTCCTGGGCTACCCGCTGCCGGAGGCCGCGTGGGTGGGGTGGATCTCGCCGGTGCTCGGGACGCTCATGTACGTGTGGGGCGGGGCGCCGTTTCTGACGGGCGCGGTGAGCGAGCTGCGAACGCGCCGGCCGGGAATGATGCTGCTCATCGGGCTGGCCATCACGGTCGCCTTCGTCGCGTCGTGGGGTGCGAGCCTCGGGGTGCTGCATCACGAGCTCGACTTCTGGTGGGAGCTCGCGCTCCTCATCGTCATCATGCTGCTCGGGCACTGGATCGAGATGAGGTCGCTCGCGCAGACCACCTCGGCGCTCGATTCGCTGGCCGCCCTTCTGCCCGACGAGGCGGAGAAGGTGGTCGGCGACGAGACGGTCACCGTGGCGCCGGCAGCGCTGGACGTCGGCGATGTCGTGGTCGTGCGCCCGGGCGGCCGGGTCCCGGCCGACGGTCGCGTGACCCAGGGCTCGGCGAGCATGGACGAGTCGATGATCACCGGCGAGTCGAAGCCCGTGCGCCGCTCGGAGGGCGACACGGTCGTCGCCGGAACCGTCGCGACCGACTCCGGCATCAGGGTCGAGGTCACCGCAGTCGGCGAGAACACCGCGCTGGCCGGCATCCAGCGGCTGGTCGAAGAGGCCCAGAACTCCTCCTCGAGAGCTCAGCGGCTGGCGGACCGGGCAGCCGCCTGGCTGTTCTGGTTCGCGCTCGGCGCCGCCGTGGTCACGGCGGTCGTCTGGACACTCGTCGGCCTCCCCGACGAGGCGGTGGTGCGCACCATCACGGTCCTCGTCATCGCGTGCCCGCACGCCCTCGGCCTCGCCATCCCGCTGGTGGTGTCGATCGCGACCGAGCGCGCCGCTCGGGGCGGGGTGCTCGTGAAGGACCGGCTCGCGCTCGAGAGCATGCGCACGGTCGACGCCGTGCTCTTCGACAAGACCGGCACGCTCACGAAGGGCGCACCGGCGGTGACCGCGGTCCAAGCCGCCGACGGCATGGATCGCGAGCGCGTGCTCGCGATGGCGGCGGCGGCCGAGGCCGACTCGGAGCACCCGCTCGCGCGGGCGATCGTGCAGGCGGAGGATGCCTCCCACCTGACCGTGTCGCGGGCGACGACCTTCGAGAGCTCGCCCTCGGTGGGCGTGCGCGCCGCGGTCGCCGGCCGGGTCGTGCAGGTCGGGGGACCGCGCCTGCTCGACGAGGCGGGTGTGCACCCGCTGCCGGTCAGCGAGCAGTGGCATCGCGAGGGAGCGATCGTGCTGCACGTGCTCGTCGACGGCCGCGTCGCGGGTGCACTGCGGCTCGCCGACGAGATCCGGCCGGAGTCGCGCGAGGCTGTGGCCGCGCTCCGCGCCCGCGGTGTCGACGTCGTCATGATCACCGGTGATGCGGAGGCTGTGGCGGCGTCGGTCGCCGGCGCCTTGGGGATCGACCGGTTCTTCGCCGGGGTGAGGCCCGAAGACAAGGCGTCGAAGGTGAAGCAGCTGCAGAGCGAGGGACGCAAGGTCGCGATGGTGGGCGACGGTGTCAACGACGCCCCGGCTCTCGCGCAGGCCGACGTCGGCATCGCCATCGGGGCGGGCACGGACGTCGCGATCGCTTCAGCGGGCGTCATCCTCGCGAGCGACGATCCGCGGTCGGTGGTCGGCGTGATCGAGCTCTCTCGGGCCAGCTATCGCAAGATGAAGCAGAACCTGTGGTGGGCCGCCGGGTACAACCTCATCTCGGTGCCGCTCGCCGCCGGCGTTCTGGCGCCGGTCGGCTTCGTGCTGCCGATGTCCGTCGGAGCCATCCTGATGTCGCTGTCGACCGTGGTCGTCGCGCTGAACGCGCAGCTGCTGCGGCGGCTCGACCTGCGTCCCGAGGCCGTCGTCGGCCGCTGACGCGGGACATCGCCGAGAGCCCCCGCACTTCCGCACCGAGGAGGATCCCGTGAAGAACCGCATCCCCACCGCCGCCGCGCTCGCACTGGCCGCCGCACTCATGCTCTCCGGCTGCGCCCCGGGGGCGGATGCCGACCCCGACACGATGCCCGGGATGCACCACGGCGACGACGCCGGCTCGGAGCAGGCGGCTGACGTGAACAGCGCCGACATCATGTTCGCGCAGATGATGATCCCGCATCACGAACAGGCCGTCGAGATGGCCGACATGCTCCTCGCGAAGGACGACATCGACCCGGACGTCGTTCGCCTCGCCGAAGACATCAAGGCCGCACAGCAGCCGGAGATCGACCGGATGGCGGGATGGCTGGAGGACTGGGGCGCCGACATGCCGGGGATGGACGGCATGGACGGGATGGATCACGGCGACGGCATGATGAGCGAGGCCGACATGGCGCGGCTCGAAGCGGCGACCGGGGTCGAGGCATCCCGACTGTTCCTCGAGCAGATGATCGTCCACCACGAGGGCGCAATCGAGATGGCACAGGCCGAGGTCGAGGACGGTCGGAATCCGGGTGCGATCCAGCTCGCGGACGACATCATCGAGACGCAGACCGCCGAGGTCGGCACCATGAACGGGCTTCTCGACGACCTCGCCGGGTGACCTTCACCCCGCGGTGCGGGATCGGCGGGCGTGCACGAGGGAGTCGACGGTCAGGATCACCAGCGCCAGCCACACCAGGCCGAAGCCGATCCAGCGTTCGAGCGGCATCGGCTCCTGCAGCAGCCAGGCCCCGATGATGAACTGCAGGATCGGCGCGACGAACTGCAGCAGACCGATGACCGTCAGCGACGTGCGACGGGCGCCCGCGGCGAAGAAGAGCAGCGGAACCGCCGTGACGACGCCCACGAGACTGAGCAGGACCGTCTTTCCGACCTCGCCGGAGCCGTACACGATGCCGCTGGTCGAGCCGACGAGGATGAGGAGCACGGCGGCGACCGGCACGAGCCACATGGACTCGAGGGTGAGGCCGCTCACCGCGTCGACGGACGGTCCGACCCGCTTCTTCACCAGTCCGTAGACGCTGAAGGATGCCGCGAGCGTCAGGGCGATCCACGGGAACGACCCGTACCCGACCACGATGACGACCACGGCGAGGGCGGCGATCCCGACCGCCACCCATTGCGTCACCCGCAGCCGCTCCCGGAGGACGATCACGGCGAGCAGCACCGTCGCGATGGGGTTGATGAAGTAGCCGAGGCTGGTCTCGATCACGTGGCCGGTGAGGGCGCCCACGATGAAGACCTGCCAGTTGATGTAGATCAGGCCTCCCGCGAGCGCGGTGAGCGCCAGCAGGCGGGGCTGGCGGAAGATCGCCGCCAGGCGCCCCCAGGAGCGTGTCACGGCGATCAGGAGCGCACAGAACACCAGCGACAGGAGGATCCGCCAGGCCACGAGCTCGTAGGGCCCGATGGGTTGGAGCAGCAGGAAGTAGAGCGGCAGGAAGCCCCACAGCAGGTACGCGAGGAAGGCGTACACGCCGCCCAGTGTGCGTTCGCGTGCGAGGTCGCGGCCCTCGGCGCCCCCGGTGCGGTCCGGCTGCACGACGGCGATGCCGGCGGTGGTGGTCGCTGCGGAGCCCAGGCCGGTGGGGTCTTCGCTCTCGGCCCTGTTCGATGACACGTCGCGACTCACCGCTCCAGCCTAGGGCGGCGACGAGGCGCCGGGGCACGAGAGGGCCGACGACGACGAGAGGGCCGGATGCCGAAGCATCCGACCCTCTCGGTGTGCGCGCGGTGCGCGGAAATCAGCGGACGACGACCGCCAGGACATCGCGAGCCGACAGGACGAGGAACTCGTCCGCGCCGAACTTCACCTCGGTGCCGCCGTACTTGCTGTAGAGCACGCGGTCGCCGACGGCGACGTCGAGAGGCACGCGGTTGCCGTTGTCGTCGATGCGGCCGGGGCCGACGGCGACGACTTCGCCCTCCTGCGGCTTCTCTTTGGCGGTGTCGGGGATGACGAGGCCACTCGCGGTGGTCTGCTCGGCCTCGACCTGCTTGATGACGATGCGGTCCTCGAGCGGCTTGATGGAAACCGACACGGTCTACCTCTGCTTTCCTTGAGACTGAAGACTCGTTAGCACTCTGGTACGGAGAGTGCTTATCACCAGTGTAGGCATCTGGCTGGCACTCCCGCAACGTGAGTGCCAACGTGTGACATGGCGGCGCATGTTGCTCCCGCCGGACCCCCGCTGTCAACCCCCTGGGCGCGGTGCGGCGGTCGTGATGTGGTCTACTGCATGGTCGCTTCCGCTGGGGTTGGAGCGACCGGTCGGCCGTGTTTCTGAACTCACGGCCCTCCTGGGGGATGAGCAAGCGTGGAGACGAAGATTGCGTCGTCGTGCACGCCGGCTGCCTCGTCGTCGACGATGGGGCGTCGGCGCGGGCCCACAGGAGTTGAAGGGGCACCCGTGGGGACCGGGTGCGCTGGGGAGACGCTCTGGGCCGGCGGTGCCGGCCCAGAGCCACCCCATCAATGATGAGCGACCGGATCGCGGGATGACACGTAGGGTGGCTGCGTGGAGATGGCCGAGCTGACCGCGCTGCTCACCCCGGAGGGGCTGCGGCTGCTCGACGAACTTCCCCCGGTGGAGTCGGCCGACGATGTGGCACGGATCGTGTCGCGGTTGCGCAAGGCGGGTCACTCCCCCGATCTCGTCTCCGCCGTGGTGACGCAGTCACGACTGCGCGTGCGGGCGGCGCCGAAGTTCGGACCGTTCGCCTCTCGGATGCTGTTCACCCGGGCCGGGCTCGAGCAGGCGACGCGGCTCTCGGTCGCCGCCCGTCACGCGGCACGGTTCCGGGACGCCGGCATCACCCGTGTGGCCGACCTGGGTTCGGGGATCGGCGGCGACGCCCTCGGGCTGGCGGCGCTCGGGCTGCACGTGACCGCCGTCGACGCCGACGAGGTGACGGCGGCGATCGCCGCGTACAACCTCGCCCCGTTCGGAGACGCGGTGACCGTGCAGCACGCGACCGCTCAGCAGACCGATCTGTCGGGCGTCGAAGCGGTGTGGCTCGATCCTGCGCGGCGCACGGCGGGCCATTCCGAGACGGCTCGCACCCGACCGGAGGACTGGTCTCCGCCGCTGAACTGGGCGTTCGATCTCGCGCGGCGTCTGCCGGCAGGGATCAAGCTCGGCCCGGGACTCGACCGGCACCTCATCCCCGACGACGTCGAGGCGCAGTGGGTCAGCGCCGACGGCTCGACCATCGAACTCGTCGTCTGGTCGGGCGCCCTGGCCCGCGACGGCGTGCGCCGGGCCGCGCTGGTGCTGCGCGACGGCGAAGGGCACGAGCTCACCGCGGCGTCGGACAGCCCCGATGAGCCGGTCCGCGGCCTGGGCGCTTTCGTCCACGAACCGGACGGCGCGGTGATCCGGGCCCGGCTCATCGGCGAGGTGGCCCGCTCCCTGGATGCCGGGATGCTCGATGAGCACATCGCCTATCTGACGTCGGATGCCGCGCTCACGAGCCCGTTCGTGTCGTCGTTCCGGGTGCGGGAGTCGATGCCCGCGAAGGTGCCCACGATCAACGCCGCGTTGCGGGCGCACGGGATCGGACGCGTCGAGATCAAGAAGCGCGGCGTGGATGTCGATCCCGCACAGTTCCGGCGCAAGCTGGTGCTGAAGGGAGAAGCCGAGGCGACGCTCCTGCTGACCCGCATCGGCACGCGCCGGATCGCGGTGCTGGCCGACCGCGTCAGCCGGCCGCCGCGAGGCGACTGAACGCGAACCACAGCCACCCGGCGCTGTAGAGCAGCGACACGGCGCCGAGGACGAGGGCCCAGATCGCGACGGCGCGACTCTCTAGCGGCCGTCGCAGCGCCAGGATCGCCGACACGATCCCGACGAGACCGATCGGGAATCCCCAGCCGACGAACAGCGACACCACGAGTCCGGCGATCGAGAACACGAGAGCCCACGCGGCGAGCCCGCGCTGTGGACCGGCGGGCTCGGGCATGAGCCATTGCGCCGTCACCGACGGCGGGTCGTCCTCGGTGCCCGGCTCGGCCGGTGCCGTCTGGGTCGTCGTCACGCTCACCGGCGCGGTCGGCAACCGCAGGAATCCGCCGCGGTGCACGCCGGGGAGCGGGGATGCCTCGTCGGCGAGATCGACGTCGGGCGACGGCGGCTCGACCGCCGGGGTCGCGGCCGGGGGTCGAGCCGCGGGCATGGGGGGTCGCGGCATCCGCTCTTCTGTCATGCGTCCTCCCCGGCGACCTGGATCTCGGTGACCGGGAGGGTCGAGTCCGCTCCGAAGCGCAGCGACGAGGGAGCACGGCCCGACATGACGAGTTCGGAGGCGAGCGCCGCGATCATGGCCCCGTTGTCGGTGCACAGCGACAGCGGCGGGATGCGCACCGTCACCCCTTGGGCGGCCGCGCGCTCCAGCGCCACGTCGCGCAGACGGCGGTTCGCGATGACGCCGCCGCCAAGCAGCAGGCGCGGCACGCCGTGGTCGCGGCACGCGGCGAGCGCCTTCGTCACCAGCACGTCGACGACGGCCTCTCGGAAGCTGGCGGCGACGTCGGCGACGGGGATCGGCTCGCCCGCGGCCTGCCGCTGCTCTGTCCAGCGGGCGACGGCGGTCTTGAGTCCCGAGAAGGAGAAGTCGTAGCGGTGTTCGGCCATGTCGCTCGCGCGGGAGAGGCCCCGCGGGAAGCGGATCGCGTCGGGATCGCCGGCCGCCGCGGCACGGTCGATCTCGGGGCCGCCCGGGTACGGCAGCCCGAGCAGCCGCGCGACCTTGTCGAACGCTTCGCCCGCGGCGTCGTCCATCGTCTCGCCGAGCAGCTCGACGTCGGTCGTGAGGTCGCGCACCAGGAGGAGCGACGTATGCCCGCCGCTCACGAGGAGGGCGACGGTCGGGTATTCGAGGGGCGGCGCGTCGGGGTCGAGGATGTCGGCGGCGATGTGTCCGACGAGGTGGTTGACGGCGTACAGCGGACGCTCGAGGGAGACGGCGAGGGCCTTCGCGGCTCCCACACCCACCATGAGAGCACCGGCGAGCCCGGGGCCGGATGTCACGGCGACGGCGTCGAGGTCGCCGAGGCGCACGCCGGATTCGGCCAGCGCGGCGTGGATGGCGGGTTCGAGCGCTTCGAGGTGGGCGCGCGCCGCCACCTCGGGGACCACGCCGCCGTACCGCGCGTGCTCGTCCATCGAGCTCGCGATGGTGTTCGAGAGCAGCGTGCGCCCTCGGACGATGCCGATCCCCGTCTCGTCGCAGCTCGTTTCGATGCCGAGGACGAGCGGTTCCTCGCGGTTCACGTGCACACCCCCGCGTCTTCGGGCGAGGCCGTCTGCGCCGTCGACCAACCGCGCACGTCGAGCTTCATCACGATCGCGTCGACGTCGTCGGGCTGGTAGTACCGGGGGCGGCGCCCGATCTCGCGGAAACCCTCGGAGACGTACAGCGCATGAGCGACGGGGTTGTCGGCGCGCACTTCGAGGAACACGTCCTGCACCTCTCGGCGGGCGGCCTCGTCGAGAAGCGCTCGCAGCAGTGCGCGTCCACGGCCGCGACCACGGGATGCCTCGGCGATCGCGATCGTCTGCACGTCGGCGTCCTTGGCGCCTCGCACGGCGCGCAGGCCCGCGTACCCGGTGACGCGGCCGGCGACCTCGTCGACGATGTACCACCCGTGCGGTGACGACAGCTCTTCGCGCATCATGGCCGCCGACCAGGCGTCGGTGGGGAACGAGGCGCGCTCCAGCGCCATGATCGGTTCGAGGTCGGCGGGACCGGCTTCGCGCAGGGTCATGCGCCCACCCGCTTCGGCCCGCTCGACAAGGTGACGTCCGGCGATCTCAGGTAGAGGGCGTCCGCCGGTCCGATCGTGCGGCCGGCGGCCACCGCGCGTGCGGCGCAGATGGCGAGCAGGGCGGCGGGGATGCGCTCGGCGTCGCGGCGGGCAGCGCCGACGGACGAGAGGAGGTCGTCGAGGTCGTCGCGGGGGGCGAGCGCAGGCTCGCTCGTGCGCACCGGCAGCCCGTCGTCGTCGATGCCGCCGTACACCGTATAGGCCAGCTCGCGTCGGCGCGCGTCGGTGACGACGGCGAACGGCACGTCGGCCGTGTCATCACCGGTGAGCGCGGCGTGGAGGAGCAGCTCGAGGGCGACGGCGTCGTGGCTGGGGACCGGGACGACGGGGAGGCCGCGCCCGAGGGCGAACGCGCGTGCGGCGGCGATCCCGACCCGCAGCCCGGTGAAGGGCCCGGGGCCCATGCCGGAGGCGACGTGCGAGATGTCGGCGGCGGTGACGGATGCCTCGGCCAGCGCCTGCTCGATCAGGCTGCCGATGACCTCGGCGTGTCCGCGCGGGTCACGGCTCTCGGCCTGCGAGCGCACGACGCCGTCGGGCTCGACGACGGCGACCGTCGATCCGAGCGAGGTGTCGATGCCGAGGATCACCCTTCCAGGGTAGACGCCACCCCGTGTCATCCCGGCGGCACGCAGACCGTGCGAGCGCGACACCGCCATCAGAACGGGGCCGCCGCGGTGTCGTGGGGGCGCGTCGGAGCGGCGCGGAGGACGGGCGTGGGTCGTTCGGGCGCCACGACATACCTCCGACCGGCCGGCGAGGTCCATGAGAGTGCTCCACCGCTGTCGGGGATCTGAGCGACCGTCCACCCGCCATGATGCTTCACCGTGTGGTGGCCCGTGCACAGGGGCGCGAGGTTGTCGAGAGAGGTGTCGCCCCCTTCGGCCCACGCGACGGTGTGGTCGATCTCGCACCGGCTGGCGGGGATCGCACACCCCGGGGCCATGCAGCGCTCGGCGCGCCACCGGACGAGGTGGCGCAGCGCCGGTGGCGGCCGGTACCGGTCGCGTCCGACCGAAAGGACGATGCCGGTTTCCGGATGCGTGAGCACCCGCATCCATCCGTCCGCTTCGCCGCACAGCTCGCGTGCCCTGGTGAGCGGGATCGGCCCGATGCCTTCGACGGTCGCCGGCGCGAGACCTTGGTCCTCTCGGTCGATGTCGTCGGTCGCGAGGAGCGCGAGAACGGGGACCGTCACCGCCACGGTGGCGCGAATGCCTCGTGCCGCAGCCGGGTGCACGGTGGTCGTGCCGTCGATGAGCAGGTCGCTGAGAACGTCGGCGCGCACCTGGTCGAGGGTGCGGTTCTCGTGGGGGCTGGCCGCGATGGTCTTCGCGATCGCGGTGACGCGCGCGTGGATCGCGTGAGCCTCGACCGCGGGAACGAGCGCGTGCAGCCACGCCATTCCGTCGTCGACATGCTCGACGACCACGCGGCGCGAGGTGAGGGCCCGTTCGAACCTCTCGGTGAGGGTCGAGGCTCGCGCGTCGTCGACGATCCGGCGCAGCCGTCGCGCGAACGTGCCCACCGGCTGGGCCTCGGCAAGCGGCAACGCGTCGTCGACCACCCTGTCACGAAGGTGCGGATCGACCTCGTCGAGCACTCGCACCAGGATCTGCGCGTGCTTCTCGGTCACCCGCGCGCGGCTCAGGGACTCGAGCACCGACGGATACCGCTCGACGAGCGCCTCGGCCAGCGCAAGCATGTCGCCCGAGGCCTGCTCGGTGATGCGGAGCGCGGCGGCGAGCTCGAGGCGAATGCCACGTTCCACCACCTCTTGCAGCCCGCGGTCAGGCATGTCGGCCAGCGCCTCACGCCGCATCGCGTGCACCCGTTCGAGACGCTGCGCAGCGATGATCGCCAGCACATGGGACGCCTCGACCACGAGGTCCAAGGCGTCCGGTATCGGAACCGGATCATCTCCAATGGTCAGCATGCAACCATGTTAGTACATAGCTTCGACACTGGAGGATGCAGGGCGATAACCCATGGCGCATTTTTGTTCTCGACTAGGCATCCGGCGATCCCGGCCACGAACCAACCTGACGATAGGTCTCACCGACCTGCTGCGGTCCACACTGAACCGCTAGCCGCTCACGGCCGCCGCGAGACCGTGACCGCTCGAGGCGAGTCCGCGTCGAGCTCCTCGGTGGCGCGCGAGTACGTGCCGCACGCCGTGTCGACGCCCCGACCGTGCCACTCGCGCTCGATCTCGATCTCCCACCAGCTGTCTCGGAGCCCGTCCACCATGCCCCGACCCCACTCGACGATCACCGCCGACGAGTCCAGGTCGATGTCGAGGTCGTCGAGCTCGGCCGCGGATCCGAGGCGGTAGGCATCGACGTGGACGAGAGGCGTACCGCCGACGAGCGACGGATGCGTCCGGGCGATGACGAACGTGGGGCTCTGCACGGGTCCGCGCACCTGCAGCCCCGCGGCGATCCCGCGGGTGAGAGTGGTCTTGCCCGCGCCGAGCGGACCGGTGAGCACCACGAGGTCGCCGGGGCGCAGCATCCGTCCGATCTCGGCGCCCAGCGCCTCCATGTCGGCGGGCGACGTGACCTCGCGGGTGCCGACGAGGTCGTCCAGGCTCTGCAGCGTCTCTTTCACATCGGGGCCAACGCCGGAACCCTCTGCGGGCTTCCCGGTCACGCCGACACCTGCCGCCGCGGCACCCGGGGTCCGATCCGCGTCACGATCTCGTAGTTGATGGTCCCCGCGGCATCCGCCCACTCGCCGGCGGCCGGCACGCCCAGCGTCGGGTCGCCGAACAGCACGACCTCGTCGCCGACCTCGACCGCGGCATCTGCGACGTCGACCACGAACTGGTCCATGGCGATCCGGCCAGCGACGTGGAACCTGCGGCCGCCGATCACCACCGGACCTGCCCCGGACGCCTGCCGCGGGATTCCGTCGGCGTAGCCGAGGGGCACGAGGGCGAGCGTCGTCTCGCGAGGCGCGCGGTAGTCGTATCCGTACGACACGCCCTGCCCGGCAGGCACTCGGCGCACCGCGGCCACCGGGGCCCGCAGGGTCATGGCGGGACGCAGCCCCAGCTCGGCCGATGACCGATCGGCGAAGGGCGAGAGCCCGTAGAGTCCGATCCCGATGCGCACGCAGCCCAGACGCGCCTCGGGGAGTGCGATGGCCGCGTGCGTGGCGGCGAGATGCCGCAGCGGCGGCGCCAGCCCGAGCGACGCCGCATGCGCGACGCCTTCCTCGAAGACGGCGAGCGCGGCGCGATCATCGTCGTCGGAGGCGTTCGAGAGGTGGCTGAACAGCGCCACCACCCGCACTTTGCCGATCCGCTCCAGGCGGGCGGCCTCGGCGAACACGAGGCGCTGGTCGGCCGGAGCGATCCCGTTGCGCGACAGCCCCGTCTCGAGCTTCAGATGAACGCCCACAGGGCGGTCGCCGGATGCCGCGGCCGCCGCCTGCTGCAGCTGGTCGAAGCTCGAGATCCCCAACTCGATCCCCAGCGACGCGGCTTCTGCGAAGGAGGCGCCCGGTGCGTGCAGCCAGGCCACGATGGGCGCGTCGATCCCCGCCCGCCGCAGCGCGACGGCCTCGGCGACGTCGGCGACACCCAGGCGCGTCGCACCGCCGGCGAGCGCGGCGACGGCGGAGCGCACGGCGCCGTGCCCGTAGCCGTCGGCCTTGACCACCGCGATCACCTCCGACTCGGTGAGCCGGCGCAGGTGACGCACATTGTCTTCGATCGCGCCGACGTCGACCGTCGCCTCGCGCAGCACCCCGGGCGCGACGCGGCTCATCGGCGCGCGCCCTTCGGCTCGCGCGACCCGGCGTCGGCCTCGGCCACGACGTAGGCCGTCGCGAAGCCCGCGTCGTGCGACATCGACAGGTGGAGCGTCGTGATGCCGCGGTCGGCGACGGCGGTCGCCGTCGTGCCGCTCAGGGTGAACCACGGGCGACCGGATGCCTCGGGCGTGATCTCGATCTCGGTCCAGTGCACGCCGTCCGAACCGCCGAGCGCCTTGATGAGCGCTTCCTTCGCGGCGTACCGCGCGGCGAGCGACCGCGGCTTGAGCAGCCGTTCGGCGGGCGAGAAGAGCCGCTCGATCAGCCGCGGGGTGCGCTCCAGGGTGCGCTCGAAGCGCGCGATGTCGACGAGGTCGACCCCGATCCCGACGATCACGCTGGTCTCCCGACTACTCGACCGTGACGGACTTCGCCAGGTTGCGCGGCTGGTCCACGTCCAGTCCCTTCGCGGTTGCGAGGCCCATCGCGAAGATGTGCAGCGGCACGACGGCGAGGAGCGGCTCGAAGAAGGGTCCGGCCAGCGGGATGCGCAGCACCTCGTCGGCGATGGGCAGCACCGCCGCGTCGCCCTCTTCGGCGATCGCGATGACCCGCGCGCCGCGAGCACGGATCTCCTCGATGCTCGAGACGACCTTCTTGTGCATGTCGGCCGAACCGCGCGGCGACGGCACGATCACGAACACCGGCTGGCCGGGCTCGATCAGCGCGATGGGCCCGTGCTTGAGCTCGCCGGCGGCGAAGCCCTCGGCGTGGATGTAGGCCAGCTCCTTGAGCTTCAGCGCGCCCTCCAGGGCGATAGGGTACCCGACGTGTCGTCCGAGGAAGAGCACCGAGCGCGTGTCGGCCATCCAGTGCGCGAACTGCTCGATGCGCGGCTGCTCGCGCTCGAGGATCTGCGAGATCTTGGCCGGCACGGCTTCGAGCTCGCGCACGTGCGACGCGGCGGCCTCGGCCGACACCGATCCGCGGACGCGGCCGATGTGCAGCGCCATCAGGTACAGCGCGGTCACCTGCGCCACGAACGCCTTCGTCGAGGCGACGGCCACCTCCGGTCCGGCGTGGGTGTAGACGATCGCATCCGATTCGCGCGGGATCGTGGCGCCCTGGGTGTTGCAGATCGAGAGGGTGCGGGCGCCGCGCTCGCGCGCGTACTTCACCGCCATCAGGGTGTCCATCGTCTCGCCCGACTGGCTGATCGAGACCACGAGCGTGTCGGGACCGATGACCGGGTCGCGATAGCGGAACTCGTGGGCGAGCTCGACGTCGACGGGCACCCGCGTCCACTGTTCGATGGCGTACTTGCCCACCTGCCCGGCATACGCCGCCGTGCCGCACGCGATCACGATGATGCGCGACACGTCCGCGAACAGCTCGTCCATGCCGTCGAGCTCGGGGATCACGACCTCGCCGCCGCGGATCCGTCCGCGCAGGGTGTTCGCGACCGCCTCGGGCTCCTCGGAGACCTCTTTCATCATGAAGGAGGACCAGCCGCCCTTCTCGGCGGCCGAGGCATCCCACGTCACCTCGAAGGGCTCGACCTCGACCGCGTTGCCGTCGAAGTCGGTGACCTCGACGCCCTCGGGCGTGATCGCCACGATCTGGTCCTGCCCGATCGCGAGCGCGTTGCGCGTGTGCTCCACGAAGGCGGCCACGTCGGACCCGAGGAAGTTCTCCCCCTCGCCGAGCCCGATCACCAGCGGCGAGTTGCGTCGCGCCCCGACGACCAGTCCGGGCTGGTCCTCGTGCATCGCGAGGAGCGTGAACGCGCCCTCGAGGCGCGAGACGACCTTGCGGAACGCGACGACGAGGTCGCCTTCGGCCCGGTACTCCCGGCCGAGGAGGACCGCGGCGACCTCGGTGTCGGTCTGGGAGCGGAAGGTGTAGCCCTGCGAGACGAGCTCTTCCTTCAGCTCGAAGAAGTTCTCGATGATGCCGTTGTGGATCACGGCGAGCTTGTCGTCGTCGGCGAGGTGCGGGTGGGCGTTCTCGTCGGTGGGACCGCCGTGGGTGGCCCAGCGCGTGTGACCGATGCCGGTGGTGCCGTCGGCGAGGGGCGCGGCGACGAGGTCGTCGCGAAGGATGCCCAGCTTGCCCGCCCGCTTGCGCATCCCGAGGTCGCCGTCCGCGTCGATCACGGCGATGCCTGCGGAGTCATAGCCGCGGTACTCGAGCCGGGCGAGCCCGGCGAGGAGGATGGCCTGGCTCTGCCGCGGGCCCACGTATCCGACGATTCCACACATGCCCCCAATGGTAGGCGGGCGGTTATGCGAGGAGCCTGAACGAAAGAAAAAGTCCCGGTCAGAAGGGCTTGGCGCGGGAGGTCAGAGTTTTCGAAGCAGAACCCGCTCGACGGTGTGATCCGCGGCCTTCTGCAGCACCAGGCTGGCCCGATGACGGGTGGGCAGCACGTTCTCGACCAGATTGGGAAGGTTGATGTCGTTCCAGTAGCCCATCGCGGTCTGCACCGCCTCCTCGTCGCTGAGGTGCGAGAAGACGTTGAAGAACGAGTTCGGGTTCGCGAACGCGCCGGTCCGCAGCGCCATGAACCGCTCGACGTACCACTGCGCGATGTTTCCCGGGTCGGCGTCCACGTAGACGGAGAAGTCGAACAGGTCGCTCACCGCGACGTCGTTCGGCGTCGGCGGTGGCTGCAGCACGTTGAGCCCCTCGACGATCACGACGTCGGGGCGGCGCACGGTGGTGTGGGCGTCCGGCACGATGTCGTAGCGCATGTGCGAGTAGTAGGGCGCCTTCACCTCGGGCGCTCCGCTCTTCACCTCGGTGAGGAACGACACCAGCGCCCGGCGGTCGTACGACTCGGGGAAACCCTTGCGGCTCATGATGCCCCGCCGCTCGAGCTCGGCATTGGGATAGAGGAAGCCGTCGGTGGTCACGAGCTCGACCCGCGGGGTGTCGGGCCAGCGGCTCATCAGTTCGCGCAGAAGGCGGGCGATCGTGGACTTGCCGACGGCGACCGACCCCGCCACCGCGACGACGAACGGCGTGGCGGCCTCGTCGTCGCCGAGGAACGAGCTCGTCTCGGCGCCCAGTCTCTTGATCGCCTTCGCATACAGCGACAGCAGCCGTGACAGCGGGAGGTACACCTGCGCGACCTCCGCCATGTCGAGGCGGTCGCCTAGACCCCGGATCTGGATGATCTCGGTCTCGGACAGAGGCTGCGACATCCCCGCCGCGAGCCGTGCCCAGTCGGCTCGATCGATCTCGCGGTAGAGCGAGAGCGCCGGGGAGATGGTGGAGGCGTCGTCGGCGGACATCCCGCTCATCGTATCCGCTGACGCGGGCCCGCCTCCGAAGAGACGGGCCCGCGCGGTGTGGCGGAACGACCTCAGTCAGCCGCGGCGGCGTGATCGTGGTCGTGGTGCAGACCTCCGCCACCACCGGCGAACGTGCCCTCCGCGCCCGCCGGGTCGGGCAGCGCGAGCCCGCCGGGGATCGACCGGCCGGGCACGCCGTTCACGAGTTCGGTCGAGTACGAGTACACCAGCACGGCGAGGGCGATCGCGTCGGTGTTCACACCGAGCGCCTCCTCGCTGAGGTTGCCGATGTCGTCGCAGGCCTGGTGGTAGCACGGGTCGAACGCCTCGCCCGCGGTGCCACCCCAGATCTCGGCCTGCTCCGCCGTCTTGACCTCTTCGGCGCCGGTGAAGAGGCCGCCCGACGGGATGTCGGCGTTGATGAACGCCTCGTAGTCGCTGCGACCGCTGAACTCGGCATCGTCATAGGGGATGCCGGCGCCGGTGAAGTACCGCTCGAACAGGTCCTCGATCTCGGTCGAGCCCTCCGGCACCACGACGGGCGCCTCGAAGCTGGTCTCGTCGCCGTCGTACACCATGTAGATGTAGTTCGGCGAGGCGACCATGTCGAAGTTGAGGTACAGGGCGATGCGGTCCCGCTCCTCCTGAGACAAACCCTCCACGTACTCGGTCGAGCCGATCAGGCCCTCCTCCTCCGCGCCCCACCAGGCGAAACGCACGGTGTTCTGCGGCTTGAGCTTCGACAGGTTCTGCGCGATCTCGATCAGCGCGGCCGATCCGGAGCCGTTGTCGTTGATGCCCGGACCTTCGGGCACCGAGTCGAGGTGGGCGCCCGCCATGACGACGTTGTCGTCGTTGCGGCCGGGGAGCTCGGCGATCACGTTCTCCTGCGGATGGTTCTCGGGCTCGGGCTTGACCACGCGTGCCGTCGCGCCGGGCACGGCGAGCGCCGCGCCACCGTCGAACGACGTGGTGATGACCGGGATGTCGAGAGCCGTCGGGTTCTCGCCGATGAGCGTCACGTTGGTGATGACGCCGGACCGCTCGGGAGTGTTGCCCTGGTTCATGATGATGACGGCCTCGGCGCCCGCCTCCTGCGCATTGCGAGCCTTGACCCCGAACTCGCAGGTGCCGCGCTGGATGAGCGCGATGTCGGTGGGGCCGGAGAAGTCCAGGCCGGCGAAGTCCGCGTCCTCGCATCCGCTCGTCACGGGGTCGCGCGGCGGCGCGAGCACCAGGTCGACGGGGATGATCTGCCCGGTGACCGTGCCCGACCCCGAGCCCTCCGAGAAGTTGCCCGCGGGGAGCGTCGCGTTCACGGGCGTGAGCTGCTGCAGCTCGGCCGGAGGCTGGTACGCGTAGTCGAACTCATCGATCGACACGTCCCACCCGGCGGCCTCGAGCGTCTCCACGACGTAGTCGACGCTCGCCTCGTATCCGGGCGTGTCGGCCGCACGGTTGCCGCCGTTGGCATCCGCGATCTCCTGGAACGCCTCGAGGTGCTCCATGACGCCGTCGGCGCTCACGCAGTCGAGCAGCTTGGTGATCGTGTTGTTGTTGCGGGTGTCGCAGGAGACACCCCCCTGAGCCGCGTTCGCGGCCGCCGCGGGCGCGACGGTCAAGGCCAGTGCGGTCGCACCGGCCGCCGCGAACGCGACGGTGCGCCTCGCGGTCTTTCGTGATCGATCCATGTTCTCTCCTTCACGATCGGCGCCCTCGTCGGGCACCGTGCCGCGCGTTCGGCCCCACACCGGCCGCGCAGCGGGGGATGGTGCCGGGTCGGCACCTCGCGCTGAGGCTAAGACGGCCCAGGGCGGCGCGATAGGTCCGGCGCCGACTTCTCATCCGACGCTCATCAGGGGCGGTACTGTCGTCCCGTGCGCCTGGGAGTCCTCGACATCGGATCGAACACCGTCCACCTCCTGGTCGCCGACGTGAGGCCCGGCGGCCGTCCGCTCGCCGCCACGAGCAACCGCACCGTGCTGCGCCTGATGCGCTACCTCGGACCGGATGGCGAGATCACCCCCGACGGCGTCGCAGCGCTGGTCGCCGCGGTCTCCGAGGCGCGGCGGGTCGCGGCGTCCGAGGGCGTGGACGAGCTGCTCGCGACCGCGACCTCGGCGGTGCGCGAGGCCGCGAACGGTCCGGACGTGATCGCGAGGATCGAGGAGGCCCTGGGCCAGCCGCTGCAGGTCCTGGGCGGAGAGACCGAGGCCCGCTACACGTTCCTCGCGGTCCGGCGGTGGTTCGGCTGGGCCGCCGGCCAGATCCTCCTGTTCGATATCGGCGGCGGATCCCTCGAGCTGGCGGCGGGCGCCGACGAGCTGCCGGAGGCCGCGGCATCCGTCCCCCTCGGCGCGGGACGCATGACGGTGCAGTTCCTGCCCGACGACCCGCCGGGAGACGACGCCGTCGAGCGGCTGCGCCATCACGCCCGCGCGACGCTCGCCCCCGTGGCCGCGTCGCTGCGGACACTGCCGCGACCGGACCACGTGGTCGGCTCGTCGAAGGCGATCCGCTCGCTGGCGAAGCTGGTCGGATATCCCGCGCCCGGCTGGACCGGCATCGAGCGGATGCTGCTCCCCCGCGCCGCGCTCGGCTCGTGGATCCCCCGGCTCGCGCGCATCCCGGCGAGCGCCCGGCAGGAGCTTCCCGGCATCACGCCGGACCGTACGTTCCAGATCGTCGCCGGCGCCGTGGTGCTGCACGAGGCGATGCGGGCGATGGACGTGGACGAGCTCGAGGTGTCGCCGTGGGCCCTTCGCGAAGGGGTGCTCCTGCGCTATATCGAGTCGCTGTCGTGGAGCGCACCGCCGGCCTGAGCCGGCCTCGACGCGCCTGAAACCGCTCGACCGCAGAGCCGCCCTTTACGCCGGGGGTCGAGCGGGGCGAGGATTTCCCTCATGGATGCCGCGAGATCGCCGATCCGCACGCCCGACCAGCGCATCCGGGTCTTCGTGAGCTCCACCCTGCGTGAGCTCGAACCCGAGCGTCGGGCGGTGCGGGAGGTCATCGAGCGCCTGCAGCTCGCCCCGGTCATGTTCGAGCTCGGCGCGAGACCCCACCCGCCGCGCGCGCTGTACCGCTCGTACCTGGAGCAGAGCGACGTCTTCGTCGGCCTCTACTGGGAGAAGTACGGCTGGGTGGCGCCCGACGAGGAGATCTCGGGGCTCGAGGACGAGTATCGCCTGTCGGCCGGGCTGCCCACCCTCATCTACATCAAGGAGCCGGCGCCCCACCGCGAGGAGCGCCTCGACGAGCTGCTGCATGCGATCCGATCCGACGACCGGACGTCGTACAAGTCGTTCACCGGCCCGGCGGATCTCGCCCAGCTCGTCGTCGCCGACATCGCCACGCTCCTGGCCGAGCGGTTCGACGCCGCCGGCCGCTCCGCGGCATCCGCGAACGTGCCCGCCCCAGCGCCCGGGGCCGAGATCCCGGCGCCCTACACCGAGCTCATCGGCCGTGAGCGCGAGCGTGTCGAGGTGCGCGAGCTGCTGGCGCGGCCCGAGGTCAGGATCGTCACCCTGGTCGGTCCGGGCGGGGTGGGCAAGTCGCGACTGGCGATCGAGATCGCGACGGATGCTGCGGCCGCCGGCCGCGACGTCGCCTTCGCCGCCCTCGAGTCGGTGTCGTCGCCCGACCGCGTCCCGGCCGCCGTCGCGCGCGCGCTGGGCGTGCGCAACTCCGGCGACGGACCCCTGCTCGACAAGATCGTGGAGGCCGTCGACGACCGCGACCTCCTGCTGGTGGTCGACAACATGGAGCACCTGCTCGACGCGTCGCCCGACCTGGTGCGGCTGGTGGCCGAGGCGCCGAGGCTGCAGCTGCTCGTCACGAGCAGATCGCCGCTGCGGGTTCGCGCCGAGCGCGTCTTCGAGCTGAACCCGCTCGAGGTTCCCGCGCCGGATGCCGCGGCTTCCACCGCCGCCGGCTCGGCGGCGGTGGAACTCTTCGTCGCGCGGGCGACCGCCGTGCGGCCGTCGTTCCGCCTCACCCGCGACAACGTCGCGGCGGTGGTCGCGATCTGCCGGGTGCTCGACGGCATGCCGCTCGCGATCGAGCTCGCCGCGGCGCGCACGCGCACGCTCGCCCCGGCGCAGATCCTCGAGCGACTCGACTCCGCCCTCGACCTGCTCGTGAGCGGGCCACGCGACCTGCCCGAGCGGCAGCGCGCCCAGGGCCGCACGATCCAGTGGAGCGTCGACCTGCTGGATCCCGAGGCGCGCCGGGCGCTCGCCGTGCTCTCGGTGTTCGCCGGGTCGTTCACGCTGGCGTCGGCCGAGGACGTGCTCGCGGCGGTCGGCCTCGCCGACCCGCTGGGGTGCATCGAGGCGCTCGTCGACGCCAGCCTCGTGGGACGCACCGACGACACCGGCACGGAGCTGTTCCGGCTGCTCGTGCTCGTGCGCGCCTACGCCGGCGGCCTGCTGGACGACGCGGCACGCGAGGAGGCGGTCTCCGCGTGGATCGCCCATTATCGCGCCAGAGCGGTCGAAGCCGCGACCGCCCTGCGAGGGCCGGGGCAGCTGCGCGTTCTGGCGCTGCTCGAACGGGAGGTCGAGAACCTCGCGAGCGTCGCCCGGGCGCTTCTCGACCGCCGAGAGCTCGACGCGGCCGCCGAGTACGCCTGGGCGCTGTACCTGTTCCTGTGGATCGGCGGCTACCTGGGGGTCGTCCAGGAGTGGATGGCGGAGCTGCTGCGCCTCGCCGAGACCGAGGCCATCGAGATCTCGGACCGCACGAGGGCGATCGCGCTCTACTACGCCCACGCGATCCGGTTCTGGCAGGACCTCCACTTCGACCCGACGGTCGGCATGAGCGAGAGCCGACGGCTGTTCCAGGCCTCGGGCGAGACCTTCGGCGCGGCGCTCGCCGGCGTGTCGGTCGCGCTCGGGCTGCTCGCTCGGCCCGAAGGCGCGGACGTGCCCGCGGCGACGACCGCGCTCGAACGGAGCCTGGACGAGTTCCGCGGCGTGCACGACGCCTGGGGCCAGGCGATGGCGCTCGTGATGCTGGGCCGCGTCGGCATGATGACCTCGGACGTTCCCGCCGCGATGGACCGGTTCGAGGAGAGCCTCGAACTCGCGACCGCCCAGGGCGAGGGCGTCGGCATCGTCATCGCCCTCAACCACCGGGGCTGGGCGCGATTCTTCGAGGGCGACCTCGAGGGAGCGCGCGACGACTTCGCCGTGTCGCTCGACCGCTCGCTGGCCCTCGGCCACGACGAGGGAGTGGCCTATGGGCTGGAGGGGTTCGTGGGGCTGGCGGCGCTCGACGGCGACGCCGAGCGGGCCGGGTTGCTGCTCGGAGCCGCGCGCAGCCTGCGCATCCGCAAGGGCATCTTCAACCCCGGTGCGTTCGAGTTCTCGATGATCCCGCTCGACGGGCTGCGTGCGAGGGGCTTGGGCCCCCAGCTCGACGCCGCCACGGAGCGCGGGCGCGAGCTGTCGGTGAAGGAGGCGCTGGAGCATGTCCGCGACCGAGGGTGAGGCATCCGTCCCCGCACGCGGGATCGCCGACGACCGCGTCCTCCCCGCCACACGGTGGGTGGCGATCGCGATCGTGCCGTTCCTCGTGGTGGCCGCGTTCCTGCTGTTCGCGTTCCCCGAGCGCACCGGCGAGCTCTTCGCCTGGGCCATCGATCCGCCGCTGTCGGCGTACCTTCTGGCGTCGGCCTATACGGGAGGCATCTGGTTCTTCGTGCGGGTGGCCGCGGCGCGGCGGTGGCATCACGTCGCCCACGGCTTCCCCGCGGTGGTGGTCTTCGCCGGCGCGCTGCTCGTCGCGACGCTGCTGCACCTGGACCGGTTCTCGCAGAACCTGTCGTTCGCCGTGTGGATGACGCTGTACGCGACGACGCCCTTCGCGGTGGCCGCGCTCGGCATCGTGCAGCGCCGACGCGACCCCGGCGTGCCCGATGAGCGCGACGTCGAGATCCCCCGCCCCGTCCGCTTCGGCCTGGCCGCCGTCGGACTCGCCGCCTTGGCGCTCGGGGCGGCGCTGTTCTGCGCTCCTGCCGCCGCCATCGACCTCTGGGCGTGGCCGCTGACACCGCTGACCGCGCAGGTCACGGGCGCGGTCCTCTCCCTCACGGGCGTCGTCAACGCGGGGCTGCTGTGGGACAGCCGGTGGAGCGCCTTCCGCACGCTGTTCCAGGCGCAGCTGCTGAGCCTCGTCGCGATCGCCGTGTCGCTGATCGCGGGGCGCGACGCCCTGCTGTGGGACGGCCCCGCGACCCCCGCCTTCGTCGGGCTCGTCGCCGTCGCCCTTCTCGGCTACGGCGCGTTCGCGCTGTGGTGCGAGTCGCGGATGCGGCGGGCCGCTCCGCTCCGCGGGTGAGCGCTCAGAGCGCCAGGCGCTCGCGGACGACCTCGGCGAGCGCCTCGGCGTGACGCTCGGCGTCCTCGCGGGACGCCGCCTCGACCATGACCCGGACGAGCGGCTCGGTGCCCGAGGGGCGCAGCAGCACGCGCCCCGAGTCCCCGAGTTCGGCCGCGGCGCGCGCGACCGCATCCGACACGCCCTCGTCGCTGTTCGCACGGGCGCGGTCGACGCCGGTCACGTTGACGAGCACCTGCGGGTACACGGTCATCATCGACGCGAGCTCGGCTAGCGTCTTGCCCTGCCGCGCCATCTCGCCGACGAGGTGCAGTCCCGTGAGCAGACCGTCGCCCGTGGTCGCGAAATCGCTCATGATCACGTGGCCGGACTGCTCGCCGCCGAGCGAGAACCCGCCCTCGTTCATGCGCTCCAGCACGTAGCGGTCGCCCACGGCGGTCTGCTCGACCTGGATGCCGTGCGAAGCCATCGCGCGGTGCAGCCCCAGGTTGCTCATCACCGTCGCGACCAGGGTGTTCTTGGCCAGCCGACCGCGTTCCTTCATCGCCACCGCGAGGATGGCCATGATCTGGTCGCCGTCGACGACGCGCCCGGCGGCGTCGACCGCGAGGCACCGGTCGGCGTCGCCGTCGTGGGCGATGCCGACGTCGGCGCCGGCGGCGAGCACCGCTGCGGCCAGCTCGTCGAGGTGCGTCGAGCCCACGCCGTCGTTGATGTTGAGGCCATCGGGGTCGGCGCCGATCACTGTCACCCGCGCGCCCGCGTCGCGGAACGTCTCGGGCGAGACACCGGATGCCGCGCCGTGCGCGCAGTCGAGGACGACGTGGATCCCGTCGAGGCGATCCGGCAGGGACGCCAGCAGGTGCACGACGTAACGGTCCTCGGCGTCGGCGAACCGGCGGATGCGGCCCACGTCCGCGCCGGTGGGCTGCAGCTTCGGCCCGGCCATCGCGGACTCGATGCGCTGCTCGACGATGTCGGGGAGCTTCACTCCCCCGCGCGCGAAGATCTTGATGCCGTTGTCGGGCGCCGGGTTGTGCGACGCCGACACCATCACGCCGAAGTCGGCGTCCATGTCGGCGATCAGGTACGCCGCGGCGGGGGTCGGCAGAACGCCGGCGTCGAGCACGTCGACGCCGGACGAGGCGAGCCCCGCCTCGACCGCGGCCGAGAGGAACTCTCCCGAGACGCGCGGGTCGCGGGCCACGACGGCGGTGGGACGCTTGCCGGCGGCGCGACGCGCCTCGGCGGTACGACCCTGGCCCAGGACGACGGCCGTCGCCTGGGCCAGGGACAGTGCGAGTTCGGCGGTGAGGGGGCCGTTGGCCAGCCCCCTCACCCCGTCCGTGCCAAAGAGCGGCATACGGAACGAGAGCCGATCAGCGCTTCGAGTACTGAGGCGCCTTGCGGGCCTTCTTGAGACCGGCCTTCTTGCGCTCGATGACGCGGGCGTCGCGCGAGAGGAAGCCGGCCTTCTTGAGAGCCGGGCGGTTGTTCTCGACGTCGATCTCGTTGAGCGCGCGGGCGATGCCGAGGCGCAGCGCGCCGGCCTGCCCAGAGGGGCCGCCGCCCTGGATGCGCACGATGACGTCATAGGCGCCGGTGAGGCCGAGCACCGTGAAGGGGTCGGTGATCAGCTGCTGGTGCAGCTTGTTCGGGAAGTAGTCCTCGAACGTGCGGCCGTTGACCGTGATGGTGCCGGAGCCGGGGATGACGCGCACGCGGGCGATGGCCTGCTTGCGTCGTCCGACGGCCGAGCCCGAGACCGAGAGCACGGGGCGCTCGGCGGCGACGGCGGTCTCGTCGACCGGGGTCTCGGTCGAGTAGTTGCTGGTGTCTTCGATGTTCGCCACGAGTGTGTCCTTAGTCTGTGCGGCGCTTACTGGGCGACCTGGTCGAGGGTGTACGTCTTGGGCTGCTGCGCCGAGTGCGGGTGCTCGCCGCCGACGTAGACCTTGAGCTTCGAGAGCTGCTGACGGCCGAGGCTGTTCTTGGGGAGCATGCCGCGGATCGCCTTCTCGACGGCGCGGACCGGGTTCTTCTCGAGGAGCTCCTCGTACGAGACCGCGGTGAGGCCGCCCGGGTAGCCCGAGTGACGGTAGGCCATCTTCTTCTGGAGCTTCTGGCCGGTGAGCGCCACCTTCTCGGCGTTGACGATGATGACGAAGTCACCGGTGTCGACGTGGTTCGCGAAGGTCGGCTTGTGCTTGCCGCGGAGGAGGGCGGCGGCGTGCGAGGCGAGGCGGCCGAGGACGACGTCAGTCGCGTCGATGACCAGCCACTCGCGCTGGGTCTCGCCAGCCTTGGGGGTGTAAGTGCGCGTCACAGTAGTGCTGCTTTCTTGATCGAACGGAGAGGTTCGTGAATCCCACTCCGGGGTGATTGCCGTTCGCTGATCGAGTGCCGCCGCAGGCGGTGTATCGAGATCCGGGCAAAACGCCAGTGGAGGGCTCACGTTCGCGGTGCCGGGTCAGCTGAGCCGCACACCAAACGACAAGTCTACGTCATCGGAAGGCCTCGACCAAACGGGCCGCCTCGCACGTCCGCGCCGCTCGATATCCTCGTCGACATGTCGCCTGCCGCACCCTCCACCTCGGTGCAGCGGACGTACCGCTACCTCCGGCTCGCCGTCGCCGGCACCGTCGTCGTCATCTTCGTCGCGATCGCCCTCGCATCGGCGAGCACCGGGTGGCTGACCTCGGTCAGCGACTACTACTACACCCCGGCGCGCAACGCCTTCGTGGGTGCGCTCATCGCCGTCGCGGTCTCGCTGCTCGCGCTGTCGGGCCGCGGAGCCGAGCGGGCTCTCCTCGACGCCGCCGCCCTCTTCGCTCCGCTCATCGCCGTCGTCCCCACGACCCTGGCTCCCGGCAGCGTGCCCGGGGTGGCGGTGCCGTGCGCGCACCGATGCTTCCCTCCTGCCTTCGAGGCCGAGGCGGCCAACGGGGTGGCGACCTACCTGGCGATCGGACTGCTCACGGTGCTCGTCGGTGTTCTGCTGGTCGCGCTGAGGCAGCTCTCGCTTCCCTCCGTCGGCTTCTCGCTGGCGGCCAGCACGGCCGTGCTCGTTCTGATCGGCGCAGCCTGGCTCTTCGCCCGCGACCTGTTCCTCGCCCAGGGGCACTTCGTGGCCACCATCGCCTTCTTCGCGCTGTTCGCTGCGGCGGCCGTCCTCAACGCCTTCCCCCGGCGCGAAGCGCCGCCGCCGATGGTGTTCCGCGTGCTCTACGTCGGCATCGCCGCGGCGCTGGGACTCGTGCTCGTCGCGTACATCGTCCTGCTCCCCCGCGCCGACGCCCGGGGCATCCCCATCGTGCTGCTCACCGAGGCCGCGGCGCTCGGACTCTTCTTCGCGTTCTGGGTCGTCCAGGGCATCGAGAAGTGGCACGACGCCGACCCCTCGATCGCCGCCCCGCGACAGCGCCTCGACGCCTGAGCGCCGAGGGGATTCAGGATGCCGCGGCCCGAGGCATCCGGACCACTCCGTCGGCCGAAGCCGACGGTCGCGCGGTCACCAGGATCGGCAGGTGGTCGCTCAAGCCCTGCGGGAGCGTGCGCACCCGGTCGATCTCGAACCCTACCGACGTGGCGAAATCGTAGTGGCCGCGGAAGAAGCGGTACCGCGTGTACGTGCGGGAGTCGCTGAGATTCAGCTCGTACCCCTGCTCGCGCACCTTCTGGCCGAGATGCTCCTTGAACACGGGGTAGTTGTAGTCGCCCACCATCAGTGCCGGGAGTCCGTCTCCGAGACTGCGCAGCTCGTCGAGCGCGGTGCGGATCTGATGGCGCCTCAGCGAGTTCAGCGCCGTCAGCGGCGCGGCGTGGAACGACGCGACGATGAGCTCGCGACCGTCGTCGATGTCGTGCAGCCGCACCCCCAGCAGTCGCTCCTCGGCCGGCTTGAGCACGCGGTCGTGCAGCGACTTCTTGAGAGCGAGGGCCCGGACGTCGACGGCCCGATAGGTGTTCTCGCGGTAGTAGACGGCCAGACCCAGCCGGTTGCGCTGCGTCGCGTCGGCCAGCCGCAGCCCCTCGATCGCCTCGGGGAGGTCGCTGGTGTCGGCCTCCTGCAGACACAGGACATCGGCGGCATGCCGCTCCACCAGCTGGGCGAGCTCGCCCGCGGCGCGGTGCTTGCGCAAGTTGTACGAGATGACCCTCATGTCGCGCCCAGCCTAGGTCAGCCATGTGACGCGCGGCTTTCCATCCGGTGGATGCTCCGCGCACTCTCAGAATACGCGCGGGGCCTGCCACGGCTCTGCGGCGAATACTGAGCGAAAGCTCAGCGAGCACCGCCAAGCGTTTCCCCTGGTCGGTGTGTAGCATCGAGAACGCCTCGCCATCGCGCGCGGAGCGCCGCAGCTGGGGTCGGCGACCGAGTGAGATTCGCATCGCACGAGAGAAAGCGCACGCGCCAATGACCTCCCCCGCCGACGACCTCAAAACCGCGGTCATCATCGAGGACGACCCCGAGATCCGGCTCATCCTCGCCGATGTCCTCGAGTCCGCAGGATTCTCGACCGTCTCCGTGGGCAACGGCATAGACGGCGTGCGCGCCGTGGGCGCGTACGAGCCCCTCCTCACGACCGTCGACGTCACGATGCCCGGCATCGACGGCTTCGAAGCCGTCCGACGCATCCGGGCCTCGCAGTCCGACACCTACATCATCATGCTCACCGGCCTCAACGACGAAGCCGACGTGATCGCCGGACTCGGCGCCGGCGCCGACGACTACCTGCTCAAGCCCTTCCGGCCGCGCGAGCTGCGCGCCCGCGTCGAGGCGCTGCTGCGTCGCACCCGCGGCGAAGGCGGCTCGCTCGCCACGGGCGGAATGGCAACCGCTCCGGCGGGCGCCCCGGCACCGGCCGCCGCCTCCGACCCGCAGCCCGGCGCCGCGACATCCGTCTCCGAGGATCCGGGCGCGACCACGGCGCCCGCCGCAGACTCCGGGTGGATCGCGCACCGCGACCTGCTGCTGCATCCCGAGAACCGGCTCGTCACCATCGGCGGACGCGACCTCGATCTCACGCGCACCGAGTTCGACCTGCTGGCCACACTGCTCGAATCGAAGCGGCGCGTGCGGAGCAAGGCCGACCTCACCCTCGTGCTGCGTGGCGAGTCGTACGTCACCAGCTACTTCGTCGGCGACGCCGACAAGCGCGCCGTCGAAGCGCACATGACGAACCTTCGCCGCAAGCTCGGCGACAGCCCGACCAATCCGCGGTACATCGAGACCGTGCGCGGAGTCGGCTATCGCCTCACATCGGAGCACGCCTGACTGCGGTGACGCCGAAGGGATGCCCCGCCCCAGCGACGGGGCATCCCTCCTCTGATCGCGTCGGGTTCGCGTCAGACCTTGAGCCCGTGCGGTCGGCGCACGAGCGTGGAGAACACCGAGATCGCCGCGGCGAGCAGCGTGAGCCACGCGACGCGTTGCCCCCACGACCCATGACGGCCGTGCCCGTGGCTGCGGGTGCGGGCGTGCGCGTGGCCGCCGGCGTGCGCGTGGACGTGGCCGCGCCCGTTGCCCGGGCCGTGCGGCATGGCTCGACGAAGCGCCCGCTCGACGGTGTCGGGGTCGACCACCTCGTCGCCTTCGACGCAGACGAGCACGTCGTGCCCCTCGGCGAGCGAGAAGCCGTACTGCAGCGCGCCGGCGCGCCTGCCCGGGTCGGCCCCGATGTCGTGCACGAACACCTCGGTGAACTGCGGCCCGGAGTCCGACGCGACCAGATGAGGGCCTGCGAAGCGCGACGCGACGCCCACCGTGTCGTCCGAGCTGTTCTCGACGACGACGTGGATGACGTCCGGCACCCTCGTCTGCGCGAGCAGCGCGGTGAGGACGTCGGCGATCGAGCGCTCGTCCTCGTGCGCGGCGACGACGCATCCGATCGTCCGGCCGGTATCGGTCACAGTGCTTGCTCTCGTTCGAGGAACGTGGGGGCGACCCGCGAGGGGCCGGATCCCAGCTTGCGCCGCCGACCGCAACGCGGTCGCCTCTCCGACCCCGCCGCTGCGCAACGTTCCCGCAAGAGTTCCGCAACCGCCGAGGGCGGGGCGCTCCCGGGCGGGAGGCGCCGTGCCGCCTAGAATTCTCGACATGGCCACCGGGAGCCGTTGGATGACGACGCTCGCCGCGCCCGGCGCCCGCACGCGATCGATCTGGTTGACGCAGCTGGTCCTGGCGGCGAGCGTGGTCCTCATCGGCGTGCTCGTGCTCGTGCTGCAGCCCGAGGTCTACTCGGTGTGGACCTTCACGCTCGGGATGCTGGAGCTCATCGCCGTCACGATCGCGACGCTCGCCATCCCCTGGTCATGGCTGCCCCGCAACGCCGTGCTTTCCATCCCGTTGATCGACACGCTGGCGATCGGGATGGTGTCGTACGACACCGAGCTGCGCCTCATCTTCCTCTGGGCGTTCCCGGTGATGTGGGTGGCGATGCACTTCAGCATCTTCTACCTCGGCGGGCTCCTGGCGCTGATCGGAACGCTGCTGGTGGTCCAGAGCGCCGCGATGGCCACCGTCCCGGTGGCGCTGCGCGCCGTGATCGGCCTGCTCTCGCTCACCTTCATCGGCATCACCGCTCATCTCGCCATGCGGCAGACCCGGGCTCTCCGACGACTCCTGCGTCGGCAGGCGAGCCGGCTCACGGTCGCCCTGCGCCGCACCTCGGGGCAGGAGCGGCGCACCCTGCAGATCCTCAACGGCGTCGACACGGCGGTCGCCCGCGTATCGTCGTCCGGCGAGGTGCTCGCGGTCAACGACGCGTACGAGCGTCTCTACGGCCTGGATCCGCTCGACCGGAGCCTCCCGGCGAAATCGGTGGAGTACACCGAGCTGCGCGGCATGCCCATCCCGCCGTCCGCCCGGCCGTTCGCCCGCGCGGCCCGCGGCGAGGTGTTCACCGACGCGCGCGTCTGGCTCTTCACCCCGACCGGCGAATGGCGCGTGCTCTCGGTGACGGCCAAGCCGCTCGACGCCCCCGAGGACGACGAGCCCAGCACGCTGCTGGTCGTGCACGACGTCACGGCGATCACCCACGCGCAGCGCGAGCGCGAGCGCCTCGCCGCCATGGCGTCGCACGAGCTGAAGCATCCGCTGACCGTGATGATCGGCAACGCCGAGCTCGCCCTGGACACCGAGGACCTCAGCCCCCGCATGCGCCAGCGGCTGGAGGCGATCGTGAGCGCGAGCGAGCGGATGCTCGAGATGACCAACAGCATGCTCCAGACCTCCCGGGCCGGCTTCACCACACGCGAGTCCTACGACGACCTGGACCTGCGTCAGATCATCGTCGACTCCGTCGATTCGTTCCGCGCCACCGCGAACGCCCACGAGGTCGACATCGCCGTCGCGCTCGACGAGAAGCTGCCGGTGACGGCCGACGGATTCCGCGTGCGGCAGGTCATCGACAACCTGGTCAGCAACGCCATCAAGTACACCGCGCGCGAAGGGCGGGTGCGCATCTCCGGCTCGGTCGAGGGCGACGACGTCTCGCTGGTCGTCTCCGACACCGGGATCGGGATCTCGCAGACCGACCTGCCGAACATCCTCACCCCGTATTTCCGCACCGAGCAGGCCAAGGAGACCGCCAGCGGCACGGGTCTCGGACTGGGCATCACCCGCGAGATCGTGGCCGCCCACGGCGGCACGCTCACGATCGACAGCGAGGCCGGCGTCGGCACCACCGTGTCGGTCCGCCTCCCGCGCAGCGATCACGCGGCGGCTCATGCCGGAACGGAGACGCTGGCATGATCGAGCTCGCGGGCCTCACCGGCTTGAACCTGGGCATCGCGCAGGCCGCGCTGACGACCCTCGCCACGATGCTCGCGGTGGGCGTCGCCTTCATGGCCCGGCCGAGCGCGGCGACCCTGTTCTGGGCCGGTGCCTTCACCCTCTCGATGGTCGCGACGGTCGGGGTCGTCGCCGCAGACCTGAACGACGCCGAGACGATCCGGCGCGCCTGTCTCGGAGCCCTGATGGGCGCGCCGGCGCTCCTGTGGTCGGGCTTCCGAGCTCACTGGGGTCTGCGGCCCTTCGGCTGGGTCGCCCTCGCCATGGCCGCCGTGTCGGCCGGCACGCTCGTCGTCGCGGGCGACATCGAGGTCTTCACGGTCGCCTACCGCGCGGTGTTCTTCGCGGCGTCCCTCTTCGCGGGTCTGTTCTTCGTCGAATGGGTGCGGGTCCCGGCCCGCCGCCGCGAAAAGGTCGTGCTCCCGCTGGCGATCGCCTCTGCCGCGTTCCTCGCCACCGGCCTCGCCACGTTCGCCTCCGGCGTCTTCTTCCCGCCGACGGGAGGCGACGATCTCGCCCTGGTGCGCCTGGTCTCGTCGATCGGCATGCTGCTCTACGTCGGCTGCGCGCTCGTGGCCGTCATGGGCATCGCGACGGGCCAGTCCGTGCTCGTGCGCACGCCGACGACCGCGACCGATTGGCAGCGGTTCGAGCGGGCGGCCGTCGACCGGCTGCAGCGCGCCCAGCGCACGGCGGAGCCGTGGTCCGTCGTCTACCTGCGACTCGACGACGCCTCCGACATTCGCCAGACCGCCGGCAGCGCCGCCCTGGCGACCCTCTCCGGCCACCTCGAGCAGGCGGCCCGCTCGATCTTCCCGGCGGACTCCGACATCGGAACGCCCGCGCCCGGCGCCACCGTCATCCTGGTGCCGCGATCGGATGCCGCGGTGCGGAACTTCCTGCGCGACATGCTCGCCCGCGTGCCGCAGCTCGATGTCGACTCGCGGCTCGCGATCCGCCCCACCGCCAGCGCGGGCTGGGCTCCGGCATCCGTCATCGGCTACGACCTCGACGCTCTGGTCTACACCGCCCGCGAAGCTGCGGCCCTGGCCGCAGACAAGGGCGGCGACCGCTGGGAGAAGGTCAGCGCTCAGCTGGTGGAGCGTCTGCTCATCCAGACCGAGGCCCGCTGAACGCGGTCCGGCGTCAGGGCAGGGTCCGCCGCGCGCGCGTCTGGTCGGCGCGCTGCTCGAGCAGCTCGTCGGCCGGATAGCCCACTTCGGTGAGGGTGAGCCCGCGGGCCGCGAGCACCTTGACCTCGGGCACGCGCTCGCGGGCGTCGCGGATGTCGGCCACGTCATCGACGTCGAGTCGCCCCTCGCCCACCGCCACGCAGGCTCCCACCAGCGCGCGGACCATCGAGTGGCAGAACGCGTCGGCCTTCACGTTCGCGAGCAGGACGCCGTCGTCCGCGCGGTGCCAGTCGAACTCGAGGAGGGTGCGGATGGTGGTGGCCTCTTCGCGGGGCTTGCAGTACGCCGCGAAGTCGTGCAGGCCGATGAGCGATCGGGCCGCGGCATCCATCGCCTCCGCGTCCAGGCTCGCGCGCACCGTCGTGGTGCGGTGCCGCTCCAGAGGGTCGTAGCCCGACACGGCATCGGCGATCCGATACGCGTAGCGGCGCCACACCGCCGAAAAGCGCGCGTCGAATCCCGGGGCCGCCACGGCGGAGCGCGTGACCGCGACGTCGGCGTACGAGCCGACGACGCCGGTCAGCCGGTGGGCGAGCGCCCCCACCGGGTCGTGCGCGTCCGCGGCCCCGCCGCGCGACCGTCCGGCCAGAACGCGCGCGGCCTGCGCCTCGTCGAGGTCGACGTGGGCGACCTGCCCGGAAGCGTGCACACCGGCGTCCGTGCGTCCCGCGACGACGAGCCGCGGTTCGCCGCCCAGCACCCGGCCGAGCGCGGACTCGAGCGTCTCCTGCACCGTCCGCAGACCCGGCTGGCGCGCCCACCCGCGGAAGTGCGTGCCGTCGTAGGCGATGTCGAGACGGATGCGCACCGCCCCAGCCTAGTTGCGGCATCCGGGTCCCCCACGGCGACCGGAACGCCGCAGTCGCTTCCCGGAGCGTCGGAGGGCTCGTCGTAGAATGGCCTCTCCCCCCACACGAAACTCATGACGTCCATCGCGCCCTCCCCTCGCCAGTCCCGCTACGCGGGACTCGATGGGCTGCGCGCGATCGCCGTGGCCCTCGTCGTCGCCTATCACCTGTTCCCGTCGTCGATCTTCGTGGGCGGGTTCGTCGGAGTCGACGTGTTCTTCGTGATCAGCGGCTTCCTCATCACCTCGCTGCTGCTGCGGGAGCACGACTCCACCGGACGCATCGGCCTGGTGGACTTCTGGAAGCGCCGCGCGCGACGCCTGCTCCCGGCACTCGCACTCGTCGTCACGGTGTGCTCGACCCTCGCCTGGATCATCGGGGGCGACGTCCTCCTGCGCGTGGGGCAGCAGGTGCTCGGCGCCTTCACCTTCAGCTACAACTGGATCGCGATCGCCGGCGACACGGGCTACTTCGGCAGTGCGACGCCCGAGCTCTTCCGCAACTTCTGGTCGCTGTCGGTCGAGGAGCAGTTCTACGTCCTGTGGCCGCTCGTCCTGCCGCTGTTCCTCCTGCTGCCGCGCGGAGCGGCCCGGGCAGGGGCGGCCCTCGCCCTCGCCGCGGCGTCAGCCGTGTGGATGGGTGTCGTGGCGACGGCCGGCGGCGATGTCACCCGGGCGTATTTCGGCACCGACACGCACGCGTTCGGCATCCTCCTCGGCGTCGCGCTCGCATTCGCCCTCGCGCCCGTCCTCTCCCGTCCCTCGCGCGCCGAAGCCGCGGCCTCGCTGCCCGGGATCACGCTCCCCCCCGGGTGGACGCTGGTCCTGCCGCCCACGAGCGGTGCGCCCGCCACGCGCCCGCGATGGGTCGACCTGCCCGCCGTGCGCACGGCGATCGGATGCCTCGGCATCGCCGGTCTGCTCGGCATCCTCGCCGTCGCGATCACCGCCGGCGCCGACACGGCGGCGACGTTCCCCAGCGCACTGGTGGCCGTGAGCCTCAGCACCGCCGCCGCGATCACGGCCGGTGTGTGGCCCGGCTCCTGGTTCGGACCGGCGCTCGACGTCCAGCCGCTGCGGTGGGTGGGCGATCGGTCCTACGGCATCTACCTGTGGCATTGGCCGCTGCTCGTGCTCGCGATAACGCTCGTCCCGGGCGGGCCCGCCGAGACCCCGGTGGGGATCGGGATCGCGGTGCTCGCCGTGACCGCGGCTGTCGCCGAGCTGTCGTATCGGTTCGTCGAGACCCCGATCCGCCGGCGCGGTTTCCGCGCCTGCGCGCGCGAGCTCGCCGCGCAGCTGCGGGCCGGTGCGCCCGGCATGATCCGGCCCGTGTCGGCCGTGACCGCGGCCGTGCTGGTGCTGGGCGGCACGACGGCCGCGATCGCCGCAGCGCCGAGCGACTCCACCGGCGAGGCGGCGGTCGCCGCCGGCCAGGCGGCGCTCGACCGTGCCGCGAAAGCGGCGAGAACGTCCCCCGCCGCCGAGCCAGCGCCCTCGGCCACGCCGCCGCGGCCCGCCCCGATCAGTCCTCTGATCTCCCGGCCTTCCCCGACGCCGCAGCCGACTCCCGTGACGGGCGACCAGATCACCGCGATCGGCGATTCGGTGATGCTGGCGTCGGCGCCCGCCTTGCTCGCCAGGTTCCCGGGAATCCAGGTCGACGCGGCGGTATCGCGGTCGAGCTGGGCGGGTCCGGGCATCCTCGAAAGCCTCGCCGCCTCCGGGCAGCTGCGGCCGTACGTGGTGGTGGCGCTCGGCACGAACGGGCCCGTCGACCCCGATTCGCTGCAGCGCATGGCCGATATCGTCGGCCCGGATCGACACCTGGTGCTCGTGAACGCCTACGCACCCCGCGACTGGATCCCCGGGGTGAACCGCGACCTCGCCGCGTTCGCGGAGACGCACCCGGGGGTGGTCGTCGCGGACTGGTCCGCTGCCATCGGGCCGCGGACCGACCTGCTCGCGGGCGACTCGATCCATCCCGGCCCGGCCGGCGGTCAGGTGTTCGCCGAGACGGTGGCGCGGTCGGTCGACGCGATCGAGCGTGAGCGCGCCGAGCGCCGGTACGCTGCTGAGCTCCGGCTGCATGAACTCCTGTGGGATCGCACCCTTCCGGTCGACCAGTAGGGTGCCGCGAGGCGCTCCGACCGGGCCGCGAGGGATCGCTGCGGCAGACGCAGCGAGACCCGCGGCCCCAGGGGGCTCGCGGGTCTCGCGGTGCAAGGGTGGCCGGGGACGGATGCCTCGGCCGTGCCGGGCTCGAGGCCCGGCGTCCGATTACTCGGACTTCTCCTCGGCGGGCGCCTCGACGGCGTCCTCGGCCGCAGCCTCGGCGGCGGCGCCCTCCTCCGGCGACTCGGCGCCGGCGTCGACGGTCTCTTCGTCAGCGGCGGTCTCGACGGTCTCTTCGTCGGCGGCGGTCTCGTCGGCCGGCGCCTCCGCGGCGACCGGTGCGGCGGCGGGAGCGGCGGCCGCGGTCTTCTTCGCCGACTTCACCTTGGGCGTGACGGGCTCGAGGACGAGCTCGATCACGGCCATGGGGGCGTTGTCGCCCTTGCGGTTGCCGACCTTGGTGATGCGGGTGTAGCCGCCGTCACGGTCGGCCACCAGCGGCGCGATCTCGGTGAAGAGGACGTGGACGACTTCCTTGTCACCGATGACCGACAGCACCCGGCGACGGGCGTGCAGGTCGCCGCGCTTGGCGAAGGTGATGAGGCGCTCGGCGAGCGGACGAAGGCGCTTGGCCTTGGTCTCGGTCGTCTTGATCGACTTGTGGGTGAAGAGGGCCGCGGCGAGGTTCGCAAGCAGCAGGCGCTCGTGGGCGGGGCCGCCTCCGAGGCGGGGACCCTTGGTGGGCTTCGGCATTCTCAGTTACTCCAGTGTGAAAAGTCGGTCGGGAACCGGCTCAGACGGTCTCGTCGTCGTAGCCGCCGTAGAAGTGCGCGCCGTCGAACCCGGGAACCGAGTCCTTCAGCGACAGGCCGAGCGAGACGAGCTTGTCGCGCACCTCGTCGACCGACTTCTGACCGAAGTTGCGGATGTTCATGAGCTGCGTCTCGGACAGGGCGACGAGCTCAGACACGGTGTTGATGCCTTCGCGCTTGAGGCAGTTGTACGAGCGGACCGACAGGTCGAGGTCCTCGATCGGCATCGACAGCTCGTTCGAGAGAACGGTCTCGACCGGCGCGGGGCCGATCTCGATGCCCTCGGCCTCGACGTTGAGCTCGCGGGCCAGGCCGAAGAGCTCCGTGAGGGTGCGGCCAGCCGAGGCCACGGCGTCGCGCGGGGCGATCGACGGCTTGGTCTCGACGTCCAGCACCAGCTTGTCGAAGTCGGTGCGCTCACCGGCACGCGTGGCGTCGACGCGGTACGACACCTTCAGGACCGGCGAGTAGATCGAGTCGACGGGGATCTGCCCGGCCTCGGCGTACTCGTTGCGGTTCTGCGTGGCCGACACGTAGCCGCGGCCGCGCTCGATGGTCAGTTCGAGCTCGAACTTCGCAGTGTCGTTGAGGGTCGCGATCACGAGCTCGGGGTTGTGCACCTCGACACCGGCCGGCGCCGAGATGTCGGCTGCGGTGACCTCACCGGCGCCCGTCTTGCGAAGGTAGGCGGTGATGGGCTCGTCGCGCTCGCTGGACACGACCAGCTGCTTGATGTTGAGGATGATCTCGGTGACATCCTCCTTCACACCCGGGATGGTGCTGAACTCGTGGAGGACGCCGTCGATGCGGATCGACGTCACGGCCGCGCCGGGGATGGACGACAGGAGGCTGCGACGCAGCGCGTTGCCGATCGTGTAGCCGAAGCCGGGCTCCAGCGGCTCGATGACGAAGCGGCTGCGGAACTCCCCGATCTTCTCCTCGGTCAGAGTGGGACGCTGTGCGATGAGCACTATGTGTTCCTTTCGATCACGTGCCCGCTATATGACACGTGCGGTGGGTGAGGTGTTGAGTTTTTCTCGCGGGATGCCGACACCGGCCGTACGCGTGGCACGGCCGGTACGGCAACCAGAAGTGATCAGACGCGACGGCGCTTGGGGGGACGGCAGCCGTTGTGAGCCTGGGGCGTGACGTCCTGGATGGAGCCCACCTCGAGGCCGGCGGCCTGGAGCGAGCGGATCGCGGTCTCGCGGCCCGAGCCCGGGCCCTTCACGAAGACGTCGACCTTCTTGACGCCGTGCTCCTGCGCCTGGCGGGCGGCGGACTCCGCAGCCATGCCGGCGGCGTACGGCGTCGACTTGCGCGAGCCCTTGAAGCCCACGCCACCCGACGAGGCCCAGCTGATGACGGCGCCCGACGGGTCGGTGATCGAGACGATCGTGTTGTTGAACGTCGACTTGATGTGGGCCTGGCCCAGCGCGATGTTCTTCTTCTCCTTGCGGCGCGGCTTGCGCGCGGCGGTCTTGGCCTGTGCCATGAGTCCTGTTCTCCCTGAATCCTGGGGGCCGCGCCTTAGCGCGCCTTCTTCTTGCCGGCGACCGTGCGCTTCGGGCCCTTGCGGGTGCGCGCGTTGGTCTTCGTGCGCTGACCGCGCACCGGGAGGCCGCGGCGGTGGCGCAGGCCCTCGTACGAGCCGATCTCGACCTTGCGGCGGATGTCGGCGGCCACCTCACGGCGGAGGTCACCCTCGACCTTGTAGTTGCCTTCGATGTAGTCGCGGAGCGCGACGAGCTGGTCGTCGCTGAGGTCCTTGACGCGGATGTTCTCGTCGATCTCCGTCGCCTTGAGGATCTCGTTCGAGCGGGTACGGCCGACGCCGTAGATATAGGTGAGGGCGATCACCACGCGCTTGTCGCGCGGGATGTCAACGCCGGCAAGACGTGCCATGCGGTTTCTCCTAGGAGTGAGTGGAGGTGTGGAGCAGGATCGGTGCCCGGGCCTCCGCCCGAGGTGTCCTCCGCCCTCGCGAGCGGACTCTGACCCTGCCAGATGTGCGATGTTCGGTTGTGGGACCGGATGCCTCTTGCCGAGGCATCCGGAAGCATGCTCAGCCCTGGCGCTGCTTGTGACGCGGGTTGGACTTGCAGATGACCATGACGCGGCCGTGGCGGCGGATGACCTTGCAGTGGTCGCAGATGGGCTTGACGGAGGGGTTGACCTTCATGATTTTCCTGTTCGCTGTCTTCACCAGACACGCGCGAGCGCGCGAGGTGTTACTTCTCGACCGGTCTAGCGGTAGCGGTAGACGATGCGTCCGCGCGTGAGGTCGTAGGGGCTGAGCTCCACGACCACGCGGTCTTCGGGGATGATGCGGATGTAGTTCTGCCGCATCTTGCCCGAGATCGTGGCGAGAACCTTGTGTCCGTTGGTCAGCTCAACGCGGAACATCGCGTTGGGCAGGGCCTCTGACACGACGCCCTCGATCTCGATGACACCGTCTTTCTTCGCCATACGCTCGCTATCGCTGTTGCAGACCGGTCGGTCTGCGGTGGATGGGATTGGTTGTGCCTGGACACGCCGATAAAGGCGCAAGGCACCAAAGATCAAGCATACGTGATAACGGATGCCTCGGCAAACCGAGCGCCCGGCGGGCGTACGGGCTGCGCAGATGCGTGCTTCACTTGGTATCTCCTTCACTCGTGTCGCGGATGGTGCCGCGTAATCGCCACCACAGCGTCGAGGAGAAAGGGTCTACCGAAAGTTATCCACAGCTCGGGTCACTGCAGTCGCGCGACGATGTCCACCTGGGCGTCGAAGGTGACGGGAACGATCTCGCCGTTCACAACCAGCGTCGGCGTTCCACGGGCCTCTTGGGGAAGCGCCGTACGCTGCGCGAAGTCGAGGTACCGACTGGAGAGGATGGACTCCTCCAACTCGGGTGTCATCGTCACGCCGGCTGCCCGGGCGACGTCCACGATTTCCTCGTTGGACAGCCCCTCCGAACCCTCTGGAGGCTGCTGGGCAAACAACTCGCGCAGGAACGCATATGCGTGGTCGGGGTCGGCCTCGGCCACGGAATACATGGCACTCGCGGACCGCGAGGAGTACTGAGTTCCTTGCGAGAGGCGATCCAGAATCGCCACGGGGTAGACCGACAGCGTGATCTGCTCATCTGAGACTAGCTGCGAGATCGTCTCGCCTTCGGCCTGCTCAAACTGCGCGCAGTACGGGCACATGAAGTCGACATAAGTGTCGACTTGGTCAGGACCGGTCCCGAACAGGATCGCGCCGGTCTCGGAGTCGATGTTGGAGGCGGACGGCGCCTGGTCGGGCTGCGGCCCCGAGGACTGATTGGACAGCGTCACCACGAGGATCGCGACCACGACGAGCGCCACGACGACGCCGACGCTCACCCAGATCGCGAACCAGTTCACCTTGCGCGGGCCCTCGGCCATCTCGCTCTCCTCCTGACACTCTCCGCTCGAAGCGGGTGGGCTATGCGATGGGGGTCGGCGTGACGCCGAAGGGCGCGAGACCCGCCGCTCCCCCGTCGGTCGCCGTCAGCACCCAGATGCCTCCCTCGTGCACGGCGACGCTGTGCTCCCAATGGGAGCCGGCGGTGCCGTCGAGGGTCGACACGGTCCAGCCGTCGTCTTCGACGAACGTCTCCTGATCGCCGATCACGACCATCGGCTCGATCGCGAGCACCAGCCCGGGGCGCACCTCGGGTCCGGGGTCGGGAACGCGGTAGTTGAACACCGACGGGGACTCGTGCATCTTGCGGCCGATGCCGTGACCCACGTACTCCCGTAGGATCCCGTAACCGGTCGCGGGAGCGTGCACCTCGATGTGCTCCTGGATGGCCGCGCCGATCTCGCCGAGATGGCGCGCCGTCGCCAGGGCGGCGACGCCGGCCCACAGCGACCCCTCGGTCACCTCCGACAGGCGGCGGCGTTCGGCCACCACGTCGGGACGCGACGGGTCGTCGAGCACCATCGTGAACGCGGAGTCGCCGTTCCATCCCTTGTACTCGGCGCCGGCGTCGACCGACAGGATGTCACCGGGCTGGAGCACCCGGTCGCCCGGGATGCCGTGCACGACCTGCTCGTTCACCGACGCGCAGATGGTGTGGCGGTACCCGCGCACCATCTGGAAGTTGGACTTCGCACCGCGGGAGGTGATGACGGCGGATGCCGCGGCATCGAGCTCCCCGGTCGTGACGCCCGGAGCGACCAGCGCGCGCGCCGCATCCAGGGCAGCGGCGGTGATGAGCCCGGGCTCCACCATCGCCCGCAGCTGGGCGGGCGTCTTGTAGATCGATCGGCGCAGCGACACGGCGTCAGGCCGCGGCCGGACGGGCCAGTCCGCGCGCCTCGAGTGCCGCGATGATGCGGGCGGTGATCTCGTCGGGCGTGCCGACGCCGTCGATCTCGTCGACGATCCCGCGCGTGCGGTAGACCCCGAGGATCGGAGCCGTCTCACGCTCGTAGATCGCCAGGCGGTTCGCGATGACCTCTTCGGTGTCGTCGGTGCGCCCCTGCTCCTGAGCCCGCAGCGACAGGCGCGAGATGCTCTCGTCGCGCGGGACGCTCAGTTCGATGACCGCGTCGAGGCTCTCGTCGCGTCCTTCGAGGAACTCGTCGAGGTGCGCCACCTGGCTGACATTGCGCGGGTAGCCGTCGAGCAGGAAGCCGCCGGCGGCGTCGGCCTGCGAGAGGCGGTCGCGCACGACCGCGCTCGTCAGCTCGTCGGAGACGAGGTCGCCGGCCTCGATGATCGACTTCACCTGGCGACCGAGATCCGACCCGTCGGCCACCGCGGCGCGGAACACGTCGCCGGTCGAGATCGCCGGGATGCCGAACGCCTCGGCGATGCGGACGCCCTGGGTGCCCTTGCCCGAGCCCTGCGGGCCGACGATCAGCAGCCGGACGGCCGCGCCGTTCTGAACCTGGCCGAGGGTCATCGCAGGAGTCCTTCGTAGTGGCGTTGCTGCAGCTGCGCGTCGATCTGCTTCACCGTCTCGAGGCCGACACCCACGATGATGAGGATCGATGCGCCGCCGAACGGGAAGTTCTGGTTGGCGCCGACCGTCGCCAGGGCGATGAGCGGGAGCAGTGCGATCGCACCCAGGTACAGCGAACCGGGAAGCGTGATGCGGGTCAGCACGTAGTCGAGGTACTCGGCCGTGGGTCGGCCCGCGCGGATGCCGGGGATGAAGCCGCCGTACTTCTTCATGTTGTCGGCGACCTCGACCGGGTTGAAGGTGATCGCGACGTAGAAGTAGGTGAAGCCCACGATCAGCAGGAAGTACACCGCCATGTAGATCGGGTGATCGCCGTTGGTGAAGTACTGCTGGATCCACGACACCCAGCCGGGGATCTCGTTCTCGGAGTTCGGCTGCATGTTGAACTGCGCGATGAGGGCGGGGATGTACAGCAGCGACGAGGCGAAGATGACGGGCACGACGCCGGCCATGTTGACCTTGATCGGGATGTACGTGTTCGTGCCGCCGTAGGTGCGGCGCCCGACCATGCGCTTGGCGTACTGGACGGGGATGCGGCGCTGCGACTGCTCGACGAAGACGACGAGCGCGACCACCACGATGCCGACGGCGAGGACGAGGAGGAAGACCTCGAAGCCGCGCGACTGCCAGATGGCCCACATCGACGCGGGGAAGGCGGCCGCGATCGACGTGAAGATCAGGAGGGACATGCCGTTGCCGATGCCGCGCTCGGTGACGAGCTCGGCGAACCACATGATGAGGCCGGTGCCGGCCGTCATCGTGATGATCATGAGCAGCTGCGCCCACCACGCGTCGTTCGTGAGCAGCTGCTCGCACTCGGGGATGCCCGTCGCACCGAACAGCTGGCCGCTGCGCGCGACCGTCACGAGCGTGGTCGACTGCAGCAGCGCGAGCGCGATCGTGAGGTAGCGGGTGTACTGCGTCAGCTTCGCCTGGCCCGACTGACCCTCTTTGTAAAGGGTCTCGAAGTGCGGGATCACCACGCGCAGCAGCTGGACGATGATCGTCGCGGTGATGTACGGCATGACGCCGAGCGCGAAGATCGACAGCTGGAGCAGCGCGCCGCCCGAGAACAGGTTCACCAGCGAGAGCAGGCCCTGGGTGCCCGCCGACTGGTCGAGGCAGGACTGCACGTTGGGGAAGTCGACGAACGGCGCCGGGATGTGCGCGCCGAAGCGGTACAGGGCGATGATCGCCAGGGTGAATGCGATCTTCCGCCGCAGGTCGGGTGTGCGGAAGACCCGCGCGATGGCGCTGAACAAGAGGATGCCTCCAGAGGGGATGCCGCGCGGACGAGACGCGCCGACGTCCAGGGTAACCCAATGGGGGCCGGAGCAAGCTCCGGCCCCCATTGCGCGTACTACTTGACGGTGCCGCCCGCAGCGACGATCTTCTGCTCGGCGGAGCCCGAGACCTTGTCGACCGACACGTTGAGCTTCACCGAGATGTCGCCGGTGCCGAGCACCTTGACCTTCTCGTTCTTGCGCACCGCACCCTTGGCGACCAGGTCGCCCACGGTGACGTCGCCACCGGACGGGTACAGCTCGGCGAGCTTGTCCAGGTTCACGACCTGGTACTCGACGCGGAACGGGTTCTTGAACCCGCGCAGCTTCGGGGTGCGCATGTGGAGCGGCATCTGACCGCCCTCGAAGCCCACCTTGACCTGGTAGCGAGCCTTCGTGCCCTTGGTGCCGCGGCCCGCGGTCTTGCCCTTCGAGCCCTCACCGCGACCCACACGGGTCTTGGCGGTGTTGGCGCCGGGGACCGGACGCAGGTGGTGCACCTTGAGAACACCGGGACGGGATGCCGGAGCATCCGTCTTCGGCGCCGCCTTCTTGGCGGGAGCCTTCTCGGCCTTCTCGGCGGCGTCGGCCTTCGCAGCCTTCGCGGGAGCCTTCTTCTCGGCGGCCGGCTTGTCGGCGGCGGCCTTGGGCGCAGCCTTCTTGGCAGCAGGCTTCTTGGGAGCCTCCGCCTCGACGGCTTCGTTCTTCTCGGCCTTCTCAGCCATCAGTCGATCTCCTCAACCTTCACGAGGTGCGCGACGGTCTTGACGTAACCGCGCGTCTGCGCGTCGTCGGGACGGACGACCGAGTCGCCGATCCGCTTCAGACCCAGCGAACGCAGCGTGTCACGCTGGTTCTGCTTCTCGCTCACCTTGGACTTGACCTGGGTCACTTTCAGGCGCGCAGCCATCAGACACCTGCCTTCGCAGCAGCCGCGGCCTCGGCCTCGGCACGGACGAGACGGGCGGGGGCGACCTGGTCGAACTCGAGACCGCGACGCGCGGCGACCGCACGGGGCTCCTCGAGCTGCTTCAGCGCCTCCACCGTCGCGTGGACGATGTTGATCGTGTTGGACGAGCCGAGCGACTTCGAGAGCACGTCGTGGATGCCCGCGCACTCGAGCACGGCACGCACCGGACCACCGGCGATGACACCGGTACCGGCGGCGGCCGGACGCAGGAGCACCACACCGGCAGCGGCCTCACCCTGCACGGGGTGCGGGATGGTCGAGCCGACACGGGGCACACGGAAGAAGTTGCGCTTGGCCTCTTCGACGCCCTTCGAGATCGCCAGGGGCACCTCACGGGCCTTTCCGTAGCCGACGCCCACGACGCCGTTGCCGTCACCGACGACCACGAGCGCGGTGAAGCTGAACCGGCGGCCGCCCTTGACGACCTTCGACACGCGGTTGATCGTGACGACGCGCTCGAGGAACTGGCTCTTGTCGGCGTCGCGCGAACCGCGGTCGCGGTTGGGGTTGCGCTCGCGACCGCCGCGGCGCGGCTCGCGCTCGCGCTCGGCGGGCGCCTCTGCCGTCGTGGCAGCAGCAGCCTGGTCGGTCACTTCGGTCTCCACGTTGTTGTTGGTTGAATCGCTCACAGGTTCAGACCTCCTTCGCGAGCGCCGTCGGCGATCGCCGCGACACGGCCCGCGTAGCGGTTGCCACCGCGGTCGAACACGACGTCCGAGACGCCGGCGGCCTTGGCACGCTCGGCGACGAGCTCGCCGACCTTGCGGGCCTTCGCCGTCTTGTCACCGTCGAACGCGCGCAGATCGGTCTCGAGGGTCGAGGCCGAGGCCACGGTGTGGCCTTTGCTGTCGTCGACGACCTGCACGAAGACGTGGCGGGCCGATCGGGTGACGACGAGGCGCGGACGCTGTTCGGTGCCGACGACCTTCTTGCGAAGGCGGGCGTGACGACGCGCGCGGGCGTCGGTCTTCGTCTTCACAGCCATGGTTACTTACCAGCCTTTCCGGCCTTGCGCCGCACGACCTCGCCGGCGTAGCGCACACCCTTGCCCTTGTACGGCTCGGGCTTGCGGATCTTGCGGATGTTGGCAGCCGCCTCGCCGACGGCCTGCTTGTCGATGCCGCTCACGGTGAGCTTGTTGTTGCCCTCGACCGTGAAGGTGATGCCCGCGGGCGGGTCGACCAGGACGGGGTGCGAGAAGCCGAGGGCGAACTCGACCGAGCTGCCCTTCTGCGCCACGCGGTAACCCGTGCCGACGACCTCGAGGCCCTTGGTGTAGCCCTGGGTGACACCGATGATGTTGTTGTTGATGAGGGTCCGGGTCAGGCCGTGCAGCGAGCGCGAGGAGCGCTCGTCGTCGGGACGGGTCACGACGACCTGGCCCTCTTCGACCTTGACCTCGATGGGGCGTGCCACGGTGAGCGAGAGCTCGCCCTTGGGGCCCTTGACCGCGACATCCTGACCGTCGACCGTGATGGTCACACCGGCGGGGATGTCGATCGGGAGACGTCCGATACGCGACATGTCAGATCACCACACGTAGGCGAGGACTTCCCCACCCACGCCCTTCTGCTCGGCCTGGCGGTCGGTGAGGAGACCGGAGGAGGTGGACAGGATGGCGACGCCGAGGCCGCCGAGGACGCGCGGGATCTCGGTCGACTTCGCGTACACGCGGAGACCGGGCTTGGAGACGCGCTTGATGCCGGCGATCGACCGCTCGCGGTTCGGACCGTACTTCAGCGTGAGGGTGAGGGTCTGTCCGACGCGGGCGTCCGAGACCTCCCAGCCGCTGATGTAGCCCTCCTGCTGGAGGATCTCGGCGATGTGCGTCTTGAGCTTCGAGCTCGGCAGCGACACGGTGTCGTGGTGCGCCGAGTTCGCGTTGCGCAGACGGGTCAGCATGTCTGCGACCGGGTCTGTCATCGTCATTTCTTGTTTCCTTCGTTCATGAGGTTTCGGCTGCCGTTACACGACAGACGACCTTCTATGAGTCCCCGGGGGCGCAGCGCCCCCGGGGGTCTTGCGGTCAGGCCTGGGCGTCCTCGGAGCGGAACGGGAAGCCGAGGTGACGCAGGAGCGCGCGGCCCTCGGCATCCGTCTTCGCCGACGTCACGATCGTGATGTCGAACCCGCGGACGCGGTCGATCTTGTCCTGGTCGATCTCGTGGAACACGGACTGCTCCTGGAGACCGAAGGTGTAGTTGCCGTGGCCGTCGAACTGCTTGCCCGACAGACCGCGGAAGTCGCGGATGCGGGGCAGGGCGAGGTTCACGAGGCGGTCCAGGAACTCCCACGCGCGGTCGCCGCGGAGGGTGACGTGCGCGCCGATGGCCTGGCCCTCGCGCAGCTTGAACTGAGCGATCGACTTGCGGGCCTTCGTGACGACCGGCTTCTGGCCGGTGATCTTGGTGAGGTCGTCGACCGCGCCATCGATCACCTTGCTGTCGCGAGCTGCCTCGCCGACACCGGTGTTCACCACGACCTTGACGAGACCGGGGATCTGCATGACGTTGGCGTAGCCGAACTCGTCCTGCAGCTGCTTCTTGATCTCGGTGTTGTACTTCTGCTTCAGGCGGGGCTGGATCTTGCCAGCCTCCACGGCAGTGGCGGTGCTCATATTCAGAGGTCCTTGCCTGACTTCTTCGCGTAGCGCACGCGGACGGTGCGCTTCACGCCGTCCTTCGTCTGCTCCTCGACGCGGTAACCGACACGGGTCGGCTTCTTGGTCGAGGGGTCGACGATGGCGACGTTGGAGATGTGGATCGGGGCTTCCATCGTCTCGATGCCGCCCGTCTTGGTGCCGCGCTGGCTCTGGCCGACGCGGTTGTGCTTCGTGACGTAGTTGACGCCCTCGACGATGACGCGGTTCTGCTCGGGGAGGACCTCGAGGACCTTGCCCTGCTTGCCGCGGTCGCCGCCCTTGTCCTGCTTCTTGCCGCTGATGACCTGAACCAGGTCGCCCTTCTTGATCTTGGCCATGGGTCAGATCACCTCCGGTGCGAGCGAGACGATCTTCATGAACTTCTTGTCGCGAAGCTCACGACCGACCGGTCCGAAGATGCGGGTGCCGCGGGGCTCCCCGTCGTTCTTCAGGATGACGGCGGCGTTCTCGTCGAACTTGATGTACGAGCCGTCGGGACGACGGGTCTGCTTGACGGTGCGGACGACGACCGCCTTCACGACGTCGCCCTTCTTGACGTTTCCACCCGGGATCGCGTCCTTCACCGTGGCCACGATGATGTCGCCGAGGCCGGCGTACCGGCGCTGCGAGCCACCGAGCACGCGGATCGTGAGCAGTTCCTTGGCGCCGGTGTTGTCGGCGACCTTCAGGCGGGATTCCTGCTGAATCACTTGTTACTCCTTGGGTTCCAGGCAAGCCGCGAGGCTTACTTGGCCTTCTCGAGGATCTCGACCAGGCGCCAGCGCTTGGTGGCGCTGAGCGGACGGGTCTCGTTGATGAGGACGAGGTCGCCGATGCCGGCGGTGTTGCCCTCGTCGTGCGCCTTGACCTTCGACGTGCGACGGATGACCTTGCCGTAGAGGGGGTGCTTCACGCGGTCCTCGACCTCGACGACGATCGTCTTGTCCATCTTGTCGCTCACGACGTAGCCGCGACGGGCCTTGCGGTAGCCACGGGCGTCGGCGTCGCGCACGTCGTGCGCCGCGGACTCGTGACCGGCGACCTGCTCCTTGACCTCGGCCTTGGCGGCAGCGGTCTTGCGGGCGGGGGCCTTCTTCTCGGTGGTCTCAGCCATCACTCGGCCTCTTCCTTCTCGGCCTGGTCGGCGGCATCCGCCTTCTTGGCCTTCGTCTTCTTCGCCTTCGTCGCGGTCTCCAGCGGAGCGGGCGTGGCACGGATGCCGAGCTCGCGCTCCCGGATCACGGTGTAGAGCCGCGCGATGTCGCGCTTGACGGCGCGGATGCGGCCGTGGCTCTCGAGCTGGCCGGTGGCCGACTGGAAGCGCAGGTTGAACAGCTCTTCCTTGGCCTTGCGCAGCTCCTCGACGAGGCGCTGGTCTTCGAACGTGTCGAGCTCGCTCGTGGCGAGCGTCTTGGTGCCGATCGCCATTACGCGTCGCCCTCCTCGCGCTTGATGATGCGTGCCTTGAGAGGCAGCTTGTGGATGGCACGGGTCAGGGCCTCACGAGCGAGCTGCTCGTTGACGCCGGCGACCTCGAAGAGGACGCGACCCGGCTTGACGTTCGCGACCCACCACTCCGGCGAGCCCTTACCGGAACCCATGCGGGTCTCAGCGGGCTTCTTCGTGAGCGGACGGTCGGGGTAGATGTTGATCCACACCTTGCCGCCACGCTTGATGTGACGGGTCATCGCGATACGAGCGGACTCGATCTGACGGTTCGTCACGTAGGCGGGCGTGAGGGCCTGGATGCCGAACTCGCCGAAGGAGACCTTCGTGCCGCCGGTGGCCTGGCCATCGCGCTTGGGGTGGTGCTGCTTGCGGTACTTGACCTTGCGGGGGATAAGCATTACGCCGATGCTCCTTCTGCGACGGGGGCCTCGTTGCGGGGGCCGCGACGCGGACGGTCGTCACGACGACGGTCCGACTTGGGCGCGTTGGCCTGCTCGCGCGCGAGCTCCTTGTTGGTGAGGTCGCCCTTGTAGATCCAGACCTTCACGCCGATGCGGCCGAAGGTGGTCTTGGCCTCGTAGAAGCCGTAGTCGATGTTCGCGCGCAGCGTGTGCAGCGGCACACGACCCTCGCGGTAGAACTCCGAGCGGCTCATCTCGGCGCCGCCGAGGCGGCCGGAGACCTGGATGCGGACGCCCTTGGCGCCGGCGCGCTGCGCGCCCTGGAGGCCCTTGCGCATCGCGCGGCGGAAGGCCACACGGGCGCTGAGCTGCTCGGCGACACCCTGCGCGACGAGCTGAGCGTCGGCCTCGGGGTTCTTCACCTCGAGGATGTTCAGCTGGATCTGCTTGCCGGTGAGCTTCTCGAGGTCGGCGCGGATGCGCTCGGCCTCGGCGCCGCGACGACCGATCACGATGCCCGGGCGGGCCGTGTGGATGTCGACGCGGACGCGGTCACGGGTGCGCTCGATCTCGATGTTGCTCACGCCCGCGCGGTCGAGCGAGGTCGTCAGCAGACGACGGATCTTGATGTCCTCGGCCACGTAGTCGGCGTAGCGCTGTCCGGGCTTCGTCGAGTCCGAGAACCAACGCGACACGTGGTCCGTGGTGATGCCGAGGCGGAAGCCGTACGGGTTGACCTTCTGGCCCATTACTTGCTCGCCTTCTTCGTCTTGGCAGCCGGGGCCGCCTCAGCGACCTCGGGCGTCGAGAGCACGACCGTGATGTGGCTCGTGCGCTTCTTGATCTGGAATGCGCGACCCTGGGCGCGGGGCTGGAAACGCTTGAGCGTCGTGCCCTCGTCGACGTACGCGTTCTTCACGTACAGGTCCTGCTCGTCCAGGTACTCGCCGTCCTTGTCGGCCTTCACGCGAGCGTTCGCGATCGCCGAGGCGACGAGCTTGTAGATCGGCTCGCTCGCACCCTGCGGAGCGAACTTGAGGATGGCCAGGGCCTCCTCAGCCTGCTTGCCCTTGATGAGAGCGACGACACGACGAGCCTTCTGAGGGGTCACGCGGATGTGTCGCACGCGTGCGATGGACTCCACCATTTCTCTCTCCTCTTTCGTCCCCGCGTCAGCGGCGACGGCCCTTCTTGTCGTCCTTCACGTGGCCGCGGAAGGTGCGGGTGGGCGCGAACTCGCCCAGCTTGTGTCCGACCATGGTCTCGGTCACGAACACGGGGATATGCTTGCGACCGTCGTGCACGGCGATCGTGTGGCCCAGCATGGCGGGGACGATCATCGAGCGACGCGACCACGTCTTGATGACGTTCTTCGTGCCGGCTTCGTTCTGCGAGGCGACCTTGCGAAGCAGGTGCTCGTCGACGAAGGGGCCCTTCTTCAGACTGCGTGGCATCTTCCTCTACTCCTACTTGCGCTTCTTGCCGGCGTTGCGACGGCGAACGATGTACTTGTCGCTTTCCTTGTTCGCGTGACGGGTGCGGCCCTCGGCCTGGCCCCACGGCGAAACGGGGTGACGACCACCGGAGGTCTTGCCCTCACCACCACCGTGCGGGTGGTCGACCGGGTTCATCGCGACGCCGCGGACGGTCGGGCGGACGCCCTTCCAGCGCTTGCGGCCGGCCTTGCCCCAGTTGATGTTCGACTGCTCGGCGTTGCCGACCTCGCCGACGGTCGCGCGGCAGCGCGCGTCGACGTTGCGGATCTCGCCCGAGGGCAGGCGCAGCTGGGCGTACGGGCCGTCCTTCGCCACGAGGCGGACGGACGCACCGGCCGAGCGTGCCATCTTCGCGCCGCCGCCGGGGCGGAGCTCGATGGCGTGCACGACGGTACCGGTGGGGATGTTCTTCAGCGGCAGGTTGTTGCCCGGCTTGATGTCGGCCGAGGGACCCGACTCGACGACGTCGCCCTGCTGCAGCTTGTTCGGCGCGAGGATGTAGCGCTTCTCGCCGTCGAAGTAGTGCAGGAGCGCGATGCGCGCGGTGCGGTTGGGGTCGTACTCGATGTGGGCGACCTTGGCGTTGATGCCGTCCTTGTCGTTGCGACGGAAGTCGATGACGCGGTACTGACGCTTGTGGCCACCGCCGATGTGGCGGGTGGTGATGCGGCCCTGGTTGTTGCGGCCACCGGTCTTGGCGAGCGGGCGGAGGAGCGACTTCTCGGGCGTCGATCGGGTGATCTCGGCGAAGTCGGCCACCGACGAGCCGCGGCGACCCGGGGTCGTGGGCTTGTACTTGCGAATAGCCATATCTCTAGTCCTCTATCCCGACCGTCAGCCGACTGCCGTGAAGATGTCGATGGTGCCCGACTTCAGGGTCACGATGGCGCGCTTGGTGTCCTTGCGCTTGCCGGTGCCGAAGCGGGTGCGGCGGGCCTTGCCGACGCGGTTGATCGTGTTGACCCCGGCCACCTTGACGCCGAAGATCTTCTCGATCGCGAGCTTGATCTCGGTCTTCGAGGCGCGCGGGTCGACGAGGAAGGTGTACTTGCCCTCGTCGATGAGCCCGTAGCTCTTCTCGGAGACGACCGGCTTCAGGATGATGTCGCGCGGGTCCTTATTCAGCTGGACGGCGGTCATGCCGAGACCTCCTCGGTGGCGCCGGTCTTCGCAGCGACGAAGGCGTCGAAGGCGGCCTTGGTGAAGACGATGTCGTCGGAGACGAGCACGTCGTAGGCGTTGAGCTGGTCGGAGTACAGCACGTGGACGTACGCGAGGTTGCGGACGCTCAGGATGCTGAGCTCGTCGTCACGCGTGATGACGACCAGCACGTTCTTGGTGGGCGCGAGGGTGGCCAGCACCGCCGCGGCGGCCTTGGTCGACGGGGCGCCCTCGATGCCGAAGGAGTCGACGACGTGCAGGCGGTCGCCCCGAGCGCGGTCGCTGAGCGCGCCCAGGAGGGCGGCCGCGATCATCTTCTTGGGGGTGCGCTGCGAGTAGTCGCGCGGCTTCGGGCCGTGGACGATGCCACCGCCGGTCATGTGCGGCGCGCGGATCGAGCCCTGACGGGCGTTACCCGTGCCCTTCTGTTTGAAGGGCTTGCGGCCGGCGCCGGAGACCTCACCGCGACGCTTGGTCGAGTGGGTGCCCTGGCGAGCCGCTGCGCGCTGCGCGACGACGACCTGGTGGATGAGCGGGATGTTCGTCTTGACGTCGAAGAGCTCGGCGGGCAGCTGGACGGAGCCAGCCGTCTTGCCGTCTGCCTTCACGACGTCGAGCGCGAGAGTCGAGTCAGCCATGTGATCAGGCACCCTTCACTGCGTTGCGGACGTAGACGATGCGGCCACGCGCACCGGGGACGGCGCCCTTGACGAGCAGCAGACCCTTCTCGGCGTCGATGGCGTGCACCTTGAGGTTGAGGACGGTCACGCGCTCGCCACCCATGCGGCCGGCCATGCGCATGCCCTTGAAGACGCGGCTCGGGGTCGACGACGCGCCGATCGAACCGGGCTTGCGGTGGTTGCGGTGCGCACCGTGCGAGGCGGAGACGCCCTTGAAGTTGTGGCGCTTCATGACACCCGCGGTGCCCTTGCCCTTGCTGGTGCCGACGACGTCGACCAGCTGCCCGGCCTCGAACACGCCGTCCACCGTGAGCTCCTGACCGAGTGAGTAGTCAGCGGCGTCCGCGGTGCGGATCTCGGTGAGGTGACGACGCGGGGTGACACCGGCGGCCTCGAAGTGGGCCGTCTGGGGCTTGTTCACCTTGCGGGGGTCGATCTGGCCGTAGGCGATCTGGACGGCCTTGTAGCCGTCCTTCTCGGGCGTGCGAACCTGGGTGACCACGTTCGGCGCGACCTCGATGACGGTGACGGGAACGAGCTTGCCCGTCTCGTCCCAGACCTGGGTCATGCCGAGCTTGGTGCCGAGCAGGCCCTTGGAAATCTTGTTGTTGATGTCAGCCATGTCGAACCTCAGAGCTTGATCTCGATGTTGACGTCGGCCGGCAGGTCAAGGCGCATCAGCGAGTCGACGGCCTTGGGCGTCGGGTCGATGATGTCGATCAGACGCTTGTGGGTGCGCATCTCGAAGTGCTCGCGGCTGTCCTTGTACTTGTGGGGCGACCGGATGACGCACACGACGTTCTTCTCGGTCGGAAGGGGCACGGGGCCCACGACGGTCGCGCCCGCACGGGTCACGGTGTCGACGATCTTGCGCGCCGAGCTGTCGAGGCCGGCGTGGTCGTACGACTTCAGGCGAATGCGGATCTTCTGTCCCGCCATTGTCTGCTCACTCTCTTTCTCGCGTCGTACCGTCCCGGAGGTCCCGGGGGCATTGGACGCACGGTGGCGCTCACGCGCCATGGCACTTCTGCACCGCTTGCGCAGTGCGTTGCTGCACCGCTGTTCTGATGTCAATCCGGATGCCGCGCCGAAGCGCCGCTCCCGGCATCCGCCACCCGCACGCACGCGAGAGGGGCGCTCTCGATGAGTATGGATGTGGGATGTGGTGGTTCTGCTGCCCGCGGCCTAGGACCCTGCACGTGATGTGCCGCCTATGCACTGCCCTGGCAGTGATCCGGAGCACGCCGAAGGACGCGCCGGAATGTGGAACCTCACTAGTCTACGTGCCGCCCGGGCGTGTCGCAAACTCGGGCGTGTCGCGCGACCCGTACGCTCGGCTGCTTCACAGCCGGAGCAGCCGGCGACGTGAGTGGAGGAGGGCGGGTAGGGGCATCCCACCCTCCCCCACCGTCACGGCATCCGCGTCGATGCGTTCCGTATCCGGCGCGCAGCAGCAACGGCTGCCGCGCGCAACGGGGGGCGCGTTCCGGCCGTGACCGGCGGGGCGAGGACGCGCATCGGATCGCCGATGCCAGAGGCGGCCCAGAGTCGCCTCCGCTCGGGGGCGTGACACGGCGCCGGCGGATGGCGATCCGAACTCAGGCGGCGCAGCCGCCCGGTTTCGTCCGCGCGCGGTCGATCGACTCGCCCAGGGTCCCCAGACTTCCCGGTCATTCCCCAACCTCGCCGACGTCATGTCACGGCAGGGGCCCACGGATCGTGGCCCCCGGGACAGGTGCCGTCCACGCCCGACGCTCACTCCCCAGCTCGCGTCCGGCAGCACGCCGTCCCACAGCGAAACTACCGGCGGCCGAAGGACGCCGTCAAGCAGAAGACGGCCCGGATCACCCGGACCGTCTCCTGCCGCAGAGCGAGCCGCTACTCGTTCCCGACCGCCTTGTCGATGTTGTCGCGGACACCGTCGACATGACCGTCGATGCTGTCGGGGGCGACCTTCTTGACGAACTCCGCGGCAGCGTCCAAGACGCTGTCGCTGACGCCCTCGGCCTGCTCCGACTTGATCGCGCCGTCGATCTTGTCCTTGTTCTGCTCCAGGAAGTCCTTGCCCTGATTCACCAGGTCGTCGATACCCATCGCACGCTCCTTCGGCGCCCGCCCTGGGCGCTCGCGACCATTCAAAACGGGTCCCGCCTCGCGCGTCAACCTTCCAGCGATCGCCGGGCCGGGCACGACGAAGGGGCCGGGCCCGAAGGCCCGGCCCCTCGCCGGACGGATGCCGCGGCATCCGCTCACTGCTGAATCCGCGAGATCCTTACTTCAGGATCTTGGTCACGGTGCCGGCGCCGACGGTGCGGCCACCCTCACGGATGGCGTAGCCGAGGCCCTCCTCCATGGCGATCGGCTGGATGAGCTCGACCGTCATGTCGGTGGTGTCGCCGGGCATGACCATCTCGGTGCCCTCGGGCAGCGTGATGACGCCGGTGACGTCGGTGGTGCGGAAGTAGAACTGCGGACGGTAGTTCGTGAAGAACGGGTTGTGACGGCCGCCCTCCTCCTTGGACAGGATGTACGCCGTGCCCTCGAAGTTGGTGTGCGGGGTGACCGAACCGGGCTTCACGACGACCTGGCCGCGCTCGACGTCGTCACGCTTGGTGCCGCGAAGGAGCAGACCACAGTTCTCGCCGGCCCACGCCTCGTCGAGCTGCTTGTGGAACATCTCGATACCGGTGACGATCGTCTTCTGCGTCGGGCGCAGACCGACGATCTCGACCTCCGAGTTGATGGCGAGCGTGCCACGCTCGGCGCGGCCGGTGACGACCGTGCCACGACCGGTGATGGTGAAGACGTCCTCGATGGGCATGAGGAACGGCTTGTCCTTGTCACGCACCGGGTCGGGGATCGACTCGTCGACGGCGTCCATGAGCTCGACGATCTTCTCGACCCACTCGGCGTCGCCCTCGAGAGCCTTGAGGCCCGAGACGCGGACGACGGGGGCGTTGTCGCCGTCGAAGTCCTGCGACGAGAGCAGCTCGCGGACCTCGAGCTCGACGAGCTCCAGGATCTCCTCGTCGTCGACCATGTCGGCCTTGTTCAGGGCGACGAGCAGGTAGGGCACGCCGACCTGCTTGGCGAGCAGGACGTGCTCGCGGGTCTGAGCCATCGGGCCGTCGGTGGCGGCGACCACGAGGATCGCGCCGTCCATCTGAGCCGCACCGGTGATCATGTTCTTGATGTAGTCGGCGTGACCCGGGGCGTCGACGTGAGCGTAGTGACGCTTGGGCGTCTCGTACTCGACGTGCGAGATGTTGATCGTGATACCGCGCTGGCGCTCCTCGGGAGCGGAGTCGATCGACGCGAAGTCGCGCTGCACGTTGGTGGCCGACGGGTACTTGTCGGCGAGCACCTTCGAGATCGCTGCGGTGAGCGTGGTCTTGCCGTGGTCGACGTGACCGATCGTTCCGATGTTCACGTGCGGCTTGGTCCGCTCGAACTTGGCCTTAGCCACTGGGTCCTCCTCAGGACGGTCGTGTAGAAGCTCCGGGCACTGGTTTGCGACCGGTCGTCTACGGGGATATCTCCACCTTAGTGGAGACGGTTCTGGTGATTCTGTGTGTGTCTCGACAGCCCGCCGGGGCGGGCGCTCGACAACCGCTATTCAGTTTGTGCCGGGGCCCCTCATCTCTCGAGGGGCCCCGAAAGGGTTACTCGCCCTTGGTCTTCTGGACGATCTCGTCCATGACGTTGCGCGGGACCTCGGCGTAGCTGTCGAACTCCATGGAGTAGACGGCGCGGCCGGAGGTCTTGGAGCGCAGGTCGCCGATGTAGCCGAACATCTCGGACAGCGGAACGTTCGCACGGACCACCTTGACGCCCTGGGCGTCCTCCATCGACTGGATCTGGCCACGACGCGAGTTCAGGTCGCCGATCACGTCGCCCATGTACTCCTCGGGCGTGCGCACCTCGACGGCCATGATCGGCTCGAGGATGACCGGGTTCGCGCGGCGGACGGCCTCCTTGAAGCCCATCGATCCCGCGATTTTGAACGCCATCTCGGACGAGTCGACGTCGTGCGAGGCGCCGTCGAGCAGGATCGCCTTGACGCCCACCATGGGGTAGCCGGCGAGCACGCCGACGTTCATGGCGTCCTGGAAGCCGAGGTCGGTGGGGCCGATGTACTCGCGCGGGATGCGGCCACCGGTGACCTTGTTCTCGAACTCGTACGTCTTGTCGGCCGTCACCTCGAGGGGCTCGATGGTGAACTGGATCTTGGCGAACTGGCCCGATCCACCCGTCTGCTTCTTGTGGGTGTAGTCGTGCTTCTCGACGGTCTTGCGGATCGTCTCGCGGTAGGCCACCTGGGGCTTTCCGACGTTCGCCTCGACCTTGAACTCGCGCTTCATGCGGTCGACCAGGATGTCGAGGTGCAGCTCGCCCATGCCCTTGATGGTCGTCTGGCCGGTCTCGGCGTTCTGCTCGACGCGGAACGTCGGGTCCTCTTCGGCGAGCTTCTGGATCGCGAGACCCAGCTTCTCCTGGTCGGCCTTCGTCTTGGGCTCGATGGCCACCTCGATGACCGGCTCGGGGAAGGTCATCGACTCGAGCACGACCTGGTTGTTCGCGTCGGACAGCGTGTCGCCCGTCGTGGTGTCCTTCAGGCCGATGACCGCGTAGATGTGACCCGCGGTGACCGAGTCGACCGGGTTCTCCTTGTTGGCGTGCATCTGGAAGATCTTCCCGATGCGCTCCTTCTTCGCCTTCGTCGAGTTGACGACCGCCGAACCCGAGTCGAGGTGACCCGAGTAGACGCGGATGTAGGTCAGGCGACCGAAGAAGGGGTGGGTCACGATCTTGAACGCGAGAGCGGCGAACGGCTCGTCACGGTCGGCGTGACGCTCGATGATGTTCTCTTCGTTCTTCGGGTCGTGCGCCTCGATCGCGGGCACGTCGAGCGGCGACGGCAGGTAGTCCACCACCGCGTCGAGCATCGGCTGCACGCCGCGGTTCTTGAAGGCCGAGCCGCACAGCACGGGGTAGAGCTCCGAGGCGATCGTGAGCTTGCGGATGGCGCCCTTGATCTCGGCGACCGTGAGCTCCTCACCGCCGAAGTACTTCTCGAGCAGGGCCTCGTCGGACTCCGCGACCGTCTCGAGCAGCTTCTCGCGGTACTCGGCGGCCTTGTCGGCGAGGTCGGCCGGGATCTCCTGGATCTCGTACTTCGCACCCATGGTCACGTCGCCCTTGGCGTCGCCGGGCCACACGAGGGCGCGCATCTCGACGAGGTCGACGACCCCGATGAAGTCGTTCTCGGCGCCGATGGGCAGCTGCAGCACGAGCGGCTTCGCCTTCAGGCGGTTCACGATGGTGTCGACCGTGAAATAGAAGTCGGCGCCCAGCTTGTCCATCTTGTTGACGAAGCAGATGCGGGGGACGTCGTACTTGTCGGCCTGACGCCACACGGTCTCGGACTGGGGCTCGACGCCCTCCTTGCCGTCGAAGACGGCGACCGCGCCGTCGAGGACGCGGAGCGAGCGCTCCACCTCGACCGTGAAGTCGACGTGACCGGGGGTGTCGATGATGTTGATCTGGTTCTTGTCCCAGAAGCACGTCACGGCGGCGGACGTGATGGTGATGCCGCGCTCCTGCTCCTGCTCCATCCAGTCGGTGGTGGCAGCGCCGTCGTGCGTCTCGCCGATCTTGTGGTTGACGCCCGTGTAGAACAGGATGCGCTCGGTCGTCGTCGTCTTGCCGGCATCGATGTGCGCCATGATGCCGATGTTGCGGACCTTGTTGAGGTCGGTGAGCACTTCTTGTGCCACGGATGTCTTCCTTACGTGTTCGGGATGCGCCGGCCGGAGAGATCGTCTCCGGCCGGCGACTCAGAGCTGGTTACCAGCGGTAGTGCGCGAAGGCGCGGTTCGACTCGGCCATCTTGTGGGTGTCTTCGCGGCGCTTGACCGCGGCGCCCAGGCCGTTCGAGGCATCCAGGATCTCGTTCTGGAGGCGCTCGGTCATCGTCTTCTCACGACGGCCCTTGGCGTAGCTCACGAGCCAGCGGAGGGCGAGCGTGTTGGCGCGGTGGGGCTTGACCTCGACCGGCACCTGGTAGGTCGAGCCGCCGACGCGGCGCGACTTGACCTCGAGGGTCGGGCGCACGTTGTCGAGGGCCTTCTTGAGGGTGGCGACGGCGTCCTGGCCGTTCTTCGCCTCGACGCCGCGGAGGGCGCCGTAGACGATCGACTCGGCGAGCGACTTCTTGCCATCCACGAGGATCTTGTTGACCAGCTGGGTCACGACGGGTGCGCCGTAGACCGGGTCGTTGACGACGGGGCGCTTCGGGGCGGGTCCCTTGCGAGGCATCTAACTCAACCCTTCTTCGCGCCGTAGCGGCTACGGGCCTGCTTGCGGTTCTTCACGGCCTGCGTGTCGAGCGCGCCGCGGACGATCTTGTAGCGGACACCCGGGAGGTCCTTCACACGACCGCCACGGACGAGCACGAGCGAGTGCTCCTGCAGGTTGTGACCCTCGCCGGGGATGTACGCGGTGACCTCGGTGCCGTTGCGGAGCTTGACACGGGCGACCTTGCGCATCGCCGAGTTCGGCTTCTTGGGCGTGGTCGTGTACACGCGGGTGCAGACACCCGCCTGCTGCGGGTTCGCCTTGAGCGCCGGCGCCTTGGTCTTCGAGACCTTGGGCGAGCGACCCTTGCGAACCAACTGCTGAATGGTTGGCACGTTCTCTCCTTGTTGTGCTGCGCGGGTCTGTCTGCCCTCGCAGGTGCTGCACGGTGACAGCGTCGTGGTCTCCCCCGCCGATCCCGGATCTTTCGATTCGTGACACGGCGGGCTCACGTGGATCCGCCCGAACGGCATGATGGTGCCGGACGTCGTGTGGTGGATATGCCGTGGGGGTGGCCTGTTCGCAGGCCGTTCCCTGAGATGAGGCGCCCCACGATCCGTCTCCGCACCGAGGCACGGCGGACGGCGCGCGTGAGCGCACACCCGATCAATGATACGCGGGATTTCGGTGGTCGGTCAAACGCGCCGCGAGAGCGCCGATGCGGCCCGCGGCGCGGTCAGAGCAGCAGCACGACGAGGGCCGCGCCGGCCACGATGAGCGCTCCCGCGGTGCACACCACGACGACCAGCATCCGGCGTCGCTCCCGGGATCGTCGCGCGCTCTCCAGGGCGTCGTAGCGCACCGAGCCGGCGGAGCCGGCGTCCGTCGGCGGCATCGGAGACGCCGGCGACGCCGGTACGCGGGCGGCCGCGGCGGGAGGCACGGCGCGCGGGGCAGCTGGGCGGCGGAGGGACGCGGCATCCGGAACGTGCGCGACACGCGACCCGGGACCGGCCGCCCGGGGGCCCGCCGGGGCCGGCCGCACGACGGGGCGCCGCACCGAGGAGACCGTGCGTCCGTCGTGGACGTCGTCCGCGCCGGCGTCGTCGTGTTCGACGGGCACGCGCTCGTCCGGGTCGGCGTCGGGCTCACTCGCGCCGGGGGCGGCATCGGTTCGGCCGACGGGCGGGCGGCGGCGCGCCGAGATCACTGTCCGGTCGTCCGGCGCGTCCGCGGCCGATCCGGCGTCGGTCGCTTCCGCGGGCCGAGCGGCGTCGCGGCGGCGGGACGACAGGATCGTGTCGTCGGGCACCGCCGGGTCGTGCTGCTCGTCGCTGGAGATCATCGACCCGCGTCGTCGGCGGTGAGCCGCACCTCGGCGTCGCCGATCAGCAGTCGGCCCGGCGCACGGTGCGCCGCACCTGGGACGATCTCGCGCTCCGAGCCGTCGGACGCGATGAGGATCGTGCCGTTGGTCGACTGGAGGTCGGTCACCGACCACTCGTCGCCGTGCCGCTCCAGTCGCAGGTGCGTCTTCGACACCGTGCCGTCGTGCACCTCGACGAGCTGGGCGTTCGGGTAGGCGGTGCTCGGAGAGGGCCGGCGACCCACGAGCACCACGTCTGCCAGCAGGGCGACCGGGGTCCCCGTGGGCAGCACGAGCGACCAGTGCGCCCGGCGGCGGCTGGCGATGATGGTGGCCTCGACGTCGTCGGGGGCGTCGGGAAGCACGTGCTGCGCCGAGACCGACGACCGCGCCGAGCGAGGGATGCCGGCATCCGGGGCCCCGACGACGGCCGACACCTCGCCCGAGGCCTCCGGGAACGCGTCGGGCTCCGGCAGCGGCGATCGGGCGGGAGCCCACGGCTCGGCGGGGGTCGACCGGCGCGCCGACGGCACGCGGGTGACGGCCGGCGCGGGAGCGGGGCCGGCCGAGGGCACCGCGGCCACCGGTCGCGGTGCGCCGCTGACCGCGGCGGTCACCTCGCTCGTCAGCTCGACGACCGCCCCGAGCTCGAACCCGCCCCAGCCCTGGTTGGCGCGCGCGGAAGCCGCTGGAGCGGGAGCGGGGGGCGCGGGGTCGGATGCCGCGGAATCGGCGTCCGCCCGGAACGCCGGAGCGGCCGTCGCGTCGTCGAGCACCGACGGCGCGAACGGGTCCGACGGGACGGCGGCGCTCGACCGGGGAACCGACGAGATCGGGTCGGCGGGATCGCCGCGCAGAGCCGCCGGTTCCGGCTCGGACGCCTGGTCGCCGCGGCGCACGCCTGGCGGGGTCGGCGCGGGAGACTCTCCGCGGCGCGTGCCGGGCGGCGGCGAGGACTCCCGCTCGCCCCGCCGCGTCGCGGGCGCGGCGGGCGGAGGTTCCGGGGTGAAGCCGTGTGCTGCCGTCGCAGCGGGGGCGGGGGTCTCGGTGGCGGCGGGCGCGGCGGGTGCCGGCGCGGCCGGGAGGGGCGGGGTGGACGGGAGGGGCGGCGGGCCGGCGGCGCCCGTTGCGGTCTGCGACCACCCGGCGACACTCGGCGCGGCGGGCGGAGACGGAAGGGGCGGCGGACCGGCCAGCGCGGGACCGAAAGCCGGCAGCAGGGCGTCGTCCTCGCCCGTGGGCGAGCGTCGCACCCCGACGACCGCGGTGTCGGTTCCCACCCAGCGGTCCGGGCCGAACCCGAGCACCGTCGCCCACACGGGGAACAGGAGCGCGGCGAGCACCGTCATGCCGGCGCCGTGACCGAACGCCACGTTGATCCGATAGCACGCGACCACCTGGACGATCCAGAGCGCCAGCCAGCCGAACCCGGGCACGAGAGCCACGAGCACCAGCCATCCCGAGAAGCCGCCCAGCTGGAGCAGGACCACGAGGTTGAGGATCGGGACCCAGGCCCTCCAGGCCTCCTCCCCCGACTTGCGGAAGACCGCCGACAGTGCGATCGCCGTCCAGACGTACAGCGCGAGCGCGGCGAAGAGGGAGATGAGGACGGGGACGACGGGCGCCGCGGCGCCGGTGGTCGTGGCGACATCGAAGGCGGTCATGACATCGGGCGCACGGGTTCGGGTACCCGGTGCTTCCCCCTCTCGGCGAGGCGTGTGGCGGAGCCCGTGACGGGCGCCACGCTGCGAACGAACGATCTCAACGATACGGCGGTCACGAGCCGGCGCCAGATCCCGCGCTCCGTGGCGAAGGCGCGGCGCTGCTCGTCGACCGAGCGCCAGAACTCCTCGGCCTCGGCGGCTGATTCGTCTCCGGTAGAGAATACGGCGCGATCGGCGATGACGGCGAGCATGCGGCCCGGCTCCGAGCCGAACGCGTCGGCGAGCTCGGTCCGGGTGCTGTTGCGGGGCGCGTCGCGCCCCGCGTCGACCGCGGCATCGACGAACTCCTCCCAGCCTCCCGCGATCGCTGCCGCCGGCGTCTCCGCCCGCCGCCGGGCCCTCCGCCGGGCCGCCTTGGCGCCGAGCACGACGAGGAACGGACCGAGGGCGAGGGCCAGGATCAGCAGCACGATCGCCGCCACGCGCAGCACCGGCCACAGCCAGGCCAGGTCGAGCCCCGCCTCGTCGGCGTCGGGATCGCGGGTTCCCGAGTCCTCCTGGACGGGGTCGGGCGGCAGCACCTCGTCGACCGTGTCGGGGCGCACGTCGGTGACCACTTCCGGGTCGCGCTGCTCGGTCACATCGAGGCTCGGCGACTGCGCGAACTGGGGAGTCACGTCGACGGGGATCCACTGCCCGCCGCTCGTCTGCACCTCCGTCCACGCGGTGAGGTCCTGGGCGCGGCACACCCCGTCGTCGCACACCGACAAGCCGGGGTCGTCCGAGGTCAGGCGCGCACCCAGCACCACCCGGGACGGAAAGCCCAGCTCGCGCGCGATCAGCGCGACCGCGACGGCGAACTGCTCGTCGTCGCCGACGGCCGCCACGAAGTTGCCGGATGCCTGGGCCCGGGCATCCGTCTCCCGCTCCAGCAGTCGCGCGAACATCGCCTCGATGCGCGCGAGCGAATGCCCCGACGCGCTGGGCTGGAAGGTGTAGTCCGCAAGCGACTGCATCCACGTCGGCTCGTCCTCGCCCACCCGCAGGGCGTGACTCAGATATCCGCGCTCCCGCAGGAGTGCGACGAGACCGGCCAGCGCGCTGCCGCCGGAGCCGACCGCGTGCTCCTCGACCCAGGCGCGCAGGCTCTCCGGCGCCGCGACGTCGCCGTCCACGCCACCGGGCGGAACGGCATCGGCGAGATCGGGCACCACCGGCTCGACCCCGCGCACCACGTAGCGGTCTCCGGGCTGGAGACCGCCGCCCGCCGTCTGCACCCCCGCCTGAGCGTCGGCGTTGTAGTAGAACCGGTCGGCCAGGGAGGCAGCGCGCCCGCCCGAGAACTCGACCGACGACAGCCGCCCGGCCGTCGGCATCCAGATGCCGTCGAGGCCGTCGACGACGACCGCGGCCCCGACGCTGCGCCCGGCGCCGGCGTCGAGGCCCGACGGCACCCGCACGAACCGCCCCGCGTCGACGGCGCCCTCGCCCCCGGCGCGGAAGACCTCCCCGTCGTACGCGTCCAGGGTGGCCACCCGGACGCGCTCCGGCAGCGAGCCCGCGTCCGCCGACACGGAGAAGACGACCTCGTCGGCGCGATCGTCGGAGAACAGCCCGCGGTACTCGGAGAGCGGGCTCACCGACGCCGACAGGTCGATCTCGGGCCCGACCGCCGACCGCAGCACCTGCCGCTCCGCGCCGCGGGCCGCGAACGGCACGACGCCGACCGCCACGACGAGCGCCCCGGCGACCATCGCGGCACCCAGCACCGTGCGTCGGCGGTCGGCGCGAGACGGACGGCGCGAGACGCGCACGCCGCTGGAGACCGCGGCCCGCTCGAGCGCCCGCAGCCGCTGGTCGTGCGTGCGCCACGCCAGCCACAGCAGCGTCGACATCAGGGCCGCCGCGCCGAGGGCCGTCTCGACCGGAGCGTAGAGCGTCACCGGTCCGATCGGCAGGGGGGCGCTCACACTGGTGCGCCCGAAGAAGAGACCGAACGAGACCATGGCGATCGCGACCGGCACCGCCCCGAAGGCGCCGCGGTCGTCGCGCCACGCCAGCAGCAGGAGCACGCACGTGCCGACGAGGAAGACGAGGAGGGCGGGCACCAGGAGGTTGCGGTACGCGCCGACCGGCAGCTCCACCGTCACCAGGTCCTTCCACGCCAGCACCACGCCCGAGAGCAGCTCGGCGAACCCGCGCAGCAGGTCGGCCGGCCCGCCCAGCCGGGACGGGACCGCCAACGGGATCCCCAGCACGAGGAACGCCGCGGCGAGAACCCCCGCGACGATCCAGCCGCTCCAGCGGCGGCGCCACGCGAAGATCGCGACGCCCGCGCCGACGGCGACGGCGGCGACGACGAGCACCGGCAGGTGCCACGATCGGTAGATCGGCCACGCGGCGACCGCGGCGATGACGACCACCGCAGCGGTGAAGATCGAGCCGGCGACGATGCGGCGCGCGGGCCCGGGCGCCGCCTCCACGGCGGGCGAGGCATCCGTCGTCGCGCTCATGAGGTCGCACCTCGTAGCAGCAGTCCCGAGAGGTCGTCGAGTGTGCCCACGGTGAGGACGGTGATGCCCGACAGTGTCTGCATGCGGGGATGCGCGCGCTCATCGCACTTCACCGCGACGACGGTGGTGTCGGCAGGGAACGAGAGCGCGGCCTGCTGCAGCATCGTCAGGCCCACCGGTGAGCCCACGATGACGAAGGCGATCGACAGCCGGTCGCCCGACTCGGCGGTGAGGCGGCACACGTCGCCCACCGGCATCGTGCTCTCGAGCCTCTCGACGCCGCTGAAGCCGTCCAGCATCGGGCGCGGCGACGCGGACGGCAGCCGGCGGATCGCGCGCAGCCGGCCCCGGACGACGCGCGGGATCTCCGAGCCGACGACGATCTCCACGTCCCGCGCGTCGCGCACGGCGCGAAGGCCGAGCGAGGCGGCGCAGCTGACGGCGAGCTCGAACTCGTCGGCGTCGATGTACTCCTGCTCCGCGACGGCGAGCACGACGGCCATCCGGGAACGGCGGGACTCCTCGTACTGCCGCACCATGAGGCGGCCGGTCTTCGCCGTCGACTTCCAGTGGATCTGACGCCGCGAGTCGCCGGGCGCGTATTCGCGGATCGCGTGGAACGACATGTCTGCGTCGACGAGCCGGCGCGTGGGCGCACCCTCGAGGTCGCGGATCAGCCCCGCGCTCGTCGACGGGAGCGACGTCGTCCGCGGGTGCACGAACACCTCGTGCACGTCCTCGAACGCGTGCTCGCGGCGCAGCAGCCCGATCGGGTCGCTGCGGACCGTGGTCGCCGGGCCCACGGTGACGATCCCCCGCCGCAGTCCGGGAATGTCGAGCGGCTGCGACACGGTGTGTCCCGGCCGCAGCAGCGGCACCCCGAACTCCACGAGACCGTCGCCGACCGGGATGTCCAGGCGCCCCGGGAGCGCGATGCGCCCGCCGTCGTTGCGCACCACGATCTCGCCCACGACGCCGTCGCCGGCCACGACCCTCTCGTGCGCGAGGGACAGCTCGACGTCGTACGACCGGGCGCCGAAGAGGAAGGGGACGGATGCCGCGACCAGCACCAGCGCGGCGACCCCGGCCACCATCCACTCGACCCAGCCGAACGCGATCCCGAGACCCAGCCCGACGGTCGCGGCGAGCACGACCAGCACGCCGGCCGGGCGGACGGTCCCCGCCACCCACGACGCCGCGGCGGCCGAGCCCCGCGTGATCGCGGCCCACACACCGGTCCACCACACCACGACGCGCACGAGCGAGCGCCCGCGGCCCGCCGACGTCACGGCGGTCGCGGTGGCATGCGTGCGGCCCCCCGTGCCGGTGGCGGCGGAGGTGCGCGTGATGCGGGACTCGGTCAGGCTCATGGGCCTATCCGGCTTCCCGGCGGCTGGGCGGCACGACGTCGAGCAGCACCTGGCCGACGACCGCTTCCTGCGTGACCCCGTCGAACTCGGCCTCGGGGTGGAGGATGAGGCGGTGCGACAGCACCGGCACGGCGAGCGCCTTCACGTCGTCGGGCGTCGCGTAGGTGCGGCCCTGGGAGGCGGCGCGGGTGCGGGCGGCGCGCGTGAGGGCGAGGGCGCCGCGGATGCTGACGCCCAGTCGCACCTCGTCGGCGGACCGGGTGCTGTCGACGAGCCGGGCGATGTAGTCGAGCACGAGCGCGTCGACGTACACCTGGGCGGCGAGGTCGGCCATGCCGACGAGCGCCTGCGGCGTGATGATCGGCGCCAGGTCGGCGGTCGGCACGGCGGCTCCGTCCAGGATCCGCACCGTGGCCGCGTGGTCGGGGTAGCCGAGGGAGGTGCGCATCATGAAGCGGTCGAGCTGCGCCTCGGGGAGGCGGTACGTGCCCGCCTGCTCGACGGGGTTCTGCGTCGCGAGCACCAGGAAGGGCACGCCGGCCTGGCGCGACACCCCGTCGATGGTCACCCGCCCCTCCTCCATCACCTCGAGGAGCGCCGACTGGGTCTTGGGGCTCGCCCGGTTGATCTCGTCGGCGAGGACGATGTTCGCGAAGACCGGTCCCGCGTGGAATTCGAAGACGCCCTCCTTCTGGTCGTACACGCTGATGCCGGTGATGTCGCCGGGGAGGAGGTCGGGGGTGAACTGGATGCGCGTGTTGGATCCCTGCACCGACTGCGCCATCGCGCGGGCGAGCGAGGTCTTGCCCGTGCCGGGGACGTCTTCGAGGAGCACGTGGCCGTCGCTGAGCATGGCGGTGAGCACCAGCTCGACGACGTGGCGCTTGCCGAGCACGGCGCGCTCCACGTTGTCGGCGATCTGACCGAACGTCTGCGCGAACCAGGTCGCCTGCTCCTGCGTGATCGTCATGTGTGTCCTCTGTCGTCTGGGGAAGGGCGGTCAGGGGGTCGCGGGGGTTCCGGGACTGCACGTGCCGGAGAAGGTGGCGGATGCCGGTGCCAGACCCCATCCTTGCGCGTCCCAGTTCGCCGACACGGCGATTCCGTCGACGCGCACCGCGCCGACCGGCACGGCCCAGGAGTCCGGCGCGGGCCGCGGCAGGACCTGGTCGTTCTCGTCGTAGAAGACGAGGCCGGCGTTCGCGAACGTCACCGCCGCCTTGCCGCCGCCCGGTGCCGTCGACGAGTCCCAGGCCGCCACGAGGTCGGTGCCGCCGACGCACGACTCGAGCCACCAGTTCGCCTGCACCTGGTACGGCGCGCTCCCGGCCCGCGGCGTGACCGGGGCCCACGGCGTCGCGGTGCCCCAGAACCGGTGCACGTACCGCACCTCGATGTTGGGGTCCTGGCCGACGACGGACGTGGGCGGTCCGCCGCGGAACTCGGGCACGTTGTTGTTCGGCGGCCGCTCGGGCGACTGCGGCGTGTCACGGATGACCCAGTCGGCGCGCTGACCGGCGACGTTCGGCGTCGGCGCGACCACGAAGGTCCACCCGGTCGGCGCGTCGCCGGACTGGACGGCGCGCACGGTGTCGGTGACCGACGTCGAGCCGAACGCCTGGTCGTCCCACCAGGATTCGACGCAGAGCTGGAACCGGTACTCGTTGCCGTCCTGAAGACCGGAGAAGGTCGCGGTCGCCCCGTCTGTCGTGGGCACGCACCGGTCGCCCTCGCGCACGATGGCGTAGCGCAGGCTCGACCCGTCCCCGTTGCGCAGTGCCGCGCCGCGCGCGGTGACGGTCGACGTGCCGTCGCCGTTGGACGACGAGCTCAGCGACAGCTGCGGGCTGAGCGGAGCCCCGATCCCGTTGCCGTACACCGTGGCCGCAGCGCCCGACTCGCTGCCGCCCAGCCCCGGCGGAAGCGCGAACCGCGAGAACGGCGTGATGGTGATGGGCGTGGAGCTGTTCGTGCCGACCTGGTACGACGACACCTCGAGGCTCGTCTGGTTGCGTCCGATCGGGATGCGCAGGCGCTCGCCGGTCGTGCTGCTGATCTCGATGCTGCCCGTCTCGGACGGCTCGATCCCGTCGATCGAGACCGCCACCACGCCGCCGTCGCCGGACGTGACGACCGGTCGGACGGCGACCGAGGCCGGCGTCGGCGGGGTGTCGTAGGCCCACGCGCTCGTGCGCACGCCGCTGAGCGACTGCCCGACCCCGTTGACCGCGAACGCCTCGTACACGCGCTCCTCGCCGTTGGGCGCCGAGATCGGCGGGCACGTGCCGTCGGCCGCGCACTGCGCGACATCCTGTCCGTTCCACCGCACCACGAATCCGGAGAGAGCGGGATACGCAAGGCCCGACTCGCCGGGGTCGACCCGGAGGGTGAGCGTCTCGTCCCCGTAGCTCGTCTGCACGATGCTCACCGGGGCCCGGGGATACCCGAGCAGATCCAGCAGCAGGCGCCCGTTGCGTTCGCCGTTCGTCGTCCGGGACTGGGCGTCGCGCACCGAGAACGTCGCGCTGCACGTCGCTCCCGGGGCATCCTGCGTCCATGACGCCGTCACGGTGGTGGACGAGCTCACATCGAAGGTCACCCCGACGCAGGCGCCGGTGGGACGCACCGCGACGACCTCGAGAGGCGTGCCCGGAAGCGGATTGACCTCCCCCGCGGCGCCGACCACGGAGATCGTGCACGACGTGCCGCTCGCCTGAGAGCACTGCTGCACCGCCGAGCCCCCCTGGGGCAGCGTGGACGGCGCCGCCCCGACACGCAGGATGAGGCGCGCGGGCGAGACGAGGCTGTGACTCGTCACCGAGACGATCGCCGCCTCCTCGGTGCCGGGCACGGCGCGGTCGGCCCCGGTGACCGTGACGAGCGATCCCTCCTGCGACACCTCGAACGCCGACCCCGAGTACTCGACGAGGTAGTCGATGCCGTCCCAGTCCTCGCGCAGCTGCCACGACGTCATGTCGCGCAGATCGAACGTCGCCGTCTCGCCGGGCCCGACCGTCATCGAGGCGGGACGCAGCACCGGCTGCGGGTCGAGCGCGTTGACGGTGACCGGGACCGACAAGTACGTCCAGTCGTCCTGCCCGGCGAGGCGCACCGGGACCTGGCAGGCATCCGTCCAGGGCCCACCGGGACCCGCGTCGTAGCGCACCGTGGTGCCGGAGTCCCGCTCGCACGCCGCCTCGGCACGCGCCCCCGACGCGCGCACGTCGGACCCCACCTCGATGCTGCTGCCGCGCGGCTTGGCCACGAGCCTCGCCATGTCGAACGAGACCGACTCGAGCTCGTCGACCTCCGGCAGGTCGGCCCCGGCGCGCAGCGCGAGCGCGAGGTCGTCGTCGCCGGGCACCCGGAGGAACGCGTAGGTCGTCACGTCCCCCGACGCCCCCGCGCCGGTCACGGCGAACGGGATCAGCCGCGTGGTCGACGGCAGATCGCCGCGCAGCTCGCTGCCCTCGACCGAGACACCCTCGGGATCGCCCCACAGCGACACCTCGAGGTCGTCGACCTCGCCGCCCGACCAGGTGGCCTTGCCGTCCAGCACGTCCACGCCGTCGGGGAAGTCCTCGCGCGTCTCGGCCGTGAGGATCGTGTCGGAGACGACCGGGTAGTCGGGCACGTTCTCGCGGACGACCTTCACGACCATCAGTCCGCGACCGGTGTTGCCCGAACTCGACTCGATGTCGTAGAGGAACGACATCGTCGCCGGCTCCGTGCCCGCCTCGATGACGACGGTGGTGTCGCTCACGCTGCGGATGCGGCCGTCGAGCCGCGCGTACTCCGGATTGTCGCTGCCGTCCATCAGCGTCGGGGCGAGGTCGGGTCGCACGTCGGTGATCGACAGCGCGCCCAGGGTCGGATCGACGTCGTTGGCGAGCGGGCTCACCCGGATCGTGCTGTCGGCGCCCGCCTGCACCTGCACGTAGTCGGTGAAGGTCACGGGGCTCGGGTTGGCCTGGCTGTCGAGGACGCCGATGCGGACGGTCGCCTCCCCGGTCTCGCCGAACTCGTCGACGACGCGGTACCGGAACGACCGCTGGCCGCTGTCGCCGGGGACGCTGGAGTACACGATCGACGCCCCGTCGGCCGAGATGGTCGCCGCGCCGCGTTCGGGCTGCTCCACGATGCGGTCGAGCGTCACGACGTCGCCGTCGGGGTCCATCCCGAACCCGTCGAACTCGAGCAGCGTCGACTGGCCGCTCAGCACGCGGCCCTCGAGCGTGTCGGGCACCGGGGCCCGGTTGGTGTCGTCGGCGAGGACGCGCACCCGGACGGTCGCCGTGTCGGCGAGGGCGGGTGCGCCGGTGGTGAAGACGGAGTACTCGATGCGGTACTCCCCCGGCTCGCTCGGGGCGAGGTATCGCAGCAGGTCGCCCGACGCGAACGCCAGCGCCTCGTCGCTCGTCGAGACCACTCTCGCCGGGTTGAGGGTGGGGCGCCCGCCGGCGGGCGAGATGTCGTTCTCGAGCACCGGGATGTCGATCTGCGCCCCCGCCCGCACCACCACGGTGTCGTCGACGGCGATCGGGGCCAGCTCGGGGGCGAGCGGAAGGAGGTAGACGGTCGCCTCGCCCTCGACGCGGGCGCCCTGGTCCTCGGTGCCGTCGCTGACCACGTACCGCACGGTGCCGAGGCGACCGGGCCCGCCCGACGCGGTGGTGCCCGACACCCGCAGGTTGTTCTGGCCGACCGCGTCGACCGACAGCGTCGCACCGGGGTCGGCCGTCGCGACCACGTCGCTGAGCAGCAGCACCCGGCGCGTCGGGTTGGACACCGCCGCGAACACGTCGAGGGTCGCATCCTCCTGCGGATGCACGAACGCCACGACGGGCGCCGTGGCCAGGTCGGGCGGCGCGTCGGCGGGGAGGAGCGTGATGCGGGCCGTGCCCGTGGCATCCGTCGTCCCGTCGCTCACGGTGAAGTCGACCCGGAACGTCCCCGCGTCCTTCGCCGAGAAGTCGAACTCGGTGGTGCCGTCGACGACGGTCGCCGTCGCCGCGGCGTCGTCGAGGACGCGCACCGAGTCGAGGACGAGCTTGCCCGCCGTGCCGGTCACGTGAGGTGCGACATCGACGGTCAGCGCGGCCGACGCGGTGTCGGTCACCGCGAACGACTGCACGTCCAGCCGCGGTTCGGGCGAGACGCGCACCCGCAGCGACCTCTCGGTCGTCATGCCCTCGGTGTCGGCCACCGTGACGACCAGCTCGACCACGTCCTCGCCGCCCTCGCCGTCGTCGCTGTGCTGGTAGACGACGTCGCCCGACGGGGTGGCGGCGACGCTGCCCACCCCGGAGGTGTTGCGCACCGCGAGCAGCAGCAGAGGGTCGCCCTCGGGGTCGACCCAGCCGGGAAGGACGGGCACCGTGACGGTGCCGCCCCGCTCGACCTCGGGCTGCGGCCACTCCACGAGGCAGCGCTCCACACCGCACCACTGCGGGGCCGAGTCGACGGATGCCTCGGCGGTCGTCAGCGTGACGGTCGTGGCGTCGGAGAGCAGCCCGCCCTCGGCGGTGCCGTCGGTCACGCGGTAGGTGAAGGTGGCGGAGCCGCTCGCCCCGGGGGCCGTCCGCACGGCCAGACGCTGCCCGTCGTCGGTGATCGACACCGTGCCGAACCCCGGATCCAGTCCGGTCACCGACGTCGGGTCGATGCTCAGGACGTCCTCGTTGGGGTCGTGGTCGTTCATCAGCACCGGCAGCGTGGTGAGGCTGCCCGCGCGCACTCCGAACGCGTCCGGCTCGGCGATGGGCGGCTTCGGGTCGAGTACGACGGGAAGCTGCTCGTCACTGGGGACGGCGTCGGGATCGATCTCGTCGTCGAGCGACCAGTCCTGACTCGACGGGATCAGGCGGCCGTCGGGGATCGACCACGCCCACCCCGACCGCGTCTCGTTGAGGATCACGGCCTCGCCGCTCGCCACGAACGCCGGCCGTCGCTGCTCCGCGAGCGTGCCGGCGCCGTAGTCGAGCGTCACCGGACCGCCGTCCGAGCTCCACAGGACACCACCCGCGTCGTCCTGACCCAGCCACGCCGCGAAGACCTCGCCGTCGTGCTGAACCGGGCGCGCCGGGGTGCCGAGCACGCCGGTTTCGCGCCACTGCGTCTGGACGTCCGATCCGTCAGCGGGCACGCGGATCAGCGCGGCCTGGTCGGCGAGATAGATGTCGCTCGCCCCGGCGGACGGCTCGCCGACGACCACCGTCCCCTCCGTCGGGGCCTGGGACGCGGCATCCGCACCCCGCAGCCACACGTCCCCGTCGTCGGCGTCGACGACCGCCCACACATCGCCCGCCGAGGTCACGACCGGGGTCGTCACGCCGTCGGCCTCGAGCGGGTCGCGTCCCTGCACCTCGCCGCTTCGGATGTCGTAGCGCACGACGGAGGCGTCCTCGCGGGAGTAGGCGAACAGCACCCCCCGCTCGTCGACCGCGATCGCGTCGGCGGCGTACGGCGGCGCATCCTCGTCATCGGACGGGAACGGATCGAGCTGCGCGGGCTCCCCGGCCGACAGCAGGCCCGCGAACACCGCCCCGACCTCGGTGCGGTAGGCCACGAAGTCACCGGCGGTGGCGACATCCGTCGTACCGGCCGGCGTGGACGGAGACGCGCGCACCGCGGCCTCGTCGAGGTCGGTGGGCTGCGCCTCGTCGATCCGCGTGACCTTCGTGAAGCTGTCGCTGAAGATGTACGCCGCATCGTCGGTCTGCACGACCCGGTCGGGGTTGCTGATGCCCCGCACCGTGTCGAGCTCGCCCACCGACGTGTTGACGCGGGCGTACCGGCGGCCCTCCCCCGTTTGCAGCGCCCACACGGCGGTGTCGACCTCGGGTGTCTCCTGCGCATCGAGTCCGGGCCAGACGACGCTCGCGACGACGACCGTCGCGACGACCGCCCCGGCGGCCACGAAGCCGGCGACATCGCGCCGACGCATCACAGGACTCCCGTCGCGAACAGGGCGACGACGACCGCGGCCGCGGCGATCACCCCGCCGGCGACCGCGGCGACCACCCACGGCAGGGCGGCGCTGCGAGCCGGGGCCGGCGACGAGAACTCCGTGTCTTCGTCACGCGCCAGGCCGGTCACTCCCGCCGACGCGCGGGTCTTCCGCGTCGAGTCCCGGTCGAGGTGCGAACGGGCGGGACCGCGCAGCTCGGAGTCGGCGAAGTCGACGGGGGCGGATGCCGGAGACCACTCGTCGTCGGGCACCTCGAGCGGCGTCGGCGACACCCCGAGCTCGGTCTGCACGGCGCGCAGCGCCTCGGCGAACTCGCGCGCCGACGCGTACCGCCGGGCCGGGTCGCGGTTCATCGCCTTCGCCAGCACGGCCTGCAGCGTCGCCGGAACGTCCGCACGGGCGATCTCGGTGTACGTCGCGCGCGCGATGCGTCGCCGCAGCAGATCCTTCGTGTTCTGACCGCGCTCGCGCCGCTCGAACGGGCTGTGACCCGCGAGCAGCGAGTAGACGGTCGCGCCGAGGCTCCACACCTCGCTCTCGATCGAACCGGCCGTCTCTTCGGCGATGACCTCGGGAGCGCTCCACGGGATCGACATGGCGAGCATCTCGTCGGTGCTCTGCTGGATGAGCGACGACGAGATGCCGAAATCCGCGAGGACCGGTGTGCCGAAGGTCGTGATGAGGATGTTGCTCGGCTTGACGTCGCGGTGCACCAGGCCGGCACGGTGCGCGGACTCCAGGGCACCCGCCATCCGCACGCCGATCGCCAGCACCTCCTCGACCGGGATGCGCTCGATGCGGTAGCGCTGCGAGAGCGAGCCCGGGCAGTACTCCATGACGATGTACGGGCGGCCGTCCGCCGAGATCCCGGCCTGGTAGACGGTGACGATCGACGGGTGCGCCGAGAGGTGCGCGAGCACGTCGGCCTCGGCGTTGAACATGCGGCGGAGGTCAGGATCGCGCACATCGCTCGGCATCACCTTGACGGCGACGTTGCGGCGCGGCATGTCCTGCTCGTAGAGGAAGACGTCGGCGAACCCGCCCGATCCGAGGGGCCGGATGTACGTCAGCCCAGGGAGGATCGGGGGCGCCGATGGAAGCCTGGTGGCCACGTCACCTCCCCCGGTTCTTCCGCCGGAGAGCCGGCGTGCCGATAGCACAGCAAGCGCGGGCAATGCTAGCAAACAAGCCCTTGCCGAGCCTGGGCGCGAACTGGAGACGACCGTCGTCCGGCACGCCCTCGGACAGGTGCACCGAGTCAGCCGTCCAGCGGGTCGCGCGGGTCGAACGGCGCGTCGAGGGAGCGGGTCAGCTCCTCGAGCATCGCCTCGATCTGCGGCTCGACGTACTCGCTGATCGCGGCCTGGATGCGCAGGCGGTGATGAAGGAGGATCGTGCACACTTCGCGGCCCACCATGTTCGCGTAGTCGTCGGCCAGCCCCACCTCCTGCCGCAGCGCCGCCTTCGCCTCGTCGCTGAGCGGCGGCAGGGCGGGGATGTCGGCGTCCGCCTCGGCGGCCAGCCCCGAGATCGTGAAGAGGAAGGGCGCGCCGGGAACCGGGTCGGGGTCGAGCGGGAGACCCTCGTACTCGGGCTCGAGGTCCTCCGTCGGGCGATAGCTGCGCGACCTATTGCGGGCCGCCTGCTGGTCGAGCTCCGTCTGCAGCATCGGGAGATTCAGCGACGTGTACTCGGCGACCGACCGGTCGACGATGGTCTTGATGCGCGTCGACAGGCCGTGCTGCACCCCGTGGGGCACGTCGGCACCGAGCCCGGCCGCCGAGAGCACCGGCGAACCGAAGCACCGCCGGCACGGCGCGACCCGACCGCGGTGGGTGGCCGGCTCCCACCGGGGCAGCCACGCCAGCCAAGCGTCCACCGCCTGGCTGACCTGCGTCTCGAGCGAGCGCTCCACAGCACCACGGTAGTACCGACACGCCCGGAGGGCGGGGATTCCGGGACCCGGAACGCGCGTCACTCGTCTTCGTCGTCCTCCCAGGGCCATCGCGGCCGCCCCGCCCGGGTGCGCACCAGGGCGATGCCGCCCCACGCGGCCACGAACGCCGCCAGCGCGATCACCACGCCGAACCAGCCGGTGGCGATGCGCCCCACCACCGACGTGGCCACGGCGAGTCCGGCGCCGGTGGCGACGGCGGTCGCCCACATCCCGGCGAGGTACGCGAGGTAGGCGCCCAGCGCCGTCCACACCGACCCGCCGTACGATGCGGGCCGGCGGCGGACCGCTGCCCACAGGCCGCCGGCGAACGCGGCGGTCGCCGCCGCGCTGGCCACGACGCCCGGGATCTGTCCGAGCCCGGGAGTCGCGACCACGTCCTCGTCGAGGACCAAGCTGGTCATGCCCAGCGCGAAGATGAGGAGCGCGATGAAGGCGGCGGTGGCGAAGACGACCGCGGTGACCGGGCGAACCGGTCCGCCGCCGTGGCCGTCGTCGCCGGACATCTACGCTCGGACGAGCTGCGGACCCGCCTCGAGCGTGCGCTCGTACTCGCGCTGCGCCTCGATGTTGAGCTCGGTGACCCGTCGGCCGCGCGACGCCGCCCACGCGCCGAACCAGATCGTCAGCTCGCGGCCGATGATGAACGCGGCGACGGCGGCCGGTGCGAGCACGTGCTCACCCATGAGCTCTGCCCCCTCGGCAGCCGTCAGGTTCCAGAACTGCTCCTGGAACAGCACGCCGAGCAGGTAACCGCCCCACGAGGCAAACCCGACCAGCAGACCGAAGATCACCCACGCACCCCAGCGGCCGCGGTTGATGATCGCACCCAGCAGCCAGAACGCGATGAAGAACACCACGACCGGCACCCACAGGGTCCAGGATCCGGCCGTCGCGAGCGCGACCGTCGCGACGTTGTCGGCCGTGAGCTCGCCCGATGCGGCCTCGAGCACGAGCCAGACGGCGAGGTAGAGCACGGCGAAGACGAGCGCGGCGACGAGGCCGATCGCTCCCGCCGAGGCGCGGTTGCCGCGGGGACGGGGGGCCTCGGGGGCCTGCACGAAGATCGGCTGCGGGGCCACCGGCGCCGCGGTGGCCGCCGGCTCGGACACCGGCTCGCTGGGCGTGACCACCGGCGCGGCGGACGCGGTCTCGGACGGCTCGTAGGCGGTCACGGCCGGCGTGTCGTACGCGGCCGTGTCGGCCGGGACGGCGGCCGGCTGGGCTGTCAGCGACGCCGCCTCCGGCGAGTCCCAGGGGTCGGGCTCGGCCGGAGCGGCGGCAACGGCGGCGGGGGCGGATGCCTCGGCCGCTGTGCCGTCGGGAGCCGTGCCGTCGGGCGCGTCCCGACGGGCGGCCTCGGCCTCGGCGAGTCCTTCGTGCGCGCGACCGACGACATCGCCCTCGGGCTGGGGCTCTTCGACCGGTTCGCCGTAGGACGACTTGGGGTCACTCATCGCAGGCACTCCTCACGCGGGGACTCTTCCCGCAGTGCGAGGGTAGCCCGCGGTTCGCCCGGCGCCGTGGAGGCATGCCGGGCGGATTGGGAGCGCGTCCGCGGGGACGCGGCATCCGTTCCCGACTGTCAGCCGAACACCGTCTTCTCCAGGCGCGCGGCGTACGCCTCGGGGTGCCACGCCCGCTCCACGCTGGCCAGCCAGAGGCCGCCGCGGATCACGTGCTCCTCGAGGACATCGCCCTGCGTGCGGCTGCACCGCACGACCTCGTCGGCCGCGGTGCACGCGAACCCCTGACCGCGGAGGGCCGCCTCGGCCAGTCCCGCCGCATCCGCCGCCACCGCGGCCACGGTCGTCGCCACGGCGCCCTCTCCCCGACCCGTCCACCGGCACGAGATCCGGACCTCGGGGGCGAGCACCTCGGTCAATGCGGCGACCTCGGTCGGAGGGGGATCGAACGACTGGTCGAGGAGCGTCCGCCCCTGCCACGTCAGCTCGTTCCACAGGCTGTCCGAGTACAGCTGCCGACAGTCGAGCCCGTCACCGTCGGCGAGCCGCTGGGCCGGGGTGTCGGCCGCGACCGCGGCGGCCGGCGGCTTCGTCGCGTTGCGCAGCATCTGCCCCGCCCACGCCACCGTCACGGGCACCATCGGCAGCGACATCCACACCAGCGCCCCGACGATCGCGGCGCAGATCACCCCGGCGGGCACGGCGATGAACGAGTTGCGTCCACTCACCCGTGCCATGGCCCCCACCCACCTCCGGCTTCCACGGTAGGACGCGGAGAGCGGATGCCTCGCAGCGGCGCGCAGCGACCGGCAGACGGGCGGTCGGCGAGGGCACTGTACCCCGAGCGGCCGCAGAACTCTACCCCCGTGGCAACGGCGGCATTCTCACGGACCGTTGATGAGCGGTAACCACCGCGAACGACGGGCGTCGCCCCTTGGGCACGTCCGGCGAGAACGACAGGAGTGAGAGATGACGACAGACATCACAGGTGGCCAGACCGGCGGGTCCGAGACATCCGACACCGGCGTGCAGGAGCGCGCGAAGGAAGCTGCGGCAGAAGTCGGCGCCGGCGCGAAGAACGTGGCCGGAGTGGCCAAGGACGAGGCGTCGAGCGTCGCGCACCAGGCGAAGAGCGCTGCCCGCGGGCTGCTCAGCGACGCACGCACGCAGCTGAGCGACCAGGCATCGAACCAGAAGCAGCGCGCCGCGGACGGCCTTCGGAACGTCGGCTCGCAGCTGTCCTCCATGGCCGAGGGCACCGATTCCGGCGTGGCCGGCGACATCGTGCGGAACATCTCGCGCCGAGCCGACTCCGCGGCATCTTGGCTGTCGGACCGCGAGCCCGCCGACCTGGTCGACGAGGTGCGCCGGTTCGCACGCCGCAACACCGCCGCGTTCCTCGCGATCGCTGCGGGCATCGGAGTGCTCGCGGGGCGCGCCGCTCGCGCGCTGCGCGAAGGCGAGCCCGACGACACCGGTTCGACGAGCGGCAGCTACGCCTACGCGACCGGGTCGAACGGATCGACCGGAGTCTCGGCGTACGACGACACCCCGGTGGCGACCGCCGTCGCGAGCGGCCGGGGCACCACGGCGGGTACCGCCTACGGCGACTCCGGCGTCGCGTACGAGGACGCCGTCCCGGGCGCCACGACGCCCGGCACCGTCACGGGCGACGCCTGGACCGCTGAAGGAACCGGAGGCGATCGACCGTGACCGAACCCAGATTCGACACGCCCTCGCAGCAGCAGGCGGCCGACTCGTCGCTCGGGCAGCTGGTCGGGGAGGTGACGCGCGATCTCTCGACGCTGATGCGCAAGGAGATCGAGCTCGCCAAGGCCGAACTGACCGAGTCCGCGAAGAAGGCCGGGACCGGAGCGGGGATGTTCGCCGGCGCCGCCTACGGCGCCATGATGACGATCCTGTTCCTCTCCATCGCGCTGTGGTGGGCACTGGGCACGCTCGTCGGGAACGGCTGGTCCGGTGTGATCGTCGCCGTGCTGTGGGCGATCATCGCCGCCATCCTGTTCGCGGTCGGCCGCAGCCAGGTCGCGAAGGTCAAGGGCGCACCCCAGACCGTCGAGACCATCAAGGAAATCCCCGAGACATTGAAGAGGAATGAGGAGAACCGATGAGCACTCCCGATGAGATCCGCGCAGACATCGAAGCCACACGCGAAGAGCTCGGCCAGGACGTCGACGCTCTCGCCGACAAGGTGACGCCGGGCAAGATCGTCGACCGTCAGAAGACGCGGCTGCGCCAGCGCTTCGGCGAGTTCCGCACGCGCGTCATGGGTGCGGCCGACGACCTCGGCCACTCCACCGCCGGTGCCGCCTCGTCGGCGGGCGGCGCGGTGTCCGGCGCCGTGTCGTCGGCGGGCCACGCCGTGTCGGACGCCGTGTCGTCGGCGGGAACCGCCGTGTCCGAGCTGCCGCAGAAGGCGAAGCAGACCGCTCAGGGCGCGCCGCTGGCCGTGGGCCTCGTCGCAGCCGGCGTCGGCTTCGTCGCCGCGGTGCTGATCCCGGCGTCCACCCGGGAGCGTCGCCTGGCGGCCAACCTCCGCGACCAGGCTCAGCCGCTGGTCGACAAGGCCACCGACACCGCAAAGGAGGTGGCGGGCAGCCTCAAGGAGCCCGCGCAGAACGCTTTCCAGCAGGTGAAGGATGCCGCGGCCGACTCGGCTGCCCACGTCAAGGACGAGGCGCAGGCGACCGCCGGCCGCGTCAAGGAGAACGTGTCGTCGTCGAGCGGCGAGTCATCGTACTGACCGCAGGAACGAAGAAGGGCCCCGGGGAGACCCGGGGCCCTTCTCGTGTGTCGGACTAGTTGTAGTTGCCGGTGAAGTCACCGTCCGTGGAGAAGCTGTCGAAGTCGACGTAGCTCAGGTCGGCGTCGGAGTACGCGCCGTCCGAGGCGAAGATGCGGTTGGGGTACCGCTCGCTCTTGGCCTCCTCCGTCGCCTCGACCGAGACGTTGCGGTACTTCGCAAGTCCGGTTCCGGCGGGGATGAGCTTTCCGATGATGACGTTCTCCTTGAGGCCGACGAGCGGGTCGCTCTTGCCCTCCATCGCCGCCTGGGTCAGGACGCGCGTCGTCTCCTGGAACGACGCGGCCGACAGCCACGACTCCGTCGCGAGCGACGCCTTCGTGATACCCATCAGCTCCGGACGACCCGACGCGGGGCGCTTGCCCTCGGCCACGGCCTCGCGGTTCATGTTCTGGTAGCGCTTGAAGTCCACCAGCTCACCCGGGAGCAGCGTGGTCTCGCCGTGGTCGACGACGGTGACCTTGCGCAGCATCTGACGAACGATGACCTCGATGTGCTTGTCGTGGATCGGCACACCCTGCGAGCGGTACACGCCCTGGACGCCGTTCACCAGGTACTTCTGCACCTCGCGGGCACCCATGACACGCATGACCTCCTTCGGGTCGAGCGTGCCGACCTGCAGGGGTTGTCCGACGGTGACGTGCTGCCCGTCCTCGACGAGGAGGGTGGCGCGCTTGAGCACGGGGTAGACGTGCGGCTCGTCGCCGTTGTCGGGCGTGAGGATGACCTTCTTCGACTTCTCGGTCTCGTCGATCGTGATGCGACCGTCGGACTCCGCGATGGGCGACGCGCCCTTCGGGGTGCGTGCCTCGAAGAGCTCCTGCACGCGGGGCAGACCCTGCGTGATGTCGTCAGCCGAAGCGGAACCACCCGTGTGGAAGGTACGCATCGTCAGCTGCGTGCCGGGCTCGCCGATCGACTGGGCGGCGATGATGCCGACCGCCTCGCCGATGTCGACGATCTTGCCGGTGGCCAGCGAACGACCGTAGCACTTGGCGCAGACGCCGACCGCCGAGTCGCAGGTGAGAACGGAGCGGACCTTGATCGACTCCACGCCGCCCTCGACCAGCTTGTCGATGAGCACGTCGCCCACGTCGTCGCCGGCAGCCGCGAGCACCTCGCCCTTCGGGCTGACCACGTCGGCCGCCAGGGTGCGGGCGAACACCGAGTTCTCGACGTTCGCGTCGCGGACGAGCTCGCCCTCGAAGTTGAGAGCCGCGATCGGAAGCTCGAGACCCTTCGTCGTGCCGCAGTCCTCCTCGCGGATGATGACATCCTGCGAGACGTCCACCAGGCGACGGGTGAGGTAGCCCGAGTCGGCGGTGCGGAGGGCCGTGTCGGCCAGACCCTTGCGGGCACCGTGCGTCGCGATGAAGTACTCCGCCACCGACAGACCCTCGCGGTACGAGGAGATGATCGGACGGGGGATGATCTCACCCTTCGGGTTGTTCACCAGGCCTCGCATACCCGCGATGTTGCGGATCTGCAGCCAGTTACCACGAGCACCCGACGACACCATGCGGTTGATGGTGTTGTCTTCCGGGAAGTTGTCGCGCATCGCCTTCTGGACGGCGTCGGTCGCCTCGGTCCAGATCTTGATGAGCTCCTGACGACGCTCGGCGTCGGTGGTGAGACCCTTCTCGAACTGCGCCTGGACCTTCGCGGCCTGCTTCTCGAAGCCGCCCACGATCTCGGCCTTGTTCGGCGGGGTGAGGATGTCGGACAGCGCCACCGTGACACCCGAACGGGTGGCCCAGTAGAAGCCGGCGTCCTTGATGCGGTCGAGCGAAGCCGCGACCTCCACCTTCGGATACTCCTCGGCCAGCTTGTTCACGATCTGCGACAGCTTGCCCTTGTCGGCCTGCTCGCGGACGAACGGGTACCCCTTGGGGAGCGTGTCGTTGAAGATCGCCTGGCCCAGCGAGGCATCCACCAGTCCGTGGCGCTCGTAGCCCTCGGGCGCTTCGCCCTCGAGGAACGTCAGACCCGGAACGCGGATGCGCACCTTGGCCTGCAGGTCGAGGGTGCCCTCGTCCTTCGCCAGGATGGCCTCGCCGACCGAGCCGAACACACGGCCCTCGCCGGTCGCGCCTTCCTTGACCGTGGTCAGGTGGTGCAGACCGATGATCATGTCCTGCGAGGGCAGGGTCACCGGGCGACCGTCCGACGGCTTGAGGATGTTGTTCGACGCGAGCATCAGGATGCGCGCCTCGGCCTGAGCCTCGACCGACAGCGGAAGGTGCACGGCCATCTGGTCGCCGTCGAAGTCCGCGTTGAAGGCGGCGCAGACGAGCGGGTGCAGCTGGATGGCCTTGCCCTCGACGAGCTGCGGCTCGAAGGCCTGGATGCCGAGGCGGTGCAGCGTGGGCGCACGGTTGAGCAGCACCGGACGCTCGCGGATGATCTCCTCGAGCACGTCCCACACCTCGGGACGCGTGCGCTCGACGGCGCGCTTGGCCGCCTTGATGTTCTGCGAGTGACCGAGATCGATCAGGCGCTTGATCACGAACGGCTTGAAGAGCTCGAGCGCCATCTGCTTGGGCAGACCGCACTGGTGGAGCTTGAGCTGCGGGCCGACGATGATGACCGAACGACCCGAGTAGTCCACGCGCTTGCCGAGCAGGTTCTGGCGGAACCGGCCCTGCTTGCCCTTGAGCATGTCGGAGAGCGACTTGAGCGCACGGTTGCCGGTACCGGTGACCGGGCGACCACGGCGGCCGTTGTCGAACAGTGCGTCGACGGCCTCCTGCAGCATCCGCTTCTCGTTGTTGACGATGATCTCGGGGGCACCGAGGTCGATCAGGCGACGGAGGCGGTTGTTGCGGTTGATCACGCGACGGTACAGGTCGTTGAGGTCGGAGGTCGCGAAGCGGCCACCGTCCAGCTGGACCATCGGACGAAGCTCCGGCGGAATCACCGGGACGACGTCGAGCACCATCGAGGCCGGCGACATGCCGGTCGAGAGGAACGAGTTGACGACCTTCAGGCGCTTGATCGCACGGATCTTGCGCTGACCCTTGCCCTCGGAGATCTGCAGGTGGAGGCTGTCGGCCTCGGCCTGCAGGTCGAAGGCCTCGAGGCGGCGCTTGATCGACTCGGCGCCCATGTGGGCCTCGAAGTACTGACCGAAGCGGTCCTGCAGCTCGTGGAAGATCTCGTCCTCGCCCTTGAGCTGGCCCACCTCGAGCGTGCGGAAGTCCTCCCACACGCGCTCGAGACGCGCGATCTGCTCGTCGGCGTTCTTGCGGATGCCGGCCATGTCCTTCTCGGCGGCGTCCTTGACCTTCTTCTTCTGGTCGGCCTTGGCGCCTTCCTCCTCGAGCGCGGCGAGCTCCTCCTCCAGCCTCTGGAGGCGGGTGGCCACACGCGCATCGCGGCGGTCGGCGAGCGTCTTCAGCTCGAGCCGGATGTTGTTCTCCTGCGTCGCGAGGTCGCGGTGACGCGCCTCCTCGTCGACGGAGATCACCATGTAGGCGGCGAAGTAGATGACCTTCTCGAGGTCCTTCGGCGCCATGTCGAGCAGGTACCCGAGGCGCGAGGGCACGCCCTTGAAGTACCAGATGTGGGTCACGGGCGCGGCGAGCTCGATGTGGCCCATGCGCTCACGGCGCACCGAGGACTTGGTGACCTCGACGCCGCAGCGCTCGCAGACGATGCCCTTGAAGCGGACGCGCTTGTACTTGCCGCACGCGCACTCCCAGTCACGGGAGGGCCCGAAGATCTGCTCTCCGAAGAGACCGTCCTTCTCGGGCTTGAGCGTGCGGTAGTTGATGGTCTCGGGCTTCTTGACCTCACCGAACGACCAACGACGGATGTCGTCAGCAGTGGCCAGGCCGATGCGAAGCTGATCGAAAGTGGTTGATTCGAGCACTGGTTCTCCTGTGTCGTGTTTCGATACGCCGCTTCGCGGCTACTCAACAACCGGGTTCGGCATGAGCGTGTATCGATGTGTAGCTGTGATCGGCCGGGTCAGATCTCGTCGATCGACGAGGACTCGAAGCGGCTGGAGATGTTGATGCCGAGCTCCTCCGCAGCGCGGAAGGCGTCGTCGTCGGTGTCGCGGAGGTTGACCGCCGTGCCGTCGGCCGAGAGCACCTCGACGTTCAGGCAGAGCGACTGCATCTCCTTCATCAGGACCTTGAACGACTCGGGGATGCCGGGCTCCTGGATGTTCTCGCCCTTGACGATCGCCTCGTAGACCTTGACGCGGCCGAGGATGTCGTCGGACTTGATCGTGAGGAGCTCCTGGAGCGCGTACGCGGCGCCGTAGGCCTCGAGGGCCCACACCTCCATCTCACCGAAGCGCTGACCGCCGAACTGCGCCTTACCACCGAGCGGCTGCTGGGTGATCATCGAGTACGGACCCGTCGACCGCGCGTGGATCTTGTCGTCCACGAGGTGGTGCAGCTTCAGGATGTACATGTAGCCGACCGAGATCGGAGCCGGGAACGGCTCGCCGGAGCGGCCGTCGAACAGCTGCGTCTTGCCCGACGAGTCGATGAGGCGGATGCCGTCGCGCGTGGGGTTCGTCGAGTCGAGCAGACCCGCGATCTCCTCCTCGAAGGCGCCGTCGAACACCGGGGTCGCGACCTTGGTGCCGGCCGGAGCCTCGAACGCCTCCTCGGGCAGGCGCGCGGCCCACTCCGGGTTGCCCTCGACCTTCCAGCCCTGCTTCGCGATCCACCCGAGGTGGGTCTCGAGCACCTGGCCGAAGTTCATGCGGCCGGGGATGCCCAGCGGGTTGAGGATGACGTCGACCGGGGTGCCGTCCGCGAGGAACGGCATGTCTTCGATCGGCAGGATCTTCGCGATGACGCCCTTGTTGCCGTGACGACCGGCGAGCTTGTCGCCCTCGGTGATCTTGCGCTTCTGGGCGATGTAGACCACGACGCGGCGGTTCACGCCCGAGCCGAGCTCGTCGTCGCCGTCCTCGGCGTTGAACTCCTTGACCGCGATGATCGTGCCCTGCTCGCCGTGAGGCACCTTGAGGGACGTGTCGCGGACCTCGCGGCTCTTCTCGTTGAAGATCGCGCGGAGCAGGCGCTCCTCGGCCGACAGCTCGGTCTCGCCCTTGGGCGTGACCTTGCCGACGAGGATGTCGCCGGGACGCACCTCGGCGCCGATGCGGATGATGCCGCGCTCGTCGAGGTCCTTCAGCAGGTCGGGGCTCACGTTCGGCAGGTCGCGCGTGATCTCCTCCTTGCCGAGCTTCGTGTCACGGGCGTCGACCTCGTACTCCTCGATGTGGATCGAGGAGAGGGTGTCGTCCTTCACGAGGTCCTGGCTGAGGATGATGGCGTCCTCGAAGTTGTGGCCCTCCCACGTCATGAACGCGACGAGGAGGTTCTTGCCGAGCGCGAGCTCGCCGTTCTCCGTCGCCGGTCCGTCGGCGATGACCTCGCCGGCCTCGATGCGGTCGCCCGCCGAGACGATGACGCGCTGGTTGTACGACGTGCCCTGGTTGGAGCGGTCGAACTTGCGCAGGAAGTAGTCCTGCGTGCCGCCCTCGTCGAGCTGCACGGTCACGACGTCGGCCGAGACCTCGAGCACCACGCCCGGCTTGTCGGCGGTGACGACGTCACCGGCGTCGATGGCCGCGTAGCCCTCCATGCCGGTGCCGACCACGGGCGACTCCGAGCGCAGCAGGGGCACGGCCTGACGCTGCATGTTCGCACCCATGAGCGCGCGGTTGGCGTCGTCGTGCTCGAGGAACGGGATGAGCGAGGTCGCCACCGACACCATCTGGCGCGGCGAGACGTCCATGTAGCCGATCTCGTCGGCGGGGAAGAGGTCGACCTCGCCGCCCTTCTTGCGCGCGAGGACGCGGTCCTCGGTGAAGTGGCCGTCGGCCTTGAGCGGCGCGTTGGCCTGGGCGACGATGAAGTCGTCCTCCTCGGACGCGGTCAGGTAGTCGATCTGGTCGGTGACCTTGCCGTTCACGACCTTGCGGTACGGCGTCTCGATGAAGCCGAACGCGTTGATGCGGGCGAACGACGCGAGCGAGCCGATGAGGCCGATGTTCGGGCCTTCCGGCGTCTCGATCGGGCACATGCGGCCGTAGTGCGACGGGTGGACGTCACGGACCTCGACGCCGGCGCGCTCACGCGACAGACCGCCGGGGCCGAGCGCCGACAGGCGGCGCTTGTGGGTCAGACCCGCGAGCGGGTTGTTCTGGTCCATGAACTGCGACAGCTGCGACGTTCCGAAGAACTCCTTGATCGCGGCCACGACGGGGCGGACGTTGATCAGGGTCTGCGGCGTGATCGCCTCGATGTCCTGCGTGGTCATGCGCTCGCGGACGACGCGCTCCATGCGCGACAGACCGGTGCGGACCTGGTTCTGGATGAGCTCGCCGACCGCGCGGATGCGGCGGTTGCCGAAGTTGTCGATGTCGTCGACGTCGAGACGGATCTCGGCCGTCTTGCCGGCGCGGACGCCCTCGAAGGTGACGTCGCCGCGGTGCAGGCGGACGAGGTACTTGATGGTGGCGACGATGTCGTCGACCGTCAGCACGGAGTCCGTCAGCGGCTTGTCGAGGCCGAGCTTCTGGTTGATCTTGTAGCGACCCACCTTGGCCAGGTCGTAGCGCTTCGGGTTGAAGTAGAAGTTGTCGAGGAGCGCACGGGCGGCCTCGGCGGCCACCTGCTCGCCCGGACGCAGCTTGCGGTAGATGTCGCGGAGCGCGTCCTCCTTGGTGAGGATGGTGTCCTTCGACAGCGTCTCTTCGATCGACTCGAAGCCGGCGAACTCGGCGAGGATGTCTTCGCTGGACAGGCCCAGCGCCTTGAGGAAGACGGTCACCGACTGCTTGCGCTTGCGGTCGATGCGCACACCGACCTGGTCGCGCTTGTCGATCTCGAACTCGAGCCAGGCGCCGCGGCTCGGGATGACGCGGGCCGACACGATGTCCTTGTCGGACGTCTTGTCGGGGGTCTTGTCGAAGTAGACGCCGGGCGAACGGACGAGCTGCGACACGACGACACGCTCGGTGCCGTTGATGATGAACGTGCCCTTGTCGGTCTGGAGCGGGAAGTCGCCCATGAAGACCGTCTGGGTCTTGATCTCACCGGTCTGGTGGTTCATGAACTCGGCCTCGACGTAGAGCGGGGCCGCGTAGGTCTTGCCGCGCTCCTTGCATTCCTCGATGGAGTACTTCTCGGGCTCGAGGTACGGGTTGGTGAACGAGAGCTGCATCGTCTCGCTCAGGTCTTCGATGGGAGAGATCTCCTCGAAGATCTCCTCGAGGCCGCTGACCTCGGGGACATCCGAGCGACCGGCTTCCTTGGCCTCGGCGACGCGTGCCTTCCACGCGTCATTGCCGACCAGCCAGTCGAAGGACTCGGTCTGAAGCGCCAGCAGGTCGGGGACCGTCAGCGTGTCGGAGATCTTGGCGAACGAGAGGCGGGATGCTCCGCGGCCGTTCTTGGGGGTGGTGGTGGATGCGTTGCGCGCAGCAGCCAAGGGGATTACCTCCGTGGGCCCGGGTAAGGGGCACGTTTCCTTGTCGTCAGGGTGGAGTGCTCAGTTTTCGTCCCCGATAGCCCGCGCGTCACGCCTCACCGGGAGTGAGGGCACGCAGGCACAGCCGACCACCATATGAGGGCAGGGGGAATCCAAGAGCGCAACTACCAACTATACGTGTTCCGACGCGCCATGTCCAGCGCGATCCTTGACGACTTTCGGATGCTGCGGTATAACCCCGCCCGGGAACCCCTGACGGCGCGGTCCTGTGAATGGACATCCCGCGAAGAACCCTGGCGGGAGCGCTTTCCTCGCGCCATGATGTGGGAATGGCTGGGGTTCCACACCCCGTGATCCGCACACCCGACCAGCGGATCCGGGTGTTCGTGAGCTCGACCCTGCGCGAGCTGGCCGAGGAGCGTCGGGTCGTCAAGGACGCCATCGAACGCCTCCGCCTGGCCCCCGTCATGTTCGAACTCGGCGCCCGCCCCCACCCGCCAAGGGAGCTCTACCGCTCCTACCTCGCCCAGAGCGACGTGTTCATCGGCATCTACGGCGCCAGCTACGGCTGGGTCGCCCCCGAAGAAGACATCTCCGGACTCGAAGACGAATACAACCTCGCCCCGCCCGGCATGCCCAAGCTCATCTACATCAAAGACACCGACCACCGCGACGACCGCCTCACCGAGCTCATCGCCCGCATCCAAGCCGACGACACCGCCGCCTACCTCCACTTCCACACCCCCGACGACCTCCACGACCAGATCGCCGCCGACCTCGCCATGCTCCTCGCCGAACGCTTCGACCAGTCGCGGTCTCCCGGGGCGCCGGCATCCGCCCCGTCGCCCGCACTCGCGGCGCGCGTGCCGGTGCCCTACACGCAGACCATCGGCCGAGAGGGCGAGCTGGCCGAACTCCGGTCGCTCCTGGCCGCAGGACAGCATCGGGTGGTGACCCTGGTCGGGCCCGGCGGGATCGGCAAATCCCGGCTCGCCATCGAAGCCGCACACGCCAACGACGACCTCTTCCCCGACGGCATCTCCTTCGTTCCGCTGGAGGGCGTGCTCGAGGCGGGACTGCTGCTGCCGACGATCGCCTACATCCTGGGCGTCCGCGACACCGGCGACGGAACCCTCGAGGAGCGCATCGCGCGCGCCCTGGGAGACCGCAAGGTGCTCGTCGTGCTCGACAACTTCGAGCAGATCGTCGACGAAGCGCCCGTGCTCGTGCAGCTGTACACCCTCGCGCCGCACGCGACCTTCCTGGTGACGAGCCGCAGCGTCCTGCGGATCCGCGGCGAGCAGGTCTTCGAGGTCGACGCCCTCGCGGCGCCCGACGAAGGCGTGCCCGCCACCCTGGAGCGCGCCCGCTCGTCTCCGGCCTGCCGGCTCTTCGAGGAGCGGGCGCAGGCGGCCAAGCCGGACTTCGCCCTCACCGCCGACAACGCCGCGGACGTCATCCACATCTGCCGGCGATTGGAAGGGCTGCCGCTGGCGATCGAGCTGGCCGCCGCCAAGATGCGGCTGCTCACCGCCAGGGATGTCGCGCAGCGGCTGACGCAGAGCCTCCCGATGCTCTCCAGCTCGGCGCGCGACCTGCCCGAGCGGCACCGCACCATGCGCGCGACCATCGACTGGAGCGTGAGCCTGCTCACGCCGGAGCAGCGCGACATGCTCGAGAGCCTGGGAGTCTTCGCCGCACGCTTCTCGCTCGAAGCCGTCGAGGCCGTCGGCCGCGGCCGTGCGTGGGGCGAGAGCGCGATCGAGACGCTCGCCGCCCTCATCGACGCCTCGCTCGTCAAGCAGGTCGACACCGCCGGCCGCTCCGCGTTCTCGCTGCTGGCCATCGTCCGCGAGTACGCCACGCAGCAGCTCGAGCACCGCGGCGAAGCCGACACCCTCCGCATCGCGCACGCCCGCTACTACCTCGAGGTCGTCCGCCTGCACGCGCGCCACCTGCGCGGTCCCGCCCAGGCCGATGCCGTGGCCGAGCTCGGATACGAGCTCCCGAACCTCCGCGCCGCGGCCCGGCACCTGGTGCACGCCCGACTGTTCGACGAGGCGGCCGACTTCGCGTGGCAGCTGCTGCCGTACTGGTGGATCTCGAGCCTGTTCGCCGAGGTGCGGCTGTGGATGCTCGAAGTCCTCGGGAGCGAGGCATCCCTCTCTCCCCGGACCCACGCGATCGCGCTCTTCTACTCGGTGTGGGGTGAGATGTGGCAGCGGCCGAGCAACCAGGTGGTCGACGACCTCGGGGAGTGCGTGCGACTGTTCGCCGAGAGCGGCGACGAGGATGCCGCGGCCATGGCGCTCGCCGCGCGCGGCACCACTCGGCTGCAGTTCCCCGAACCGGACGCGATGGCGGCCTACGCCGAACTGACCGAGGCGGTGGCCACCTTGAACCGCCTCGGCGACGGGTGGGGCGAGGCGCTCGCCGAGATCGGCCTCGGGTTCATCAGCGTGGGCGGCGGATCGATCGAGGAGGCCCGCGTGCACTTCGACCGGTCGGCCGAGATCGCCGATGCCGAGCACGACATCTTCACGCGCGCGGTCGCCGGCAACAACCGCGCGCGCATCGCCTTCGTGCACGGCGATCTCGAGGCCGCTGAGCGGGAATGGTTCCTGACCCTCGAGATGTCGGCGAGGCTGCGATTCGCCGAAGGAGCGGCATACGCCCTCGAGGGGATGTGCGCGCTCGCCGCCGTCCGCGGCGACGCGTGGCGTGCCGGCGTCTTCGCCGCGGTGACGCACACGCTGCGCCAGACCACCGGCATGTTCGACGTCGAGGGGTTCTCGGTGCACGAAGCGCCCCTCGCCGCGCTGCGCGAGCGCGAGCCCGAGGCGGTCGCCGAAGGTGAGCGAGCCGGTGCGGACATGACGCCGGCCGAAGCGATCCACCTCGCCCTACCCGATGCCGGAGCACCGGCGAGAGAGGCTCTCCTGCGATGGTGAACCAGCAGACGCACCCCGTGATCCGCACACCCGACCAGCGGATCCGGGTGTTCGTGAGCTCGACCCTGCGCGAGCTGGCCGAGGAGCGTCGGGTCGTCAAGGACGCCATCGAACGCCTCCGCCTGGCCCCCGTCATGTTCGAACTCGGCGCCCGCCCCCACCCGCCAAGGGAGCTCTACCGCTCCTACCTCGCCCAGAGCGACGTGTTCATCGGCATCTACGGCGCCAGCTACGGCTGGGTCGCCCCCGAAGAAGACATCTCCGGACTCGAAGACGAATACAACCTCGCCCCGCCCGGCATGCCCAAGCTCATCTACATCAAAGACACCGACCACCGCGACGACCGCCTCACCGAGCTCATCGCCCGCATCCAAGCCGACGACACCGCCGCCTACCTCCACTTCCACACCCCCGACGACCTCCACGACCAGATCGCCGCCGACCTCGCCATGCTCCTCGCCGAACGCTTCGACGAATCGCGGCGCACCGAGCCCGCCGACGCGGAGGCGGATGCCTCGGCCCTCGTCGCCCGCGTGCCCGTGCCGTACACCACCACGATCGGCCGGGAACGCGACATCGCTGCGGTGCGCGACCTGCTGGCGCGGGGCACCGACCGGGTCGTGAGCCTTATCGGTCCCGGCGGGATCGGCAAGAGCCGCCTCGCGATCGAGACCGCCCGCGCCACCGAGGACCTCTTCCCCGACGGCATCTACTTCGTGCTGCTGGAGGGCGTGCTCGAGTCGGGGCTGCTCCTCCCGACGATCGCGTACACCCTCGGCATCCGGGACAACGGCGAAGCCGCCCTCGAAGAGCGCATCTCGCACGCGCTCGCCGACCGCAAGGTGCTCGTCGTGCTCGACAACTTCGAGCAGATCGTCGACGCCGCGCCGGTGCTCGTGCGGCTCTACACCGTCGCCCCCACCGCCACGTTCCTCGTCACCAGCCGCATCGTGCTGCGCATCCGCGGCGAGCGCGTCTTCGAGGTGCCGACACTCGCGACACCGGCGTGGGACGCGCCGGCGAGCCTCGACCCCGCCGTCCGGACCGCGGCGGTGTCGCTCTTCGTCGACCGCGCGCAGGCGGTCAAGCCGGGCTTCGACGTGACCGAGGAGAACGCCCGCGACCTGGCGGCGATCTGCCGGCGCCTCGAAGGACTGCCGCTGGCCATCGAGCTGGCCGCGGCGAAGGTGCGCATCCTCACGCCCGCCGGGATCGCCGACCGTCTGGAGAAGAGCCTCCCGCTCCTCACGGCGGCCGTGCGCGACCTCCCCGAGCGCCACCGCACCATGCGGGCGACGATCGACTGGAGCGTCAGCCTTCTGCCGGAGCTGCAGCGAGAGCTGCTCGAGGACCTGGGAGTGTTCGCCACCCGCTTCACGCTCGACGCGGTCGAGGCCCTCGGCGTCGGCCGCTCGTGGGAGGGGCAGGAGATCGACGGTCTCGCCGCCCTCGTCGACGGGTCGCTCGTGAAGCAGACCGAGATCGGCGGCCGGTCGGTGTTCTCGCTCCTCGCCGTCGTGCGCGAATACGCCCTCGGCCGGCTGAAGGAGCGCGGCGACGCCGACCGGGTCCGCGCCGCGCACGCGGACTACTACTTCGGGCTCGTCCGCCGCGTCGCGCCCGGCCTCGGCGGCCAGGCGCAGGCCGAGGCCGTCGTGCAGCTCGGGCTCGAACTGCCCAACCTGCGCGCCGCCGTGCGGCACCTCATCTACACCGACCGTCTCGACGACGCCGGCGACTTCGCGTGGAGCCTGCTGATCTACTGGTGGATCTCGGGGTTCTTCGCCGAGGTGCGGCTGTGGATGCTCGAGCTGCTCGAGAAGCAGCACGACCGTCCCATCACCCAGCACACGCGAGCGGTGGCCTGGTTCCTCGCCCTCTGGGGCGAGATGTGGCAGCACCCCAGCGAGCAGGTCGTCGCGGGCCTCGGCGAGTGCGTGCGCCTGTTCACCGAGAGCGGGGACGAGGATGCCGCCGCGATGGCGCTGGCCGCCCGCGCGACCGCGCGCGTGCAGCTCACCGACCCCAAGATCGCCAAGGCCGACAAAGAGCTGCGCAAGGCCGTGGCGAAGCTGCGCGAGCTCGGCAACTCGTGGGCGGAGGCCATCACCGAGGTGTCGCTCGGACGCCTCGCCTGGCTCCGAGGCGACACCGACGACGCCCTCGGGCATTTCGATCGCGCGGCGGAGGTCGCGGCATCCGGCGGCGACCTCTTCACCACCTCGGTCGCCGGCAACCTGCGCGCCCGCCTCAACTTCCAGCTGGGCCGCATCGACGAAGCCGAGACCGAGTTCGTGCGCACGCTGCTCGTGTCGGTGCGGCTTCACCAGGAAGAGGGCGTCGCGTACGGACTGGAAGGGATCTGCGCCGTCGCCGCCGCCCACGGCGACGCGTGGCGGGCGGCCGCGCTCGCCAGGGCGGCCGGGGTGATCCGGCGCCGCATCGGCATCTTCGACGTCGAGGCGTTCACGGTGCACACGCCGTTCCTCGAGATCCTGCGCGGCCGCGACCCGCGAAGCGTCGAAGCCGGCGAGGCGGCCGGAGCCGCCATGCCGGTGCCCGAGGCGGTGCTGCTCGCGCTCCCGGCGTCGACCCACGCCGAGGTCGAGGAGATCCTCCGGCACTGGTGAGCGGGCGCCCGCGTCACGCGGGGGGACGGGCGTGACGGAAACGGATGCGGGTACCCGGCCGGGCCTGCGCGAGGAGGTCGAGCGAGGCATCCGTCACCACCGCGATCACCGGATACCCGCCCGTGACCGGACCGTCCGCGAGGAGCACAGTGGGTCTTCCGCTCGGCGGCACCTGCAGCGCCCCGGGAACCATGCCCTCGCTCGGCAGCTCGTCGTGGCGGACGCGCGCGAGCGCCGGGCCGTCGAGGCGGGCGCCGATGCGATCGGCGGCGTTCGACACCGTCCACACCGAATCGAAGAGCACCACCAGGGCCTCGGCGTCGAACCAGTCGGCGCGCGGCCCCGGAGCGAGCTCGAGCGTGAGCTCGTCGTCGTGCGGCGCACCCCACGGCGCCGGCGGCGCGGCGGGAATGGGGACGGATGCCGCGTCCCCCACGTCGACCCGCTCCCCCGCGCGCAGCGCCGGCCGCCCGAGGCCGGCCATCAGGTCGGCCGATCGGGAACCGAGCACGATGGGCGCGTCGATCCCGCCGCGCACCCCGAGGTAGGCCCGCGCGCCGTGCTCCACCCAGTCCACGTGCAGCTCGGCGCCCGCCGGCCACGGCTCGGCGGTGTAGGGGTCGACCGGCCGGCCGTCGATGCGGACCGGTCCCCACGCACCCGTGACGGCGACCCAGAGGTCGGCGCCGGCCACCGCGCGGAACCCGCCCAGCGTGATCTCCAGCCCGGCCGCACCCTCGGGGTTGCCGAGCAGGCGGTTGGCGGTGCGCAGCGCGGCGCGATCGAGCGCGCCCGACCCGGCCACGCCCAGCCCGCCCACCCCGCTGCGGCCCAGGTCCTGCACGGTCGCGAGCAGCCCGGGCTCGACGACCTCGAACCCGCGCGCGCCGGCCGTGGAACCGGCGTCTCCCGTTGGGAAAAGAGGAGACACGCCGCGAGGCGAGCCGGGAGTCGGCTCTCCGCCGGCGTTTCTCCTCGATTCTCGTCGGGCCTCCGCCCGCACCGGCTGGAACCGGACCCGGGCGCCCGGTGAGAGAAGGGCCGGGGACGCGGCATCCGGATCGAACAGGACGGCGTCGGTCGTCGCGATCAGCCGCCACCCGCCCGGCGTCTCGCGGGGATAGGCCCCCGTGAAGCCGGCGGCGAGCCCGACCGCACCGGCCGGGACGCGGGTGCGCGGGGCGTCCAGACGGGGGACGTCGAACGGCCAGTCGTCGCTCACCAGATAGCCGAAGCCGGGGGCGAAGCCGGTGAACGCCACCGTCCACTCCGCCTCGGAGTGCCGCCGCACGAGCTCGTCGACGGTCACGCCGAGGAGCGCCGCCGTCTCGGCGAGGTCGGCGCCGTCGTACACGACCGGCACCTCCACCTCGTCACGCGCGGGTCGTGCGGCGTCAGCGGCGGCGGCCGCCGCGGCCAGCGCCCACGCCCGCACGCGCGCCAGCGAGGTGCGGGCCGGATCGACCCGCACGAGCACCGTGCGCGCGGCGGGCACGAGATCGGTCACGCCGTCCGGTCGTGCGGACTCCAAAGCCGCGTGCAGCGTCACCACGTCGTCCAGCGCGGCCGCCTCGAGCAGCAGCGCCCGGTCCCCCATCGGCAGCGCCCGCACGGTCACCACGGCGCGCGCACCTCGATGCCCTCGGCGTCGAGCGCCGCGCGCACCGCACGCGCCATCGCGACCGCCGCGGGGCTGTCGCCGTGGAGGCACAGCGACGCCGCGTTCACCGCGACCGTCGAACCGTCGACCGCCGTCACGGTCCCCTCGCGCACGAGCCGCACGGCCCGCGCCGACACCTCGGCCGGGTCGTCGAGCAGCGCTCCCGGCTCGGTCCGCGCAACCAGCCCGCCGGTGGCGGTGTACCCGCGGTCGAGGAACGCCTCGTGCACGAAGGGAAGACCGACGGATGCCGCAGCCCCGGCGATCGCGCCGGGCAGGCCCAGGATCGGAAGCGGGCGGCCGAGCGCGTCCGACCGGTCGGCCACGGCCCGCGCGACCGCGGCGGCCTGCTGCGGATCCACGGTGACCGCGTGGTAGAGCGCGCCGTGCGGCTTGACGTACCGGAGGTCGGCGCCCGCCGCGACCAGAGCGGCGAGCTGTCGATCGACGACGGCGCGCAGCTGATCGGGGGCGATCGCCATCGCCGCCCGCCCGAAGTTCGCCCGATCCGGATACGACGGGTGCGCACCGACGGCCACGCCGTGCCGGACGGCCCGCTCGACCGAGGCCCGCATGCTCGCGGCATCCCCCGCGTGGCCGCCGCAGGCGACGTTCGCGCTCGAGATGACCTCGAACATCGCGTCGTCGTCGGCCGTGGGCACGCCGTCGACGGTCTCGCCGAGGTCGGCGTTGAGGTCGATGACCGGCATGGCTCCACGGTACTGCCGGGCTAACGTGGGTGCATGGCGCGCGGGCGGGATGAGGCATCCGTCCCCCAGGCGCGCCTGTCGAGCGGGTCTATCGCGCGCATCGTGGCCTCGACGGTCACCAGCGGGCGCGAGCTCGACGTCGACGGCACACCGCAGTCGCACGTCGACCTCGACGATCCCACCCACCTGCACTTCGAGTACGTCGCCCGCATGGGAGCGGTGATCGACAGACTCCGGATGCCTCGTCAGCCGCTCACCGCCATCCACCTGGGCGCCGGGGCGCTGACGATCCCGCGGTACGTCGAAGCCACCCGGCCGGGTTCGCGACAGCAAGTGGTCGAGCTCGAGCCGGCGCTGTGGGATCTCGTGCGCGAGAACCTGCCGCTCCCCCGCGGTGCGCAGATCCGGGTGCGCATCGGCGACGCCCGCGAAACCCTCGCCCGCCTCCCCGCCGGACTCGTGGGTGCGGCGGACCTCATCGTGTCGGACGTCTACTCCGGCGCGCAGACCCCCGCGCACCTCACGACGGTCGAGTTCTACACGGAGGTCGCCCGGTTCCTCGCGCCCGACGGCGTGCTGCTGGTCAACGTCGCCGACGGCTCGGGGCTGGCGTTCGCGCGACGGCAGGTGGCGACGATCGGCGCGGTGCTCGAGCACGTCATCGTGCTCGCCGAGGTGCAGACCCTGAAGGGCCGGCGGTTCGGCAACCTCGTGATCGCCGCGTCCCCCGCGCCGCTTCCGACCGAGTGGCTCCCGCGCCTGATGGCGGCCGGTCCGCACCCCGCGAAGGTCGCGCAGGGCGCTGAGCTCGTGGAGTTCGCCCGCGGCGCGCGCATCGCGACGGACGCCGACGCGACCGCGTCCCCCCGGCCCTCGGCTTCGCTTTTCGACCGCTGACTGCGCATCGCCGCGGTTCGCGGATCCGGGATGCCGCGGCTCGGCGTGGCACGGCGGGGAGCGCCACCTCGGCGCGCACACTGGTGGAGGCGTTTTCGATCGTGTGGAGGGAGTCGCCGTGAGCTACATCAAGGGATACGACCCCGAGACCCTCCGCGAGAAGGTCGACCCGCATCAGTGCCGCGACCGCCTCGACGAGATCGGCGAGCAGCGCAGCCTGCCGGCGCTGCTGGAGCGCGTGTGGCTGCTGAAGGTGCTCGACCGCACCGAGGACGCCCTGGTCGTCTCGGAGCAGTCGGTTCGCGTCGCCCGGATGGCCGGCACGCGCAAAGACCTGCTGCGCGCCCGCATCCTGCACGCGTCGGTGCTGATGGCGCGCGGAGCGTTCGCCGCCGCCGACCAGGAGCTCACGACCTGCGCCGAAGAAGCCGAGGGCCAGCGCTGGTCGGGCATCGCCGCGTTCGCGTACCAGCATCGGGGCAAGGTCGCCTACGAGGCCGGCGACTTCGAGTCTGCCCGCCGCGACTTCAAGCGCGCCCTGTTCCTGCGCCAGGAGTCGGGGGCGCCCGACGACCAGCTCGAGTCGACGCTGCTCGCCATCGACGCGGCCGACCGACGCCGGGCCGCGGCATCCGTCGCCAGCTGACTGTCGGCAGCACCGCCTACTCTCGTTGACATGTCGGACCTGAACCGCGTGCGCCGCTGGGCGGAGGCGCTCATCGAGATGCACCTCGACGACACGTGGTCGTTCGGGTTCGACACCGCCAAGCGCCGGGCGGGGCTGTGCGACTACACGCGCAAGCGCATCAGCGTGTCGCGGTACCTGGCGGCCCGGCACGACGACGACACCAACCACCAGACGCTGCTGCACGAGGTCGCGCACGCTCTCGCCGGTCCTGACGCCGGGCACGGCGCCCGGTGGAAGGCGGTCGCCCGCGACCTCGGCTACGTCGGCGGCACGACGCACCACGGCGAGACGGCGACCGAGCTGGCGCCGTGGATCGGCGTCTGTCCCGCGGGCCACGTCGCCTACCGCCACCGCCGCGCGACGCGGCCGACCTCGTGCGCGAAGTGCGCGCCGCGGTTCGACGAGCGGCACGCCTTCACGTGGACGAAGCGCGAGATCAGCTCGGCGACGCGGCTCGCCGCGATGACCCCGCGCTAGCCGGGCGAGTCGCAACGAGCGCGACGATCGGGCCCGCGATCGGCACGAGCACGATGAGAAGCAGCGTCGACAGCCAGCGGCGCTTGTCTTTCGCGCGCAGGAGCGCGACGAGCGCGACCACCACGAGCACGGTGTTCAGCACCACGAGCGACGCGAGCGCCACGTCGGTGGCCGACGGCAAGAGCGGGTTCATGGGCACACTCCTTCGGTGGTGACGCAGGCGTCGACCAGCTGACACAAACCCACCCTGCCATTCGCGCACTTTCCGCAACGCCCCGTCTGCCAGGATGTGGAGAACTCGCAGGGCCGAGCCGGCCGGGAAGCGTCAGAGCACCTCGAACACGCCGTCGCGCAGGACCGGCACGACGGATGCCGCGTCCACCGCGGCGGCGGCGAGCACCTCGTCGCGCAGCCCGGCCGCTTCGAGTTCGCGGCCGGAGCCGCTCGCGGTGAGCAGGTGCTTCGCAGCGCCGCGCAGCGCACGGAACCCCTCACCGGCCACGGCGGCCTCCGGCGACGAGTGGTCGATGCCGAGGTCCGACAGGGCGGCGATGACCGCGCCGGCCCCGAGGAAGTCCTCGACGGCGAACCGCACCGGGGCACCGTCGTCGCGCGAGGTGCGCTCACCACAGGCGACCACCGCGATGCTGGTCCGCGCCCCGCGCCGCTCCTGCTCGGCGAGGATCGCCCGGGCCACCGCCGCACCGTTGCGCAGACCGCCGAGCAGCACGAGGCCGGGCGCCGCGGCGGCGACGGCGGCGCCGTTCAGCGAGATCGCGCGAGCCGCGGCATCCAGCGCCACCGTGTCGCCCCGCTCGAGAGCCTGGACCACCGTCGACGAGAACCGCAGCACATCGACCACGACCGTGACGTCGGCGGGAGCGAGCCGCGTCAGGCCCTCGACCCCCCACTCGAAGCGGACCTGATACGACGACTGGGCGAAGGGCGACTGCGGGTCGGGCATCCGTCCAGCGTAGAACGCGCCCCACGGGTGATCGGATGCGAGACTGAGGCATGCGCATCCTGCTCAAGCTCGTGATCGACTGCGACCCGGATGCCGCGTGGCGGGCGCTCCACTCGCCGCGCGCGGTCGCCGAGCTCTACGGCCCGCTCCTCGACCTCGAGCCGATGGTTCCCGGCACGCTGCCGACATCCTGGTCGCCCGGCGACGACGTGCCGGTGGCCCTCACCGCACTCGGCAAGGTGCCGGCCGGCGAGCAGCTCATCCACGTCAGCGAACGCGAGGTCGACGAGCCCGCCGGGAAGGTGCGCATCTTCCGCGACAGCGGCATCCCGCTCACCGGCCCGCTCGCAAGCCTCGACGTGTGGGACCACCAGATGGCGGTCTCGCCCGCGCCCGGCGAACCGGGACGCACCCTGTGGCGCGACCGCCTCGTGATCGGCGGGCCGACCGCCCCGATCCTGTGGCCGGTGCTGTGGAGCGCCTGGCAGTGGCGCGGCGCCCGCATCAAGGCCCTCGCCCCCACGTGGGCGCACGACCCCGAGACCGCGACCGCACCCGCGTCCGATTCCGTGATCTGACCGACCGGGCCGGGCAGACGAGAACGGATGCCGCGGCCGAAGCCTGGCCGCGGCATCCGCGAGGCGCACCCGAACGCCTCGTTCACCCCGTCAGTCGGCGAGCGCCTCGACCGGGGCCACCCGCGTCGCGAGCCGCGTCGGAACCGCCGCCGCGACGAGAGTGAGCACGGCGGTGGCGACCACGATGATCGCCACCGGGATCCACGGGACGGCCGGAGCGACGAGCGTCGGCGACAGCCACAGCGGCGGCACCGCCACCGACCCGAGGACCGACTGCGCGCCCGCCCACCCGTAGGCGACACCGAGGACGAGACCGGTCGCCGTCGCGGCGATCGTGATGTGCGCCGCCTCGAGCAGCACCATTCGCCGCACCTGGCCGGTCGACACCCCCAGCGCGCGCAGCAGACCGAGCTCGCGTCGCCGCTGCACGACGCCGATCGTCAGGAGGTTGACCAGCCCGACCGCGGCGATCACCGCCGAGACCGCCACAAGCGCCATCATCACACCGGCGAAGGTGTCGAGCACCGTGGTGAACTCGGTGTCGACCGAGCCGCCCGAAGACGCCGTCACCACCGCCTTCACGGTCTCGAGCGCCACCGCGAACATCGTCACGAGGGTGACCCCGACCACGACGCCGATCGCCATGCGGCTCGAGCGCTCGGGGTAGCGCAGGGCGTTCTCCGCCGCGAGCCGGGCCGTCGCCGACCGCCCGAACAGGCCGCCGACGAGGCGGAGCACCGGCGGCATGACCAGCGTCGCCCCGACGACCAGGCCGGTGAACGACAGCACCCCGCCGAAGAACGCGACGATCACGCCGAGCGGGGTCACCAGGCCGACGACGATCCCGCCCGCCAGCAGCGCCCCGCCCGACAGGAAGAGCGCGATCGCCGCGGCGTTCCGCCCCGTGCGCCCACGCAGCTCGTCGTGCGCGGCCTCGACCGATCCGCCCAGCGCCTGCAGCGGTGTCACGGTCAGCACGCGCCGCGAACCCGCCCAGGCCGCGCCCCACGTGGTGAGGGCGACGATGACCGCGGGGAAGACCAGCACCGGCTGGACCACCGAGTACTCCACGTCACCGAGGCCGTAGATCGCGGCGAGTACCGCCACTCCGGCGGCCGCGAGAACCGTGCCCGCGATGAGGCCCACGACGGCGCCGAGGATCCCGACGACGAGACCCTGCCGCGCGACCTCGGCGCGCTGCGACCGGGCCGACGCCCCGATCAGCCGCAGGAGGGCGATGCGTCGGGTGCGAACGGCGATCACCGTCGAGAAGGTGTTGGCGGTGACGATGGCCGCGACGTACACCGCGACGCCGAGGAGGATCGTCGTCAGGATGCCGAGCACGACCTCGAGGGTGCCGCTGGAGCCGATGTACGGGTCGGCGCGCATGATGGCGGCGATGTATCCGGTCGCGCTGAGCAGCAGCACGCCGAAGGCGCTCGAGATGACCGCGACGAGGATGCTGGCGCCCATCCCCCGTTCGCGCAGCCAGGAGAACCGGGCGAGCGCGGGGTACGGCATCCGCTCGACCGCTGCCGGTGCGACGACCGCGGTCATGAGGACACCGCCGCGGTCGGAGCGGGCGCGGCGGCGCCCGACGTGATGGTGGCCGGCTCGGCGGCCCCGAGTTCGGCGGCGAGCATGTACGCCGAGATCTCCTCGGCGCTCTGCCGGGGCTTGTCGGCGACGATGCGTCCGTCGCCGAGGAACAGCACGCGGTCGGCGTGGCTCGCGGCGACGGGATCGTGGGTGACCATCGCGATCGACTGGCCGTGGTCGCGACTCGCGGCGGCGAGGAGCCGCAGCACTTCGCGTCCGCTGCGCGAGTCGAGGTTGCCGGTGGGCTCGTCGGCGAACACGAGGTCGGGTGCGGTGCCGAGCGCCCGGGCGATGGCGACCCGCTGCTGCTGTCCGCCGGAGAGTTCGTGGGGGCGGTGGGCGAGACGCGTGCTCAGGCCCAGCGTCTCGATCAGCCCGTCGATCCGGGCCCGCTCCATGGCGGTCGGACGGCGGCCGTCCAGCTCGAACGGCAGCAGGATGTTGCCGAGGGCGTCGAGAGTGGGAACCAGGTTGAACGCCTGGAACACGAAGCCGACCCGCCGGCGGCGGAGGATGGTCAGCTCGAGGTCCGAGAGGCCGGTGATGTCGGTGTCGCCGATCCACGCCCGGCCCGAGGTCGGCGCGTCGAGGCCCGCCATGATGTGCATGAGGGTGGACTTGCCCGATCCGGACGGCCCCATGATCGCCGTGAACTCGCCGCGGCGGATGCCCACCGAGATGCCGTCCAGAGCGCGGACCGTTCCCGCGCCGGTTCCGTAGGTCTTCGTGAGCTGCTGGACCCGGGCAGCCAGGCCCAGGTCGGTCGATGTGATCTCCATGCCTTCGACGCTAGGGAGCGGCATCCGTCCCCCGCGTCGGCCTGACGGGTCATCGGCGTACATCGCGAGGATGATCTCTTCCGCACGGAGGCCCGCCGGGTCTATCGTCACCGCAGACCTACGACGAGGAGAACCGGATGCCCGCGACACCCCTCCCTTCCCGCGGACTGCCCGAGGCGCCGAAGACCTGCGACGCCAGCGGGATGGTCGAGATCCATCGGCTGTTCCGGCGCGGGTTCGGCGAGGCACCCGGTCTCGTGCGCCGCGTGGCGGACGGCGACCGCGCCCACGCCGAGGCGGTCGCGACGCAGCTCGAGACGCTTTCGCTCGGACTCCACGCGCACCACGAAGGCGAGGACTCCCGTCTGTGGGACGCGCTCGACGAGCGGGCTCCTTCGTGCGCCGCGCACGTCGAGCGCATGAAGGCCCAGCATGCCGAACTGCTCGTGCACCTGACCGCCCTCGACCGCGCGCTGCCGACGTGGCGCGCGTCCGCGTCGCCGGCCGATGCGGAGCCGGTGCTGGCCGCCCTCGCCGGGGTGAACGACGCGATCGCGGTGCACCTGCCCGATGAGGAGACGAACATCGTGCCCGTCATGGAGCACACCATCACCGAGGCTGAGATCGAGTGGTTCTCGGAGCACGGCCGCCGCGCCATTCCCCGGGGCCAGACGTGGCAGCAGCTCGGCGAGATCCTCGCCGCGCAGCCCGACGGAGGGGACGAATGGCTGCGCAAGCACATGCCTGCCCCGGGCCGGCTCGCGTGGCGGCTGGTGGGCCGGCGCCGGTACGCCGCGCACCGCGCCGCCCTCGAGGGTCGCTGACCCGCGGGGTGGTCAGGCGAGGCCGTGCTCGAAGGCGAAGACCACGAGCTGCACGCGGTCTCGGAGCCCCAGCTTCGTGAGGATGCGGCTGATGTGCGTCTTCACCGTGGCCTCGCTGAGGTACTCGCGCGCCGCGATCTCGGCGTTCGAGAGGCCACGGGCGGCCAGTGCGAAGATCTCGCGCTCGCGATCCGTGAGCTCGCCGTAGGCGGCCGGGACCGGGCGGGGCGCGGCATCCGCGAAGTGAGCGAACAGCTCGCGGGTGGCGGATGCCGCGATCACGGCCGACCCCGCATGCACGGTGCGGATCGCCGCGAGGAGGAACTCGGGGTCGGCGTCCTTCAGGAGGAACCCGCTCGCCCCTTCGCGGATCGCGCGGGCGGCGGCCTCGTCGAGGTCGAACGTGGTCAGCATGACGATGCGCGGCGGATCGGCGTCGCGCAGCAGCTCGGCGGTCGCGGCGAGTCCGTCCATGACCGGCATGCGGATGTCCATGAGCACGACGTCGGGGCGGGCCGCGCGCACCACCGCGAGGGCCTGCTGCCCGTCGGATGCCTCGGCCACGACCTCGAGGTCGGGCTGCGAGTCGACGAGCATCCGCACGCCGGCGCGGAAGAGGGCCTGGTCGTCGACCAGCGCGACCCGGATCATGCGCTGTCCCCTCGTGTCCGCGCCGGATCGAGCCTGTTCCATGGCCGGCTCGCTCCCTCTGCGTGTCCCGCCTTTACCTCTGCATGTCCCAGTTCTGCTCGCCGGGAGCGTCGTCGAGGGCGCAAAAGTGGGACACGCCTGCCGCTCGGTGCTGCGGCGTGTCCCGCCGCTACCTCCGCATATCCCAGTTCTGCTCGCCGGGAGCGTCCTCGAGGGCGCAGAAGTGGGACACGGACACCGCCGACGCCGAACCCGGGGTTCGGGAGGCCGCCACGCCACGCGCGCCTCACGCCGGGACCCCGACCGGCAGGGTCGCCGAGACGACGAACTCGTCGCCCGACGCAGCCGCCTCGAGCCGTCCGCCGGCGAGCTGCGCCCGCTCGCGCATCCCGATCAGACCGTGACCCGGCGACGAAACCGACGGCCCGGCGGCCGCAGCCCCCGCGGCGACGCGGTTGCGCACCTCGAGTTCGACGCGCTCCGGATGCCACGCCAGGCGCACCGACACGGGGCCGCGGTCGCCGTGCCGCAGGGCGTTGGTCAGCGCCTCCTGCAGGATGCGGTACACCGCGAGCTGAGCGGCGGCCGGAGGCTCGCCCGGGGGCGCGGGGTCGACGTCGACCCGCAAGGGGACGCCCGCCGCCCGCACCTGGGCGTAGAGCGTTTCGAGGTCGGCGATGGTCGGCTGCGGTCCGTCGCCCTGACTGTGGCGCAGCTGGGTCAGCAGCAGCCGGACGTCGGCGAGCGCCGAGCGGGCGGTGGTCGAGATGGTCGACAGGGCGGCGGTCGCGGCATCCGGGTCCGCACCGGCGGCGTAGCGCGCCCCATCGGCCTGGGCGATCACCACGGCGAGCGAGTGCGCGACCACGTCGTGCATGTCGCGCGCGATCCGCACCCGCTCCTGCTCGGCGACGGCCTCCGCCTCGGCGCGCTGCTGGGCCTCGCGGTTCTGGCGGGCGCGCAGTGCGGTGCGCACGAGGGCCCCGACCGTCCACGACAGCAGCAGGGCGAAGCCGGCCGCCACGAGCATCAGCAGCGCGAGCGGGAGCGTGCGCCACGAAAGACCCCCGCCGGCGTAGTAGGGCCCGGCCATGAGGTACACGGTGATCACGAGCGCGCCGACCAGGGTCGAGGCGAAACCCGCCCAGTACACCCGCGTCGTGCCGTAGGCGGCGGTGGCGTAGAGCACGCCGAAGATCGCGATGTCGGAGAAGCCGGGCGGCCGGCCCAGGCCCATCTGCACGAGCGCCCCCGCCCAGGCCAGCGCCAGGGCGATCCCCGGGGCCATCCGGCGGACGGCGAGCGCGGCGGCGAAGAACAGCGCGACGACGCCGCCGCTCAGCAGCGCCGTCGTGCTGTCGGCGACGGTGCCGGTGATGACCGCGTCGGCCGCCCACGCGACCGCGAAGAAGACCACCGCGACGACCACGTCGGTCACCAGCTGGGCGGGTTTCAGGGGGCGGAGCACCGTTTCACGGTACGCGAGACCGGATGCCGCGGCATCCGTCTCGGGATGTATCCCGGTGCCGGCTCATAAGGTTTGCCCACCCAACCATTGCCACGGTGGTCGCGAGGCTTTACTGTCGCGTCACAGGCCGAAACCGACGGGAAACGTCGACTCGACAGGATCGGGGAGCGGGGTCGCTCTTCAGGTCCCTCCCCGCCGGAAACAGCCCGAGGGACCTCGATCGAGCACGGACGGAGACACCATGACGACGGTACGCGCAGCCATCTCGCAGACCACCTGGACCGGCGACAAAGAGTCGATGCTGGACAAGCACGAGGGGTTCCTGCGGGACGCCGCGGCGCAGGGAGCGCAGGTCGTCTGCTTCCAGGAGCTGTTCTACGGACCGTACTTCGGGATCACGCAGGACAAGAAGTACTACCGGTACGCCGAGCCTTCGGACGGGCCGATCGTGCAGCGCTTCGCGGCCGCCGCGAAGGAGCTGGGCGTCGTGACGGTGCTCCCGATCTACGAGGAGGCCGAAACCGGCGTCTACTACAACACGTCGGTGCTGGTCGACGCGGACGGCACGATCCTCGGCAAGTACCGCAAGCATCACCTGCCGCACCTCGACCGGTTCTGGGAGAAGTTCTACTTCCGTCCCGGCAACCTCGGCTACCCGGTGTTCGACACGGCCGTCGGGCGGATCGGCATGTACATCTGCTACGACCGGCACTTCCCCGAGGGATGGCGCGAGCTGGGCCTGAACGACGCGCACATGGTCTTCAACCCGAACGCCACGAAGCCGGGCCTGTCGAACCGGCTCTGGGAGGTGGAGGGTCCGGCGGCGGCGGTCGCGAACGGCTACTTCGTGCTGCAGCCCAACCGGGTCGGGCGCGAGGACAACGAGTACGGCGACCTGGCGGTGGACTTCTACGGCACCAGTCAGATCATCGACCCGCGCGGGAACTTCGTCGGCGAGCGCGGGTCGGGCGATTCCGAGGAGCTGCTCGTGCGCGACCTCGACCTCGACATGGTGCGCGAGATGCGCGACGACTGGCAGTTCTACCGCGACCGTCGCCCCGACTCGTACACCCGGATCGCGCAGCCGTGAGCGCGCGGACAGCGCAGCGAACGTGCGGAAGGACTGAGCAATGACAACGACACTGATCAAGGGCGGCACGGTCGTCTCGGCGACGGGCCGCGGCGAAGCGGACGTGCTGATCGACGGCGAGACGATCGCCGCCGTGCTGGCGCCCGGGTCGCAGCTGCTGGGAACGGATGTCGCGGCATCCGTCGACACCGTCGTCGACGCGACCGGCAAGTACGTGATCCCCGGCGGCATCGACGCGCACACGCATATGGAGCTGCCCTTCGGCGGCACGAACGCGTCCGACACGTTCGAGACGGGGACGCGGGCGGCGGCGTGGGGCGGCACCACGTCGATCATCGACTTCGCGGTGCAGCGCTACGGCGAGCGCGTGCAGGACGGCCTGGCGGCCTGGCACGACAAGGCCGCCGGCAACTGCGCGATCGACTACGGCTTCCACCAGATCGTCGGCGGCGTCGACGAGGACTCCCTCGCCGCGATGCGAGGGCTGCTGGACGAGGGCGTGTCGAGCTTCAAGCTCTTCATGGCGTACCCGGGCGTGTTCTACTCCGACGACGCGCAGGTGCTGCGGGCGATGCAGGTGTCGGCCGAGACCGGCCTGCTCACCATGATGCACGCCGAGAACGGACCGGCCATCGACGTGCTGGCGGCTCAGCTCGCCGAGGCGGGCAAGAAGGCGCCGTACTACCACGGCATCGCCCGCGCGTGGCAGATGGAGGAAGAGGCCACGCACCGCGCGATCATGCTGGCGAACCTGACCGGGGCGCCGCTGTACACGGTGCACGTGAGCGCCAAGCAGGCGGTCGATCAGATCGCGTGGGCGCGCGATCAGGGCTGGAACGTGTTCGGCGAGACGTGTCCGCAGTACCTCTACCTGTCGCTGGAGGAGCAGCTGGGCGCGTTCAGCGAGGAGTGGGGTCAGTTCGAGGGGGCGAAGTGGGTGTGCTCGACGCCGCTGCGCAGCCGCCAGGAGGGGCACCAGCACCACATGTGGCAGGCGCTGCGCACCAATGACATCCAGATGGTGTCGACCGACCACTGTCCGTTCTGCATGAAGGGCCAGAAGGAGCTGGGGCGCGACGACTTCCGGGCGATCCCCAACGGCATCGGCTCTGTCGAGCACCGCATGGACCTCATGTACCAGGGCGTGGTGACGGGGAAGATCACGCTGGAGCGGTGGGTGGAGCTGACGTCGACCACGCCGGCGCGGATGTTCGGCCTGTACGGCCGCAAGGGTGTCCTTCAGCCGGGCGCGGACGGCGACGTCGTGGTGTACGACCCGAACGGTCACACGACGATCTCCGCGGCATCCCACCACATGAACATGGACCACTCGGCGTGGGAGGGATTCGAGATCGACGGGCACGTCGACACGGTGATCTCGCGCGGCAAGGTGATCGTCGACGGCGGCGAGTACCTGGGCGCGAAGGGCGACGGCCGCTACCTCAAGCGCGGCCTGTCGCAGTACCTCGTCTGAGCACCACGAATCAACCGGCGATCGAGTAGCGAACCCCACCCAACCGGCGATCGAGTAGCGGAGCATATCGAGATCATGGACTTCGGAGTCGTCCTGCAGACCAACCCGCCCGCGGCCCGCGTCGTGCAGCTGTCGCAGCTCGCCGAGGCGCACGGCTTCAGCCACGTGTGGACGTTCGACTCGCACCTGCTGTGGGAGGAGCCGTACGTCATCCACTCCGCGATCCTGAACGCGACGAAGCGGGTCACGGTGGGGCCGTTCGTCACGAACCCCGCCACGCGGGACTGGACGGTCACGGCATCCGTCTTCGCCACGCTCAACGAGCTGTACGGCAACCGCACCGTCTGCGGCATCGGCCGCGGCGACTCCGCCGTGCGCGTCACCAACGGCAAGCCGGTGTCGATGGCGGAGCTGCGGGAGTCGATCCACGTCATCCGCGAGCTCGCGAACTCGCGGCCCGTGGAGTATAAGGGCGCGACGCTGCAGTTCCCGTGGAGTCGCGGTTCGGAGCTCGAGGTGTGGGTCGCCGCGTACGGGCCGATGGCGCTGAAGCTGACGGGCGAGGTCGGCGACGGGTTCATCCTGCAGCTCGCGGACGTCGACATCGCCGCGTGGATGATCAAGACGGTGAAGGATGCCGCGGCCGCCGCCGGGCGCGACCCGGAGTCGCTGTCGTTCTGCGTGGCCGCGCCGATGTACATCGGCGACGACTGGCAGCACATGCGCGACCAGTGCCGCTGGTTCGGCGGGATGGTCGGCAACCACGTGGCGGACATCGTCGCGAAGTACGGCGAGCACGGTGCGGTCCCCGACGCGCTGACGGCGTACATCGAGGGACGCAAGGGCTACGACTACAACACCCACGGCAAGGCGGAGAACGATCACGTCGACTTCGTGCCCGACGAGATCGTCGACCGGTTCTGCATCCTCGGCACGGCGGACGATCACATCGCGAAGCTCGAGCAGCTGCGGGCGCTGGGGGTCACGCAGTTCGCGGGCTACCTGCAGCACGACAACAAGGAGGAGACCCTCCGGGTGTACGGCGAGACGGTGATCCCGGCGCTGTCGGCGCACGTGACGGCGAAGACATGAGGCCGATCGGGTGGTCGGCTCGCCGGCAGGGCGAGCTGCGGGGCTGGATCGTCGCCGCGTGGGGTGCGCTGGGCGTGCTGGCCGTGCTGGTGTTGTGGGAGCTGTACAAGTTCCTCGGGCCGTCGGAGGGCGTCGTCGTGGGCGCGATCGAGGGCGAGGCGGGGTCGGGCGTCATGATCCTGCCGCGGACCCACGACCGCGCGATGCCGCACGTGTGGGACATGGTGGCGCGGCTCTTCGCGCCGACGAGCGGCGGCGACACCCCGCCGCTGTGGGTGTCGGTCGCCGGCGCGGCGCTCGTGACGCTCGGCATCGCGGCGGTCGGCTGGATCATCGGCGTCGCCGTCGGCGCGGTGCTCGGGCTGGTCATGCAGCGGTGGCGTCTGCTGGAGTGGGGTCTGCTGCCGTGGATCGTGGTGAGCCAGATCGTGCCGCTCATCGCCTTCGCCCCCGTCGTCAACGCGATCGGCAACCAGATCGACCGGGGCGGCGGCACGTGGCCGCAGTGGCTGTCGGTCGCGGTGATCGCGTCGTACCTGGCGTTCTTCCCCGTGGCCGTGGGCGTGCTGCGCGGCCTGGGCTCACCCGACCGCATCCACCTCGACCTGATGCACAGCTACGCCGCCGGCTACTGGCCCACGCTGCTGCGGCTGCGGCTCCCCGCCGCGGTGCCCCATCTGCTGCCGGCGCTGCGGCTGGCGGCCGCGAACGCGGTGCTCGGGGCGGTGGTCGCCGAGGTGTCCATCGGCATGCGCGGCGGCATCGGCCGCATGCTCATCCAGCTCGCCGGGCAGGCCTCCAGCGACCCCGCCGCGCCGTGGGGTCCCACCTTCGGCTCGATCGCGCTGGGACTCATCGCCGCCGGCTCGGTGGCCCTCATCGGGCTCGGGCTGGCCAACTACCGCAGAGGAGAAGCGTCGGCATGACCCTTCCAGAAACGACGAACACGGATGCCGCGACCCGGCCGGCCGTCCGCGCGACCGGAGTCGGCAAGGTGTTCCCGACGAGGACGGGCGAGGTGGTCGCGCTCACCGGCGTCGAACTGGAGGTCGCCGCGGGCGAGTTCGTGTCGCTCATCGGCCCGTCGGGCTGCGGCAAGTCCACGCTGCTGCGGCTCATCGCCGACCTCGACGCCGCGACGAGCGGCGAGCTCGAGATCTTCGGCAAGCCCGCCGCGCGCGCCCGCGCCGACCAGGACTACGGCATCGCGTTCCAGCAGGCCGGGCTCCTTCCGTGGCGGACGGTGGCGGCGAACATCGGGCTGCCGCTCGAACTGCACGGCACCGGCAGGGCGGCGCGCGCAGCGCGGGTCGCCGAACTCGCCGAGCTGGTCGGCCTCACCGAGTTCATCGACCGCTACCCCGACCAGCTCTCCGGCGGCATGCAGCAGCGGGTCGCGATCGCCCGCGCCCTCGCGGCCCGCCCGCGCCTGCTGTTGATGGACGAGCCCTTCGGCGCCCTCGACGAGATGACGCGCGAGTACCTGCAGGCCGAGCTGGCGCGCATCGCCGCCGAGACGGGCGCCGCCGTCGTCTTCGTCACGCACTCGATCCCCGAAGCGGTGTTCCTGTCCGACCGCGTCGTCGTGATGAGTCCTCGGCCCGGCCGCATCACCGATGTGATCGTCACCGACCTCGGCACCGGGCGCGACGAGGCGCTGCGAGAGTCTCCGGAGTACTTCGACCGCGTCACCGCCGTGCGCGAGGCGCTGCACGGCACCCGCGTCGAGAGGGCGAACGAGCGATGACCGACAGCGCCGCCGACACCATCCTCCCCGCCCCGTCGCGGCGGGTCCGCACGCCGGGGCAGCGACCGCTCCCGGGCTGGCTGCGCTTCGTCGCACCGGTGGTCGTCGGCATCCTGATCCTGGCGGCCTGGACCCTGTGGGTCGCCTCGGGCACGGCACCGCGGATGCTTCCGAGCCCCGTCGCCATCGCGGCGGAGTTCGTGCTGCGCTGGCCGATCATCGCGCAGGACATGGCGATCACGGCCACCAACGCGCTCGTCGGCCTCGTCGCGGGTTCGATCCTCGCGATCCTGTTCGCCGCGCTCGCGGCGGCGGCGCGCCCGATCGACGGCATGCTCGCGCCCCTCGTCTCGGCGCTCGCGGTGATCCCGATCGTCGCCGTCACCCCGATCCTCAACACGATGTTCGGCGCGTCCAGTCAGTTCGGCCGCCAGGCGGTCGCCACCATCGCCGCGTTCATCCCGGTCTTCGTCAACGTGCTGCGCGGTCTGCGGCAGACCCGCCCGGTCCACCGCGACCTCATGCGGGCCTCCGGCGCGTCGAGCGCCCAGACGTTCCGCGTCCTCACGCTTCCCACCGCCCTCCCCTATCTGATGACCGGCCTCCGCATCGCCAGCTCGCTCGCCGTCATCGCCGCCCTCGTCGCCGAGTACTTCGGCGGCCCGGCCGACGGCATCGGCACCGCCATCGCCACGTACGCCAAGTCGGGGCGCGCCGCCCTCGCGTGGGCGTACGTGCTCGGCGGCATCCTCATCGGCCTCGTCTTCTTCCTCGTCACCTCGCTGCTGGAGCGGCTGGCGACGAGAAGGTCGCCGGTCTGACCGGCACGTCCCGAAAAAGCGCACCACCGGAAGAGAACGCACCACCGAGAGACACCTACGCACCACCGAAGAAAGGCACCAGCATGAGACACAGCACCAGACGCGGCCTGGCCGCGGCATCCGTCCTCACCGTCTCGGCGCTCGCGCTCGCCGCGTGCGCGGGATCGTCCGATCCCGACTCGGGCGACGGAGGCGGCGGAGAGGACTTCGAACCGCTCACGTCCGTCAGCCTGCAGCTGCAGTGGCTGCCGCAGGCGCAGTTCGCCGGCTACTACGTCGCGCTCGACCAGGGCTATTTCGAGGAGGAGGGCTTCGACGAGGTCGAGATCATCCCGTCGGGCGGCGACATCGTGCCGCAGGACGCGCTCGTCGCCGGCGACGTCGACTTCGCGATCGCGTGGGTGCCGAAGGTGCTCGGCACGCTCGAGGCCACCGGGGTCGAACTGACCGACATCGCCCAGGTGTTCCAGGAGTCGGGCACGCTGCAGGTGTCGTGGAAGGGCGACGGCGTCGAATCGGTCGCCGACTTCGAGGGCAAGCGGATCGGCTCGTGGGGCTTCGGCAACGAGTGGGAGATCTTCGCGGCGATGGCCGCCGAAGGCCTCGACGCGAGCACGGTGTCGATCACGACGCAGGACTTCAGCATGAACGCCCTGCTCGACCGCGACGTCGACGCCGCCCAGGCGATGACCTACAACGAGTGGGCGCAGATCCTCGAGGTCGTGAACCCCGAGACGGGCGAGCTGTACCAGCCCGAGGACTTCGACGTGGTCTCGTACCAGGACACCGAGGGCGCGATGCTGCAGGACGCCATCTGGGCCGACACGCAGCGCCTCGCCGACGACCCCGCGTACGCGGACGCCGCGGTGCGCTTCCTCAAGGCCGTCACCAAGGGCTGGATCTTCGCGCGCGACAACCCCGAAGAGGCGGCTGAGATCGTCTACGACATCGCCTCGAACGCCGAAGCGGCCTTCCCCGTGGGGCCCGTCCACCAGCTGTGGCAGATGAACGAGGTCAACAAGCTCATCTGGACCGGTGCCGACTTCGGCCTCGTCGACCAGGCGGCGTGGGACAAGACCGTCGCCGGCGCCCTGTCGGCGAAGAACCAGGACGGCCTCGAGCTCATCACCACCGAGCCCGCCGACTCGGCGTACTCGAACGAGTACATCGAGCAGGCCCTCGCCGAGCTCGAAGAGGAGGGCGTCGAGGTCGGCGGCGAGTACACGCCGATCGACGTCACCCTCACCGAGGGCGGCCAGTAACAGCAATCCGGGATGTCCGGCCGCGGCCCCTTCGACGGGCCCGGCCGGACATTCCGTCTCGCGCGGCGCCATGCGCGACCGCGATCGTCGGTTGACCCCTGCCCGGCGGACGAGGAACGTAGCGAGGGGGAACATCAGGAAGGACCCAGTCGCCGATGCCGGACGATCTCGACGCCACCGCCAAGACGCTCGACCGCGCCCATGTGTTCCACTCGTGGTCCGCGCAGGCCGCCCTCGACCTTCCCGTGATCGCCGGCGGCTCCGGAACGGTCGTGTGGGACCACGCCGGCAACCGGATGCTGGACTTCGCCAGCCAGCTGGTGAACGTGAACATCGGGCACCAGCATCCGGCCGTCGTGGCCGCCATCCAGCAGCAGGCGGCCGAACTCGCGACCATCGGCCCGGCGACGGCGAACCTCGCCCGCGGGCGGGCGGCGCAGCGCATCCTCGACAAGGCTCCCGACGGCTTCGCGAAGGTCTTCTTCACCAACGGCGGCGCGGACGCCAACGAGAACGCGATCCGGATGGCCCGCCTCCACACCGGTCGCGACACCGTGCTGTCGACCTATCGCTCGTACCACGGCAACACCGGCGCCGCGATCGTCGCGACCGGCGACTGGCGACGGATGCCGAACCAGTACGCCCGCGGGCACGCGCACTTCTTCGGCCCGTACCTCTACCGCAGCGAGTTCTGGGCGACGACGCCCGAAGAGGAGTCGGCCCGCGCGCTGCACCACCTCGAGCGCGTCATCCAGTCCGAGGGGCCCGCGACCATCGCGGCCATCCTGCTGGAGTCGGTCCCCGGCACGGCCGGCATTCTGCTGCCCCCGCCCGGATACCTGGCCGGCGTGCGGGAACTGTGCCACCGCTACGGCATCGTGCTCATCCTCGACGAGGTCATGGCCGGGTTCGGCCGCACCGGCCGGTGGTTCGCCTTCGAAGGCTACGACGTCGTGCCCGACCTCATCACCTTCGCCAAGGGCGTGAACTCCGGCTACGTGCCGGTGGGCGGCGTCATCATCTCGGACGCGATCTCGGCGACCTTCGACGACCGCGTCTTCCCGGGCGGACTCACCTATTCGGGGCATCCGCTGGCCGCGGCATCCATCATCGCCTCCATCGACGCGATGGAGACCGAGGGCATCGTCGAGCACGCCCGGAGCGTCGGCGCCGACGCCATCGCGCCCGGGCTCGCGGACCTCGCCGAGAAGCACCGCCTCATCGGCGAAGTGCGCGGCGAAGGCGTCTTCTGGGCGATCGAACTCGTCGCCGACCGCGACACCCGCGAACCCGTCGGCGCCGACGTGATCGGCCGCCTGAAGAAGGAGCTGTCGACGCGGGGCCTGCTGCCGTTCGCCGCCGACAACCGCATCCACGTCGTGCCGCCCTGCGTCGTCACGGGCGACGAGGTGGCCCAGGCCATGGCGATCTACGATGAAGCCCTGACGAGCGTCGAAGCGGACCTCTTCTGATGCGTGCAGGTCTTCTCACGAGGAAGACATCCAAGGAAGGAACACGATGACCGACACCAACACACTCGAGCGGACCGAGCAGTCCACCGAGACCGTCCTCGAGCACTGGGTAGGCGGCGCCGCGTGGGCGGGCACCTCCGAGCGCACCGGATCGGTCTACAACCCCGCGCTGGGCACCGTGCAGAAGAGCGTGCGGTTCGCATCCACGGCGGATGTCGGAGCCGCCGTCGACACGGCCTCCGAGGCGTGGGCGGCCTGGCGCGACGCGTCGATCGCGAAGCGGCAGGGCGTGATGTTCGCCTTCCGCGAGCTGCTGAACGCGCGCAAGGGCGAGCTGGCCGAGATCCTCACCTCCGAGCACGGCAAGGTGCTCGCCGACGCGCACGGCGAGATCGCCCGCGGCATGGAGGTCGTCGAGTTCGCGTGCGGCCTCGGCCACCTCACCAAGGGCGCGTACTCCGAGAACGTCTCCACGGGCATCGACGTCTACACGCTCCGCCAGCCGCTGGGCGTGGTCGGCATCATCAGCCCGTTCAACTTCCCCGCCATGGTGCCGCTGTGGTTCTTCTCGATCGCGCTGGCGGCGGGCAACGCCGTGATCCTCAAGCCCTCCGAGAAGGACCCGACCGCCGCGAACTGGATGGCCGCGCTCCTCAAGGAGGCGGGCCTCCCCGACGGCGTGCTCAACGTCGTGCACGGCGCCAAGGAGGCGGTCGACGCCCTGCTCGAGCACCCCGACGTGCGCGCCATCTCGTTCGTCGGCTCGACCCCGATCGCCAAGTACGTCTACGAGACGGCGACCTCGCACGGCAAGCGCGTGCAGGCCCTCGGCGGCGCCAAGAACCACATGCTGGTGCTCCCCGACGCCGACCTCGACCTCGCCGCCGACGCCGCCGTCAACGCCGGCTTCGGCTCTGCCGGCGAGCGCTGCATGGCCATCTCGGTCGTGCTCGCGGTCGACACCATCGCCGACGACCTGGTGCAGAAGGTGAGCGAGCGCATGGCGACGCTGCGCACCGGCGACGGCATGCGGGGCTGCGACATGGGCCCGCTCATCACGGGACAGCACCGCGACAAGGTCAGCTCGTACATCGACGTGGCGGGCGAGGACGGCGCCACCGTCGTGGTCGACGGCCGCGACGTCGAGCCCGACGGCGACCCCGACGGCTTCTGGCTCGGACCGACCCTCATCGACAACGTGCCCACCTCGTCGTCGGTGTACCGCGACGAGATCTTCGGCCCGGTGCTGTCGGTCGTGCGGGTCGAGGGCTACGAGGACGGCCTCGACATCATCAACTCGAGCCTCTACGGCAACGGCACGGCGATCTTCACCAACGACGGCGGGGCCGCCCGGCGCTTCCAGCGCGAGGCGCAGGTCGGCATGATCGGCATCAACGTGCCGATCCCCGTCCCGGTCGCGTACCACTCGTTCGGCGGCTGGAAGGCCTCGCTGTTCGGCGACGCGAAGGCGTACGGCCCGCACGGGTTCGAGTTCTTCACCGCCGAGAAGGCCGTCACCTCGCGCTGGCTCGACCCGTCGCACGGCGGCCTGAACCTCGGGTTCCCGCAGCACGACTGAGCCCCCCGGTTCCGGATGCCGCGGCCCGATGTGGCCGCGGCATCCGTCGTTCTCCCGCACACCCGTCCCACACCTCCCCCGCGGCCGTCCGAGTCCCCCGAGTCGCCAGGACACGCCGCTCGTTTGCCCGGGAACCGGCGTGTCTTGGCGACTCAGGGGAGGCGGGCGGAGAGGCCGGGGCCGAGAGGGCGCGCGTCAGCGCGGGGCGTAGACGCGCAGGGCGTCGGAGACCACCCGGCAGCGCAGCCGGAAGCCCGCCGGGTCACGGTCGACGAGCTCGCCGTCATGGACGAACACGGACGGATGCCCCGGCTGCGGCGTCACCCGCAGGTCGAGCTCCGGCACGACCAGGCGCTCGATGTCGGCGTCGCGGGGGAACAGGCGCACCGCGCGCAGCACGGCGGCGGTGCGCTTGCCGAAGGCCAGGGACGCCAGGGCGCGGACGCGCGACCCGCGGGCGTGGTGGATCCGGACGTCGAGCACCGAGGCATCCGGTTCCTGCCTCTGCATCGTCGCGACCCGCTCGGGATCGTTGCGGCCGGCGCTGACGAACACCGACCACACGCGGGCGCGCTGACCGCCCCGCGCGATGGTCAGCGGTTCGGTGCGGCGCAGGGCCGACCACGTCGCGGCGACTCCCCCGAGCCACTTCCCGAGGCTGCTGCGGCGCTCCCGCTCCTCGATGAGCGCCGGGTACGCGCCGACCGACACGACGTTGAGGACCGTGATCGGCTCGTCGTCGTCGGCGATCGCCTCGGCCACCCCCACCTCGACGAGGCTTCCCGCCGCGAACGCGTCGATCGCGATGTCGACGTCGTCGAGCCCGAGGGCGCGGACGAAGTGGTTGAAGGTCCCGCCGGGCATGGCGAGCAGCGGGCGGTCGTACCGGCGGGCGAGGTGCGCCATGCGCGACACCGAACCGTCGCCGCCGTAGATGCCGAGCACGGCGGGCGGGGCATCCGACTCCATCGCGGCGGCGACCACCTCGTCGAGGCTCTCGCCCTCGACCAGCTCGTGCACGACCGCCTCGGGCAGCCGCTCGGAGAAGGTCGCGGTCGGGTCGGCGCGGATGACCGAGGTGCCCGATGCGGCGTTGCGCACGATCAGCAGCCCCCGCCCCGTCGCACGCGGGCGCGCGTCACCGCCGTCAGACCCCTCCACTCTCGTGAGCCTACCCGCGCGGGGTGAAACGCGGGGGTGATTCCGGCCGCGGGCGCCCTCACGGCCGCGCGGACCGCGAATTCTCCCCGCCGTTTCACCCGGAAACCCGGTCAGGCGGGCAGCACGGGCCGGTTCTCGTAGAAGGTCTGCAGCACCACCGTCGTGCGGGTGTTGACCGACGCGGCGAGACGGATGTCGCGGATCAGCGTCTCGAGATGCCGCGGCGAAGCGACCCGGACGAACAGGATGTAGCTGGCGTCGCCGGCGATCGAGTGGCACGCCTCGATCTCGCTCAGGTGCTCGAGCAGTTCGGGTGCGTTGTCGGGCTGGGCGGGATCGAGCGGCGTGATCTCGATGAACGCCGACAGCGGCTTGCCGACCGCCTCGGCATCGACCGTGGCCCGGTAGCCGGTGATGACGCGGCGCGCTTCGAGCCGGCGCAGCCGCGTCTGCACGGCCGACACCGACAATCCTGTCGCGGCCGACAGCTCGGCCAGCGTGGCACGCGCGTTCGCCGACATCTCGCGCACGATCGTCGCGTCGATGGGGTCGTCGACGCGCTCGGGGCTCGCGGTCTCGTCGGCACCGGTCATGGTGCTCACCTTACCCGTCGCACCCGCTGGTACAGGAAGTATTCCGGCGGTTCGTATGATTCGCCGGAAGTCTTCCCGTACACTGGTGCGGTCACCGATCGACGAACGGAGGTTCACCATGCCCATCACCCCGACCCCCACGCAGGTCATCGTCGGCGAACCCGAGGTCGTCGAAGACGCCATCGCCCTCGGCCGGGGCGTCGAGAGCTCTGACGCGTGGCTGCGACTGAAGGCCGCGGCATCCGCTCTCCAGCCTCTCCAGGTGAAGGACGGATCGATTCCGGATGCCTCGGCCCACGCGGTCGCCGGCGACCACGTCGACACCCTCGTCGCAGCCATCGCCGAACTGGCCCCGCGCTTCCCGCACGACGCCGACTACCTCGAGGCGTCGATGCGCGACTTCCGACGCTGGGCAGACGAAGGTTTCGGGGTGCCGGACTTCCTCGACTCGCTCGTGGCGTTCCAGCCGCAGCGGCACCGCGTCGACGGACTCCGTCACCTCGTGGTCTTCCCGATGTACACGCAGAACGGCTCGTCGGAGCGCCACGTCGAGGCCGTGCTCGTCGAGGTCATCTGGCCCGAGTTCATCGCCGCGCTCGAGACCGAGTACACCAACAAGCTCTTCGTGTCGCTGCGGTTCGTCGACTTCACCCCCGGCTACGACACCAACTCCGCCGTGCTCTTCCCCGAGACGGTCGCGATGCGCGAGATCCCGACGTTCACGTGGGGCGCGATCTTCCAGGACCGCGAGGCCGCCCGCTACCGCCGGGTGGTGCGCGCCGCCGCCGAGATCACCAAGCTCGACCTGCCCGACGACGCGGCGCGCATGCTCGACGACCAGCAGCTCACCGAGAAGACGTTCGTGATGTGGGACATCATCCACGACCGCACGCACATGCGCGGCGATCTGCCGTTCGACCCGTTCATGATCAAGCAGCGGATGCCGTACTTCCTGTACTCGCTCGAAGAGCTGCGGTGCGATCTCACGGCGTTCCGCGAGTGCGTCGCGATCCAGGGCCGCCTCTCGGCGCAGGAGTCGCTGACGGCGACCGAGGCCGAGATGCTCGAGCACGCGCGCCTCGTGCAGTACGCCGTGATCTTCGACCGCATCTTCCGTTTCGCCATCACCGGCTCGCGCGTGCGCAACTACGACGGTCTCGGTGGGCAGCTGCTGTTCGCGTGGCTGCACCAGCGCGGAGTGCTGCACTGGACCGACACGGCGCTGGCGTTCGACTGGGACGAGGTTCCGGCTGCCGTCGTCGCGCTCGCCGACGCGATCGACGAGCTGTACTGGCGCTCCATCGACCGTCCGAAGACGGCGCACTGGCTGGCGGCGTACGAGCTCGTGCGCGCAACCCTCACCCCGAACCCGGCGTCGGCGTGGGCGCGCGGCCTGCCCGACGAGATCCTGGCCGGGGCGCCCAAGGGGTACACCGACGCGGTGCTCGACGACGAGTTCCCCCTGTCGATGTTCTTCGAGGCGCTCGACAAGAAGATGAAGCCCGTGATCGAGTCCACCGCCGGCATCACCGGCGCGACGGCGTGAGTCGGCCGGTGGGAAGCGCCCGATGAGCCCGACGGCCCCTGACGACGCCGCAGGCCCCGAGGTGGGCGGCGTCAACGGCAAGGTCGTGCTCGTCGCGGGCGCGACCAGCGCCGCCGGCCTCGCGGCCATCCGTGCTCTCGTCGCTGCGGGCGCCCGGGTGGTCGCGGTCGGCCGCGACGCGGCGAAGCTCGAGCCGCTCGCGGCCGAAGGCGCCGAGACCGAGACGTGCGATCTCACCGACGAATCCGCCGTGGGTGCGCTCGCCGACCGCGTGCACGAGCGATTCGGACCTGTCGACGGCGTGCTGCACCTGGTCGGCGGATGGCGCGGCGGCGGCGGACTCGCCGGGCAGACCGAAGCCGACTACCGGTTCCTCGAGGGGTCGTTCACCGCGCTGCGGCACGTCTCTCGCGCGTTCGACGCCGATCTGAAGGACTCGGATGCCTCGCGCCTCGCGGTCGTGTCGTCGACCGCGGTCGCCCGGCCGCTCGCCGGCGGCGCGAACTACGCCGCCGTGAAGGCGGCGACCGAGGCGTGGGCGCGCGCCGTCGCGCAGGGCTTCGCCAAGAGCGCCCGGGATGCCGGCCGGCCGCTGGCCGCGGCATCCGTCGTCTTCCGGGTCAAGAGTCTCGACGGACTCGAGGACGCGCTCGCACAGCGGTTCGCCGACCTGTGGCGCAGCGACGCGGCCGATGTCAACGACACGATCGTCGAGCTGACCGACCCCTCGCTCTGAGCGCCGTCGCCGCGCCCCGGCCGCCGCGGCTGCGCCGACGACACACGGCTAGATTGGAACATCGTGACCACGATCCACGACACGAACTCGCGCGGCTTCGCGTCCGACAACTACTCCGGCATCCACCCGGAGGTGCTCGCCGCGATCGCCGCCGCGAACGACGGCCACCAGGTCGCCTACGGCGAAGACGTCTACACCGCGCGGCTGCAGGAGGTCATGGCCCGCCACTTCGGCGACGGCGTCGAGGCGTACCCGGTGTTCAACGGCACCGGCGCGAACGTCGTGGGGCTGCAGTCGATGCTGCCGCGGTGGGGCGCGGTCATCTCGGCGTCGACCGCCCACATCAACGTCGACGAGGGCGGCGCCCCCGAGCGGGTCGGCGGGATCAAGATCCTGCACGTGCCGACCGAAGACGGCAAGCTCACCCCCGAGCTCATCGACCGGGAGGCGTGGGGCTGGGGCGACGAGCACCGGGCGCAGCCGCTCGTGGTCTCGATCACCCAGTCGACCGAGCTCGGCACCCTCTACACCGTCGACGAGATCCGCGCGATCGCCGACCACACCCACGGCCACGGGATGCGCCTGCACCTGGACGGGTCGCGCATCTCGAACGCGGCCGCCTCGCTGGGGCTCCCGCTGCGCGCGTTCACCCGCGACGCGGGCGTGGACGTGCTCAGCTTCGGCGGCACCAAGAACGGGGCGATGCTCGGCGAGGCGATCGTCGTGCTCGACCCCGAAGCATCCGCCGGCCTGACCTACCTGCGCAAGCTCGACATGCAACTCGCCTCGAAGATGCGGTTCGTCTCGGCCCAGCTCGTCGCCCTGCTCGAGGGCGACCTGTGGCTGCGCAACGCCTCGCACGCCAACGCGATGGCCCAGCGGCTGCGCGCGGGCGTCGAGTCGGGTCTCGCCGACGGCACGATCCGCGGGGTGGCCTTCACGCAGCCGACCCAGGCGAACGGCGTGTTCGCGACCCTGCCCGACGGGGTCGCCGACCGGCTGCGCGCGTCGTTCCGCTTCTACGACTGGGATGCCTCGAAGAACGAGGTGCGGTGGATGTGCGCGTTCGACACGAGCGAGAACGACATCGACGCGTTCGTCGCGGCGATCGCGCGCGAGACGTCGGCCTAGGCCGTCGTCAGATCAGGAGCTTCTTCGACCACTTCGTCGCCAGGCCGATCGGACCGGCGATGGTCCCGGAGTCGGAGAACCTCTGAAGTGTGATGGAGCCGTCGGACCGTCGAATGACGATGTCGTCGTACTCGTCGTAGTTGAACGGCCCGACGCCGACCATCTGCGTGACATTCGCCCAGCCGGTCGCGATCTTGGTCCGCGATGCCAGCGGACGCAGCGCTCCCGACACCCAGTCCCAGTCGAACCGATAGACATTGCCGGTGTCGGAGAGGGCGACGACATCCGGTTGATTCCGATCCGTCTCTCCGATGAAGGCGAAGGCTCGATAGGCCGCGAACGCCCCCGCTTTGCCGATCTGTGTGCGCGCACCGATCCCGCCGTGGCCGTCGCCCGCCAACCAGTACATCGTGCCCGAGCGCCCCTTGGCGAGGATGTCCATATGGCCGTCCCGATTCACATCGCTGAAGGGAACCAGGTGGGTGAAGTTGGCAAAGTCCGATCGCACGCGCACCGGCTTCGAGAACGAGCCGCCCGCGGTGCCGTCCAGACGGAACAGCGAGCCGGCACCGTCCCGTGCGAGGAGGTCGCGGAATCCGTCCGACGTGAGGTCTCCGGCGTCGATGATCTGGGCGTAGGCGCCGAGGCCCGCGGCGACCTTCACTCCCGCGGACAGCCGCCCCCGACCGTTGTTGTCGTACCTGATGAGGTCGCCTGCCGCGGTCCGGACGTGAAGGGCCGCCTTGGGCCGGGCGAACTCGAGGTCGACGTCCTCGTTCTCGGCGAAGGTGAACGGAGCCGACCACAATGGGTCGAGGCCGTAGCCGCCGTCGACCGCGAGGCGGTACGTGCCCGGGATCGCGCCCAGGGTGCTGACACCCGCCAACCCCGCTGAACCGGACGAGTGGTGGTACCACTCCGTCCGTTTCCAATCGTCGGTCGCCGGGTCGAGCCATTGCAGCTCGCTGTACCGCCTGACCCAGTCCGCGCCGCACTCCGGGCAGGGGTACATCACCTCGAGCTTGCTGGGGGCGTAGGCGACGATGTCCTTGCCCTCGTGCACGTCCGCGGCGACCTCGATCGGATCGAAGAGCGGGCTGGACGGGAGCTCCGTCCAGTACTTCGACTTCAGTGGGTAGGTCGCTTCCTGGGGTCCGGGGAAAGGGGTCGGGCGATTGTCGATGTACTGAACACGCGCGGGCCCGGCCGGGATGTCGCGGAACTCATACGAGCCGTCCTGGCCGATGTCGACCGAGGAGTCCTGGCGGTACCAGCCGGTAGCCCAATCCTGCGTGTAGTAGCGATCGAGGGTCATGTACCCGTCGCCCGCCGGTTCGCCGTTCGTCTGCCAAACCGATCCTCGGATGATTCCGCCCACCTCGAGCGTGACGTCGAAAGCGGGAACAGTCCCCGACGGGGTTTCGTACACGGTGACCTCCTGACGGAGGTAGCTGCCGAGATCGGAGGCGTTCGAGAAGGCCAGGGTGTAGCCCCGGGCAACCGGCTGCTTGCGGACGGAGAACTCGAATGCGCCCCCCTCCGAGGCGAACCCGAGGATCGCTGACGGGTTCGTCGTCGTGCCGTCGCCCATCACTGCGACGCGGATCTCGTCGGCGGCCGGGGTCCGCCCGTCGGCGAGACGGACCACACCCGACACGGTGATCCGTTCCACATCGGCCGCGACAGCCGGACTGCCCGCCAGCACGAGGCCCGCGATGAGAGCCGATATCGCCAGGAAGCGCGCGCGACGCATCTGTCTCCTTCCCTGCCCGTGGGGCGCTAGCGCGTGGCGGCTTCGAGTGTGAAGCTCACCCGCGTGCCGTCGACGATGACGATCGTCGGTGCCGCCAAGCGGCGGTCCCGCACGTACTTCTGCCCGGAAGTCGTGGTGAATCGGAGGGTGCGGTCGATGAGGTCGGATCGCCAATGGGCATCGAGGGTCGCGATCAGTTCGTCGAAACTCGAGGCGTCGTCCTCGATCTCAGGTTGGGAGGGCGCCTGGACCGTCACTGCGAGCGTCTTCCGGAGGTTCTTCGGCACTGTCACGGTGAACGGACGGTATTCCGTCACCCGCTCCGTACCCGGAGCGGGTGCGAGCACGGTGCGGAAGCTGTACGTGACGCCACGTGTCACCTTGAGCGTGCTCCCGGGCGCGACCGTCGCCCATTTCCCGCCCCGCAGCACCTGCACGCCCGAGACGCGGCCGGCGCGGTAACCATCGGCGAACGTGGTGGCGACGTTCACCGACAACACCTTCACATCCTCGAAGGGGTTGGCCTGCAGCGCCGCGATGTCGTCAGAGACACCCCAGGCGACCACCTCGGGGAAGGCGTAAGGGTCCGAATAGCGGTCCCTGTTGGTCAACGTGTGGCGAGACCCGTCCTCGCGCTGGTACTCGATGGACCAGCGCACCCCGGCCGCCCCCTGCCAGCTGTTGTCGAGCATCCGCGTCGCGTCGTTGCCCATCTGCGCCGCTGCCGCCGAGGCGACGGCGAGAGGCTCGGAGACGTGCGTGACGGCCGTGCTGTGGTGATCGCCGACACTGCTGGTCGTCGTGACCGGGATCGTCGTGTGGCCGGCGCCGAGGATGCCCCGGACGCCCGCGAGGCGGTCGTCGACGACCTTGCCCTTGACCCGGCCGATCGCGCTCACCAGCTTGTACGACTGGCCCAGGTCGGGGACGATCCGCGCCGCCGACGCTCCGTGCACATTCGCCGCGATCTTCGAGTTCCAGTTGTCGGGGTGACCGTACGCGAACACTTCGTCACCGCACACCGCGGTGACCGTGCCGACGCTGGCCAGTGTCACCGCGCCCGATGCGTAGGACACGGCGACGTTGCCTCCCGCGACGATCGGGTAGTCGGCCCCGTCGTTCACGCCGCCGCTGATGGCGAGCCCGCTCATGGCGAACGGCCTGAAGCCTTGAACGGTGTCGGCGAGCCTCGCGGAGATCTCATCCAGCTTCGCGGCGGTCGTACCCGTCGTCACCCGAACGGCCTGCAGGGGTCGCATCGTCGCACGCCCCTCCGCGGCGGTGGGCGGAGCCTCTCCCGCCATCCGGGAGACCTGCTGCTGAGCCGCCGGTCCCAGATTCTTCGCGCCCGGAAGCTGACCGATCGATTTCAGGTACGCAGCGGGCGTCACCCCTGCGACGTTGTCGGCGAGCCAAGAGAACCCGTACGACACGGCGCCGATCAGCGCTCCGTCTGCGTCATACACGGGCGAGCCCGAGGCGCCCGCCCATACGCCGGCGGGCAGAGAGCTGCCGCCGCCGTTGACGACGTCACCGTCGAGCCTCACGAGCAGCACGTCGCGGGGGTCGCCGTTCGCGTCGTAGCCGAGCCCGTTCTCGAGCTTGCCGATGTACTCGCCCGTGAATTGAGTCGGTGTGGTGCCCTTCACGGTGGAGAGCCAAGTCACGCTCTCCCCCTCCTCCAAACCGGAGATCGGCGAGATCGCCAGCTCCTGACCGGGGACATCGCAGAACGTGTCCGGATCGGCGGAAACGGCCTGCGCGGGCCCCGCGGTCAGCGAGACGACGAGGGCCGTGAGCGCCGATGCAGCCAGCGCCGCGCGCATGCCCCTCCGGCGTCCGTGGCGGATTCCGCTCGACGCGCCCCGACCCGGGATTCTCGTTCCTTCACCTGAAACCAAAGCACACCTTTTTCATTGTCCGCGGCCCTCCGCTGCGCCGTCCGGCTTCACACTATGGCGCAGGTCGGCTACCTGCCGGTAACGGCGGGGCGGAGATCTTCGCGTGCCGGGAGCGGTGCGCGTTGCCGGGGCATCGGTGCCCCAGCCATATCGATCGGACGCTCAGCGCGCGGCGGACTCCAGGGACTCCTCGTCGGCCTCGAGGCCATCGCCCTCGGTGTCCGCGTGGTCCGGTTCTGCCTCGAGCTGTGGGATCTCCGCCTCGCCGGCAGCGTCGTCATCGTCAGCAGCGTCGCGCTCGGGAGCCTCGTCCTCGGGAGCCTCGTCCTCGGGGGCGTCGTCATCGTCAGCAGCATCGCCCTCGGCGGCGTCGTCCTCGGGATCCCCGTCCTCCGGAGCCTCGTCCTCGGGAGCCTCATCCTCCGGCTCGCCGTCTCGGTCCCGGACGGCGTCTTCGGCGGGGGCGACCGCCGGGGTCGAGGCATCCGTTCCGCCATCGGCGCGCCCGTCGCCCAGCAGGCCCTCCGGGCGGATCATCTCGCGAACCTCCGCCATGAAGCTCGTGAGCTGGTGCTGCTGCCAGCGCAGCTGGCGCGTGCGGTCCTCGGCGTCGCGCAGCACGGCCTGCGAGTGGTTCGTCACGAGGTCGATGATGCGCTGCGCTTTGACGCTCGCCTGGTCGAGCTGCTCGCGTGCCCGCACGTGCGCGTCGGCCTCGATCTGCTGCGCCTGCGCGCGCATGAGCCGCTCGAAGTCGTCGGCCTTCGCCGACACCCGCTGCGCGTGCTCGAGCGACGCGGCGACCTGGTCGTTGGCGTCCTGGGTGATGCGCTCGGCGTGCGCCACGGCCTGGTTGTGCAGCACCAGGAACTCCTGCTGCGCGTCGTCCTGACGGCGGGTGAGGGATGCCTCGAAATCGAGCGCCCGCACGCGGAGCTCGCGCACCGCCTCCTCGGCCTCCGCGCGCGCCTCGGCCGTTTCGCGGGCGACCATCGACCGCAGCGCCGCGGCGCCCTTCTCGGCCTCGGACCGGATGGCCGCGGCCTCGCGCTCGGCCTGTGCCACCTTCTCGGCGGCGTGGGCGGTCTCGCGCTCGATCATCGACCGGTGCGCCGTGAGCTCGGTGTCGATGCGCAGACGCACCTGCTGCGCCTCGTGCTGCGCCTGCGACAGGATCGCATCGGCCTCGGCCTGCGAGTCCTTGCGGCGCTTCTCGATCTCGGCCCGGGCGGCCTCGAGCAGACGCTCCCCCTGAACGGTGGCGTTGCGCAGCAGCACGCTGGCCTGCTCCTCGGCGACGTGCAGCACTTCCTCGAACTGCCGACGGTTCGGCGTCTCGTCGGGCGCTCCCACGAGCTCCTCGCTCAGCGCCTGCACACGGCTCTCGGCGTTCGCGGCCCGGGCGGCCGTCGCCGCCAGCTCGGCTTCGAGCGCGGCCACCGCGTCGGCGCTCTCCGCGGTGGCCTCCGCCACGGCGGCGTCGAGCCGCGAGACGGCCTCGTCGCGTTCGCGCTGCGCGGCCTCGAGCTCGGTCTCGAGCGACGCCAGCTTCTCGCGGCTCTGTGCCACGGCCGCGCTGGCTCGACGCTGGTTCTGCTTCAGCGTCGCGACCTGCTCCGCGGCCGACCGCGCCCGCGCTTCGAGCTCGGCGACGGCGGCGTCGACCTGCTCCTTGTCGTAGCCGCGGAACGACACCGCGAACGCGGGCCCCGACGTCCCGTTGCCGTCACCGCCGAGCAGGCGCTCGAAGGCGGCCTCGTCGTCGGAACTGCTCCGGGCCGGTACGACCTTGTCGGACATCGGGGTCTCCGCTTCTGCAGGGGGCTCACACACACTGGGCCGCTCGGAGCGGGACGATGCGGCTCCGGCGCTGCACGCCGACCACGGGTGATGCTGACGAGGGGGCGAGGGCGCCGGACGCCTCGCCTCGGCGACATCCGGTTCGTGTCGCCGCCGCGCGCGCAATCGGCAGGGGCAGGATACCTGCCCTACCTGAGCGCCGGCCACCCTTCCCGGGTGCCCGCCGCCTCCGGTTGCGGCGAGCGCTGCGTCACGCCGGGGCGCGGGCCACGAGCGCGCCACTTTCCTGCGAGCGCTGCGTCACGCGACGGCGCAGATACCGGCAAGTGCAGCGGATGCCGCGGGCCGAGGCATCCGGCACGGCGATCCGCGAACCAACCGTCGGCGGCCGCGACCGCTGCAGTTCCCGGCGAGCGCTGCGTCACGCGACGGCGCGGATACCCGAAAGTGCAGCGGATGCCTCGGGCCGAGGCATCCGGCACCCGCCCGTCACCTCAGCAGGCCACGACGGCGAGGCGCGTGCGGGTCAGCGGAGCGCGCCCACGCTCGCCAGAGCGAGGCGCACCAGGGTGCCGCGGCCGCCCTCCATCTCGGCGGAGAGGGCGTCGGATGCCGCTTCCTGCGGCGTCATCCAGGTGACCTCGAGCGCGTCCTGGCGGGGCTCGCACGTGCCCGTCACGGGAACGACGAACGCGAGCGAGACGGCGTGCTGGCGGTCGTCGTGGAAGGCGCTGACACCCGGGATCGGGAAGTACTCGGCCACCGTGAACGGTGTCGGCTGGGGCGGCAGGAGCGGGAACGCCATCGGCCCGAGGTCGTTCTCGACGTGCCGGAACAGTGCGTCGCGCACCGTCTCGCCGTACCGGACACGGCCCGAGACGAGCGTCCGCGTGATCTCGCCGAGCGGGGTGGCGCGCAGGAGGATCCCGACCTCGGTCACCACCCCGACGCCGTCGGTGCGCACCGGGAGCGCTTCGACGTAGAGCATCGGCAGCCGGCGTCGGGCCTCGGCCAGTTCGACGTCGGTCAGCCAGGCCGGGTTCGTCCCGCTGCCCGGTGCAGGCGAGCCGAAGCTGCCGTCGCCGACCGGATGGCCGCCCTGTCCGAACGACGCCCCGACGCCGCCGAGCGGGTCGCGAGGCGTGTCGGAGTCGTCGCGCTCGTTCGGGTCGGGGTCTGGCGTGCGGACCGGCATGCCTCTTGTATACCTCACCCGCCTCGCCCGCACCCTGGCACGATAGGACGATGAGCGACTCGCCCCTCGACGTCGACGCGGTGCTGTGGTCGGCGGAGCAGTCCGAACGCGACGGACGACCGCTGCTCGTGCTGCTGCACGGCTACGGCGCCGACGAGCGCGATCTTTTCGGCCTGGTCCCGTACCTGCCGGCCGAGTTCGCCGTCGCCGCCGTCCGCGCCCCGCTGACCCCGCCGTTCCCCGCCCCGGGGTACTCCTGGTACCCCATCGAGGGACTCGAGTCGCGCGACACCGCGCACGTGACGGCCGCCGCGGTCCGGCTGATCGAGTGGACGGATGCCGCGGCATCCGCTCATCGCACCATCGGTCTGCTCGGCTTCTCGCAGGGCGCCGCCGTGTCGCTGCAGGCCATGCGCCTCGACCCGCACCGTTTCGCCTTCGCCGTGAACCTGTCGGGGTACGTGACGCCCGGGGATCTGCCCCGCGACGCGGAGCTCGCCGAGGTACGGCCGCCCGTCTTCTGGGGACGCGGCACCAACGACGACGTGATCCCCGACTTCCTCGTGACGCACACGACCGAGTGGCTGCCGAGCCGCGTCGACCTGAGCGGGCGCGTCTACCCGGGCCTCACCCACAGCGTCTCGGAGCAGGAACTGGCCGACGTGCGGGTGTTCTTGGAGAAGCAGCTCGAGCGACCCGGCCGCGACGTCTCCGCGTGACGACCCCGGGGACGACCGGGTAGGGTGGGCGCTGTCTCTGTTCCCGAGGTCAGGAAGACCGTTGAAGCTCATCGACGCGACCGCGCTGTAATCGCGCTGCTCCGTCGTCCTTCGACAGGCCGCCACCGGCCGCCGCTCGGAACCCGAGCGTCAGCGTCCGCTGCCGCTCACGACGTTGTCAGCGCCCCGAACCCGCGCTGACCGTCGACCGCTCCGTTCCCCCTCGGCATCCGCCGGCTCTCGCCGCCGGCGCCGCGCGGGCCGCGGCATCCGGTGTCAGCGCATGACCGACCTCGGAGGCCTCATGCCCGCCCACACCCTCACCCCCGCTGTCGTCCTCGACCACGTCTCGTTCACGTGGCCCGACGGCTCGTCCGCTCTCGCGGACGTCTCCGGCGCTTTCGGCGCCGGCCGCACCGGACTCGTCGGCCGGAACGGCTCCGGCAAGTCCACGCTGCTCCGGCTCATCGCCGGCGAACTCGTGCCCTCCACGGGGCACGTGTCGACATCGACGGATGCCGCCTACCTCCCGCAGCAGCTGACGCTCGACGTCGACCGGCCCGTCGCCGAGCTGCTCGGCGTCGCCACGGCTCTCACGGCGCTGCGCGCGATCGAATCGGGAGACGCCGATCCCCGGCACTTCGACGCCGTCGGCTCGGACTGGGACGTCGAGTCCCGGTCCCGCGCGGCGCTGGCCGACGCGGGACTCGCACCCGAACTGCTCGACCGGCGCATCGGCGAGCTGTCCGGGGGCGAGGCCGTGCTGACGGCGATCGCCGGCATCCGGATGCGTGCGCCCGCGATCACGCTCCTCGACGAGCCGACGAACAACCTCGACCGCGCGGCACGCGCGCGGCTGGGAGAACTGGTGCGGGCGTGGCGGGGGACGCTCATCGTGGTGAGCCACGACCTGGCACTGCTCGAGCTCATGGACGACACGGCCGAGCTGTACGCGAACGAGCTGTCGGTCTTCGGCGGCCCGTACTCGCAGTGGCGGGCGTGGCTCGACGCCGAGCAGGACGCGGCGAAGCGCGCCGAGAAGGCGGCGGCGCAGGTCGTGCGTCGTGAGAAGCGCGACCGCATCGCGGCCGAGACGACGATCGCCCACCGGGCGGCGATGGGCCGGAAGGCCCAGGTCGAGAAGCGCGTGCCGAAGATCGTCGCGGGCGGACGGAAGATGGCCGCCCAGGTGTCGGCCGGCAAGCTCCGCGACGAGAAGGCCGACCGCGAGGCCAAGGCCCGTGCCGCACTCGACGCCGCCGAGCGGCGGGTGCGCGCCGACGACGCGGTGCGCATCGATCTGCCGGACCCCGGCGTGCCGTCGGGCCGCCGCATCGCGACGATCGGCGACGGCGCCCGCGCCTGGACGATCCAGGGCCCGGAGCGGGTCGCCCTCGTCGGCCCCAACGGCGCCGGCAAGACCACGCTGCTCGAGGCGCTAGTCGGCGGCGTCAATCCGCGGGGACGAACCGCGGGTTCGGGGCTTCCAGCGGCCGGATCGGGCCGGTTCGGCCCCGCCGTTTCACCGATGGCCGTGACGAGCGGTGGGGCGGCGGCCGCCGGCGTCGGGAAAACAGGAGACACGCCGATGACGGAGGGCCGGAAGCGGGCGGACACCGCGTTCTTCCGCGATGTCCGGCACGTCGAGCTGCATACCGACCGCGTCGGGTACCTGCCGCAGCGGGTGGACGGCCTCGACGACGACACCTCGGTGCTCGACAACGTCTCCGCCGCGGCCCCGCAGGTGCCGGTCGCGGCGCTGCGCAATCGGCTGGCGCGGTTCCTCATCCGGGGCGACGCCGTCGACCGGCCGGTGTCGACGCTGTCGGGCGGGGAGCGGTTCCGCGTCGCCCTGGCCCGGCTGCTCCTGGCCGACCCGCCCCCGCAGCTGCTCGTGCTCGACGAGCCGACCAACAACCTCGACCTCGACACCGTCGGGCAGCTGGTCGACGCGCTCGCGGCGTACCGGGGCGCCGTGCTGGTGGTGAGCCATGACGACGCGTTCCTCGCGAGACTCGGCATCCGCACAACCCTCGAGCTCGCGCCTGACGGCTCGCTGACCGAGATCTGAGGGGCGGCCCGGCGCGCGCAGCGGCCCTTCTGCCGTGAGCGAAGGGCCGGGTCAAGCCCGCCCGGATGTCGGTGCCAGCGGCCAAGATGGAGGGATGAGCACCGTGCTCGAGCGCTTCAGCCCTGCCACGCAGGACTGGTTCCGTGGCGCCTTCGCGGCGCCGACCGATGCCCAGCTCGGCGCGTGGGAGGCGATCTCGCACGGCAAGCACGCGCTCGTCGTCGCGCCGACCGGGTCGGGCAAGACGCTGTCGGCGTTCCTGTGGGCGATCGACCGCGTGTTCCGCGAGAAGGCCGCCGCACCGCCCGACGACAGCGCGAACGGCGCCCGCCGATCGAGGGGACGACGGGCGACGGATGCCTCGGCCCCGCCGACCCGCATCCTGTACATCTCTCCGCTCAAGGCGCTGGGCGTCGACGTCGAGCGCAACCTGCGGTCACCGCTGGTCGGCATCGGCCAGTCCGGGCGGCGTCTGGGCATGGCGGTGCCCGAGGTCTCTGTCGGGGTGAGGTCCGGCGACACGACCTCGACCGACCGCCGCAAGCTGGTGTCGGCCCCGCCCGACATCCTGATCACGACGCCCGAGTCGCTCTATCTCATGCTCACGAGCGCGGCCGGAGAGACGCTCAAGGGCGTGCACACCGTCATCGTCGACGAGGTGCACGCGGTCGCGGCGACCAAGCGCGGGGCGCACCTCGCGGTGAGCCTCGAACGGCTCGACGCCCTCCTCGACGCACCGGCGCAGCGCATCGGCCTGTCGGCGACGGTGCGGCCGATCGACGAGGTCGCCCGGTTCCTCGGCGGGTCCGCGCCGGTCGAGATCGTGGCGCCCCGGGCCAGCAAGGCGTTCGACATGCAGGTCGTGGTGCCGATCGACGACATGCTCAACCCGCCGCCCCCGCCCGGCGCCGAGCCGTGGTCGAACAGCCGCGCCGACGTCGGGTCCGAGCCGGTCACGGTGGGCGAGGTCATCGACGAGGACTGGTTCGCCGACGGGCAGTCGAAGCCGGCCACCAATCCCGGTGAACCGGCCATCACGGGTTCGGTGTGGCCGCACGTCGAAGAGGCCATCGTCGACCGCATCCTCCAGCACCGCTCGACGATCGTGTTCTGCAACTCCCGCCGGCTCGCCGAGCGGCTCACCGGGCGCCTCAACGAGATCTACTCGGAGCGGCTCGGACTCGACATGCCCGAGGCATCCGTACCGGCAACCGTACGGGCCCACGGAGCAGAGGCTCCGCGGGGAGCGAATGCTCCGCGCGGAGGGGCGATCGGGGAGGCGCAGGCGGGCGCGACCGCGGGGGCCGACCCGGTGCTCGCCAAGGCGCACCACGGCTCGGTGTCGAAGGAGCAGCGGGCGCAGGTCGAAGAAGAGCTGAAGTCCGGCGTGCTCCGCTGCGTCGTCGCGACGAGCAGCCTCGAGCTCGGCATCGACATGGGTGCCGTCGACCTCGTGATCCAGGTAGAAGCTCCCCCGAGCGCCGCGTCGGGCCTGCAGCGCATCGGTCGCGCCGGCCACCAGGTCGGCGAGGTCAGCCGGGCCGCCCTGTTCCCGAAGCACCGTGGCGACGTGCTGCACACGGCCATCGTCACCGAGCGCATGCTCGCGGGGCAGATCGAGGCGATCTCGATCCCGCAGAACCCGCTCGACATCCTCGCCCAGCAGACGGTGGCGGCGTGCGCTCTCGGCCCGGTCGACGTCGAGGGCTGGTACGAGACCCTCAAGCGCAGCGCGCCCTTCCGTTCGCTCCCCCGTTCCGCCTACGAGGCGACCCTCGATCTGCTGGCGGGCCGGTTCCCGTCCGACGAGTTCGCCGAGCTGCGCCCCCGCCTCGTGTGGGACCGCGATCACGGCACCCTCACCGGGCGACCGGGCTCGCAGCGCATCGCCGTGACGAGCGGCGGCACGATCCCCGACCGCGGTCTCTTCGGCGTCTTCGTCGCGGGCGAGTCGCAGAACGCCCGTGTCGGCGAGCTCGACGAAGAGATGGTCTACGAGTCGCGCGTCAACGACGTCTTCACGCTCGGCACCACGAGCTGGCGGATCGTCGAGATCACGCACGACCGGGTCAACGTCGTGCCGGCCTTCGGGCAGCCCGGCAAGGTGCCGTTCTGGCACGGCGACGGCATCGGGCGCCCGGCCGAGCTCGGCGAGGCGCTCGGCAAGTTCTCGCGCGAAGTGTCGACCGCCGGGCCCGAGAAGGCGCAGGCGCGGCTGACCGACGCGGGTCTCGACGCCTACGCGCAGGGCAACCTGCTGGCCTACCTCGCCGAGCAGCGCGAGTCCACGGGCACCCTTCCCACCGACCGTCAGCTGACCGTGGAGCGGGGCCGCGACGAGGTCGGCGATTGGCGGGTCATCCTGCATTCCCCGTACGGCATGCAGGTGCACGCGCCGTGGGCGCTGGCCGTGAACGCCCGCATCCGCGAGAGACTCGGCGTCGAGGGCTCGGCGGTGGCGAGCGACGACGGCATCATCGCGCGCATTCCGGATGCCTCGGCCGAGCCGCCCGGCGCCGAGCTGTTCGTCTTCGATCCCGACGAGCTGGAGCAGATCGTCACCGAAGAGGTCGGCGGGTCGGCGCTGTTCGCCTCGCGGTTCCGCGAGTGCGCGGCGCGGGCGCTGCTCCTGCCCCGCCGCAACCCGGGACGCCGCAGCCCGCTGTGGCAGCAGCGGCAGCGGTCCGCGCAGCTGCTCGAGGTCGCGCGTCGCTATCCGACCTTCCCGATCATCCTCGAGACCCTCCGCGAGGTGCTGCAGGACGTCTACGACGTGCCCGCGCTGCTGCGCATCGCCCGCAGCATCGGCGACCGGCGCATCCGGCTGATCGAGACCGAGCCGTCCCAGCCCTCGCCGTTCGCGCGCGATCTGCTGTTCGGATATGTCGGTGCGTTCATGTACGAGGGCGACTCGCCGCTCGCCGAACGCCGAGCGGCCGCGCTGTCGGTCGATCCCGCGCTCCTGTCCGAGCTTCTCGGCAAGATCGAGATGCGCGAGCTGCTCGACCCCGACGTGCTGGCGCAGTTCGAGCGCGAGGCGCAGCGCCTCGACCCCGAGCGGCGCGCCCGAGGCGTCGAGGGCGTCGCCGACCTGCTGCGCATCCTCGGGCCGCTGGACGCGGCCGAGGTCGCCGAGCGCCTGCAGCCCGAGGGCGACGGGGCGAGCGGCACGAGCGCGTCCGAGGCCGAGGCCGCCGCGCTGCTCGATGCCCTGGTGACCGCCCGTCGCGCGATTCCCGTGACGATCGCCGGCGCCCCGCGGTTCGCGGCGGTCGAAGACGCCGGCCGGCTCCGCGACGCCATCGGGGTGGCCCTGCCGGTCGGCATCCCGACGGCGTTCCTCGAACCCCTCGCCGATCCGCTCGGCGACCTCGTGGCGCGATACGCGCGCACGCACGGACCCTTCACGGCGGATGCCGCGGCCCAGCGCCTCGGCGTGGGCGTCGCGGTCGCGCGGCTCACCCTGCAGCGTCTCGAGTCGCAGGGGCGCATCGCGAGCGGCTTCTTCCTGCCGGCCTCGTCGGGAACGGCGGGCGACGACACCGAATGGTGCGACGCCGAAGTGCTGCGGCGCCTGCGGATGCGGTCGCTCGCGGCGATCCGGGGCAGCGTCGAGCCGGTGTCGCAGGACGCGTTCGCCCGCTTCCTGCCGGTGTGGCAGCACGTCACGCGTCCGCTCGAGGGCGTCGACGGCGTGGCGGCCGTCGTGGAGCAGTTGGCCGGTGTGCCCATCCCGGCGAGCGCGTGGGAGTCGCTGATCCTGCCGGCACGTGTCAGCGACTACCAGCCGACGATGCTCGATGAGCTGACCGCGACCGGCGAGGTCGTCTGGTCGGGTCACGGCAGCCTGCCCGGCCGTGACGGCTGGGTGGCTCTGCATCCGGCCGACGCTCTGCCGCTGACGCTGACGACGAGCGACGACGAGGTCGCCCCCGGGTCGCTCGACGACCGGCTGCTGTCGGCGCTGTCGGCGGGCGGCGGCTATTTCGCGGCGCAGCTGCGGCAGGTGACGGATGCCGAGAACGAGCAGTCCGTCATCGAGGCGCTGTGGCGCCTGACGTGGGCGGGCCGCGTGACCAACGACACGTTCGCTCCCGTCCGCACGCTCGTCGGCGGTGGATCGCAGGCTCACCGCGTCGCCCGCATGGCGCCGCGCACGCGTCTCTACCGGGGCGCCGCGGTGCGGGCGGTGGCGGCATCCGTGCCACCGCGTCCGACGTCGGTCGGCGGGCGATGGTCGCTGCTCCCGACGCCCGAGCCCGACCCGGCGCTGCGCGCGACGGCCGCCGCGAGCCTCCTGCTCGACCGCTACGGCGTCGTCACCCGCGGCGCGGTGCAGGCCGAGGGCGTGCCGGGCGGGTTCGCGCAGACCTACCGGGTGCTGGCCGGGTTCGAGGAGGCGGGCCACTGCCGGCGCGGGTACGTGGTCGAGAAGCTGGGCGCGGCGCAGTTCGCGGCATCCGCCACCGTCGACCGGCTGCGAGAGTTCGCCGGACTCCCCGACCCGCCGCCTCTGCGGGCCGTCACCCTCGCCGCGACCGACCCGGCCAACCCGTACGGCGCCGCGCTGTCGTGGCCGCCGCTCGAGGGCGTGGGGCACCGGCCCGGCCGCAAGGCGGGGGCCCTGGTCGTGCTCGTCGACGGTGTCCTCGTGCTGTACCTCGAGCGGGGCGGCAAGTCGGCTCTGGCGTTCACCGGCGACACCGCCGCGATCGAGGCCGCGACCCGCGATCTGGCGGCGACCGCACGGGCGCGGCACCTCGACACACTGACCATCGAGCAGGTCAACGGCGCGTTCGTGCACGGAACCGGGTGGGGGCGCGCGTTGCGCGACGCCGGGTTCGCCGAGTCACCGCGCGGGCTGACGCTGCGCCGCCTCACCGCCGGCGATGCGGAGCGCGCCGCGCGGCAGAGTGCAGGGCCGGCGCGTGCCTGAGGGCGATACCGTCTTCCGCGCCGCGCGACGCCTGAACGAGGTGCTCGCGGGGGCGGTGGTGACGCGGTTCGAACTGCGCGTGCCCCAGTTGGCGACCGCCGACCTGCGCGGCGAGACGGTGCACGACGTCGTGCCGCGCGGCAAGCACATCCTCCACCGGATCGGCGACGCGACGCTCCACACGCACCTGAAGATGGAAGGCGAGTGGCACGTCTACCGGCGCGGCGAGCGCTGGCGCAACGCCGCGTTCAAGGCTCGGGCGGTGATCGGCGCCACCGCGCCCGACGGCACCGAGTGGGAGACGGTGGGCTTCGATCTGGCCGACATCAAGCTCGTGCCCACTTCCGAAGAGGGTCAGCTCGTCGACTACCTCGGCCCCGATCCGCTGTCGGCCGACTGGGATCCCGCCGAAGCGGCCCGGCGTCTGGGCGCGGACTCCCGGGCCGTGCACGTCGCGATCCAGGATCAGCGCAACATCGCCGGCTTCGGCAACGAGTACGCCAACGAGATCCTCTTCGTGCGGGGCGTGCTCCCCACGACACCCGCGAATCGGACGGATGCCGCGGCCCTCGTCGACGTCGGCGCCCGCATGATCCGCGCCAACCGCAACCGCTCGGGTCGCACGTTCACCGGGGACTCCCGCCCCGGACGATCCACGTGGGTGTATCGCCGGGAGGGGCGCCCCTGCCGCCGGTGCGGAACCCGGATCGAGGGCGGATCATTGGGGGCCGACCCGACGAAGGAACGCATCGTGTTCTGGTGCCCGGTGTGCCAGACCCGGCCCGCCAACGCCTGAATCCGCGAGTCGGCGACCCGCTCGCGGACGATCTGTCGGCCCCTGACCGCCCACGTCGGCCCGGCGAATCGTGAGCGGGCCGAAACCGCGCGGTTTCCTGACCGTTACACAACTCCGGACGATCTGTCGCGGCGGGTGCCTCAGCGGCTCGGATCGTCCGGTTCGATCGGCGGCCCGTTGCGGGGGACGAAGCGCCCGATATTGAATACCCCACACATCCATCCCGGCCGTGCAACGTCGCGCGGCCCCCTTGCAGGAGGACCCCACCAGGTGACCACGGCGACTGACGCGGAGACGGCTCCGGAGACCACTGTCTCGACAGAAGGCCGCGGCGCGGTCCGGCTGCAGGGAGTCACGAAGCGCTACGGCGACCAGGTCGCCGTCGACGACCTCTCCCTGACGATCCAGCCCGGCGAGTTCATCTCGCTCCTCGGCCCGTCGGGCTGCGGCAAGACGACGACGCTGCGGATGATCGCGGGATTCGAGCAGCCCGACGAGGGCGACATCAGCGTGTCCGGCACATCGGTGCGCGGCATCCCTCCGTATCGTCGCGACGTCAACACCGTGTTCCAGGCGTACGCCCTCTTCCCGCACCTGTCGGTGGCCGAGAACGTGGCCTACGGTCTGCAGCAGCGCCGCACGCCGAAGGCCGAGATCCGCGAGAAGGTGACGCAGGCACTCGACCTGGTGCAGATGCGGCGCTTCGGCGACCGCAAACCGACGCAGCTCTCGGGCGGCCAGCAGCAGCGCATCGCCCTGGCGCGCGCGCTCGTCAACCGCCCTGCGGTGCTGCTGCTCGACGAGCCGCTGGGCGCGCTCGACCGTCAGCTGCGCGAGGAGATGCAGCTCGAGCTGAAGCTCCTGCAGTCGCGCCTGGGCATCACGTTCGTCTTCGTCACCCACGATCAGGGCGAGGCGCTGTCGATGAGCGACCGCATCGCGATCATGCGCGCCGGCCGCATCGAGCAGCTGGCCGACGCCGACACCGTGTACGCGCGGCCCGCGTCGGCCTACGTCGCGGCGTTCGTCGGTCAGCAGAACTTCTTCCGCGGGGCCGTCGCCGAGTCCGGCGCCGCCGTGTCGTCGCCTCACGCTCTGGTCCGCGGCACCGCGGTGACGCTCGCGAGCACCGGGCAGGGGGAAGCGGCGGTGCGGCCCGAGTACATCCGGGTCGAAGCCGACAACGGCGGCGTCCTCCCCGACGCCAACGCGGTGCGCGGTCGCCTGATCGGGGTGTCGCACCTCGGCGACACCATGCAGTACCTGGTGCAGCTCGGCGACGACCAGAGCCTCATCGTCCGGCGCCCGACGCCCGACGCACCCTCGCTCACCATCGGCGACGCGGTCGTCTGCACGTGGGCAGCGCACCACGTGCTGCTGTTCCCCGCCGACGAGGCCGCCCGCGAAGGCGGATACGTCGCGCCGCCGACCACCTGACCCTCCCCGCAACCGCAGCCGCAGCATCCGCCTTCACCGGCCCTGCTCACCCGAATCAGGAGATCCCGATGACCGAACCCCGCAACCCGCTCCGCATCCTCGCTCCGGAAGCCTCGACCCCGGCGATCGTGCGCGAGCTGTCGCGTCGCCGGTTCCTGAGCATCGCCGCCATCGCCGGCGGCGCCGCCGCGCTCGCGGCCTGCGCGCCCTCGGGTGGCAATTCACCGCAGCCGCAGGCGAGCGGCGGCGACCTCGAGGACGCCGTCTCGGTCTACACGTGGGGCGACTACGACTCGCCCGACGTCGTCAGCTCGTTCACGTCGGAGCTCGGCCCGAAGGTCACGCTCGACTCGTACAGCTCGAACGAGGAGCTCATCGCGAAGCTCATCGCCGCCAAGGGCACCTCGGGCTACGACATCGTGGTGCCGACCGGTGTCTTCATCCCGCAGATGATCGAGAACGGCCTGCTGACGGCGTTCAACAAGGACCTGCTGCCGAACCTGTCGAACATGGATCCCGCCTACCTCGGTCGCGCGTGGGACCCGAACAACGAGTACTCGGTCTGCAAGGCGTGGGGCACCACCGGCTATGTGTACGACAAGAACGTCATCACGCGCGAGCTCACCACGTGGGCGGACTTCTTCGACGCCGCACAGAACGAGGCGAGCGGCAAGACGTCGATGTCGGACGACCCGGCCGGCATCATCGGCTCGTACTTCTGGGCGAACGACCTCGACTGGAACACCGAAGACCCCGACGAGCTGGAGGCGGCGCGCCAGTTCCTCGTCAACGAGATCGCGCCGCACATCGCCGCGTTCGACTCCTACCCCGGCACCAACGCCATCCCGCAGGGCACGCAGGCGCTGATGCAGGCGTGGAACGGCGACGCCCGCCTCGGCCTGCTCGAGAGCGGCGACCCCGACCGCTGGCAGTGGGTGCTCCCCGGCCCGGTGACGGAGCTGTGGATGGACAACTGGGCGATCGCCGCCGGCGCACCTCACCCCGAGGCCGCGCACGCGTTCATCAACTACTCGATGTCGCCCGAGAGCCTCGCGCTGAACCTCGACTACATCGGCTACAACGTCGGCGGCAAGGACATGGAGGCCGGCGCCCAGGAAGCGGGACTCGAGCTCACCGAGCTCATCTTCTTCACGCCCGAGCAGCTCGACTCCATGCGCGAGCAGGAGCTCAACGACTCGCAGCAGACGCGCGTGGAGATCTACAACGAGATGAAGGCCGCCGCGGGTGCGTAAGCCTGCCGCAGGAGCCGCGCTCGCCGTTCCGGCGTGGGCGTGGCTCCTGCTGTTCTTCGTCGCCCCCGTGGCGATGGTGGTGTGGTTCAGCTTCGGGTACAAGCCGGGCATCTTCGGCACGCACGCGAACGACATCCTGTCGTTCGACCGGTACGTCGAGGCCGTCTCGCCGACGTTCTTCGCGACGTTCCAGAACACCCTGTGGGTGGGGATCATCGGCACGGTCCTGTGCTTCCTCATCGGGGCTCCCGTCGCGTACTGGATGGCCTTCAAGGTGAACCCGTCCCGCCGGGGGCTGCTCATCGCCCTCGTGCTGGTGCCGTTCTGGACGAACTTCCTCGTGCGCACCATCGGCTGGCAGGTGATCCTGGCGCCCGAGGGGTGGCTGTCGTCACTGCTGCAGGGCATCGGCGTTCTCGACGGTCCGCTGGCGCTCATGTACACCCGCACCGCGGTCGTCATCGGCGTCGTCTACAACTATCTGCCGCTGATGATCCTGCCGCTGTTCGTCGCGTTCGACCGCGTCGGTCCCGCACTCCGCGAGGCCTCGAAGGACCTGGGCGCGGGCAAGTGGGCGACGTTCTTCCGCGTCACCCTGCCGCTGTCGCAGCCCGGCATCATCGCCGGCGTGCTGCTGGTGTTCATCCCGCTGATGGGCGACTACATCACCGCGACGGTGCTCGGCGGCGCGCAGGGCAACATGGTCGGCCAGCTCGTCGCCAGCCAGTTCCAGACCGCCCAGAACTGGGCGCTCGGCTCGGCGATGGCCGTGCTGCTCATGCTCGTCATCATGCTGACGATCGGCATCGCGGCCGTCCTCATCTGGCTGGTGACGCTTCCGTTCCGCACGCGGAACCGGCTGGTCCTGGGCACGCCGGAAGGGCAGACGGCGACGGATGCCTCGGCCAAGACCCCCGTGGAGGTGCTGTCATGACGCAGACCGCGACCGAGACGATGCTGCGGGCGCAGGAGCCGGCGGCCTCGAGCGCGAAGCGCGCGGGCGTCAGGCGCAGCCGAGCGAAGCGCTCCTGGTCGGACGTGGCGTTCACCGTGTGGGGCGTCGCCGTGATGCTCTTCCTGTTCCTGCCGATCATCGTCATCGTCATCTACTCGTTCAACACCGGTCGCCTGCTGGTGTCGTGGGACGGCTTCGGCTTCGACGCGTTCGCGACGATCCTCGAGAAGCCCGCCATCCAGAGCGCGGTGCGGGTGTCGCTCATCACGGCGCTCATCGCCGCGATCATCGCGACCGCCCTCGGGACCCTCGCGGGCATCGCGATGGCCCGGTACCCGGGCAAGTGGGTGTGGTGGTTCCTCGGCCTGCTGCTGCTGGTGTCGGTCACCCCCGAGATCGTCGACGCCGTCGCCCTGCTGCCGTGGATGGTGTTCCTCGGTCAGGACCTGGGCCTGAGCATCTTCAACGACGGCATCGTGCGTCTGTCGATCGGCTCGTCGCTGTTCGCCACCGCGGTCGTGTCGTACATCGTGCGCGCCCGTCTCGTCGGCCAGGACGCCAACCTCGAAGAGGCATCGAGCGACCTGTACGCCAAGCCGATCACGACGTTCCGGCGGGTCACGCTGGCACTCGCGATGCCCGCCGTGCTCGCCGGCTTCCTGCTGGCTTTCACGCTGAGCCTCGACAACACCATCGTGGCGGCGTTCGTCCAGGTGTCGGGCACCACGCCCTGGCCGGTCTACGTCCTGAGTGCCGTGCGCTCGGGCCTGCGCCCCGAGATCGCGGCCGTGTCGACGATCATGCTGCTGCTCACGCTCGTCGCCCTCGCGCTCGTGGCGCTCGTGCTGAAGCGCGCCGGTGACTCGGCGACGCAGATCGCGCGCACGATGACCGGCGGCTGAGCCCGGGCTTCCATCGCCGCGGCGCCGGGCTGCGGCATCCGTCTCCGTTCCGATCGAATCGCCACCCGCGGAGGGTTCCATGCAGCACGCCGATCTCGTCTTCACCGGGGGCGCCGTCTTCACCGCCGACACCGTGCGGTCCCGGGCGCGCACGGTCGCGGTCAAGGATGGGCGCATCGTCGCGGTCGGCGGCGACGCCCTCGACGACCTCGTCGGCCCGAAGACCGAGATCGTCGACCTCGGGGGCCGGATGCTGCTGCCCGGGTTCCAGGACGCGCACGTGCACCCCGTGTGGGGCGGTCTCGACATGCTCCGCTGCGACCTCGCCGAATACGCCACGGCCGACGAATACCTGGGGGCGATCGCCGCGTACGTGTCCGCGCACCCCGACGACGAGTGGATCCTCGGCGGCGGGTGGCAGATGTCGGCGTTCCCGGGCGGCACGCCGACGGCGGCGCTGCTCGACACGGTGATCCCCGATCGTCCGGCGTTCTTCCCCAATCGCGACGGGCACGGCGCCTGGGTGAACTCGGCCGCCCTGCGCCTGGCCGGGATCGACCGCGACACCCCCGAGCCCGCCGACGGGCGCATCGAGCGCGACGCCGACGGCACCCCATCGGGCACGCTGCACGAGGGCGCCATGACCCTGGTCAACCGGCTCCTGCCGGAGGAGCCGCTCGAGCGGCTGACCGAGGCGCTGCTCGTCGGGCAGCGGTACCTGCACTCGTTCGGCATCACCGCGTGGCAGGACGCGATCGTCGGCCCGTACGGCGACGCCGGCGACCCCGGCCCCGCCTACCTCCGCGCCGCGGCCGACGGCACGCTCACGGCCCGCGTCGTCGGAGCCATCTGGTGGGACCGCACCAAGGGGCTCGAGCAGATCCCGTCGCTGCTGGAGCGCCGCGAGCGCTACCGCGGCGGACGCTTCGCCGCCACGTCGGTGAAGATCATGCAGGACGGCGTGGCCGAGAACTTCACCGCCGCCATGCTCGAGCCGTACGGCGACGGGCACGGGCACTTCACCGACAACTCCGGCATCTCGTTCGTGCCGCCCGAGATCCTCGACGAGGCGGTGCCGCTGCTGGACGCCGCGGGGTTCCAGGTGCACTTCCACGCGATCGGCGACCGCGCCGTGCGCGAATGCCTCGACGCCGTCGAGCGCGCCATCGCCCGCAACGGCCGGGGCGACAACCGCCACCACATCGCGCACATCCAGGTGGTGCACCCCGAAGACGTCCCGCGGTTCCGCGAGCTCGGCGTGGCCGCCAACATGCAGTCGCTGTGGGCCGCGCTGGAGCCGCAGATGGTCGACCTCACGCTGCCGTTCCTCGGCGAGCCGCGCAGCGCGTGGCAGTATCCGTTCGGCGATCTGCTGCGCTCGGGCGCCGTGCTCGCGGCGGGCAGCGACTGGTCGGTGACCACCCCCGATCCGCTCGCCGCCATCCACGTGGCGGTGAACCGCAAGGCGGCACCGGGACACGAGGAGGGCGAGTACGAGGCGTTCCTGCCCGAGCAGGCGATCGACCTCGCGACGTCGCTCACGGCTTACACGGCCGGCTCGGCGTGGGTGAACCACCTCGAGCAGACGACCGGCACCATCGAGGTCGGCAAGTTCGCCGACCTGGCCGTGCTCGACCGCGACCCGTTCGACGGCCCGGCCGACGAGATCGGCGCGACGCGGGTGCTGCAGACCTTCGTCGAAGGCCAGCGCGTCTACGCCGCCCCCGACGCCTGACCCGGCGAGTCGGTGTCCCACTTCTCGCGCAGCATGTCCCACTTTCGCGAGCCTGGAAGCAGCCGAACCGCCCGAAATCGGGACACGGGGCCGGTCGAGTGGCGCGGGAAACCGCCCATCGGCTGGTCAGGCGGCGCTCCAAGACGGCACATGGGTCTGTGGCGTGGAGTTCGATGGTGGGCAAGCAACACAGGACGTCCGCCGAGGCGGCCGAAATGCGACAAGCCGGACCGACCGCCGGAGGCGCAGCCGCGTCAGGATGGCTAGAGGCAACGACAGGAAGTGATACCCGTGGGCACGACCGTCTTCGAACGACAGCGGCCGGCAGCATCCGTCATCTCCCACGCGCTCTCGAGCACGGTGGCGTCCGTCTTCTGGCGCGACGACCTGCCGCCCGAGCTGCGGCCCGACCGTCCCACGGTCTCGGGAGCGCACCGCGCCGACCTCGTGATCGTCGGCGGCGGGTACACCGGACTGTGGACGGCGCTGCTCGCCACCGAGCGCGACCCCGACGCGCGCATCGTGGTGGTCGAGGCTCAGCGGGTGGGGTGGGCGGCGTCGGGCCGCAACGGCGGGTTCTGCGAAGCGAGCCTCACCCACGGCCACGAGAACGGCCAAGCGCGCTGGCCGAACGAGATGCCGACGCTCAAGCGGCTCGGACTCGAGAACCTCGACGCGATCGAGGCGGCCGAGAGCCGCTACGGCATGGACTTCCACTTCGAGCGCACCGGGATGCTGGCGCCCGCCGTCGAACCCCACGAGGTCGAGTGGCTGCAGGAGTGGGCGGCCGAAGGCGAAGACGGCGTCGTCTATCTCGATCAGGCCGAGGCGCAGGCATCCGTCCACTCCCCCACGTACCTCGCGGCCGTGTGGGAGAAGCGCACGTGCGGCATGGTGCACCCCGCCCGGCTCGCCGCCGAGCTCGCGCGGGTGTGCGAGGAGCGCGGTGTGCAGATCTTCGAGCGGTCCCGGGTGACGGGCCTCGAGACGCCCGGGACGTCGGGAGTCACCGTCGTGACCGACCGCGGCCGGGTCGACGCGTCGCGGGCGGTGCTGGCCACGAACGTGTTCCCGTCGCTCATCAAGCGCAACCGGCTGATGACGGTGCCCGTCTACGACTACGTGCTCATGACCGAGCCGCTGTCGGACGAGCAGCTCGCCTCGATCGGGTGGCGCGACCGCCAGGGCATCGGCGACCTGGCGAACCAGTTCCACTATTACCGGATCTCGAAAGACAACCGCATCCTGTTCGGCGGCTACGACGCGATCTACCACTACGGCCGCAAGGTGCGCCCCGAGTACGAGAACCGGCCCGAGTCGTTCGAGAAGCTGGCGAGCCACTTCTTCACGACCTTCCCGCAGCTCGAGGGGCTGCACTTCACGCACAAGTGGGCGGGGGCGATCGACACGTCGACCCAGTTCACCGCCTTCTTCGGCACGGCGCGCGACCGAAGCGTGGCGTATGCGGCGGGCTTCACGGGGCTGGGCGTCGGCTCGACGCGGTTCGCCGGCGAGGTCATGCTCGACCTGCTCGACGGCGCCGCCACCGAGCGCACCGAGCTCGAGATGGTGCGCAAGCGTCCGCTCCCGTTCCCGCCAGAGCCGGCCGCCGCCATCGGCATCAACGCCACGCGGTGGTCGCTGAACCGCGCCGACCACAACCAGGGCAGGCGCAACCTGCTGCTGAAGACACTCGACGCCCTCGGCTTGGGGTTCGACTCGTGAGCCGGCTGACGCCGGGGACGGTGACGGATGCCTCGGCGCTCTCCCTGGCGCTCGACCCGCTGCCGTCCGACCAGGTCGTCGACGGGTCACCGGCGGCGGGTTTCGTCGAGCTCGGCACGATCGGCGACGTCGAGGTCGGTGTCTGGGAGCACACCGCCGGGGTGTCGACCGACGTGGAGTCGGACGAGGTGTTCGTGGTGCTGTCCGGTTCGGCCACGGTGACCTTCGACGATCCGGCGCTTCCGCCGGTGGAGCTGCGGGCCGGCTCGGTCGGCCGCCTCGCGACCGGGATGCGCACGACGTGGACCGTGCACGAGCGGCTCCGCAAGGTGTACTTCGCGGGCTGAGCCGAGCGCCATCCGGCCGGCTCCCCGGCGTTCGGGGCGTCGAACGTCGCCGACACGCCGGCCGCCCCCGCGCGCCGGGTGGGAACCGCGCCCCGAACCCGCAACGCACCGCCCGCGGGGCGTTCGGTCAGCGGCCCGCGCTGCGGCGCACGAGCAGGGCGAGGTGCAGCGCGGTCTGCGTCTCGCCGTCGTCGAGGTCCACGCCGAGCAGCTCCTCGATCAAGGCGATGCGCTGGTAGAACACCGAGCGAGACAGATGCGAGGCGGATGCCGCGGCCGTGCGATTGCCCGGATGGGCGAGCATCGCCTCGAGCACGTCGAGGAGGTCGCCCGTCCGGGTGAGGTCGTGCACGATCAGCGGCGCCAGCATCCGTTCGCCGTGCTCCAGCACGCGGTGGTCGTCGCGGAGCGCCGTCACCAGTTGCACGAGGGGACGGTTCTCGGCCCGGCGCAGGTGGGGGCCCTTCCCGCTTCGGCGGCGGCGGCCGCGCGCCAGGTCGACGGCGTCGTGGAGGGAGGCGAGCGCCTCGTCGAGTCCTTCGGCGGCGCGCCCGACCGATACGGTGACCCGGTCGGCGTCGGCACCGGGCTCGAGCAGTGCCGACGCGAACGCCACGGCGGCCTGATCGTCGAACACCGTCTCGGCGGGAACCGAGAGCAGCATGGCGCTGGCCGGGGCGGCGACCCCGTCGGGCGCCGAGCCGGCGAGCACCCGTCCGCGCAGCGCGCGTGCGGCGGTGTCGGCGCGCTCGGCGAGGACGGTCGCTCCTGACACGACGATGCCGAAGACCCGCGCGTTCCGCAGCGGCAGCCCGGCCGCCTCGAGGCGGGCAGCGGCGCCGCCGGCACCGGCGAACCGCCCCGAGAGCAGGCCGTCGACCAGTCGGCGGCGACCGACCCGGCCCCATTCGTCGGATTCGCCGTCGGCCAGCCGGCCGACCGCGAGCGCGATCGCGCCCTGCTCCAGCACGGCGGTGCGACCGGCGGGGTGATCGGGCCCGGGGAGGGCGATGAGCGCACCCCACCGCACGCCCCGCGCCTCGACGGGGACGATGAGCCAGTCCTCGGGCCCCGGCGGGGCGCCGCGGTCGAGACGCTGCTCGGCGCGGCGGTGCGCCGAGCGCGAGCGCAGCTCCCACTCGGTGAAGAGCTCCTCCTCGAGCGCGAGCGGGACCTCGGCGGCGACGACCTCGTGCCCGCGGTTCTCGAGGATGACCGGGGCGCCCAGGGTCTGCGCGAGCTGGTGCACGATGAAGTCGGCGGGAGAACCGCGCAGCACGAGGGCGGTGAACCGTTCCCGCACCTCGTCGCGGGCGCGCAGCGCGTCGGTCTGCCCGGCGATGATGCGACCGTGCACGGCCTCGGTGATCGTGACGAACTTCAGCTCGCGATGCAGGATGATCAGCGCCAGCCCCCGCTCGCGGGCAGCCTCGACCACGACCGTCGGCACGTACCGGTAGTGGGTTCCGAGCTCGAGGATCAGTCCCGAGAGCCCGGCGTCGTCGAGCTCGCCGATGAAGCGGCGCAGGTCGGCGGGGTCGGCGGGCCACGACGATCCGGTCGAGAGGAGCAGTTCGCCGCCGTCGAGCAGGCGCGCGACGCCGCTGCTGTCCGAGACGTGCAGCCAGCGCACGCGCCGCTCCAGCGCCTCGTCGCCGACCAGCACCTCCGGCACACCTTGGACGACGGCGTCGAGCGCGATGACCTCGCGCACGGTGGGGAGCGTTTCGAGGGCGGATCCACCGACCAGACGATCCGTATGGATCCCTCGATCTTCGCGACGGTCGGGCACCGTAGCACCAACTTCTGCTCTGACAAACTGGGCGCACTCAGCCTAGACCATGCCCGGTCGATCTGTCCGACCCTCCCCCAGGAGTCCGCCGTGAGCGTCATCCCGCAGTCTCTCGACCGCCGCGAGGCGGACCGCTCCGCCCCGCACCTGCGCGCCCTCCCCGACCCCGAAGCCGACGCGCGGGTGCGCGCCGACGACCGCGGTCACGTCTTCCACTCCTGGAGCGCGCAGGCTCTGATCGACCCGCTTCCCGTGGCCGGCGGCGCGGGCGCCACGTTCTGGGACTACGCCGGGCATTCCTACCTCGACTTCAGCTCGCAGCTGGTGAACCTGAACCTCGGGCACCAGCATCCGGATCTCGTCGACGCGATCACCCGGCAGGCGAGCCGCCTGGCGACCATCCAGCCGTCGATGGCGAACGATGTGCGCGGCGAGCTGGCGCGCCGGATCGCCGGAGTCGCACCGGACGGCATGCGGAAGGTGTTCTTCACCAACGGGGGCGCCGACGCGAACGAGAACGCGGTGCGCATGGCGCGCCTCGTCACCGGCCGGCGCAAGGTGCTGTCGATGTACCGCAGCTACCACGGCAACACCTCGACGGCGATCGCGCTCACCGGCGATCCACGCCGGTGGCCCAACGAGCCCGCCGACGGCTCGACCGCGAAGTTCTTCGGCCCGTACCCGTACCGCTCGCCGTTCCACTCGGGCTCGCTCGAAGAAGAGACGCAGCGGGCGCTCGAGCACCTCGAGCAGACCATCGTGCTCGAGGGCGCCGCCACCATCGCGGCGATCGTCATCGAGACGATCGTCGGCACGAACGGGGTTCTGGTGCCGCCGCCGGGCTACCTCGCGGGCGTGCGCGAGCTGTGCGACCGGTACGGCATCGTCTACATCGCGGACGAGGTCATGGTCGGCTTCGGACGCGTCGGCGAATGGTTCGCGTTCCAGGCCTTCGACGTCGTCCCCGACCTCATCACCTTCGCCAAGGGCGTGAACTCCGGCTACGTCCCGCTCGGCGGCGTCGTCATCTCGGACCGCATCGCCGCGCACTTCGACACCCTCCCCTTCCCGGGAGGGCTCACGTACTCGGGGCATCCGCTGGCCTGTGCCGTCGGCGTGGCGACGTTCGAGGTCTTCGAGCGCGACGGCATCCTCGACCGGGTGCGCGACCTCGGAGCGCGGGTCGTCGAGCCGCGGCTGCGCGACATCGCGTCGCGGCATCCGTCCGTCGGCGACGTGCGGGGCCTCGGGCTCTTCTGGGCGATCGAGCTGGTGAGCGATCAGGAGACCCGCGAACCGCTCGTCCCGTTCAACGCGAGCGGGACGGATGCCGCGCCCGTCGCAGCGGTAGCGGCGGCCTGCAAGCGGGACGGCGTGTGGCCCTTCACGCACTTCAACCGCCTGCATGTGGCGCCTCCGCTGATCATCGGCGAGGGCGACCTGGTTCGCGGTCTGGACGTCATCGACCGGGCCCTCTCGCACGCCGACGAATTCACCCGCTGATCAGCGAACGAGAGTGCGCGCGCCCGGCGCAATCCGGTCCATAACCCCGCTCCGAAGATTTGGCAAGCCCGGTGCATCCAAACCATCCGATGCGCGGGAATGAATCAGTATCAGGTGAGGTTATTCCTGTACTCGGCACCATGAGGTGCCGCAGGAGGGGACAGTGGGCAAGAACTACGTCGACATCGAGAACGACCGTGGCGAGACGCTGCGCTACCGCAAGCACGCGAACGGTCGAGGCCTGATCGCGCACGGCGCCAAGGTGCACCCCAGCGCGATCGTCGAGGCGGGAGCATACGTCGAACCGGGCGTTCAGATCGCAGCCGGCGCTCACGTCGGCCGCGGTGCATGGGTCGAGACGGACGCCGTCATCGGACCCGACGCCGACATCGCACCGCACGCGCACATCGGCCCTCGCGCCGCCATCGGAGCGGGCGCCAAGATCGGGGTGCGCACGCACGTCGGAAGCGAGGCGCGCATCGCGGTCGGTTCGCTGATCGGCGACGACGAGACCATCGGCGACGGCGAACGCGTCGCCACCGACCAGCGCGGACTGCGCCTGGCCGCGTAGCCGCGCTCGGCCCAGGGGCGCCCGATAGGGTGACGCCATGAGACGACGGGTGTGGACCGCGATCGGCATCGTGGTCGCATCGTTCCTCGTGCTCGCGGTCGGCGTCGCGATGGCGGTGTGGGTGCTGGTGACCGCCGGCGGCCTCGCGTGAACGGCCGCGGGGTCAGGCGAAGAGGAACAGCACGAAGCCGATCAGCGGAAGCGTCCCCTGGGTCGCCGCCGCCCGCACGTACTTCCGCCCGGTCGTGAGCAGGACGAGCGCCGCGGCCACCATCGACCCGAGCGAGAACAGCACGAGCGCGAGCCCCGCGGCCCGCAGCGCCGAGTCGGAGGCGCCCGAGTGGAACAGCACCAGCCCGATGACGGTGCCTACCGCCAGGAAGAGGTTGTAGAAGCCCTGGTTGTAGGCCATCGGCTTGGTGATCTCGGCCGCCGTCTGATCGGGAAGGCCGAAGCGCTTCCAGATCTTCGGCTGCGTCCACTGCACGCTCTCCATGACGAAGATGTACACGTGCAGCAGCGCGGCGAGTGCGGCGAACACCGTGGCGACGATCGCGATCATGAGCGAACGATAGCGCCCCGGCTACGCTGAACCCCATGAGCAGGGGCGGCGGTTCGCAGGGCGGGAAGGGCCGGAGGGGGCGGGATGCCTCGGCCGCCCGGTCGGCGAAGAGCCGGCCCTCGTCCACCCCGAGGCGCACCCCTCGCCCGTCCCCGGCGCCGTCGCCCGCGCCCCCGGAGTCGCCACCCGTTGAGGTCTTCACGCTGGGCGCGATCCCCGGAGCGACGCCCGGAAAGTGGATCGACCTGTGGAACGAGCGGATGCCGCGCACCCGCCTAAACCTGATCCCTCTCGCGGTCGCCGACCAGCGGCGCGCGCTCCTCGACGGCGAGGTCGATGCGGCCCTGGTGCGCCTGCCGATCGACCGCGACGCGCTGCATGTCATCCCGCTCTACGACGAGGTGCCGGTCGTGGTGGTCGCCGCGGACTCGCACCTGACGGCGGTCGACGAGCTCGAGGCATCCGATCTCGAAGGGGAGGTCGTGATCGTCCCGGCCGACGACGTCCTCGGGGTCGAGATCGCGGGCGCGGTCGCTCCGTCGTTCGACCCGCCCACGGCCACCTCCGACGCGGTCGCGACCGTGGCCGCCGGGGTCGGGGTGGTCATCGTGCCGATGTCGCTGGCCCGGCTCCACCACCGCAAAGACGTGGAGCACCGCCCGTTGCGGGACGGCCCGACCTCGACCGTCGCGCTCGCCTGGGTCGCCGATCGCACGACGCCGGAGATCGAGGCGTTCGTCGGCATCGTGCGGGGCCGCACCGCCAACTCCTCACGCGGCTGACCCGGAAGGGCGCGGGCGCACGGATGCGGGGGATGCCGCCACTATGGCCCTCCGCGGCATCCCCCGCCCGAAAACTGCCCCAAGCCGTGTTCCCCAGTCGCTTCCCCAAGCGGCGGCTTCCCCCCGCCCCCCGATGACGATGTCCCCAGATCACCGTCCGTTGCGCGAGCAGTTCCGATGATCAGGAGCGGCCCACCCCGGGCCTGATACATCGTCGTCGAGAAAAGTTCGGCGACCCCGCGGGCGAACTCACGAGCCCGGCTCAGAAGCCGGCGCCGTGCACCTGGAACGGCGCGACGATGCCGGTCCGCGAGGCCGCCTCGACGAGTGCTTCCGACGGCGGGATGCCCGAGGCCAGCGACTCGTGCATGGCGCCGAGCAGCTCGCACGCGGCGTCGTCGGCCACGATCACGGGTGCCGCGACGACCGCACGGGTGCCGGCATGCAGCCAGATGCGGGTCATCCCGATCGCCTCCTCGCCCCAGCGCACCGACGAGCGCCCGACCTCGCACGCCGACAGCACGACGGTGTCGGGCACCTCGGGCATGAGGTCGATGTCGTAGCCGAAGAGCGCGCCGTCGGCGAGCTCGAGGCCCGAGAAGAGCGGGTTGTCGACGGCGTGCCGGCCGTGGGCGGCGACGTGCAGCACGTCGACCGTCGAGGCGAGCGCGGTCACACGGGCCACGGACGCGTCGGCGTCGGTGAGGACGGCTGCGCCACGCCAGGCGGATGCCCCGACCTCCGCCTCTTCCGCACCCCGGACGACGCGCGGCCCCACCGCGAATCCCGCCGACCGGTGCGAGAACTCGCCTCGCTGCCGTTGCGCCAGCCACCGTGAGGCCGATGCGGCGAGAGTGAACGGTCGCCCGGCCATCGCGGGGAGCATCGCCCACGGGATGCCGCTCAGGATCGCCGGAACGGTGATCAGCAGCCGGTGGCGGCCGGCGCGTGCCAGCGGCGGCTCGAGGATCTCGCGCGACAGCTCCGCGAGCCGCGCGTCGAGGGTGCGGCGGACGACCTGGGCCATCGGTCCGCTGCGCACCGAGGCGGCCATGTCGAGGTCTGCGCGGAGGCCGGCGAGCGCGCGGTCGCGGTTCCACTCGGGCAGCGGCACGACTTCGGCCGAATCCGGCGTCGCCACGAGCGCCACGAGCGCCGTCCGCGAGTACACGTAGGCGATGTGCGCGGTGTCGGGGGGCAGGGCCGCACGCAGGTCGTCGAGAGACACCGTCAGCTCGCGCCCGGCGGCTCGGGTCGACGACCACTGCCGCTCCCGCGCACGCTCGCGCAGCGCGGCGGCGCGCGGGTGCGACAGCCACTCCTCGCCGCCGTCGTCGGCGCGGATCATGCGCAGCTCGGCCAGCTCCCGAGCGAGCTCGGGATCGGGCGGGGGGCGCAGCGGCACCACCTGCTGGCTGAGGTGACGGGCGCGCTCCGACCACTCGAACACCACGGCGGGGTCACCGGACTCGACCGCCGACTGCAGCCCGGCGTAGATCAGCCCCGCGCCGTGCATGCCGACGGACGTCTGCAGGTCGAGGCTCCCGAACGACCCCTGCCACTCGGCCAGGGTGGCGAGACCGGATGCCGCGTGCCGCCGCACCTGCGCGGGATGACCGGCCGCGCGTGCCCGGGCGGCGCGCGCCTGGTGGGCGAGCAGGCGCACCTCGATGGACGCCGACGCGGCGGGGCGGATGCGGCGGTCCGAGGTCTCCCCGCGGGCCGCGAGCGAGATTTCCTCGGTGAGGCGCAGTGCCGTGGCGTCGTTGCGGAAGTGATGGCGGTCGAGCGCGGCCGCGGCCACGGCCACCTCGGACGGCGTCGGGGGCGGGGCCGAGGCATCCGTGCTGAGCAGCGCCCGCAGCCGCACCCCCTCTGCGCGCACCAGCCACGCCTCGTTGTCGAGCTCGCGGAATCGTTCGGCGGCGGCGGCGGCGACCTCGGCGGCGCGCTGCGGCGCATGGTTCAGCAGCGACCGCGCCAGGTGCAGCTCCGACCTCGCGCGATCCAGCGGCATGTCGAGGTCGCCGAACGTCGCCGCCACGCGGGCCAGGATCTTCTCGGCCTCTGTGGTCAGTCCCGCGTCGCGCAGCACCTCGGCGCGATCGAGGTCGCCGACCGCCGCTCCGACGGGACTGTCGCCGATGGACGCGGCCGCGCTCACCATCGTCTGGAGCGCGCCGACGAGGTCGCCCGACAGCATCGCCACATATCCGAGATTGTGCGTCGCCTGGGCTTCGGCGACCGGCATGCCCGCGTCGGCGTAGATCTCGGCGGCGCGGCGCAGGTCGTCTTCGGCCGCGTCGAGACGGCGGTGCTGCATGCGGACGAGGCTGCGGTTCACGCGCGTGTTCGCCTGCGCCACCGGGTCGCCGGCGAGCGACTCCACGGCCCGCGTGAGCCACCGCTCCGCCTCGTCGAGACGTCCGCCCTCCTCGGCGAGCGCGCCCAGCTGCCCGGCGAGGATCGCGATGGTGTGATCGGTGAGGCCGTCGGCGGCGAGCGCGTCGCGGCAGATGCGCTCGGCCTCGGCGACATGTCCCGTCCGGGCCAGCACGTACGCGCGGGTCCCGACGATGCGGGCACGCAGGTTGGGCTCGTCGGCGCTCGCATCGGCGCGGTCGAGCACCTCCGCGGCCGCGTCGAAGCGGCCGCGGTTGACGAGATCCACGGCCTGTCGATGGAGCTGCTCCGCCGAGCGGGTCACTCCCCTATCTTGGCGGGCGAAGCGCGAACGTTGTGCGTGATCGCGGTGATCAGAGTTTCGGCGTGAACTCCAGCTTCTCGGCGGCCTTGCGCAGCGCCTTCTTGCGCTCGTCGGGGGTCTTCAGCGAACCGTGCATCAGGTCGGCGGCGATCGCCTGCGCGAGGCGTCCCGCGATGTACGGCGCCGCGAACGACGTGCCGCTCCAGATGGCGAACCCGCCGCGCCAGTCGTCGGGATCGAGGCTCTGCCGGGGCAGCGGCGTGGGCACGCCGTGCACGTGGTACAGATCGTCGCGCGTGCCCGCCTGCACGCCGCCGACGAATCCCGGCGACGTGCTGAACACCGAGACACCCGGGGCGTAGGTGCTCACCCAGTCGCCCACGTTGCTGAACAGGGCGATCGAGCGGTCGTTCGGGTTGAGGGCGCCCACCGACATGTGCGGCGCGGCGTCGACCGGCTCCTTCTCGTCCTCGGGTGCGCCCGGGTAGCGCCACAGCGCCGCCGGGAACGCCGGACGCTCGGTGGAGTCGTTGCCCGCGGAGCACACGATCGCGCACCCCAGCGAGCGCGCCTCGCGCAGGAGCGCGCCGAGCGTCTGGTCGTAGTGCTCGTCGTCGGGCGTCTCGTGGTAGTACCCGAGCGAGATGTTCATGACGTCGATCGCCTTGCCGTCGGGATGCTTCATCCACTCCACCAGCAGGCGCACCGCCTCGAGGAACTCCCCCTCGAGCACGGTGCCCTGGCTGTTGGCGACGCGGACCGCGATGATCTCGGCATCCGGGCAGAGCTGGTGCACCACCCCGGCGACGAAGGTGCCGTGTCCGGCCGCCTCGTCGAGGAACCCGTCGAGCGGACCCGCCTGGTCGGGATACACCTCGGGGTCGGTGTCGGGATCGGTCTCGCCGATCGGGCCCTGCGGCGACACCGGGTCGCGCAGCACCACGGGAGCCTTGAGCCACGCGTGGTCGCCGCATCCGGTGTCGAGCACCGCGACGACCGGGCGCCGGCCCTTCACGTGCGCGTCGGGCGTTCGAGCCGGAGGGGGTCCGACATACGTCACGATCTCGCGACCGCCGCTGCCCGGTTCGGCGTACGAGTCCGGGCCCGGGGCGTTCGTCCGGCCATACGGATTGGTGCGTCCGAACGGGTTGGTGCGCCCGAAGGGGTTGGTGCGCCCGAAGGGATTGGTGCGCCCGAACGGACCCAGCGCCAGCACGTGGTCGAGCCCGACGCCCCGCGGCAGCGACGCCCGCGCGGCCTTGAGCAGGCGCCACGCGTCGACCGGCGGCACGGGCTGGTCGTCGACGTCGACCTTCGGGTCCTGCACGATGTCGGCCCGGTACAGCGGGGGCACGCGCCCCTCGCGCCGGGCCGCGCCCGCCTCGCGCTCGGCCGCCTCGATGTCGACGCGGTCGCCGCGCAGCGGCCGCACCCGCACCGACCACCCGAACGCCCGTGCCGCGACGTTGAGCTCGCGCTCCACGCGCCCGAGCTCCTCACTGGCACTGACCAGAAGGTGGGTCGGCGCGTAGTCGGTCGGATAAGCCGGGACGCCCGGCTCGGGCTCGACCGCCGGGTCGAGCGCCACGCCGAGGGGCTTCGTCGCCTCGTACCGCTTGCGCCAGGTCTCGTTCGGCGGGCGCCGCGGCGGGCGCTGCGGGTCCTGCGGATCTTGCGGGTTCTGCGGTCCCTGCGAGGTCGGGTCCGACATCCATCACTCCTCTCGGTGGGACGGCGCGCCCACGTGCGCGCGTCCCGTGGTGGTCACACTTCGAACTGGGGCGTCTGGAAGTCGCGCAGCGCGCCACCGGCGTCGCGCACCACCAGACGAAGTCGCGAGACGCCGGGCGTGACGTCCTCGAACGCGAACCTGCCGTGCTCGCCGGGCTCGGCCGACCACTCGCGGTCGCCCTGGGCCAGCCGGATCGCGAGAGCCGAGGCATCCACCCATCCGTCGACGCGGCGACCGCCGCCCTCGGTGACGGTCACGTGCAGCAGCACGCTCGTCACCCCGTCGCTGAACTGCAGCGTCGCGGTGTCGCTCTCGCCGCGCACGGCGGCGAAGGCCCCCTCGACCAGAGTCAGCAGCGCGTACTCGCGAGACAGATCCTCCACGGCCACCGCGGCGACCATCCGGTCGACCAGGTCGGCGGGCACGGGATCGACGTCTTCCCACATGCGGCGCATCTGCGCGAACAGCGCCGCGTCGGCCGCGAAATCCTCAGTCTCCATCGTCGTTCCCTCCCCATCCGTCGCCTTCCAGCACGGCACGGAGCTTGCCGAGACAGCGCTGGCGGGTCGGTCCGATGGACCCGATCGGCATCGCCAGGTCTTGGGCGATGCGTGCATAATCGGGCCGGTCATCGAACGCGACGATCCGCAGCAGACGCTGGCATCGTTCGTTGAGCGTCGCCACCGCGGTCCACAGCCGACGGTTCTCGTCGTCGTGGGCGGCGGTCTGCTCGGCGGACTCGTGGACGGGCAGATGGGGTTCCAGCGACTCGGCCTCGGTCGCGTCGGCCCGGCGATGCTGCTTGCCGACGCGCCACGCCTCGCGGCGAGCGCACATCGTCAGCCAGCCCGAGATCGCGGCCGGGTCGAGGATCGTCTCGTGCCGCCGCACCAGCGTCAGCCACGTCGTCTGCACGACGTCCTGCGCGAGCGCGTGGTCGAGTCCGTACGCGCGCACGACGTGCCACAGCGGCGGTGTCATGAGGCGTACGAGCTCGTCCATGGCGCGGCTGTCACCGTCGCGCCATCGCACGAACAACGCGGCGGCGCGCTCCCACCGCGCCGGCTGGGCAGCGTCAGGCGGCCCCGCGCCATCGTCGCGCGCCGCCGAAGCGTCGCGCGGGTCGTCTGGCAGCGAGGCCCCGGGTTCTGCGCCCGCACGCGTCATAGGGCCCATTGTGTCCACACTGTGCAGGAGAGCGGAACCCCGACCCTGATACACGCGTCGACGGCGAAATCGCGCGACGAGGTCGGCCTAGAATCCCGGTATGACGACCGGGCCGCTGCTGTACGTGTGCGTGCGGCCGCAGCAGGGCGCGGCGGCCGCCGAGTACGAGTCCTTCCGCACGGCCATGAAGCTCGACGAATCGCAGCTCGGGCGGCACGATCTCGTGCGCGAGCCGCTTCCCGCCGAGGCTCTCGAGCGTTACCGCGGATTCCTCGTCGGCGGCAGCCCGTTCAACCTCGCCGATCCCGAGTCGACCAAGACCGACGTGCAGCGCCGCCTCGAAGCCGACCTCGAGCGGATCGCCGCCCGAGCCGCCGAGGGGGACGGGCCGGCGGCGCTCTTCACCTGCTACGGCATCGGCGTCGTGACGCGCATGCTCGGCGGCGTGGTGAGCCGCCGCTACCCCGAAGACACCGGACCGGTGACGATCCAGCTGACGGCGGATGCGGCATCCGACCCCCTCTTCGGCGGACTCGCCGACCGCTTCACGGCCCTCACGGCGCACAAGGAGGGCACCGGAGAGACGCCCGCCGGAGCGCGACTGCTCGCCGTCAACGACGCCTGCCCCGTGCAGGCCTACGTCGTGGGCGACCGGCTGTACGCCACCCAGTTCCACCCCGAGCCGACCACGCGCGCGTTCACCGAGCGCATGGCGGTGTACCGAGACGACGGGTACTTCGAGGCCGACGACTACGACCGCATCGCGGGGCGTGTGCTCGCGGCATCCGTCACCGAACCGGCCCGACTGCTGCGAGCCTTCGCGCGACGGTTTGCCGCGACCGCCTGAGTCACGTCTCCGAGTTGCGGATGTCGGCGGCCCGGTGCAGCACCGCACCCGCCAGCGGCACGATCACCACGATCGCCGCGACGATGAGCGCCGTCACCCCGATCGCGGTGCTCGACGGCTCCCCGGTGAGCCGGCCGACGCCGATCCACAGGAGACCCCAGCCCATCGCCAGCCCCGGCGCGATCCGCCACTCGCTCGCCCACGCGATGGCCACACCGACCACCGCGACGACGGCGAGCACCACGATTCCCCACAGCGTCGCGGAGTCGGCCGCGTCGGCGGGAAGGATCGTGGTGAGCCAGGCCGTCGTGTTGGCGACCGTCGCGAGAGTCACCCACCCGAGGTGCAGCCCCGTCACCCCGTCGATCAGGAACGCGTCGCCCCAGCCCTTCCCGGGCTCCGACACGACGCGATGGAACGTGTACCCCAGCAGCGCCAGCAGCAGCACGATCGCGAGGACCGTGAGCGGCAGGGTCAGGAACTGCGCCGTCAGCAGCCACGCGCCGTTGAGCACCATCGTGCCCGCGATCAGCCAGCCCAGCGCGCGCTGGCGGGGGCGCTCGCGCTGGCTCGGCAGCGCCTGCCACACCGTGTAGGCCAGCAGTCCGACGTAGATCACGGTCCAGATCGAGAACGCCTGCCGCGCCGGCGCGAGATACGAGCCGTCCGCGTCGAGCGCACCGTTCTGCAGGTCCTGCACCGGCGTGCCGCCGAAGAGGCCGGTGCCGACCATGGCGGCGATGATCATGAAGCAGAAGCAGCTGATGACGACGATCTGCCGGGCGAGGTCTTTGGCGAGCATGCTCCCACCGTAGGTTCGACCGCGCCGCGGCGGCACCCGGTTGACAGGGGGACGCGCCGTCGTTCGCCCTGGCGGCGTCGTCGCCGCTCGGGTGGCTCAGGCGCCCGGCAGCGGGTGCCGAAGCAGCTCGATGCGCTCGTCGAGGTAGCGGTCGAGCGGCATGAGTCCTCCGGCCGCGCTCCATCGCACGCTGGCCACCCCGTCGACGAGCGCGAGGGGGCCGGATGCCTCGCCCCGCTCCACCGCGTCCAGGTCGAGCACCTGCCAGTCGAGGTGCACCGTCGCACCCTCCTCGAACCCGCCACGTCGAGCCGCCGCGGCGAGGTCGGCCCTTCGTCGCTGGGACTCGGCGGTGTAGCCGCGCCGCGCTTCGCCGCGGGCGCGCAGCACGTCGCCGGTGGCCAGCACTCCGTCGTCGGTCAGCAGGAGGACCCCGAGGTGCCACGCGTTCCCGCGCGGGACGATGCGCGGCGCCCGCCCCATCCCGAGGAAGCGCCGGGGTTCCACGAGCACCCCGAGTCCTTCGCGGGGCGCGCCGGCGAGCTCGGTGCGCGCCGCGGCGAACAGGTCGGCGACGGTCACGCGACGTCGTCCTCGAAGGTCGGCGCCGACAGGACCGCGCGCCGCTCGCCGCGGAGCGACATCGCGATCAGCGGGAAGAGCAGCACCGACAGCATGCCGGCACCCACCAGGAGCGCGGCCGCCGCCGAGGAGAGGATGCCCTCGTCGATGCCGATCGCCGTCACCGCCACGATGATCGGCAGGCCGGTCGCACCGAGGAACGCGATCGCCAGGCGGTCGCGCCCGGTCGACCCCGGCGGCGCGGCCAAGGTCGACGGGAGCCCGCGCACGACGAACATCACCGCCAGCACGACCGGCAGCAGCGCGAACAGGATCGGCTGCGCGAGGAGCGCGGACAGGTCGAAGGTCACCCCGGTGTAGATGAAGAACACCGGCACCAGGAAGCCGAAGGCGACCGCCTCCACCTTGCTCTCGACGGCCTCCCGGTCGGACTCGGCGGCGTCGCGCATGATGAGGCGCCACACGATGCCCGCGGTGAACGCACCGAGCAGGATGTCGAGGTCCAGCACGATGCTCAGAGCGATCAGCGCGGCGAGGATCACGAACACCACCCGGATGGCGAACTGGCCCGACGTATGGAGCGTGGCGTTGACGAAGCGATGCATCGCTCCCCGCGGCATCCGGAACGCCAGCCAGATCGCGAGCCCCGCCAGCAGCGCGAAGAGCGCCAGGACGAGCGTCGACAGGCCCGGGTTGCGGCCGCCGAGGAACACCGAGATCGCGATCAGCGGTCCGAACTCCCCCACGGCGCCGATCGCGCCGATCGCGCGGCCGAACGGGGTGCGCAGCTCGCCCGCATCGCGCAGGATCGGGAGGATCGTGCCCAGTGCCGTCGAGCACAGCGCGATGCCGATGATGATGGCTTCCTCGCCGGGGACGAAGACCCACGCCGCACCGACGCCGGCAGCGAGACTCATCAGCCACCCGAGCGCGGCACCCCGCCCCGTGCGACCGCGGAACGCCGCGAACTCGATCTCGGACCCGGCGACGAAGAACAGCATCGCCAGGCCGTACTGCGACAGGGTGTCGACGAACTCGCTGGGCTGCGCCCATCCCAGGACGCTCGGCCCGATGAGGATGCCGAGCACCAGCTCGAACACGACGATCGGAACCCGCACCCAGCGGCCGAGGCCCCGTGCCAGCAGCGGCGCGAGCACCCCCATCACCGGGATCAGGAGCAGCGTCGGCTCGAGCTCGTCCACGCTGACACCCTAGCGACGAGGACGCCCCGCCGACCCACCCCGAGCGGGTGATCGGCGGGGATCGACGGGTCAGCCCACGCGGGCGGGCACCGCCGTCTCCTCCTCGACCGGCCGGTCGAGCTGGTCCTCCGGCGGCGTGAGCTCGGCCGCCTCGCGTCGCCGGCCGACCAGCGCGAGCAGCACACCCGCGGCGAGCCAGCAGAGCAGCACCGTCCACTGCGCGGCGGTCGAGGCATCCGGAAAGTACGCGGTCGATCGCAGCAGCGTCGCCGACGCCCCCGGCACGAAGAACTGGCCCACAGCGCCCCACGGCTCGGGCAGGAACTGCACGGGCTGGGCCGCCGCCGAGATCGGATTCGCGATGAGGAGCGTGATGACGGCGCCCACGGCGATGCCCCGCGGCCCGAGCACGGCGGCGAGCCCGATGATCAGCGCCGAGGTCGCACTCACGCCCACCGCGATCACCAGGGCGTTGAGCAGCCAGTCGCCCGCGAGCAGACCGAACCAGGTCTGCATCACCAGGGTGATCAGCGCCCCCGCCGAGAGTCCGAACACGACGAGCCCGATCAGGCGGCGCACCACCCCCTGCACCAGCAGAGTGAGGAGGATCCCGCCGATCATCCCGCCCAGGACGAGGGGGAAGACGGATGCCGCGATCCCGGCGCCCGTCGCATCGCCCTCGGTGAGCGGCACGACGTCGGTGACGGTCACCGTCGGGATCTCCGGCGGCGCGCCGGCGCCCTCGGGAAGCTGCGGCACCTGGCCCGACCGCAGGGCGCCGACGATCGCGGTGAGCTGCTCCGTGAGCGCCGTCTTCGCCGTGGCGTCGATCTGGGTCTGGAGCTGCGTCGCGACGCCCTTGAGCGCAGCGGCAGCAGCCGGGCCGGCGGCCGTCGCGACGAGCACCTCCGGCTCGTCGCCGAGCAGGATGGCGCCGTAGATCTCACGCGACTCGATGAGCGAGACGGCATCGTCGCGCGAGTCGACCGCCTGCAGAGCGAACGGCTCGGGATCTTGCTCGGCAACCGTGTCTTCGACGCGGGTGACCGCCTCGGGCGGTCCGGAGATGCCGACCGGCAGGTTCTGCGGCTGGGACGTCGCCGCCGGCCACACGAAGGCCATGACGATGACCGACACGACGACGGCGCCAAGCAGGCCGAACAGGGCGGCGATCCCCCACGTGGTGCGGGCCGGCCGCACGGGGGTCGAAGTGGTCATGAGCGACTCCTCTGCAAAGAGAACGATGATTCTTTTTGTGAGGATAACAGAATGGGTATTCTCTTTCCATGCCCAAAGTCACCGACGCCTACCGAGACGCCCGCCGTGACAAGATCGCCCGCGCGGCGCTGCGATGCCTCGAGCGCAAGGGCGTACACGACACCTCCATCGCCGACATCGTCGAGGAATCCGGCCTCTCGACGGGCGCCATCTACTCGCACTTCTCCAACAAGGCCGAGCTGGCGCGCTACATCGTCGGCCGGTTCCTCATCGTGCGGATCGACGCCCTCGAGGCCGCCGGGCGCGAGGGAACGGTCCTGCCGCCGCGCGACGTGCTGACCCGGATGCTCGGCATCCTCACCGAGGACGGACTGCCCGCACCGTTGATCGTGCAGTTCTGGGGCGAGGCGATGGCCGACCCCGACCTCCACGCCGAGATGACGCGAACCGCCGGCCGGCTGGGGGCGTCGCTCGGGATCGCGGTCACGCCGTGGGTGCGACGCGAGCTGGGGGACGCGGCATCCGACACCGCCGTCGCGGAACGCACCGCGCAGACGGCCCGCACCATCGCGTCGCTCGCGCAGGGATACATCGCGAACACCGCCATCTTCGGTCCCCGCGACGTCGGCGAATACGTCGAGTCGGTCGTCGCCGCGCTCGGCGACTGACCGTCAGGCCTCGATCGCCCGTTCGGGCCGACCCGCCGGAAGCGCCCGCGGCGCCGGCGCGGCGACCTCGCGCGAGCCGCGGATCTCGCGGTGCAGCCGCTCCATGCGCGCATCGAGCTCGGCCGCCGTGTCGGCGGCGTCCTTGAGACTGTCGAGCAGTTCGGCGGGGACGTTCGTGTCGTATTTGTAGTAGATCTTGTGCTCGAGGCTGGCCCAGAAGTCCATGGCGATCGTGCGGAACTGCACTTCGACCGGCACCTCCACCCGGCCGCTGGAGAGGAACACCGGCACCGCCACGATCGCGTGAAGGCTCTTGTAGCCGTTCGGCTTCGGGTGGGCGATGTAGTCCTTCACGGTGAGAACCCGGATGTCGTCCTGCGCGGTCAGCAGGTCGAAGAGGCGGTACGCGTCGGCGACGAAGCTGCACGTGACCCGCACCCCGGCGATGTCGGTGATGTGCTCGCGGATCGACGCGAAGTCGGGCTCGATGTTCTTGCGCTGCACCTTCTCGACCAGGCTGTCGGGCGACTTCACGCGGCTCGACACGTGCTCGATCGGGTTGTAGTCGTGCACGAGCTGGAACTCGTCGCGCAGGATGCCGAGCTTCGTCTCGACCTCCTGCATGCCGAAGCGGTACTCCATCAGGAAGCGCTCGAACTCGTCGCGCAGCTCTCGCAGCTCGGCCGCCGAAACGGTGATCTCGGTGTCGTCGGGACTCGCTGCGCGCGCCAGGGGCGCCGTGTTCGCCATGTCACCCACGGTAGGGATCACGGCTACGAGACCGCTGTGAAATGGCGGTGCGACGCGGTTTCAGTCGAGAGCCTTTCGCGCGGACTCGGCTTCCTTCGTCGCGGTCCGGGCGCGGGATGCCGCGGCCCGGTGCTCCTCCTCGACCTCGGCGAGCGCCGTGGTCGCCGTCTCCCGTTCGTCTTCGAGCCGCTGCAGGTCCCGTCGGAGGTCGTCGATGCGCTCCGAGACGAAATCGACCTTCTCCTGCAGCTTCTGCCGCTGGGCGTCGACCTTCGCCAGCTCTCGCTCGGCCTCGTTGGCGGCGCGCTCCGCTTCGCGCGCCGCCTTCTCCGCCGCCTTCCGGGCGCGGCGCTCGGCCAGGTCGTCCCGGGCCGGGGCGGCGGCGACGCCGGGCAGCGAGCCGCCCACAGCGTCGGCGAGGTCGTCCGGCTCGAACGTGCCCGCCTCGAGGGGGGTGACGAGGCGGCCGGTCATGACGGCCGCGGCGGCCGCGGCATCCAGCACCGCCGCGTTGATGGTCTTCTCGACGTCGTCGCGGGCGGCGGCGCTCACCGCCACGCCGGCGTCCTTGGCGAGCGCGACCGCCTCGTTCGCGAGGGCGGCGACCAGCTGCCGCCGCTGCCTGCCGAGGCGAGAGAGCTCGGCGGCGTCGAGGTCGTCCTGGGCCTCGCGCAGGGCCGCGGAGAGCTCCAGCGCCTCGCCGAGCTGGCCTTCGCGCGCGAGGAGGTCGACAGCCCACGCGGCGACCGTCGGCTTGCGCAGAGCCTTCACCTGCGCGGCGATCGCCCGATCGGCCATGCCGGCACGGGCGTTGCGGGCGGCCGTGAACTCGGCGGGCGGGAGCGCGTAGAGCTCGGCCGCGATCGCGTCGAGGTCGTTGCGCGCAGCCATACCGCCATCCTGGCGCACCCGGCGCCGGGAACGCAGGAAGAACCGGGCGGGAGGACCCGCGGCGGGGCCGCCGCGCGGCGTCTTTCCTGTGTTCTCGACGGGTTGCGGTGAAACGGCGGGGACGAACCCCGGGTACGGCGGCGTTCGCCCGCCCTCCGGGCCGATCGAACCCCGCGGCTTCACCGCCGACCCCCGAGCGCGGGCCGGTGTCGGGGACGAAGGGGATAGGGGCTCCGCCCGGGTGCCACCCGGCCGCCGCGCGGCGTGTTTCCGGTGTTCTCGACCGGTTGCGGTGAAACGGCGGGGACGAACCCGGGGTACGGCGGCGTTCGGACGCCCTCCGGGCCGATCGAACCCCGCGGTTTCACCGCCGGCCCGCGGGCGCGGGCCGGCGTCGAGAATGCAGGAGAAACCGGATCGGACGAGGCCCCGGGGGGCGCCCGTACGGCGTGTCTCCTGTTTTCTCGACGGCACCTGCCTGCCGGGCGTGCGGTCAGGCGGCCAGCACCGCCGCGGCCTGGCGGGCGGCGCCGAGGGCCACATACTCGCCGGGTTCGGGCACCTCGACCGGCAGGCCGAGCACGAGGGGCGCGATCGCGCGCACCGCCTCGGACTGCGCGCCGCCGCCGATGAGCAGCGCCCGCTCGAGCGGAACCCCCAGTCCGCGCAGGGCCTCGAGCCCGGCCGCGAGCCCCGAGAGCATGCCCTCGACGGCGGCGCGCGCGAGGTTCTCGCGAGTGGTCGAGGCGAGCGTCATTCCGGTGAGGGCCGCCGTCGCGTCGGGGAGGTTCGGGGTGCGCTCACCTTCGAAGTACGGCACGAGCGTCACGCCGCCGGCACCCGGCTCGGCCTCGAGGGCGAGCCGCGAGAGCTCGGCGTGGTCGACGCCCAGCAGCCGCCCGATCGCGTCGAGCACGCGCGCGGCGTTGAGGGTGGCGACGAGCGGCAGGAACCGGCCCGTGCAGTCGGCGAACCCCGCGACGGTGCCGGTCGGATCGATGGTGCGCTCGTCGCTGACCGCGAAGACGGTGCCGCTCGTCCCGATCGACACCACCACGTCACCGGGACCCGCACCGAGCCCGAGGGCGGCGCCGGCGTTGTCGCCGGCTCCCCCGCCGACCCGGCGCCCGGCGTCGTCGGACACCCACTCGTCGGGGCCGAGCACCCGCGGCAGCAGGGCGTCGTGCCCGAGGGCCGCGGCCAGCAGCTCACGGTCGTAGCCGCCGGTCTCGGGGTTCCAGTAACCGGTGCCCGAGGCATCCGATCGATCCGTCACGAGCTCGTCGAGCACCGGTCCGCGCGGCGATTCGCCCGCCGGACCGAAGCCGCGCAGCCGCCACGTCAGCCAGTCGTGCGGCAGCGCGACGGCGGCGACGCGGGCGGCCGCCTCCGGCTCGGCGTCGCGCAGCCACCGCAGCTTCGTGATGGTGAACGATGCCACCGGCACGAGGCCGGTGCGCCGGGCCAGGGTGTCGGCGCCGAACTCCGCGATGAGGTCGGCGGCCGCGCCCGCCGAGCGCGTGTCGTTCCACAGCAGGGCGGGACGGATGACGCGGCCCGCGTCATCGAGCACGACCATGCCGTGCTGCTGCCCGCCGATGGCCCACGCCTCGATTTCGTCGAGTCCGCCCGCAGCGTCGATCGCGGCCTGGAGAGCCGTCCACCATGCGGCCGGGTCGACCTCGGTGCCGTTCGGGTGCGTGCCGCGCCCTTCGCGCACGACCGCGCCGGTCGCGGCATCCGTGATGACGACCTTGCACGACTGCGTCGACGAGTCGACTCCCATCACCAGCGCCATCGCTGTTCCTCCTCAAGCTTCCTCATGTCGCGAGTCGCCAAGACACGCCGGCCGCGGACGCGGGGAACGGCGTGTCTTGGCGACTCGATGCGGGACGAGACCGGTCAGCGCGCGCCGAGCAGGTGCTCGGTGGCGAGCTGCTGCAGCCGCACGAAGCCCGCGCCCTTGCCGCCGAGGTAGACGCTCGGGTCGAAGTCCTCGTAGGCGGACCGGTCGGCCAGGAAGTCCTCGTACGACTCGCCCGGGTTGAGGGTCGGCGTCGAGAGCTCGTCGACCTTCGCCGCGGCGAGCGCCTCCTGCACCTCGGGGTCGGCGCGGAAGGCCGCGGCGCGCTCCTTCAGCAGCAGGTAGGTGCGCATGTTGGCGGCGGCCGACTCCCAGACGCCGACCTCGTCCTCGGTGCGCGAGGGCTTGTAGTCGAAGTGGCGGGGGCCGTCGTAGGCGGGGACGCCGCCGGGGCCGCCGTTCTCGAGCAGGTCGACGAGGGCGAACGCGTTGTGCAGGTCGCCGTGTCCGAAGACGAGATCCTGGTCGTACTTGATGCCGCGCTGGCCGTTGAGGTCGATGTGGAAGAGCTTGCCGTGGTACAGCGCCTGGGCGATGCCGGCGGCGAAGTTCAGGCCCGCCATCTGCTCGTGGCCGACCTCGGGGTTGAGGCCGACGAGCTCGGGCCGCTCGAGCGAGTCGATGAACGCGATCGCGTGGCCGAGGGTCGGCAGCAGGATGTCGCCCCGGGGCTCGTTCGGCTTGGGCTCGATGGCGAAGCGGATGTCGTAGCCCTTGTCGGTGACGTAGTCGCCGAGCAGGTTGACGGCTTCGCGGTAGCGCTCGAGCGCGGCGCGGATGTCTTTGGCCGAGTCGTACTCGGCGCCTTCCCGTCCGCCCCACATCACGAAGGTCTTGGCGCCGAGCTCGGCGCCGAGGTCGAGCTGGCGGAAGACCTTGCGCAGGGCGTACCGCCGCACGTCGCGGTCGTTGGCGGTGAAGCCGCCGTCCTTGAAGACCGGCGCCGAGAAGAGGTTGGTCGTGACCATCGGGATGATGAGCCCGGTGTCGGCGAGCGCACCCTTGAGGCGGTCGATCTGGGTCTGGCGCTCGGCGTCGGACGAGCCGAAGGCGAAGAGGTCGTCGTCGTGGAACGTGAGGCCGTAGGCGCCGAGTTCGGCGAGCTTCTCGACCACGTGCACGACGTCGAGTGCGTTGCGGGTCGGGCCGCCGAAGGGGTCGGTGCCGTTGTAGCCGACGGTCCAGAGACCGAACGAGAACTTGTCGTCGCGAGTGGGGGTGGGCATGACGCTCCTGGGTTCGACGGTGAACAAAATGTTGCGAAAGACAACCTATACCAGATCGGATGCCGCGTCCACCGCACCGCGAGCCACCCGCGCGTCCGCAAGATACCGGCACACCGCCGATAGTTTCGAGCGCTAGCATCGACGCATGGCCGACACACCCCGCGTCACGCTGGCGGACATCGCCGCCGAGGCGGGGGTCTCGCTCGCCACGATGTCGAAGGTGCTCAACGGCCGCACCGACGTCGCGCCGGCGACGCGCGCGCGGCTCGAGGAGCACCTGAAGCGGCACGGATACCGCCGCCGCAACTCCACCCAGCGCAACGAGGTGGTCGAGCTCGTCTTCCACGAACTCGAGCCGAGCTGGTCGATGGAGGTCATCGAAGGCGTCGAGGACGTCGCGCACGCGGCGGGGCTCTCGGTCGTGCTGACGGTGAGCGGCGACCGGCACGCGCCCTCGGCGGACTGGATCGACGGCGTGCTGCGCCGGCGGCCGGTCGGCGTCATCCTCGTCTTCTCCGACATCGAGCCGCGGTACCGCGAGAAGCTCCGGTCGCGCGGCATCCCGTTCGTCATCGTCGACCCGGCGGGCGACCCGTCGCCCGACGTCCCGTCCGTCGGCTCGGCGAACTGGTCCGGGGGCCTGATGGCCACGCGGCACCTCATCGAGCTCGGCCACCGGCGCATCGCCGCGATCACCGGCCCCGAAGACATGATGTGCTCGCTCGCCCGGGTCGACGGGTACCGCTCGGCGATGAACGCGGCCGGCCTTCCCATCGATCCCGAGCTGATCCGCTTCGGCGACTTCCACCCGGGCGGCGGCGAGCGCCACGCGCGCGACCTGCTGGCCCTCGGCGATCCGCCGACCGCGTTCTTCGCCGGCAGCGACCTGCAGGCCCTCGGGGTCATCGCCGCCGGGTCGGCCGCGGGGTTGAGCGTCCCCGACGATCTCTCGGTGGTCGGCTACGACGACATCGCGCTCGCACGCTGGATGAGCCCGCAGCTGACCACCGTGCACCAGCCGCTGCGGCGGATGGGAGAGGAGGCGACGCGGCTCGCCCTGCGCCTCGCCGACGGGGCCACCGCCGACACGCTGCGGATGGACCTCGCGACCCACCTCGTGGTCCGCGGCAGCACCGCGCCCTTCGCCGCCTGACCGCCCGCCGGGCCCGGAACGGCGGGCGAGTAGCGCTTTCCGAGCGCGGCGTCAACCCTCATGCTCCGACCCGGGTGCTCGACGCATGATCTCCTCACGACGAGAGGAGGCGCTCATGGTCCTGGAGATGCCGGCCTCGTCCGCGCGCACGAACATCCTCCGCGCGCGCACGATGCGCTCGCTTCGCGAACTGCCCACGCGGCGCCCGGAACCGCCCGCCCCCGACGACGCAGCCGTCCAGTGGGAGCTGATCGACCTCGAGCGCTACGAGATCCGGGCCGCTGGTCGCACGATCGGATTCGTCGACGTCGTCGGCGCCGTCTTCGTCGTGCTCGCCGGGAGCCGGTACGACCGCGCGGTCGAGGTGCTGCAGACGCTCGACTTCGCGACCGCCGTCCAGGCTGTCGCTCCAGCCGACGCCTGACGGCGCCGCCCCGCGGCCCCACCGCGGCCGTCCAGGCCGTCGCCCCCGAGGCCTGACCCAGGGTCAGGCGTCCGGGGTCACCGACACCACGGCGTGCAGGGCACGCGTGTGGTCGACGTACCGCGGCCGGCCGGTGATCCGGACGGTCCGGGCGGCGACGATGTCAGCGCTCGATCGGCCGAAGCCGAGGACGACGTCTCCCGTCTCGACCACGCGACGCCCGTCGACCCCGGTGAACGAGAAGAGGTCGGCCGGCACGCGGAACGACACCCGCACGCGCTCCCCCGCCGCCAGCGGCACGCGCGCGTACGCGATGAGCCGCTGCACCGGGCGCACCGTCGAGGCGACCGGGTCGTGCAGGTAGAGCTGCACGACCTCGACCCCGGCGCGGTCGCCGGCGTTGCCGACGTGGATCGACACCGTCACGGCGCCGTCCGAAGGGATCTCGTCGGCGTCGGCGGAGGCATCCGACCACACGGCGAGCGAGTACCCGAGACCGTGGCCGAACGCGAACGCCGGGCCGGGGTCGATGTTCGAGACGTCGTTGCGGCGGGCGAGGGTCGCCGCGAGGTAGGTCGACGGCTGGGCGCCCGGGTCGCGCGGGATGCTGACCGGCAGCCGCCCGCTCGGGTTGACCCGGCCGCTCAGCACGCCCGCGATCGCCCGCGTGCCCTCCTCGCCGGCGAAGAACGTCTGCACGATGGCCGCCGCGTCGTCGGGCGCGCTGCCGAGGGCGTAGGGCCGGCCCGACAGGAGCGTGACGACGGTCGGCGTCCCGGTGCCGAGCACCTCGTCCATCAGCTGCTGCTGCGCTCCGGGAAGGGTGAGGTCGGCGACGTCGCAGCCTTCGCCGCTGGTCCCCCGGCCGAACAGCCCCGCGCGGTCGCCGAGGGCGAGCACGACGAGGTCGGCTCCGGATGCCGCGGCCCGCGCCGCCTCGAACCCTTCGGTCTCGCCGCCGTCGATCGAGGTGCCGCGCACCCAGTCGATCTCGGCGCCGGGGAACTCCTCCGCGAGCGAGTCCCGCAGGGTCGGGAGGGCGATGCCGATGGGGAGCTCCGGATGCCGCACCCCGACGTGCGCCGGGAACGAATAGCAGCCGAGCACCGCGTACGGGTCGTCGGCGGTCGGGCCGATCACGGCGATCCGGGCGACGTTGGCCACCGGCAGCACGCCGTCGTTCTTCACCAGCACGACCGCCTGCTCGGCGATGCGGCGGGCGATCGCACGGTTGCCCGCCGGGTCGAGGTCGACGGTCCCGCGCACCTCGTCGACGGATGCCTCGGCCCTGCCGCGCAGCGCCTCGGGCACCGGCGACCAGTCGGGGTCGAGCATGCCGAGTTCTGCCTTCTGACGGAGCACCCGCCGGAGGGCTCGGTCGATCAGGCCGGGGTCGACCGTTCCGTCGTCGACCGCGCGGACGAGGTCGGCCCCGAAGGTCTTGACGGTGGGCAGCTCGACGTCGATCCCCGCCGTGAGCGCGTCGCGTGCGGCATCCGTCCACGTCTCGCTGGTGCCGTGCAGCTCTCTCAGGAACGCGATCGAGAAGTAGTCGGCGACCACGGTGCCCTCGAAGCCCCACGTGTCGCGGAGCAAGCCGGTGAGGAGCGCGCGGTCGGCGGCCGTCGGGACGCCGTCGAGGTCGGTGTACGAGTTCATCACCGAGCGCACGCCGCTCTCGCGGAGCGCCATCTCGAACGGCGGCAGCAGCACGTCGGCGAGTTCGCGCGGCCCGACCGACACGGGCGCGAGGTTGCGTCCGGCCTTCGAGGCGGAGTAGCCGACGAAGTGCTTGAGCGTGGCGATCACCCCGGCCCGCTCGACGCCCTGGATGTAGGCGGTCGCCACCGTCCCGACGAGGTACGGGTCCTCGCCGATGGTCTCCTCGACCCGGCCCCAGCGCGCGTCGCGCACGACGTCGAGAACGGGCGCGAGTCCCTGGTGCACGCCGACGGACCGCATGTCGGAGCCGATGCGGCCCCCCATCTCGCGGACGATGTCGGGGTCGAACGTCGCTCCCCAGCTGAGCGGCACCGGATACGCCGTGGCGCCCCAGGTCGCGAAGCCGGCGAGGCACTCCTCGTGCGCGACCGCCGGGATGCCGAACCGGTTCGCCCCCACGATCCGCTGCTGGGCGCGCATGAGCGACAGCGCTCCGGCCGCGGGATCGACCGGAGCAGAGCCGAAGGGTCGCGTGAGCTGACCGAGGCCGTCCGGCAGCAGCGCGTCGAGGTCGACGTCCTCGCTGAGGTCGTGCTGGTGCGGCGCGACGTCCTCGCCGTCATCGGATGCCCCGACCCACACGCCGTACAGCTGGGCGACCTTCTCGGCCGTCGTCATCGCCGCCATGAGCGCGTCGACGCGTTCGTCGACGGGCCGCGTCGTGTCGCGCCACGGGGCGTCGAGCTGGATCTCGTTCACGGTCATCCCTTCACCGCGCCGGTCAGGCCGCCGACGATCTGCTTCTGCATGGCGAGGAAGAACACGAGGGCGGGGATCATCGCGAGCGAGGTGTAGGCGAGCACGGCGCCGGTGTCCTGTGAATACTGCGTCGAGAACTGCGTGACCCCGAGCGGGAGCGGCCACAGCTCCTGCGGCAGCGTGCCCGTGCTGATGACGAGCAGCGGCAACAGGTAGCCGTTCCAGCTGCCCACGAAGGCGAGGATGCCGACCGTGACGAGCGCCGGCCGCGACAGCGGCAGCAGGATGCGCCAGAAGAAGCCGAGTCGCGAGGCGCCGTCGATGACCGCGGCCTCCTCGAGCTCTTCGGGGATCGCCCGCAGGAACGGCACCAGGATGATGATCGTCGTCGGCAGGGCGAACGCGATCCCCGGGATGATGACGCCGAGGTACGTGCCGTGGAGGCCCATCGTGCGCAGCAGCAGCGTGAGCGGCAGCGCCGCCACGGTGAGAGGGAACATCAGTCCCGCCGCGAAGAGGGTGTAGAGCCCCTCCCGCCCGCGGAAGCTGTACCGCGCGATCACGAAGGCCGCCATGATGCCCGCGACGACGACGCCGACGGTCGTGGCGAGCGCGAGGACCGTGCTGGCGAAGACATTGCCCCAGAAGCGGGGCGCCGACAGCACCGCGGTCCAGTTCTGGAGCGTCCACGGGTCGGGCATGCCCGCCGGGTTGGCGTTCAGGTCGGCCGTCGTGCGGAATCCGCCGATGAAGACGTACAGCACGGGCCCGACGGCGACCGCGGCGATGACGAGTGCGAGGAGATAGACGAAGGGCTGACCGAAGTCGAACCGGCGGCCGGCGGGCTCGGCGGAGCGCGGAGCCCCGGTGACGATGGTGGTCGTGGCGGTCATCAGCGGACTCCGCTCGTGAGGGCGCCCTTGAGGTCGCGGTGGAGCGCGAGGCGCTGGTAGACCAGCGCGACGACGAGGGAGATGACGAAGAGGATGACGGCGATCGCGCTGCCGTAGCCGGGCTGGCCGGCGAACTGGCCCTGCTGCACCATGTAGGTCGCCATGGTCTCGGTCGCCATGCCGCGCACGGTCGGCGCGACGGTGACCCACACCATGTCGAACACCTGCAGCGAGCCGATGATCGACAGGAAGGCCCAGATGCGGATAGTGGGCGCCAGCAGCGGGATCGTGATGTGGCGCTGGACCTGCCACCACGTCGCGCCGTCGAGCTGCGCGGCCTCGGAGAGCTCCTCGGGAACGCCCTGCAGACCGGCGAGGAAGAGCAGGATGGCGAAGCCGATGTACTTCCACGTGAGGATGAAGAAGATCGTCCACAGCGCGATGGCCGGATCGGCGAGCCAGTTCTGGGTGAAGGCACCGAGCCCGACGGCTTCCAGGATCGCGTTGACCGCGCCGTTGGGCTGCAGGAGGAGCTTCCACGACAGGCCCGCGATGACCTCGGCCAGCACGTACGGCACGAAGATCAGCAGCCGGAGCGTCCCGCGGCCGCGCAGCGGGCGGTTGAGGAGGAGGGCGACGCCGATGGCGATCGGGCCCTGGATCAGCAGCGACATCACGAGGATGAAGAAGTTGTTGCCGATCGCCCGGAGGAACTCGGGCGTCGTGAGCGCGCGGACGTAGTTGTCGAAGCCGACGAACCGCTCGGGCTCGGCCAGGTCGTCCCACTGGAAGGCGGGAGGCAGGTTGTAGAAGCTGTAGACCGCGGCGAGGATCACCGGCAGGATCACGAAGCCGAGGAAGAGGACGAGCGCCGGGGTGACGAGGATCAGGATCTCGAGGCGCTTGCGCCCCTCGCGGCTGCGGGTGCGCCGCCGCGGCGGTGTGGGGCCCGGGCCCGCGGAGACCGCGGGCCCGGGGTTGAGGAGAGCAGTCATGTCAGAGCGTCGCCGCGGCGTCTTCCATCTTGGTGACGACGTCTTCGGGAGTGCCGTTGCCGCCGAAGAGGTTGACGATGCCCTCGTTCATGGCGTTGCCGACGGTGGTGCCGAACGCGGTGTCGAACCACAGCTGCACGAAGGACGCCGCCGCCAGGCCCTCGGCCACCATCTTGAGGTTCGGGTCCTCGAGGGACTCCTGCGCCTCGGCGACCGTCGGGATGCCCGAGCCGCTCGCCGCGAACTTGGCCTGAACCTCGGGGCTCATGATGTACTCGAGCAGCTCGGTGCACTCCGGGGGTGCTTCCGCGGAGCATCCGAATCCATCGCCGCCGCCCAGGGCGCCCGTCGGGTCGCCGTCGGCGCCCTCGATGCCCGGGAAGGGGAACCAGCCCAGGAACTCGGGGATCTGCTGGTCGGGGGTGAGCCCGCCGATCACTCCGGCGTTCCAGTGGCCCATGAGCTCCATCGCGGCCTGCCCGTTGGCGACGAGTCCCGCCGAGCTGCCGGCGCCGGTCTGGGCGGGCGTTCCGAGGAAGCCCTCCTGGAACGGCTCGACGCCGAGGAACTCCTGCAGCTGCTCGCCGGCCTCGACGAAGCAGGGGTCGGAGAAGTCGTACTCGGCCTCGGCCTGCTGCAGCGTCTCGGGCGAGCAGGACTTCAGCGCGAACTGGTACCACCAGTGCGCGGCCGGCCACTTGTCACCCGCGCCGACCGCGATGGGCGTGATGCCGGCATCGCGGAGGTCGCCGACGACCTCGACGAGCTCGTCGAAGGTCGTGGGGACCTCGACGCCCGCCTGGTCGAACAGCTCGGTGTTGTACCAGAAGCCCTCGATGCCGAAGGTGAAGGGGACGCCGTACGTCTCTCCGTCCACCTGCCACGGGTTCACGGTCGCGCCCACCGCCGAGATGGTGTCGGCGAGGTCCTCGTCGAGCGGCTTGAGGTATCCGTTCTCGACCTGGTCGCGAAGCTCGCCGCCCGGCCACACCTGGAAGAGGTCCGGCGGGTCGCCGGCGGCGAGGGCGTTGGGGATGAGCGTGCGCTGCAGCTCCTCGTTCTGGTAGCCGGTCTGCTCGACGGTGACGCCGGGGTGCTCGGCCTCGAACTCGGCCGCGACTTCCTCCCACACGGCGGGGAGGGGGCCCGAGGTGGCGTTGTGCCACCACGTGATGGTGACGTTCTCGCCGTCGCCGCCGTCGCCGCCGTCTCCGCCCGAGCCGGCACAGCCGGCCAGCGTTCCGATCGCGAGGCCGGTCGCGGCGAGCCCCGCGGCGAGCCTCATCCTGCTGCGTGTGTTCATCTTCGAACCTCTCGAAAGTTTCGACATCTACGTCGAAAGTGATCTGGACAGGGCCAGCGTACGTTTCCTCCCATTTGGAGTCAAGAGCAACAAATACGGGACGGATGCCGCGCCCCCCTCTACAGTGAGGGGGATGACCGACCTCAGCCCCGCCGAAGGAGTCCGCCAGCGCAACCTGGCGCGGTTGCTGCGGCTGGTGCACCTCGAAGGCCCCCTCTCGCGGGCCAACCTGACGGGTGTCACGGGGCTCAACAGATCGACCATCGCCGACCTCGTCGCCGAACTGGCCCGCGAGGGTCTGGTGGTCGAGCGCGCGCCCGACCCGTCGCGCCGGGTCGGACGCCCCTCCCCCGTGGTCGCCGTGGCCCCCGGCGTCGTGGCCGTGGCCGTGAACCCCGAGGTCGACGCCCTCACGATCGCCGCCGTCGGTCTCGACCGCGAGATCGTGCGCCGGGAGCGCATCGACCTCGAGCACCTCATCACACCCGAGCAGACGGCCGAGCTCGTCGCCGAGCGCATCGCGCAGTGGCGCAGCGGCCCGCTCGCCGGCGCTCGCGTCGTGTCGGTCGGGCTCGCCGTCCCCGGGCTCGTGCGCGCCGCCGACGGCCTCGTGCGCGACGCCCCTCACCTCCACTGGATCGACGCACCCGTGCGCGACCTCGTCGAGTCGGCGACCGGCCTGCCGACCGTCGTCGGCAACGACGCGAGCCTCGGCGCCCTCGCCGAGCATCTGTACGGCGCCGCGCGCGGCATCGACCACGTCGTATACCTCAACGGCGGTGCGAGCGGCATCGGCGGCGGATTGATCGTGCACGGGATGCCGGTGGCCGGCGCCGGCGGATACGCGGGCGAGTTCGGCCAGAACCGCCCGGGCATCGCCGCCGAGGGCGACCGCCGCGCCGACGGCGGGGTGCTCGAGGACGAGGTCAGCCGCGCGAGACTGCTCGACGCGGTCGGACTCGGCGCCGCCGACGAGCCCACCCTCGCCGCGGCTCTGACGGCGTCGGACGACCCGGCGGTCGCCGCCGAGCTGACCCGGCAGCGCGGCATCCTGTCGACCGCACTCGCCAACGCGGTGAACGTCCTCAACCCGTCCGTCGTCGTGCTGGGCGGCTTCCTGGCGACCCTCGCGGCGCACGACCTCGACGGGCTGACGGCGGCCGTGGGCGCCCAGGCCATGCCCGCGAACATGGAGGGCCTCGACATCCGCGTGGCCTCCCTCGCCGAGGACCGTCTGCTCATCGGCGCGGCCGAAGCCGCGTTCGAGCGGCTGCTGTCGGATCCGGTCGGCGCCGCCTGACCGGTACACCCGGCCGCGACCGCGGTCAACCGGGGTGAGGGACGCGCCCTCCAGCTCCATGCTGGAGTGAGGAGGTACTGCCATGAGCGATCCCAGCGTCTTCCCCGGCGACCCGGGGGTTCCCGGCCAGCCGGGAATGCCCGGCCCTCCCGGAGACCCCGGCGCGCCCGGCATCCCGGGCGACCCCATCGGCGATCCGGGCTCCGTTCCCGGCAAGCCCGAGCCGTCGATCCCGGGCGAGACGCCCGAGCCCTTCCCCGGCGAGCCGAATCCGCCGTCGCCCGACGAGCCGCTCGCGCCGACCCCGTCCGAGCCGACGTTCCCGTCGCCGTCGGAGCCGACCTTCCCGTCGCCGGACGAGCCGACCTTCCCCTGACGCCGGCGAGAGAGGACCCGGCGGACGGACCGCCGAATCCCGCTCCGGAACCGGACGAACCGTCATGGCCGCCGCGCGGGGGCGCGGGTATCGTCGGGAGAAGTCCGACGGAAGGCCAGCCCATGTCCACCACCGCCCAACCCGTGACCCGCCGCACCACCCGCAGCGACGCCGAACTCCAGCAGATGGCGAAAGACCACCTCTGGATGCACTTCGCCCGGCAGTCGGTGATGACCGACGGACCGGGCGTGCCGATCATCGTCAAGGGCGAGGGCCACCACATCTGGGACTCGCAGGGCAAGCGCTACATCGACGGCCTCGCGGGGCTGTTCGTCGTCGCCGCCGGACACGGTCGCAAGCGCATCGCCGAGGTCGCCGCCCGGCAGGCCGAGGAGCTGGCGTTCTTCCCCATCTGGTCGTACGCGCATCCCGCGGCGATCGAGCTCGCCGACCGCATCGCCCACTACGCCCCCGGCGACCTCAACAAGGTGTTCTTCTCGACCGGCGGCGGCGAGGCCGTCGAGACGGCGTTCAAGCTCGCCAAGTACTACTGGAAGCTGCAGGGCAAGCCCACCAAGCACAAGGTCATCTCGCGGTCGGTGGCCTACCACGGCACGCCCTCGGGCGCGCTCGCGATCACCGGCATCCCGGCGATGAAGTCGATGTTCGAGCCGCTCACCCCCGGGGGCTTCCGCGTGCCGAACACGAACTTCTACCGCGCCGAGGACATGGGCGCGCCGACGAGCAGCCTCGAGGACTTCGGCGTCTGGGCCGCCGACCGCATCGAGGAGATGATCCAGTTCGAGGGACCCGACACGGTCGCGGCGGTCTTCCTCGAGCCGGTGCAGAACTCCGGCGGATGCTTCCCCCCGCCTCCCGGGTACTTCCAGCGGGTCCGCGAGATCTGCGACAAGTACGACGTGCTGCTCGTGTCGGACGAGGTCATCTGCGCCTTCGGCCGCATCGGGCACATGTTCGCCTGCGACGCGTACGGCTACCAGCCCGACATGATCACGTTCGCCAAGGCGGTCACGAGCGGGTACTCGCCATTGGGCGGCACGGTCGTCAGCGACCGCATCTACGAGCCCTTCGCCCACGGCGACCGCGCGTTCTACCACGGGTACACCTTCGGCGGTCACCCGGTGTCGAGCGCGGTCGCGATGGAGAACCTCGACATCTTCGAAGAGGAGGGCCTGCTCGAGAACGTGCGCGAGAACTCGCCCGTGTTCCGCCAGACCCTCGAGAAGCTGACCGACCTGCCGATCGTCGGCGACGTACGCGGCGACGGCTACTTCTTCGGCATCGAGCTGGTGAAGGACAAGGCGACCAAAGAGACCTTCGACGACGACGAGTCCGAGCGCCTGCTGCGCGGGTTCCTCTCGAAGGCGCTGTTCGATGCGGGGCTCTACTGCCGCGCGGACGACCGGGGCGACCCCGTCATCCAGCTCGCGCCCCCGCTGACGATCGGTCCGAGCGAGTTCACCGAGATCGAGCAGATCCTGCGCTCGGTGCTCACGGAGGCGTGGACCCGCCTCTAGCCGGTCCGACTTCGTGTCATCGTGTGACGCCCGCCGGGAATGCCCGGCGGGCGTCCTCGCGTTCACCCCCGCATGACCACTGTGGGAATCATCGGAGCAGGCAACATCGGATCGACCCTCGCGCGCGGCCTCGTCGACCGCGGGTACGACGTCGTGATCAGCAACTCACGGGGTCCCGAGACACTCTCGGGTCTCGTCGAAGACCTGGGTCCGAAGGCCCGGGCGGCGACGGTGACGGATGCCGCGGCATCCGGTGACATCGTCATCGTGACGGTGCCGCTGAAGGCGTACCGCGACGTGCCGGCCGAGCCTCTCGCCGGCAAGATCGTGCTCGATACGAACAACTACTACTGGGAGCGCGACGGCCGCGTGGCCGCGCTCGACGAGAAGCAGACGACCACCACCGGGCTGCTGCAGGAGCACCTCCCCGAGTCGAAGGTCGTGAAGGCCTTCAACCACATCGGGTCGGCGGAGATCCTGACGACGGGTTCGCCCGCGGGAACCCCTGGCCGCCGTGCCCTCGCGACGGCGAGCGACCACCCCGACGCCGTCGCCCTCGTCACGGCGCTGTACGACGAGTTCGGCTTCGACACCGTCGACATCGGCTCGGTCGGCGAGAGCTGGCGCGTCGAGCGCGATCAGCCGGCCTACGGCGTGCCGCAGAACCGCGACGAGCTCGAGCAGAACCTGGCGCGCGCCACCCGCTGACGCCGGTCACCCGCCCGTCCCCCGAGTCGCCAAGACACGCCGACGCCGCGCGATTCGGTCGGCGTGTCTTGGCGACTGAGGGTGGGAAGAACGGAGACGGAGCTCAGAGGGTCGAGGCGAAGGGATCGACCTCGGCGGGCAGCGAGCCGATCTCGTCGAGGGTGCTCTCGACCGTGACGAACGACCGCGATTCGACCGACTCCTCGATCGAGAGGAGGGTGTCGAGCACGTGGTAGCCGAACCGCCCGGTCGCGACGTGCGATCGGCCGGCCCGGATCGACCGCGCCATGTCGAGCACCCCGAGTCCGCGACCCGCCAGCACCCCTTCCTGCGGCACCTCGACGACCTCCTGCACGACCGGGGCCGGCGGGACGACCATCTCGCGCAGCGGCCGCGTGATCGTGATGGCGCCGCCGAAGGTGTTCGGGTCGGGAAGGACGAGCGTCCCCTCGGTGCCCGTGATCTCGACGATCCCGTGCCGCAGCAGCGGCGAGTCGGTGCTGTAGAGGCTCTGCGCCTGACCACCCTCCTCGAACTGGATCAGCGCCGACACCGTCGACGGGATCTCGACGGGGAACTCCTCGCCCGCCTGCGGGCCCACCTGCACGGCCCGCGATTCGCTGCCCTTCAGTCCGAGGGCGGCGACCGCCGCGACCGGTCCGAAGAGGTGCACGAGCGCCGACACGTAGTACGGCCCCATGTCGAGCAGCGGTCCCCCGCCCACCGCGTACAGGAACGCCGGGTTCGGGTGGAAGAGCTCCGGACCCTGCCACTGGAACGACGTGTGAGCGAACAGCGGACGCCCGATGTCGCCGCGGGCGATCACCCGTTTGGCGGTCTGCACGCCGGGGCCGAGCACCGTGTCGGGCGCGACGCCGACGCGCAGGCCCGCGGCATCCGCCTTCTCGAGCATGCCGAGCGAGGACGCCCGGTCCACGCCGATCGGCTTCTCGGTCCACACGTGCTTGCCGGCCGCGATGATCGCCTCCGACACCTCGACGTGGACCGCCGGGATGGTGAGGTTGACCACGATCTCGATGTCGGGGTGGTTCAGCACGACCTCGACGCCGCCCGCGTCCGGCACGCCGTAGGCGGCGGCCTGGTCGCGCGCGCGGTCTTCGAGGACGTCGCCGATCGCGAGCACTCGGACGTCGGGGAACGACGTCAGGCTCTTCAGGTACTGGTCGCTGATGTTCCCCGCGCCGATCAGGCCGACGCCGACGGGCGCGGCCATCAGCGGGCCGCCCGCTCGTCGAGGAAGCGACGGCTCTGCTCGATGCCGTCGAAGAGGTCGCCCGCGTAGGCGTCGAATTCGACGACGGCGAATTCCAGAGCGGATGCCGCGGCCAGCGCGTCTTCGAGCGGGACGACTCCCGTGCCGGCGGGCACCTGGTCGGCGGGCGGGTAGGCCGCGATCGCCTCCGGGTCGAGCGTGCCGTCCTTCACATGGACGGCGACGACGCGATCGCCCAGCCTCTCGAGCAGCGCAACGGGGTCGACGCCCGCGCGAGCCGCCCAGTAGAGGTCGACTTCGAGGACCACCCGCGGGTCGAGCAGCTGTGCGAGCAGCTCGAGGCCGGTGACACCGTCGAACTGCGCCTCGAGCTCGTGGGCGTGATTGTGGTAGCCGACTCGCAGCCCGCGGGCGGCGGCGATCTCGGCGGCGGCGTTGAGGAGGCGCGCGGTCTCTTCGACCTGCTCACGGTTCTGCCAGCGCGCGGGCTCGGTGTACGGATCGATGACGGTGCCCATGCCGAGCGTGTCGGCGGCGTCGAACACCTCGTCGGGCGTCGGCACGGGGATCTTCGTGCCACTGCCGTCGGGATTCACGAACGACTCCGAGGCGAGGAACGCGTGACCGGTGAGCGCGGCCAGCCCGTGAGTCGACAGCGCGGCCGCGAGCGGCTCGGCCCGGCGCACGAAGTCATAGGGTTCGACGGCCGTGAAGCCGCGGCGTGCGACCTCCGCGAGCGTGCTGTCGAGATCGGCTTCGAGAGCGTCTTTCACGGTGAACAGCTGAACGGATGCGAGTGCCGGCATGGCTTCCTCCTCGGTCGACGATGACGCGCTCAGCGGGCGCTGCCAGCACGCTAGCACAAAACCTCCGCATGGAGGTTTTCACTGTCGTAGGATGCCTGCATGCCCGAAAACCTCGCGGACGACCCGGCGGATGGGGGCACGAGTCGCGCCCGCGGCCCCTATGCCAAGGGGCTGGCGCGGCGGCAGCAGATCCTCGATCGCGCGATCGACGTCTTCGCCCGGCGCGGCTCCGAGGGCACGAGCCTGCGGGCGATCGCCCAGGAGCTCGGCGTCTCGCACGCGGCACTGACCCACTACTTCACCAACCGCGAGCAGCTCCTCGTCGAGGTGTACAAGGAGGCGGAGCGGCAGAACGCCGAGCAGCGCCCCCATCGAGCGGATGCCTCGCCCGTCGACATCATGACCGAGTCGGCGCGTCGAAACCACGCCGTCCCCGGCCTCGTGCAGCTGTACTCCACGCTCGTCGCGGCGGCGCTGGAGAGCGGGCACGACGATGCCACGGTCTTCGCGACGGAGCGGTTCGCGCGCGTGCGAGCCGACCTCGTCGACCGGGTACGGCGCAGCCAGGCGGCGGGGCGCGTGCGGACCGACGTGGAGCCCGAGGCCGTGGCGTCCCTCGTGATCGCCGCGTCCGACGGGCTGCAGACCCAGTGGATGCTTGACGAGACCGTGCCGCAGAGCGAAGCACTGGAACTGCTGGCGCGCCTGCTCGAGCCGCAGTCACCGCCGGAGGCGCCGCGGGCATAGTATTCGAGCGTGGGCACCATCTACTACGGCGGATCGGCGACTCCGATCCACATCGAGGACCGCGCGCTCGCGCACCTCAAAGTCGTGATCGCGACGAAACTGCGACGCGACGAGAGCTTCACCGTGTCGTGGCGCCACCCCGACGACCAGCCGCGCGGACGCAGCACGATCTGGCTGCACCCGTCGATCCCGCTGCGCTTCGTCTTCGACGACCCCGAGCCGACCGAGCTGAGCCGCGAGTGGATCGAAGATCTCGCGAACTCGGCCAACTCCTCCGGCGGGATCACGCTCGTGGCCGAGCACTTCGACGGCGCGACGGTCGAAGCGCCGTCGTCGGACGCCGACCTGTCGCTCGGCAGCGTCGAGGTCGCGAGCCTCGAGGTGGATCAGCTGAAGGTCGGCGGCCAGGAGGTCACGGGCGGCGACCTGCCCACGACCTGAAGCCCGTCCCGACGCGAGGTGCGGAGAAGAGCCACGGCGCGCCGGAGCGCGTGGCGACGGCGCGCAACGCCAACGGACCGGCGACGCCGAGCGCGACGCCCACCACGACCTGAGCGGTCGGATCCGCCACGCCCACGCCGCTCAGGGCGATGCGCGTCGTCGGGGTGAACAGCAGGTGCGCCAGGAAGATGACCATGCTGGCCTGGCCGAGGGCGGTCAGCGGGCGGCGCAACGATGTCGCCGAAAGCAGCCTCGACACCTGCAGCACGGCGATCGTCGCCAGGGACGACGCGGCCATGCCGATGACGACGGTCGTCGCGGTGCGGTGCTCGCCGTCGTGCGTCGGCGGCCCGGCGAGCCCCATCGCGACGAGCGCCACCGTGGCGCACATCGCGGCCGACGCCAGGAACGCGTGGACCCAGGCCGGCCCCGCGGCGAGCAGTGCGACGGCGCGGTCGGCGCGCACCGCCACGCCCGCGAAGAAGGCGAGCGAGATCCCCAGTCCGAGGGTGCCGACCACCGAGCCGTTGAGCCCCCACGTCGCGGCGGACGCCGCACCGACCGTCGCCAGCGTCACGACGAGTCGCGTGCGCGACTCCCAGGGGCGGCTGACCGCCGCGATCACGACCATCAGCGCGATCCACCCGAGGTACCACATCTGGGCCCGAGGCTCCCAGAGTCGCATTGTCTGTTCGAGCGTGATGGGCGTGTTGGCGAGCTGTGATCCGACGAGGTTCGCCAGGTTGTTGAGGATCGACCAGACCACGTAGAGCCATGCGAAGTCGAGCACGCGCCTGCCGACGTACCGCCCGGCACCGTCGCGCTTCATGCCCCGCTCGATGAACAGTCCGGCGACGAACGCGAACACGGTCAGAACCCACAGGCAGACGGTCGTGTCGACGAGTCGGAACAGCGCCGGGTCTGCCAGCAGACCGGCCGCATCGACGCCGCGCCACACGTGCACGAACACCACCGCGACGATCGCGATCCCCTTGGCGACGTCGAGCACGGCGTCCCGGTCGGGGCCTGCGGGGGGCACCGGTCGGGTTGCGCGATCCGGTCGAGAGGCATACCACATGCTGATATACTAACTGTTCTACCTGTGCCTGCGCTGGTGTCGATCCCCGCGGGCCGAGCACGGTCGGCATCGCCGAAAGGAGAACAGCATGAGCCCGATGAGCGGAGGCGCGAGCGGACCCGCCAGCCAGACGGCACTCGGTCTGCGTTTCGAGTTCTACGACGAAGACGGACGGATGATCGCCACGATCGTCCGCGAAGACATCAAGGGCGCGGCGGTGCCCCGACAGGGCGAGCACATCGGGACGGGCTCGCTGAGCCCGCTGGTCCACGGACTGGTCGGCGAGTCACCCGCGGTCGACCACCTGGAGCACTTCCTCCGCGTGCCCGGCACCCGCGACTGGGCACCGCTGACCATGGTCGTCGCCCGGGTTCGGGCTGTCGAGTCCGCCCAGCTGCGGCAGGCGCAGGAAGCGCTCGACGTCGAGGGGTGGACGGTCTTCCACCACGGCGACGACGCCGCCTAGTCCGCTTCCACGGCTTTCGGCTCGGGCTCCTCAGGGGGCTCGGGCAGGATCGCGAGACCGCCCGGGCCACTGGCAGCCAGCATCAGCTCTTCAATCCACAGCCGATTGATGCGCGGCACGCGGCTGCCGAAGAAGTGGAACTGCAGAGGCACCGACGGGTGGATCCAGAAGCTCCGGCGCCCGCTTCCGTCGCCCACCTCGACGTCGAACATGAACGGCTCGGCACGCCGCAGCTTGTTCATGATCACGATCCGCAGGTGGGCGAGCGTGCGGTCGTCGATGTCCACGGCGTTCGCCGCGGTGTCGTAGATGAACCTCCCCATGCGAGGAGCATACGACCTCCGGCGGACTCTCCGACGAGATGTCCCTTCCAGCGGCCATGAGCGCGGGCGCGCGCGAACCGGAACGCGTTACCGAAGTCTCTTCAGGAGGTGCGCGAGCGTCTGAAGCTCGCCGTCGTCGAGGTCGTCGAAGCGCCATCGCGACCTGTCGACGGCGGCCTGCTCGAACTGTGAGATCGATGAGGCGGCGGCATCCGTCAGCACCACGAAGGTCGAGCGGGCGTCGTCGGGATTCTCGCGGCGTTCCACCAGGCCTCGGGAACGCAGGGTGTCGACGAGCTGGGTCACCGCCGCCGGCGTCACGCCGAGCAGCCGTGCCAACTCGCCGACGGTCGCCCGGTGCACCTGGTGGGCCAGCACGAACAGCGCGTGCATCTGCGTGGGTGTGATCGTCAGCTCGCCGAACGGATGCTGCCGCTCGGCCGCCAGCGGACGGCCGGCCGTGATGATCGACTCGAGCGCCGCGCCGATCAGCGCGTCACGCCTGTCGTCCATCAATCGCTCACGAACGGCATGCGTCCGACGAAGGTGCGGTCATCGACCTGGGTCAGCAGGAAGTCCGCGAGGTCGTCGCGGCTGATCTGCGTACTGGCGTTCACCCCGACCCAACCCACGCGGTAGGTGCCCTTGCCCGGCTTCTCGGTCAGGCGCGGCCCGCGAACCACCGTCCAGTCGAGTCCGGACGCCTCGAGCACGGCGAGATGGCCTTCGGCGTCGGCCAGCACCTGGCCCGCCAGCGTCTTGAGCAGGAAGCGGATGACCCTGTCGGCGGGTCCGGGCTTGTCGTAGCCCTCGGCCGGGAGTCCTCCCCCTGACAGGCTCACGATCCGCGTGACGCCCTGCGCCTTCATGGCCTCGACGATCGTGCGCGTGCCGTCGGTCTGCAGCGTGGGGGGTGAGCCCTTGACCTGACCGAAGACGCTGACGACGGCATCCGCCCCCTTCACCGTCTCGGCCACGGCGGCGGGGTCGGTCACGTCGCCCGTGACGACGGTGAGCCGATCGGACCGGGCGGCGAGCTTGGCGGGGTCGCGGACGAGGGCGCGCACCGTGTGGCCGGCCGCGAGTGCCCGCTCGAGCACCCGTCGCCCCGTCTTCCCGGTGGCGCCGAAGAGGGCAATGGTGGTCATGCCGACAGTTTAGGACCTAAACGATGCCCCCGGCGCGGGCGAGCACAGGCAGATCGCCCGAAGCAGGACGACCGCGTGTCGATCACCCTGTCGTCGCCGAATCTCCTGCCCTCGGGTCGCGGGAGAGCGCGCCCGCATCAGCCGCGGAGCGTGACCAGGCCGGCGACGTCGTAGGCGAGTTCGACGGCCTCGAAGATCGCGGCATCGATCGTGCGGGGCGCATAGGCGTCGCCGATGACGACGACTCGAGGCGCGACGCCGTCGCCGTCCGCGAACGCGACCGACGCCCGGGGCTCGATGGCCACCACCGCGTCGACGCGCGGCAGAGTGGCGCGCTCGCCGGTCAGCCCGTCCACCACCCCGACCTCGCCGCGCGTGACCGACGAGACGAGCGAAGACGTCCGCCGCCGGAACCCCTCGTGCGCGCCCAGCCGCTCGAGCAGCAGCGGCCGGTCGTATCCGGCACCGACGTGGGGGAACACGGTCTCGAACGGTGTCACGAGCTCGACCTCGTCGACCGACTGCAGCAGGGTGAGGACGACTCCCGACGCGTACGCCGTGCCGTCGGCATCCACCACGGCGATCCGCCGGCCGAGACGCTCCGGCTGGGTCAGCGCGGCGAAGGCGTCGATCGTGCCGCGCTCGGGGAACCCGCCCGCATATGCGCCGCCCAGCGCCAGCGAAGTCGTCGTGGGAGCGACCGCTCCGGTCGCGATGACGACCCCGTCCGCCTGCTCGCCGCTCACGAGGTCGGCCGTCGCCGCCACCCCGAGGCGCACGTCGACCCCCGTGTCGGCCAGGTCGCGGATCAGGTCGTCCACCAGCAGGCCGACGCTCTCGCGACCGGGCACGCGCCGCGCGTAGCGCAGCTGACCGCCGAGTTCGCTCGCCTGCTCCAGCAGCGTCACGCGATGGCCGTCCGAGGCGAGCTCGACCGCTGCGCGCATCCCGGCGGGCCCTCCCCCGACCACCACCCACCGCTGCGCCGACGCTGCCCGCGGCCGCTCGCCGCGCTCCTGCTCGCGGCCGGCGAGCGGGTTCACCGTGCACGACATGGGGAGCCCGCGGCTGCCCCGGCCGAGGCATCCCTGATTCAGGCGGATGCAATGACGGATGCCTCGCCCCGGCCCCGACGCCTCACCGATGAGCTTCAGCCCGAGGTCGGGATCGGCGATCTGGGCGCGCGTGAGGGCGACCATGTCGGCGATGCCCGAGGCCACGACCTCTTCCGCCTCCTCGACCGAGCGCGCCGCGCCGACCCCGAACACGGCGATGTCGGGGTTGGCGGCCTTGACGGCCGCGACGTCGTCGCGCAGCCAGGCGTACGGCATGGGCGACGACGGGAAGACGTAGTGCACGTTGTGGTAACCGCCCGCGGCGAGGTCGAGGAAGTCGATCCGCGCCTCGGCCCGCAGCCGCGCGATGATCTCGCGCATCGCCGCGCCGTCCAAGCCGTTCGGGTGGAACTCGTTCGCCACGATGCGGATGCCGACCGGATAGTCGTCGCCGACCCGCTCGCGCACGGCGCGCAGCACCTCGCGCGCGAAGCGGGTGCGTCCGTCGAGGTCGCCGCCGTACCCGTCGGTGCGGGCGTTGTAGAGCGGCGAGAGGAACTGGTGCAGCAGGTAGCCGTGCGCCATATGGATCTCGACGCCGTCGAAGCCGCCCTTCTGGGCGTACTGCGCCGAGAGGGCCCAGCCGTCGACCACCGAGCGGATGTCGGCCTCGTCCATCTCGCGGGTCGCGTGCGCGGTCGAGGGCGACAGTATGCGCGACGGGGCATACACCGTCCCGGGACCCGTCGGGCGGTCGGCCTGCGCCTGCGCTCCGTGGTGGTTGAGCTGCACGAACACGCGGGCGCCGGCATCCCGGATCGCATCGGTCATGGCGCGGCTCGCGGGCACCGACTCGGGACGGAACGCGTCCTGAAAGCCGCGGATCGAGCCGGAGGGGTGCACGAAGTGGTTGCCTGCGATGAACAGCCCGCACCCGCCGCGGGCCCGGCGGACGAAGTAGGCGGTTTCGCGGTCGGACTCGACGCGGTCGGAGTACTGCTTCGAGTGCGCCGTCTGCATGATGCGGCTCGGCACCTCGACCGAGCCGATGCGCAGGGGCCGAGACAGCAGGGACGCACTCATGCCCCGAGCCTACGGCCCTGGGCGGCTCGCGCTCGTGCGGGTCAGACCCGCGCGAGAGCGCGGTCGAGGTCGGCGATGAGGTCGTCGACCGACTCGATGCCGACCGACAGGCGCACGAGGTTCTCGGGCACGGCGAGGTCGGTGCCCCGCACCGAGGCGTGGGTCATCGCGTCGGGGTAGTTCATGAGCGACTCGACGCCCCCGAGCGACTCCGCCAGCTGGAACAGCCGCGTCGACTCCGCGAGACGACGAGCGGATGCCGCGTCGGCCAGCTCCGCCGACACGATGCCGCCGAACCCGGTCATCTGCCGGGCCGCGAGCTCGTGGCCGGGGTGCGTCGGCAGGCCCGGGTAGTGCACCTGCGTGATCTTCGCGTGGCCGGCGAGGAACTCGGCCACCGCCTGGGCGTTCTCGCTGTGCCGCTGCATCCGCAGTCCGAGCGTCTTGATGCCGCGGGTGGTCAGCCACGCGTCGAGGGGACCCGACACCGCACCGGCCGCGAACTGCAGGAACTTCGCCTGCTCGTACACCGCGGCGTCGTTGATCACGAGCGCACCGCCCACGACGTCGGAGTGACCGCCGAGGTACTTCGTGGTGGAGTGCACCACGACGTCGGCGCCCAGGGCGAGCGGCTGCTGGAGGGCGGGCGAGGCGAAGGTGTTGTCGACGACGACGAGCGCGCCGACGTCGTGGCCGAGCTTCGCCAGGCCCGCGATGTCGGTGATGTGCAGCAGCGGGTTGCTGGGGGTCTCGACCCATACGATCCGCGCGGGGCGCTCGCGCAGAGCCGCATCGACGGCGCCGAGGTCGCGCATGTCGACGACCCGCAACCCCACACCCCACGGTCCGAGGATGCGGGCGATGAGCCGGTACGTGCCGCCGTAGACGTCCCCGGCGAGGAGCACCTCGTCGCCCGGCTTCAGCACCGCCCGCAGCAGCGCGTCCTCCGCCGCCAGACCCGACGCGAACGACAGCCCGTAGGCGCCGCCCTCGAGCGCCGCGAGCTGCACCTCGAGCGCCGTGCGCGTCGGGTTGCCGCTGCGGCCGTACTCGTAGCCTTCGCGCAGTCCGCCGATGCCGTCCTGGGCATACGTCGTCGAGAAGTGGACCGGAGGGATGACGGCGCCCGTGGTGGGGTCGAACGCCTGCCCGGCGTGAACCGCCCGGGTCTCGAAGCCGCGGAGGTCGGGGGAGTCGCTCATGCGTGGGGTCCTTCGGGGAGGGAGGAGAGGTCGGGGACGTCGACGGCGAATCCGCGTTCGCGCATCCAGTCGTCGTCGTAGATCTTGCTGAGGTAGCCGCGGCCGTGGTCGGGCAGCAGCACCACCACGACGGCGTCGGCGGGGAGATCGCGGGCCACCCGGAGTGCGCCGACCACGGCCATGCCGCTCGACCCGCCGACGAGCAGACCCTCTTCGCGAGCGAGGCGCCGCGTCATGGCGAAGGCCTCGGCATCCGTCACCCGCTCGTATGCGTGCACCACGGACGGGTCGTAGGTCTCGGGCCAGAAGTCCTCGCCGACGCCCTCGACGAGGTACCCGTGCACCGGTCCGCCCGAGTAGATCGAGCCCTCGGGGTCGACGCCCACGACGCGCACGGCGTCGTTCGACGCCTCCCGCAGGAAGCGTCCGGTGCCCGAGATCGTGCCGCCGGTGCCGATGCCGGCGACGAAGTGGGTCACCCGGCCGTCGGTGTCACGCCAGATCTCGGGGCCCGTGGTCTCGTAGTGCCCGCGCGGGCCGTTCTGGTTCGCGAACTGGTTCGGCTTGAAGGCACCGGGGATCTCGCGGGCCAGCCGGTCCGAGACGCTGTAGTACGAGCGCGGATCCTCGGGCGGCACGCTGGTGTCGGTCATCACGACCTCGGCGCCGTAGGCCTTCAGCACGGCGACCTTCTCGCCGGCGAACTTGTCGGGCACGACGAAGATCATGCGGTAGCCGCGCTGGAGGGCGACGAGCGCGAGCCCCACGCCGGTGTTGCCGCTCGTCGGCTCGACGATCGTGCCGCCGGGCTTCAGGAGCCCGTCGCGCTCGGCCGCGTCGATGATGTTGCGGGCGATGCGGTCCTTCGCGGAACTGCCGGGGTTGAAGTACTCGACCTTGGCGAGCACGGTCGCGGCGATGCCGTCGGTGACTCGGGTGAGCTGGACGAGAGGGGTGTTGCCGACGAGGTCGGCCACGCTTTTGGCGTAACGCACGGATGTGTCCTCGGTGTCGCCGCGCGGGTGCGCGCGGGGTTGCTGTCGGGGTCGCGGAAGCGTGCCGGAGGCACTCAGCGACAACAGCGACAGGTCAACACATCCGAAAGTCTACAAGGACGGCTCCGTGTGTTTCGTCCCGCTTCAGCGAGTTCGGGGCGTCGGATTGGCACGCCGCGCCGGGGTTACCGGCGCGGCGCGCGCGATCGACGCCCCGAAACCGATCAGGAGAGGGGAAACGGATGCCTCGTCAGGGCGTGCTCACGAGGCATCCGGCGGCGCGACCGCCCGGCCGAGCGACAGCATGAGCCGGTTCGCCCAGTTGAAGAACGCGGCGCCGTGGATGACGTCCGAGATCTCGAGGTCGTCGAGCCCCGCGGCGCGCAGGCGCTCCACGTGCACGACGTCGAAAGCGATCGGCGTGGCCGTCAGGGCCGCCGCGGCGGCGACGATGGCGTTCCACCGCTCCCCCAGGTCGGCCGAGATGCCCTCGTCGAGCAGCCGGTCGACGAGGTCCGCGCGCTTCGAGTAGTGGGCGGCGAACCGCGCGTGCACCGAGGCGCAGAAGACGCACCCGTTGACGCGGGATGCCGCGGCTGCGGCCAGCTCGCGCTCGGCCCGGGGAAGCCCTTCGGCGACGTTGTAGAAGATGTCCTTGTCGACGAGCGTGCGCGCGCGGAGGATCTCGGGATCCCGCACGAGCAGCCGGAAGTAGTCGTTCGCGGCGCGCGGCCGGTCGACGAGACCGTCGTAGTGCCGCTCGGTCAGCTCGTCCTCCGGGAACGGCTCCAGCCACGGCAGCCATCCGACCTCGGCGCGCGTGAAGGCGTGCGGATGCGGTGCGTCGTGGACGAGCGTGCGGACGTCGGTCGTCGTGCCGGTCATGCGGGGACCTCCTCGGTGGGGGCGGGCGCCGCCTGTGCCAGGACGCGCAGGCCCGCGGCCACGCGCTGCTGGAAGGCGAGGAACGAGATGAGCTGCGACAGGGTGACGATGCCGTCGACGCTCCATCCCGCCTCCAGCAGCCGGTCGAGGGCCGCCGAGCCCGCCTCGCGCGGCCGGGCGGTGAGAAGGTGGGCGTGGGCGATGGCGGCGGCCAGTCGCTCGCCGAGTGTCTCGCGCACCGCCGTCGGCGGCTCGTAGCGGCGGCCGTCGCTGTTCTCGTCCTGGAGTCCCGCTTCGACGTACGTGCCGAAGGGGCCGGCGGTGGCGGCGGCGGATGCCTCGGCCAGCACGGTCTCCGCCCGTGCGGCGTCTGCCTCGCGCGCGAGACCGGCGTAGTACGCCGCCGTCGCGTCGTCGGCCGTGACCCGGGTCGCGAACGCGGCGACGAGCGTGCGCTCGGCGACCGGGAACTCCGAGTCGTCCACCGGCGCGAAGAGGGCGTCGTAGCTCGCCTGGAGCTGATCGCGCGTCACCGGGCGGCGGCGCCGCAGCTCGTCGATCGCTCCGGCCGGCCGCACATCGGCGAGCCGGTCGAGGGTGTCTGGGGAGGTCATGCGTGGTCCTTTCCGAGGCGGCTGAGCGTGTCGAGAGAAGCGGGGTGGTCGGGGGTGGTGTCGCGGGTCGCCCAGCCGAGCGCCGGTGCGACCTCGGTGGCGAACAGCTCGATCGAGCGGAGCACCCAGTCGTGGGGAGCATCGACCGAGTGCACCTGGAAGGCGACCTCGGTGGCGCGCTCGAGCGTGGTGTCTGCGGCCAGCGAGGCCGCGACCTCCTCCGGCGTGCCGAGGTGCGTGTCGAGCGCGACGATCAGCTCGTCGAGCGTCTCGCCGGGGATCGTCTGCCCCGCGCGTCGGAAGCCGTCGACGGCCCGACGCAGTCCGACCTCGGCGAAGCGAAGGGCGTCGGCGCGGTCGTCGGCCACGAAGACGGTGCGGGATGCCGTCACGCGCGGCTGCACGCCGTCGGCGAGCGCGTCGAGGTAGGCGTCCACGATCGGCTCCTGCAGCCGGGCGAGCGAGGCGTTGAGGGCGTCGGCCGGGCGCGGCTGCGTGCGGGAGAGCAGCAGACCATGACCGTGCACGCCGGCACGGGTGCCACCCGGCACCGAGAACGTGGCCTGCCAGATGCGGTCGGCGAGGGACGAGGCATCCGGATACAGCGTGTTGCCCCCGCCGATCTCGTTCCCGCGGAGGGCGTCGAGCAGAAGAGCCAGCTTGCGGTCGTACACCGGGGCCTTGCCGGCGGCGTCCTGACCGAACGGCACGAACGACGACGGCGTCCCGCCGCTGCCGAGCCCCAGGTCGATGCGCCCGCCCGAGAGCAGGTCGGCGACCGCGGCGTCCTCGGCGACCCGCACCGGATCTTCGAGGGGCAGCGTCACGACGCCCGTGCCCAGCCGGATCTCGCTGGTCGCCGCGGCCGCGTGCGCGAGGAACACGAAGGGCGCGGGGAGTCCGCCCTCGGCCGCGCGGAAGTGGTGCTGCGCGACCCACGCGCGCTCGATGCCGAAGCGCTCGGCGTGACGGATCTGGTCGGTGGCCAGGCGATACCGCTCCGGGGCGGGCGCGTCGTCGAGCAGGCGGGTGAAGAAGGCGAGTGTCGGCGCGGTCATGCCGCGACCTCCGATCGTCCGGGCACGGCTGCGAGCAGCTCGCGCGTGTAGTCGTGCGAGGGGCTGGTGAAGATCCGCTCGGTCGTCCCGGCCTCGACGACGCGGCCGCGGCGCATGACCGAGACCGTGTGGCTGAGGCGGCGGACGACGGCGAGGTCGTGCGAGATGAACAGGTACGTGAGGCCCAGCTCCTGCTGCAGCGACTCGAGCAGCTCGAGGATGCGCGCCTGCACGGTGACGTCGAGCGCCGACACGGCCTCGTCGAGCACCACGACCGCGGGATCGATGGCGAGGGCGCGGGCGATCGCGACCCGTTGCCGCTGCCCGCCCGAGAGCTCACGGGGCGACCGGGTGAGCACGTCGGCGGGCAACGCGACACGATCGACCAGTTCGGCCGCACGGGCGCGGCGGCTGGCCCGGGTGCCTTCGCCGAAGTTGTGGAGGGGCTCGGCGACGATCTGGCCGACGCTCTGCCGGGGATCGAGCGACGAGAACGGGTTCTGGTAGACGAGCTGGATGCGCCGCCTCAGCTGCCGCAGCGCCCTCCCGCGCAGTCCGGCGATGTCGGCCCCGTCCAGCTCGATGCGGCCGGCGTCGGGGTGCAGGAAGCGCGTCACGAGGCGCGCGGTCGTGGTCTTGCCCGAGCCCGACTCTCCGACGAGAGCGTGCGTCGTTCCCCGGCGGACCTGGAACGACACGTCGTCGACGGCCCGGAACGGCTCGGCGCCGCGCACCGCGAACTCTTTCACGAGGCCTTCGGCGGTGATGGCGTACGGGTTCTCGCCGGCGGCGGCTCCGGCATCCCGCAGGAACAGGGGCGGCTGCGGACGACGGAACTCCCCTGCGGCGAGCGCCGGCGCATCGGCGAGGAGCTGACGCGTGTAGGCATCGGACGGGGCGGACAGGATGCCGCTGCTCGGCCCCTGTTCGACGACCTCGCCGTTCTTGAGCACGACGATGCGCTGCGCGCGGTCAGCGGCGACCCCGAGGTCGTGGGTGACGAGCAGCACGGAGGTGCCCTCTTCGCGGCGCAGGTCGTCGATGAGGTCGAGGATGCGGCGCTGCACGGTGGCGTCGAGGGCGCTCGTCGGCTCGTCGGCGATGATGAGGCGGGGTCGGAGGGCGATCGCGATGGCGATGAGCACGCGCTGCCGCATCCCGCCGGACAGTTCGTGGGGGTACTGGCGCGCCCGAAGCTCGGGATCGTCGAGGCCCACGCGGGTCAGCAGCTCGATCACCCGGGATCGCACCTCGGTACGGTCCCCGGCCCGGCCGCGGCGGTGGAGGCGCAGGATCTCGCCCACCTGCACCCCGATCGGGCGCACAGGGTCGAGCGAAGCGACCGGATCCTGCGGCACGAGCCCGACCTGCACCCCGCGGACGCTCTGGAGGCGCTTCGACGACCAGCCCGAGATGTCGACGCCGCCGAGTGCGATGGTGCCGGCATCCACCCGTCCGCCCTCGGTGAGCAGTCCGAGCACGGCGTGCGCGGTGGTCGACTTGCCCGAGCCGGACTCGCCGACGAGCGCGACGACCTCGCCCTCGGCGACCTCGAACCCGACGCCGTGGACGACCTCGCGGCGTCCCGCGCGGCCGGTGTACGACACCCGCAAGCCGTCGATGCTGAGCACGCTCATCGGTGCCCCCTTCCGATGGACTGGCTGATGCGGTTGGCGCTCAGCACGACGATCACGACGACGAGACCCGGCAGGGTGGTGAGCCACCAGGCGGTGGCGACGTAGTTGCGGCCCTCCGCGATGAGCAGCCCCCATTCGGGCGTGGGCGGCGGCGCGCCGTAGCCGAGGAAGCCGAGCGTGGAGATCGCCAGGATCGCGGCGCCGAACTGCAGGGCCGCGAGCCCGACCACAGCCGTGAGCGAGTTCGGCAGCACGTGGCGGGCCAGCACCGAGACGAAGGTGCCGCCGCTGCCGAAGGCCGCCTCGACGAAGTCGCTGCGTCGCACACGGACGACCTCCGATCGCGCGAGGCGTGCGAAGGACGCGACGCTGCCCACGCCGACGGCGATGGCCGCGTTCACCGTGCCGAAGCCCAGCAGGATGATGATCGACAGCGACAGCAGCAGACCCGGGATCGACAGCAGCACATCGACGACGCGCATCAGGATGTCGTCGAGCACACCTCCGACGGAACCGGCGATCACCCCGATGACGGTGCCCGCGGCGAGCCCCACGGTCACGGCGATGAGGGCGCCCGACAGGGAGTGGATCGCGCCGTAGACGACCCGTGAGAACAGGTCGCGGCCGATCGCGTCGGTGCCGAACCAGTGCGCGGCGCTCGGCGGCAGCAGCTTGTCGGCCGGGACGCCCTCGATCGGATTCTGGCTGGTGAACAGGCCGGGAGCCACCGCCCACAGCACCGCGACCACCACGACGGCGACGGCGAGCACGAGGGTCCACGACGGGCGGCGGCCGAGCGCGAAGAGGCGCGCGGCCGAGGATCGGCGCCCCGGCTGCCCGAGCGGGGCGCCGGCGTCGCGGGCGAGGGGGTCGACGACGGTTCCGGATGCCTCGTCCTGCGCGGTGCGGCGGGCCGCGGCATCCTGTTCCGGTGTCGTGATCGGCGCGCTCATGCCGGAACCTCCAGAGGGGCGGCGGGGGATGCCTCGACCCCGCGGCGGCGCGAGCTCTCGCGCAGTCGCGGATCGAGCACCGGGTACAGCAGGTCGACCGCGAGGTTCACGACCACGAACGTGAACGCGGCGAGCACGACGATGCCCTGGAGCACCGGGATGTCCTGGTTCGCTACCGCCTGCTCGGTCACGCGCCCGATGCCGGTGCGGCCGAATACCGTCTCGGTGACGACGGCTCCCCCGATGAGCTCTCCGAACAGCACACCGGCGATCGTGAGCGCCGGGAGGATCGCATTGCGGGCCACCGAGCGCCACAGCACCCACGACGGCGACGCGCCCTTGGCGCGCACCACCGTCACGAACGACTGCAGCTGCACGTCGTCGATGCTGCGCACCAGGATCTGCGCGAGCGGCGCCGAGATCGGCACGGCCAGCGTGATCACCGGCAGCACCAGGCCCGCGACGGGATCGGCTCCGACGATCGGCACCCACCCGAGACCGAACGAGAACACCTGGATGAGCAGGATGCCGAGCCAGAACACCGGGATCGACACGAACACCCCCGGAAGCGAGCGCAGCCCGCTCCGCAGCCACGCGAACGGGGTCAGCGTGGAGAGGAAGGCGATGGCGGCGGCGATCACCACCGCGAGCAGGAAGCCGAGAGCTGCGAGCGCCGCCGTGGCGGGCAACGCCTCGCCGATCAGCACGAGGACGGGGGTGCCGAACTGGGTCGAGTAGCCGAAATCGCCCTGGACGTATCCGGTGAGCGTCGCCCAGTACTGCTCCCACCACGACGAGTCGGCGCCGTACGCGATGCGGATCTGCTCGACCTGCTCCGCGGTCAGCCCGAGCGACGGGTCGTCGTACTTGATGAGGATGGCGTCCCCCGGCAGCAGCTGCAGGAGGATGAAGGTGGCCGTGAAGGCCGCGATCAGAACGATCGCGGCCTGCCCGGCGCGTCTCAGCGCGTAGCGCATGCTCTCGGCTCCCGATGCCTACTGGTTGTCGAGCCAGACGTCGTAGAACAGCGGCCGGCCGACCGACTCGTACTCGACGCCCTGCACATACGGCGCCGTGCCGTACACCTGCGGCTCCTCGAACAGCGGGATCACGTACGCCTGCTCGGCGAGGTAGTCCTGCACCGCCTGCGAGGCCGCGATGCGCTCGTCGGGGTCGGGCGTCGACGCGACGGCCTCGAGCAGCCGGTCGAGCTCGGCGTCGTCCGAGAGCAGCACGTTGCGGTTCTTCGTGTAGTACTGGCTCTTGATGACGTCGAGGTCGGCGCGTCCGACCATCGAGTGGTACAGCGGGGTCTTCAGCGGGTCGGTGATGTCCTCGGCGTACGTTCCCGCGTCGGCCGCCTTGACGTTCAGCTCGACGCCGATCTCCTTCAGCTGCTGGGCGATGAGCTCGAGCGTCTGCTTCGACAGCGGCTGCGGGGCCGCCTCGTAGACGGTCAGCGAGAGACGCTCGCCGTCCTTCTCGCGGATGCCGTCATCGCCGACGGTCCAGCCGGCCTCGTCGAGCAGCTCCGCCGACTTCTCGGGGTCGTAGGCGTAGAACTCGGACTCGTCCTTGTAGCCGACGGCCGACGAGCTGAGCGCCGACGTGGCGACCGGGTAGTTGTCGGTGAAGATCGTGTCGACGACCTCCTGCGCGTTCACGCCGGCGACCAGCGCCTGGCGCACGCGGAGGTCGCTGAGCAGCGGGTTCGTGAACCGCAGGCTGAGCCCGTTGTTCACGCCGCGGGTCTGCGGCGCGTGCAGCTCGAACCCGGCCGCGGCGACGCGCTCCTCGTCGAAGGCCTGGACGTAGCGGATGTAGTCCGCCTGTCCGGCGAGCAGCGAGCCGATGCGGACGCTGTCCTCGGGCGTGACGATGAGGTGGATCTCGTCGAGGTAGGCGCGGCCCTGGTGGTCGAAGCTCGGCGGAGCCCAGTCGTAGTCCTCGCGCGCCTCGAGGGTCAGCTCGGTGCCGAGCTTCTCGTCGGTGATGACGAACGGACCCGAGCCGACGATGTCGGTGGCGTTGCCCGCTCCGAACTCCTCGAGGGTGAGGTCGAGCGTGTCGGGCGACAGCAGGCCGGAGTTGATCGTCGACGTCGCCTGGAGGAAGCCGGGCGCCGGGGCGGCGAAGCGGAAGGTGACGGTGTCTTCGTCGACGACTTCGCTCGATTCGTAGTTGTTGATCGCCTCGGAGATCGTCAGGCCGAGCTCTTCGTTGCCGAGCCCGTAGGTGTCGAAGTTCTTGGCGACGGCGGCGGCGTCGAGCGGTGTCCCGTCCGAGAAGGTGACGCCGTCGCGAAGGTCAAAGGTGTACTCCGTCGCGTCGTCGTTCACCGTCCACTCGGTCGCGATCCACGGCTCGATCTCGAGGGTCTCGGGGTTCTGCCACGTGAGGCGCGCCGCGATGTTGTTCACGAGACCGCCGTTGGGGTAGAATCCCGCCTGCGGCGGATAGAGGTTCGTATAGGTCTGGTGCTCGAGGTAGGTGAGCGTGCCTCCGGTGACGGGGTCGCCGGCGGCCGCCTGCGGGTCGCTCTGGGCTGCGCCGGAAGCGCACGCCGTGAGCGATGCCGCGACGGCGACCGCGACGACGCCCGAGAGGACGCGTGCTGCGGAACGTGACATGTGTGTCTCCTGGTTTCGGGTCCCGCCGGGGCGGCGGTGAAAGGTGCTGGCAACGCTATGGACCGGGCGGCATGCGCCGCGCGGAGAACCGTCACCCCCCGTCACGCGGTGCACCGGGGCGTCACACGACTTCACGCGGCGTAACAGTCGCGCGCGCGGCATCGGTTCCCGCTATCCCGCGACGACGGATGCCGCCAGCCGAGCCTCGTTCGTTCGTCCGGGGCGCGATCCCGACACGACACACCGGCGCACCCGGCGCGCCGTGCCTCTCCCGCGCCCCAAACTCGGGGGCGCGGCCACACCCCGGCCCCGGCCGAAGGCGTAGCCGACGAAACGCGGACCTAGCCGACGGGCACGCGGGCCCGGCGCGGAGCCCCGACGCCGAGGCGGTCTCGCAGCGTGGCGCCGTCGCGGCCGACGAGGCCGCGGCGGCGCAGCTCCGGCACGGCGAGCTGCGTGAAGGCCTCGAACTGCGCCGGCTGGAACGCCGACAGCACGTTGAAGCCGTCCGCCGCACCGGCATCGCGCCAGTGCTCGAAGTGGTCGGCGATGGCGCCGCCCGCGCCCACGACGAACGCCGCCGGCACGGCATGCGCGGCGATCAGGTGCCGCCACGTCACGGCCCGCTCGCCGCCGAGCGTGCGTCCGGTGCGTTCGCGCACGAGACGCAGCGTGCGCTCCGCCGGCTCCGCGAACCGCGCGGCGACGCCGGCCGGCACGCCGTCGTCCACCGACGCCCGCCGCACCGGGTCGTCGGCCGCGATCTCGGCCGCGTCGAGGAAGGCGCCCAGCGACCGGTTCACCGGGAACGCCGTGCGCCCGCCGTGAGGTCCCCCGTCGTCGATGGGCACGAGCAGCAGCAGGCGATCGACGATCTCGCGGGCTGCGGCATCCGTCTCCGCCGCCATCGGCAGCACGGGAACGATCACCTTCAGCGCGCCCGGATCGCGACCGGATGCCTCGGCCAGATCACGCAGCACAGCGCGGGCCTCGACTGCCGACGCCAGGTCGGGGGCGGCGATGAGCGCGAGATCGGCCTCGGTCGCGGCGAGCGCCCGGGAGCGCGACGACGTCCCGGCGTGCACGATCGGCAGATGCCCCTGCGGGGGCCGCGCCACGTTCAGCGGCCCCTCGACGCGGACGTGCTCGCCCGCGAACGCCGCCGGCCGAAGGCCGTCAGGATCGATGAGGACGCCGGCCGAGGCATCCGCGATCCAGGCGTCGTCGTCCCAGGACTCCCAGAGCAGCCGCAGGGCCCGCACGAACTCCTCGGCGCGGTCGTAACGGTCGGCGTTGTCGGCGTGCACGTCACGACCGTGGTTCGCCGCCGCCCGCGGCTCGGCGCCGGTCACGAGGTTGATGCCGGCGCGGCCCCCGGTGAGGACGTCGAGGGATGCCGCGGCCCGCGCGGTCGCGTACGGGTCGGCGTAGGTGGTGTTCACGGTCGCGATGAGGCCGATGCGCTCGGTGATCCCCGCCAGGTACAGCACGGCGCTCATCGGGTCGATGCGAGCCAAGAGGTACGGGTCGCGGAACTCCAGGTCGGGTCCGGTCGCGAGCCAGTCGCCGAAGAACAGGTAGTCGAGACCGGCTTCCTCCCCCAGCCGCGCGACGCGTCGGAGGATCGCCGCGTCGGCCTGTGGGTCGGAGTGCGCGCCCGGATGCCTCCACCCCGACGGGTACGCGCCGAGCGTGCGCACCATCGCGCCGACGATGAGCGGCTCGGTGGTGGGCGTGCCCGCCGCGGACCCGCCGTGGGCCGAGGCGCCGGTCACAGCCGACTCACCTCCGCAGCAGGCGTCTGCCCCACGGCGACCAGCCGACCGCGCGCGTGCGACCACTGACTCCACGAGCCGGGGTAGACGGTCACGTCGATCCCCGCGATCGCGCCCGCCAGGGCTGTGTGGGTGGCGGCGACGCCCGAGCCGCAGTAGGCGGCCACAGCGGAACTGTCGGTGATCCCGGCTGCGGCGAACCGAGCCCGGATCTCGTCGGGCGACCGGAACTTCCCGGCTACGACGTGCGCGGTCGTCGGCAGGTTGACGGCACCGGGGATGTGCCCCGCGACCGGATCGATGGGCTCGACCTCGCCGCGGTAGCGTTCGGGCGCCCGCACGTCGAGCAGCACGCCCTTCCACGGCCAGTCCTCGACCTCGTCGATGTCGGTCACGTCCTCGTCGATGTCGCCCAGCACGACGTTCCCCCGCGGCGGCAGCACATCGCCGGTGTCGAGCGGAAGCTGCGCCGCGACCCACGCCCGCAGACCGCCGTCGAGCACCCGGACATCGGTCAGCCCCGAGCGGGTCAGCGTCCACCACGCCCGCGCGGCCGCCACCGACTGCACGTCGTCATAGGCCACGACGGTGTCGCCGTCGTCGATGCCCCACCGTCGCGCGGCGTCCTGCAGCTGTTCACGGGCGGGAAGCGGATGCCTCCCCCGCCGGGGGTCGTCACGTCGCGCGAGCTCGTTGTCGAGGTCGACGTAGACGGCCCCCGGGAGGTGTCCGTCGAGGTACGCGGGCCGCCCCTCGGGCACGTCCAATCGCCACCGCACGTCGAGCAGACGCACGTTGCTGCGCTCGCGGAGGAGGTTCGCGAGCTCGGACGCGGAGATCAGCGGCGAAGGCATGACCCCATGCTCACCCGCGCCCCCGGTGCGGCGAAACGACCCGATGACACACTGCGCGACGCGACGTCACACGGCGAAACACGTCGGCCCGCGCTCCTCGGGTGGCAGGGCATGCCGGGCGCGGAAGCGGCTTCGGCACGGTCGGCGTGAAACGGGCGGGGGATTCTGGCGTCCGGGTCGCCGTGCGAGGGTCCACCGGAGAGAATCTCCCCGCCGTTTCACCGCGAAGGCGTGCCCACCGTCGTCAGGCCGGGAGGTCCGGCCGAGTCAGGCGGCGGGCGGCGGCTGAAGCAGCTGCCGAACCTCCGCGAGGCTCGCCTCGGAGCGGGCGAGCAGCTCCCGCAGGTCCTCCAGCGTCGCGGCACCCGGTGCCCCGGGCACGGTCGCAGCGGCCTCCGCCTCGGGGCCGGCGGGCGCCGACGCATCGGGAGCCGGGGCCTCGGAGGCCGGGGCATCCGTCGTCCTCGGTCGCAGGAAGAAGTTCGCGAGGTAGCCGGTGAAGGTGCCGAAGATGCCGACCCCGATGATGATGATGACGGTGCCGATGAGACGCCCTGCCTCCGTCACCGGATACTGGTCGCCGTACCCCACCGTCGAGATCGTGACCATCGTGTACCAGAGGGCGTCCGAGGCGGAGGTGATGTTCGCTCCGTCCGCGTACTGCTCCACCCGCAGGATCAGGAGGCTGCCGAACTGCAGCACGAGGATGCCCATCAGCAGCAGCACCAGCAGGGCGCTGCCGGCGCGGTCCTTGGTGATCGAGGCCCAGATCTTGCGCGGCCCGAGTTCCCGCAGCAGCCGGTAGACGCGCGTGAGCCGGAACAGCCGAAGCACCTTCGCCTGCGGGAACGGAAGGCTGGCGAGCAGATCGGCCCATCCGAAGCGGCGAAAGAAGTAGGTCGCCGCCGATCTCGCCGTTCTCAGCCGGTAGAGGAAGTCGCCGAGGAAGATCGCACTGAACAGCACGTTCATGGCGCCGAGGATGTGCTGCAGGGCCGGATCCTTGACGAAGAGGTAGACGAGGACGAGGTTGACGATCGAGAGCAGAGACAGAAGCCCGATGAAGATCTCGTAGCCCGTGCTCTTCAGCTCTCCGCGCGACGCTGACATGGCAGGATTCTGACAAAGGCGGTTCGCGGCGGCATCACCCGCCGCGGTCGAGACGCGAGGCGGCCGCGCTACCCGTCGGCGTCGTGAGCGGCGGATGCCTCACCCGCGCGCGTCACTGATGCCGAGGCATCCGCTTCCTCCTTTTCGCCCCGCCCGTGCTTGACCGCCATCGTCAGCAGGCGCACGCCGGCACCGAGCAGAATCAGGTTCAGCACCATCTGGACCGTGACGAGCACGCGGGCCGACTGACTGGCGGCGGTGATGTCGCCGAATCCGACGGTCGCGAAGACCGTGACCGTGAAGTACAGCGCATCCATCCGGGTCAGGGCGGACGTGAAAGCCTCCGAGTCGCCGAGCGACATCAGGAAGTACACCGACGCGAACACGAGGATGTAGAGCGGCGCGATGACCGCGAGTGCCTCGATCGCGCGCAGGCCGGGCTCCTCGGAGCGGATGATCGCGAGCACCTGCCACACGGTGACGGCGACGAGGATGAGGCCGGTCACGAGCAGGCCGACCGCGACGGGAAGGCTGTCGACCCACGTCAGCGGCACGATGAAGTAGAGGGTCACGAGCACCACCGCCGAGATGAGTGCCCGCAGAAGCCCGAGCGCGACGACGCGGCGGCGCTGCGAGCGGCTGAGGCGCTCGATGGGCGGCTCGGTCATGGGCGGCGGCTCCTCCCGGTGCGGTCCCGACGGGGACCTCTCCACGGTGGCGGGGCCCGTCGCCGACGGCATCACCCGCGCGGAGTGAACTGGTGTGCGCCCGCCGGCGAGTCACCGGTGGGATACTCGACGGGTGCCGCACTCCCGCCCGCGTGCTGTGACGGCGGCACGAGAATCATGAGCACACCGAACCACCTCCGCGGGGCCGTCGTCAGCGTCGTCGGCTCCGGACGCGTCGGCCGGGCCCTCGACGCGGCGCTGCGGGAGGCCGGCTGCGACGTGCGAGGCCCCTTCGGCCGGGGCGACACGCTCCCCTGGTCCGACGTGGTCGTGCTGTGCGTGCCCGACCGGGAGATCGCCGACGCCGCCGCCGGCGCGCGCACACACGGCGCGCTGATCGGCCACACGTCCGGCGCGACCCCCCTCACCGAGTCGGGGGTCGACTTCGGCCTGCACCCGCTGCGGGCGTTCGTCGGGAACGAGGGCGCCGACGCGTTCCGCGGCATCGGCTGCGCGATCGCCGGCACGTCCCCGGCGGCGCTCGGCGTCGCCCGCGCACTCGTCGACGCGATCGGGGGGTCTCCGTTCGAGGTGACCGACGCGCAGCGCGCCGGGTATCACGCGGCCGCATCGATCGCGTCGAACTTCCTCGTCACGCTCGAGGCCATGGCCGAGCGGGTGGCCGAGGCATCCGATCTCCCGGCCTCGCGGTTCCGCGCGCACCTCGTCCCCCTGGTGCGCGGGACGGTCGAGAACTGGGCGCAGCACGGGCCGCGGGCCGCCCTCACGGGCCCGATCGTGCGCGGCGACGAGCCGACCGTGCAACGACAGCGCGCCGCCGTGGCCGCCGCCGCACCCGAGGTGCTGCCCCTGTTCGACGAGTTGACCGCCCGCACCCGAGAACTCGCCGGCGAGCCCCGACCCGCGCACGACCCGGAAGTCGCCGCCGCCCGCGAGCTCGCCCGCGTCGAGGAGTCCCCCGCATGAGGATCGTCCGAACCGTCGCCGAGCTCCGTGCCGCGGTGGCGCGAGCCCGCGCGGACGGGCACTCCATCGGTCTCGTGCCGACGATGGGCGCGTTCCACGACGGCCACCTCTCGCTCATGCGGCGGGCGCGGGCCGAGAACGGATGCGTCGTCGTCTCGCTGTTCGTCAATCCGACGCAGTTCGGTCCGAGCGAAGACCTCGCCGCCTACCCCCGCGACGAGTCCCGCGACGCCGCGCTGGCGGAGGGCGCGGGGGTCGACCTGCTCTTCGCGCCCACGGTCGAGGAGGTCTACCCGCGGGGCTTCGCGACGACCATCCACGTCGACGGCATCACCGATGTTCTCGACGGCGAGCACCGGGGTGCCGCGCACTTCGACGGGGTCGCGACCGTGGTCACGAAGCTGTTCCAGATGGCCGCGCCCGACGTCGCGTACTTCGGGCAGAAGGATGCGCAGCAGGTGCTGGTCGTCCGCCGCCTCGTGCGCGACCTCGACATGCCGGTGCGGATCGTCGCCTGCCCGACCGTGCGCGAGGCCGACGGACTCGCGATGAGCTCTCGCAACGTGTACCTCGATCCCGAGGCGCGGCAGCGAGCCACCGCCCTGAGCCGGGCCCTCGACGCCGCCGCAGCCGCTGTCGCCCGCGGCGAGACCGACGCGCCCCAGGTGCTCGCCGCCGCTCGCGCGGTACTCGACGAGGCCGGCATCGAGCCCGAGTACCTGGAGCTGCGGTCCACGGACGACCTCGCCGACGTGGATCGTGTCCGCGGTGAGGCCCTCCTCGCCGTGGCGGCACGGGTCGGCGCCGCCCGTCTCATCGACAACACGATCCTGGAGGCCCCCGCATGAGCGCCGGAACCCTCTCCCCCGCGGCCTCCCCGGGCCGCCCGCGGGTGACCTTCGCGACCCTCGCGGCGAAGAAGGCGAACCGCGAGCCGCTCGTCATGGTGACGGCATACGACTACCCCAGCGCCCAGGTGGCCGAAGCGGCGGGTGTCGACATCGTGCTCGTCGGCGACTCCGCAGCGATGACGGTCCTCGGTCACGAGAGCACCGTGCCCGTGACGGTCGACGAGATGGTCATGCTGACCTCGGCGGTGCGACGCGGGCTCTCCACGCCTTTGCTCGTCGCCGATCTTCCGTTCGGCTCGTACGAGGCGTCCGACGAGCAGGCCGTGGCCACCGCGCAGCGCTTCGTGAAGACGACGGGCTGCGACGCGGTGAAGATCGAACGCGGCGGGTCTTCGGTCGACCGGGCGCGAGCGATCGTCGCCGCCGGCATCCCCGTGATGGGGCACGTGGGGCTGACGCCGCAGACGGCGGCGACCATCGGCGGCTACCGCGCGCAGGGCCGCACCGCCGAAGAGGCGGTGGCGCTGTGCGAGGCGGCCGTGGCCCTGCAGGACGCCGGATGCTTCGCCATCGTGTTCGAGGCGATCCCGAGCGCCGTCACCGAGGCCATCATGCCGCGCCTGACCGTGCCGGTGATCGGGATCGGCGCGGGCCCCGCCGCCGATGGTCAGGTGCTCGTGTTCCACGACCTGCTGGGCATCCACGACGGGCACGCCGCCCGGTTCGTGAAGCGGTACGCCCACCTGCGCGACGACATGGTCGCGGGGGTGTCCGCGTACGCCGACGAGGTGCGGTCGAGGGCGTATCCGCAACCCGAGCACGGGTACGGGATGCCGGCGGACGAGGTCGCCCGTCTCCACGCGATCCTCGACGCGAGCACGCCGCCCCGCGCCCGACGGGCGTAGCGTCTCCGCCCGGACCGGAGGCCTAACCCGGGAAGCCGGGGTGCGTCAGTCGAGGCGGTGCTCGTGCACTTCCGAGGTGAGGGTCGACCCGTTCAGCTCGACGTACAGCTGCCGCTCCGTGACGGAGAGCGTCATGGTGTTGCGCCGGTCGAGCAGCGCGGCGCACGCATCGACGAAACCCGCGTCGAACGAGTAGAGCCGCAGGTCGTCGGATCGGTGGATGCGCTTCCCCGCCCACGGCGCGAGCACCTTCGCCGGATCGCGATGCGTATACACGACCGTGCGGTCGGCGAGCTTGCTGCCGTAGTGCAGACGCTCCGCGTCGGGAGCCCCCACCTCGATCCAGGCCGTGACGCGGCCGGTGAGGTCCCGCACGAGCACCGCGGGTTCGTCGGTCGCCGACACGCCCTCGCTGAAGCCGATGCCCTCCTCGAACTCGAGGCAGTACGCGAGGACCCGCGTCATCATGTACGCCTCTGTCTCGGACGGATGCCGCGCCACCCGCAGCGACAGCTCGTCGTAGACCCCTCGATCGACGTCGGCCAGCTGCACCGAGAAGGTGTACATCGTCGCGCCAACGGCCATGGTGGTCCAGCCTACCGAGGCCGAGGCATCCGCCTTCCGCCCGCACTCGTGGCGGCGCTGCGGCGGGGCGCTCAGCGGAACGGTCGCAGCCAGACGAAGCCGAACGGCTCCAGGACGAGCCCCTTCACGGACCGACCCGAGATGACGTCGACGCCGGACAAGGACGGCAGCGTGACGGCCTCGGCGCTGACGTTGACCGCCGCGACGATCTCGTCCGCCGTGCCGGCTGCCCGCCGCACCACGAAGACGCGGGGGTCGAGCGCTTCGACGCGCTGGTCGGCGAACGGCGAGAACGCCGCGAGTCCGCGCCGGGTCTCGAGCAGCCCCCGCAGACCCTCGAGCATCCCGGTCCGTCGTCCGGGCGAGGCCAGTTCGCCGGCGAGCCGGTCGGCGTCGAGCACCTCGCGGTTGATGCGGCGGGCGATGTCGCTCTCCTCCATGCCCGCACGGTCCTGCCCCGAGCCGAGCAGCGAGTGGCAATAGATCGCGGGAACGCCGATCACCGACAGCAGGATCGCATGGGCCGCGAGACCGCGGACGACGGCCGAGGCATCCGGATTCGCATCCGCCGGGTCGACGAGCGCGTCCAGGAAGTTGGTGTTCAGCTCGTACACGCCCTCCGAGCCGTCGGGGCGGCGCGCCATCGAGACCCGTCCGCCGCGCGCCAGCGTGCGGTCGACCAGGAGCGCGCGATCCTCGTCGGTGAGGAGCCCTTCGGTGGGACGGATGCCGATGCCGTCGTGGCTCGCGAGGAAGTTGAACCACGTCGCGGTGTCGCTCACCGGGCCGATGGTCGCCGCCCAGTCCGAGAGGGCCGTGGCCCGACCGGTCACGAACGCGTGAAGCACGAGCGGCGGCAGCGCGAACTGGTACACCATGTGCGCTTCGTCGGAACCGTCGCCGAAGTAGGTGATGTTGTCGGCGTGGGGCACGTTCGTCTCGGTCAGCAGAAGCGTGCCCGGAGCGAGTTCGTCGACGAGGATCCGCCAGAGGCGGATGACCTCGTGCGTCTGGGGCAGGTGGATGCACGTCGTGCCGGACTGCTTCCAGAGGAAGCCGATCGCGTCGAGCCTCACGGTCGTGGCGCCCCGGGCGAGGTAGCCGAGCAGCACGTCGGTGAGGTCGAGGAGCACCGCGGGCGTGCTCGGGTCGACGTCGACCTGGTCGGGGCCGAACGTCGTCCACGCGTGCGCCGTCGTCCCGTCGGGCCGCGCATACGCGTGCACGAGCGGTGAGGTGCGAGGACGGACGACGTGCGAGGTGTCGAACTCGGGACCCGGCTCGAGGAAGTATCCGTCGTAACGCGGGTCGCGGGCCAGCCAGCCCCGGAACCAGGGGCTGGAGGTCGACAGGTGGTTGGCGACGAAGTCGAGCGCGAGGGCGTGGTCGGCTCGCAGGTCGGCGATGTCGTGCCACGTGCCCAGGTCGGGGTTCACCTCGCGGTGGTCGACGACGCCGAATCCGTCGTCGGAGGTCCAAGGGTAGATCGGCAGCAGGTGCACGTCGGTGACGGCGTCGCGCACGTGCGTGCGCAGCACGTCGGCCAGCGTGTGCAGGGGAGCCTCGCCGCTTCGCCGGAACGCGTCGCCGTACGTGATCAGGTACGCGGTGCCCTGATCCGGGAGACCCTTGTCGGCCGGCCCGAGGGCGGGCGCCCAGCGGCCGGCGAGCGCGACGAGCGCGTCGAGCACTTCGGCGGTCTGCTCGGGGTACAGGTCGGCGACGAGAGGACGCAGCCGGTCGCGGAGTCGGTCGAGGTCGGCGTCGGTCATGCGGCCCCCGCTTTCAGCAGTCGTCGGACGAGGTCGAGCCCGTGCGGGTCGAGCTCGGCGAGGCGGTCGGAGAAGCCGCGGAGACCCGGTGCCGTCAGCACCACCTCGGCCCATTCGTCGCGGAGGGCGAACTGCGGCCGAGCGACGAGGCAATCGGGATCGGTCGTCCACAGCCGGCCGTGCTGCCAGGCGCGCGCTTCGAGCGACATCCGGCCGCGGAGTCCTTGGGAGCCGTCCTCGCCGCCCTCGTGGAACGTGTCGGGCGACACGCGCATGCCGTCGACCAGGCCGACGCTGGGGAGGATCGGCGCCCCGCAGCCGAGGAGGAAGGCGTCGTCGCCCATGACGCTGCGGATCAGCTCCAGCCCCGAGCGGTAGGCCTCGATCGGGGTGACGTCGTCATGCCGCGTCCCGGGCACCGCGCCCGAGTAGAGGAAGTCGAGTTTCAGGTAGTCCGCTCCGAGGTCGCGGAGGTGCATGAACACGTCGGTCAGGTACTCGCGCACGCCCGGGTGAGTCAGATCGAGGCCCACGAGGTCGTCGCCCCAGTTGTGGCCGGCGGGACCCGTGAGCCAGTCGGGGTGGCGGGTCGCGACATCCGACCGGGAACCCACGGAGAACGGCGCGAGCCACACGCCGGCGCGCCGCCCGCCGTCGCGGATCGCCGCGATCGTGTCGGGGAGCGAGCCGAACCGGGGGTTGGGTCGCGTCCACTCGCCGGTTCCGAGGCTCCAGCCGTCGTCGATCTGCACGACGTCGACGGTGAGATCGAGGTCGTCGATCGCGCGCAGATTCTCGAGGACGTCCGCCTGGGTGACCTCCTCGAAGTAGCGGTACCACGTGCACCACACCCGCGGAACGTCGCCCGTGCGGGCAGCGGCGGTCGCGCCGATGCGGTCGCCGAAGCTGCCGAGCGCGGCATCCCCCGCAGACGCGCGCGCGGCGGAGCCGTCGGCGGGCTCGACCGTCCAATGCTCGAGCGGACCGTCGGCCGAGACGACGACGCGGTCGCCGTGCCACTTCGCCCGGAGGGACGGGACCGTGCTGCGGGCGTCGAGAGTGGCGTAGACGTGAGCCGGTGCGCCGTCCCCCGGGTCGACCACGAGAAGACCTTCGCCCTGCACGCCGTCGTCGTCGTCGGGCAGGCCGGTGCCGGGCCGGAATCGCATGAGGTGCTGCCACTCTTCCGCGGGGCGGTGCGCGGCGCTGCCGCGGTGGTGCCAGGTGGTCGGGCTCCAGCTCTGCCAGCCCTCGGCGTAGATGCGCGCCGCGGGCCCCGCGGCCACGTCGTCGATGGTCTTCATCGGGTGAACGCCTCCTGCGCGGTGGTGAGGTCGAGCCCGGCCGGGTGGACCGGCGCCCCGCCGGCCTCGGCGGAGGCGACGGCGGCCCAGCCGATCCGCACCGTCGGGAGGACGTGCACCGCCGAGTTCTCGGGCTCGCGTCCGGCGAGGATCGCGGTCTGGAGTTCGCCCATGGCGCCGGCGAATCCGTCGGTGAACCACTGTCCCGTCGTCTCGAACCGGGTGCGGTCGCCATCGCGGTCGAGCTCGAGGAAGTCGGTGCCCATGAGGATGCTGCCGCGCAGAGTGCCGTCGGTGCCGTGGATCCAGAACGGGCAGCCGCCCGCATGGGTGCGCGCGTTGCCGACGATCCGCAGCGACGCGCTGGCCCCGGCGGCCGTGGCGATGTCGATGTCGGCATGCCAGGGGTTGCGGGCCTCGAGCGGCTGACCCGGCACGCGCGAGTCGCGGGCCGCGACCGCCACGACGTGGGAGCCTTCGAGCCAGCAGCGGGTGATGTCGATCCAGTGCACGAGGTAGTCGGCGATGAGCATGTGCGGCACGTCGTCGAAGGGCGTGCCGACCAGAGGCGGGAGGGGCTTGTCGTGCAGATGCGTGACCCCGACGACCTCGCCGATCGCGCCGCTGCGCACCAGGAGAGTCGCGAGTCGCCAGACGGGCGCCCAACGGGCGTTCTGGTTGACGGCGATCCGGATGCCACGTTCCCGCGCGCGTCCCAGCACCTCCTGAAGCGTGCCGAGTTCGGCGGGGTCGGTGCTGAGCGGCTTCTGCGCGAGCACGTGCTTGCCCGCGTCGACGGCGGCGGCGATCAGATCGAGCCGGCCCGCCGGTCCGGTGGCGATGTCCACGACCTCGACCTCGGGGTCGGCGAGCACGTCGTCTACGGAGGCGTGCACCGTCGGCACTCCGAAGTCTGCCGCGAGAGCCCGGGCGGCCTCGACCCGGCGTGAGGTCACCGCCGCGACGGGGATGCCCCACGCGGCATATGCGGGGAGATGCGCGGAGCGGGCGATCGCCCCCGCGCCGATCAGGCCGACGCGGAGAGGTGCCGCCGGCACCTGCGGCCGGTAGTCGGGGACGTCCATCACGACCGTTCCGGCGCCGCGTCGAACCGCAGCACGGCCTGGAGGATCCCGGGATCGCCCGCGTCCAGCCGGCGGAAGACATCGGCCACCTCGCGGGCGTCGACGACGTCGCTCACCAGTGCGCCCGCATCCACGGCGCCGCTCAGGATCAGGTCCATCACGGTACGCACGAGCCGGGGCTGATCCCACCGGCCGCCGAGTCCCACGGGCACGCCCGAGATCTGGCTCGCGACGATCCGCACGCGGTTGTGGTGGAACTCCTCGCCGAGCCGCAGGTTCGCGGCTCCGCCCTGGTAGAAGCCGGATGCCGCTACCAGACCTTCGACGACGACGGAACGCACGGCCTCGTGAAGCGCCCGGTCGGCCCCCGAGAGTTCGATCGCGCTGTCCGCGCCGCCGTCGGTCCGCTCGCGGATGTACGCACCGGCTCCGCCGTCCCGCAACGCGTCGACGGTCTCGAGCGCTCCGAACTCGGCGGCTTTCGCGAGGCGCCCCGCGACGGTGTCGACGGCGTAGACACGACCGCCGGAGAGGCTGGCGAGCCGGGTGGCGAGGAGCCCGATCACTCCCTGCCCGAAGATGGCGACCCGCTCGCCGAGTCGCACGTCCGCCGCGAGCACCGCGTTCAGGGCGATGGACCCGACCCGGGCGAAGGTGCCGAGGACGGGGTCGGCCGACGACGGCATGACGCGCCAGGCGAGGGCGGATGCCGGGAGCACGGCGTCGCTGCGGTGGCCCCAGATGCCGTGCACGACATCGCCCACGGCGGGCGCCGTCACGTCGTCCGCGACCTCCACGACCTGCCCCACCTCGGAGTATCCCCACCCCTGCACCGGGTAGGCGAAGCTGGGCTGCCCGGGCACGAACAATCGGCGCTCGGCGTCCCACGTCGCGTTGAGGTACGGATTGGTGCCGCGATAGGCGGTCAGCTCGGTCCCGGCCGAGATGCCGGAGTACCAGGTGGCGACGCGCACCATACCGGGGCTCAGGGGCGCGGCATCCGTCTCGACGAGCTCGACCCGGCCGGGCTCGGTGAACTGGACGATGTGAGGCACGGGACGTGCGCTCCTTTCGGGTGGAGGGGTTTCGCCGACGGCCTTCGTCAGCCCTTCTCGGCGCCGGCGGTCAGGCCGCCGACGAGCAGACGTTCCGAGGCGAAGAACAGGATGATGATCGGGAGGGTGAGGATCACGGATCCTGCCATGAGGACCGTGGTGGGAACCTCGATGCTTCCGCTCAGCTGCGACAGTCCGAGCGAGACGGTCCACGAGTCGCGCTTCTCGACGAGGAACAGCAGCGCGAAGAGGAACTCGTTCCACGCGATCATGAAGATGAACAGCCCGTTTGACACCAGGGCCGGCATCGCGAGGGGGAGGCTGATCTTCCACATGGTCTGCAGCCGCCCCGCGCCGTCGATCGCCGCCGCCTCCTCGAGCGAGACCGGCACGGTCGCGAAGTAGTTGCGCAGCGTGTAGATCGACACCGCCGCCACCTGCGAGACGTAGACGACCACGAGCGCCACGAGCGAGCCCCGCAGTCCCATCTGCGTGAAGAACACGAACAGCGGCACGGCCAGCAGGATGGCGGGGAAGAAGTAGACCGCGAGGAAGAGACCCGAGACCTGCCGGCGTCCGAAGAACTGGAGCCGGCTCACCGCGTAGGCGCCCGGGATGGCCACCAGCAGCGTGAGCACGACGGTGCTCAGCGCCACCAGCAGCGAGTTGCGCATGAACACGATGAAGCCCTGTCCGCCGTCCGAGACGGGCAGGAGCACGTCGAGGTAGGTCGAGAAGTCCAGCTCGTCGATCGAGATCCACAGCGCGCCCGGGTCCTGCAGGAGCGAGTCCAGCGAGCGGAAGCTGAGGAGCACCATGTAATAGAAGGGGAAGACGGCCACGATCAGCAGCACGACGATGACGACGGGCTTGAGGATCCGGAAGAGGACGTTCTCGAACCGGTCGCGGTTGAACCCGCGCCGAGGCGGTGTCGCCGGTCGCGCGGCCTTGTCGACGGTCGCGGTGGTCATGCCTGCTCCTCCTGACGGCCGAACAGCTTGAGGTAGACGCCCACGAGCACCGCGAGGATCACGGCGAGCACGAGGGCCTGGGCCGCGGCCGCGCCGATGTCGCCGCGCGCCGTCATGTAGTCGAACACCCGGACGGCCACGACCTGGGTCCCCGCGCCGCCGCCGGTGAGCAGGTAGATGTCGTCGAAGTTGTTGAAGGTCCAGATGAACCGGAGCACGCTCAGCACCGCGATCGTCGGCAGGAGCTGAGGCCAGAGGATGTGCCAGAAGCGCTGCGAGGGGGTCGCGCCGTCGATGCGCGCCGCCTCATCGAGCACCTCGGGGACGGCCTGGAGCCGCGCCGTGAGGAACAGGAAGGCGAACGGGAACGATCGCCACGCTTCGAAGCAGATCACGGTGATGAGCGCGATCGTCAGGTCCACCTGCAGCCCGAAGATCGACACGGGCAGCGAGCGCTGGGAGAGGAATGCGACCGGCTCCTCCCACCCGAGGACGTTCTGGCCGAACCAGTTCACGAAGCCGAACTGCGGGTTGAGGAGCGTCGTCCAGACGAACGTGGCGGCCACGACGGGGGCGACGTAGGGCAGCAGCAGCGATGCCCGGATGATCCCGCGCCCGCGGAAGGGCTTCCGTAGCGCAAGCGCCGCGATGAGGCCGATCCCGATGGCCAGCGCCGTGCCGCACACGGAGTAGACGATCGTGGTCCACAGCGCGCTGACGAAGCCCGGCGAGGTGATGACCTCGATGAAGTTGTCGAGTGTGTACGACCCGAAGAGCCCCGTCTCGCGGATGTTGATGAGGCGGACGTTCTGGAAGGCCAGTGCGATCGCCCAGATGATCGGGATGACGACGGCCACCGTGATGATGACCAGCGTCGGGCTGATCAGGAGCAGACCCGCTCGGTTCTCTTCGCGGCTGCGCCGCGACCGGCCCCTGCGGGCCGGAAGGAGGTGCTCGCCCGGCCGGGCGTCCTCCTTGTCATCGCCCGGGACGGGGGGCGGACCGGAAAGGTCCGACCCCCCTGCGAGCTGAGTCACTGGAGCGACTCCTGGACGGAGCGCGCCGCCTCGGCTGCTGCGGCCGCTGCCTGCTCGGCATCGGATCCCTGCGACACTTCGTTCACCGCGGTGGCCACGGGCTGCTCTCCCTGGAGGGCGCCGAGCAGATCGCCCTGACCCTGAGGGATGGCCCATCGGGCGATGTCGGCCGGACCCGCCGCCACGGCATCGAGCACCTCGGACGAGTAGAAGTCCGACAGCGGTGCCTTCGTGTCGACGCCGGCCGGGAGGGTCGCCCACGCGTCGGAGTAGACGGTCGGCTCGTCCGGCGTGCCGAAGCGGACCGGAACCTTGCCCTCGGGGGCGATCGCGATCCAGTCCTCGTAGCCGTCGCTCATCATGTACTCGATGAAGGCCTGCGACGCCTCGGCGTTCGCTCCCGCGGTGACCGTCCACGACGTGATCTCGCCGAACTGGGCGGCCCCGTCGCTGTCGGGACCCGCGATCGAGGTGACGACGCCGGTGTTCTCGGCGAGGAACGCCGGGTTCTCGGCGCACTCGGGGCAGTTCGGCATGGCGTCGGCGCGCAGGCCCGCCATCTCGTCGAGCACGAAGCTCGACCAGATGAACATGGCCGCGTCACCGGCGAAGTACGTGGCGCGCGTCGTGTCGACGTCCTGCGCACCCGGGACGGAGTAGTTCGAGATGAGGTCGCCGTAGAACTGGAACGACTCCACGCAGGCGGAGGAGTCGAGCTCGATCTCGCCCTCCTCGTTCACGAGCTGGCAGTCGTTGCCCAGCGCGACCTGCTCGAAAGTCTGCTCGGTGAAGGCGTCGCCCGGAGCGGTGGCGCCGACGAAGCCGGCCATGTCGCCCGAGTTCAGCGCCTCGGCCGCTTCGAGCACCTTGTCGTAGGTGTCGGGCGCGTCGAGCCCGGCGGCCTCGAAGAGGTCGGTGCGGTAGAAGAGCATCTGGAGCCAGGACTCGCTCGGCACGGCGAGCGGGGTGTCGCCGTCGGCGGTGAGCTCGAGCGCCTTCTCGGAGAACGTCGACGAGTCGAGCGCGTCGATCACGGCGCCGACGGCGTCGGTGTCGATGAGCTCGTTGGCCGACAGGGTGCGCACCTGGGGCAGGGAGATGCCGCCGATCACGTCCGGAAGGTCGCCGGCCGCGGCCGACGAGGTGATCAACTGGGCGAACTGGTCCTCGGCGACCGAGACCACCTCGACGTCGATCCCGGACGACTCCTCGAAGCCGGCGACGATGTCTTCGGTTGCGGCGACGCGGTCGGGCAGATCCTCCTGGACCCAGAACGTGATGCTGTCGCTGTCTCCGCCGTCGTCGCCTCCGCCGGCGGAGCATCCCGACAGCACCAGGGCTGTCGCACCGATCGCCGCCAGGGTCACTGCTGTGGAACGGATCTTCACCGTGCGCCTCCTCGCGCTTCACGTGTTGCAGAGTGTTGTCACTCGGTCTCGGCGACCGATATGTCTAGAAGTTAGATGCGTTTTGTCAAGCTGTCAAGCATAATGAGACCATTACGCTCGCGAGAGGAGGTTGACGATGCCCGGTCCCGGCGGTGTTCTCGAGCTGATCCGAGCGCGCGGCGCGCTGACCCGCGGTGACGTGCTCGATCTCACGGGCCTCTCCCGCATGACGGTCTCCACGCGCATCGACGCACTGCTCGAGCCGGGTCTCATCATCGAGCGGGGCACCGAACGCGTGACCGGCGGCCGGCCGTCGCGGCGGCTCGAGTTCAACACCTCCCATGCGACGGTGGTCGCGGCATCCGTCGACACCACCCACACCACGGTCGCTCTCACCGACCTCGCCGGACGAGTCCTGGCCGAGGAGCGCATCGACGTGGCCGTGGCCGACGGGCCCGACCAGACCCTCAATGCCATCGCCGATCGCACGCGGGCGCTTCTCGACGCGACCCCGTCGGTGCAGCCGGTCGCGGCGATCGGCATCAGCGTTCCCGGGCCGGTCGACCCCGACACCGGCAGGCCGAGCCAGCCGCCCATCATGCCCGGGTGGGACGCCTACCCCATCCCCGAGCACCTGGGCGAAGCGCTGGGCGTCCCGGTGCTCGTGGCGAACGACGCCGACGCGGCGGCGCTCGGCGAGCAGCGCTCGGCGCATCCCGGCTCACGGTCGCTGTGCTTCCTCAAGGTCTCGTCCGGGATCGGCACCGGGATCGTCATCGGCGGCCAGGTCTATCGCGGCACCGACGGCGGCGCGGGCGACATCGGCCACGTGAAGATCGCGGGTCACGAAGACGCGCTCTGCCAGTGCGGGGCGTACGGATGCCTCGCCGCCGTCGCCTCCGGGCGTGCGGTGGCCGCCGCTCTCACCGCTCTCGGCAAGCCGGCGGCTTCGGGTTCAGACGTCGGCGCCTACCTCGCGGCCGGTGACACCGACGCGGCGCGCCTCACTCAGCAGGCCGGCCGGGTGATCGGAGAGGTCGTCGCGACCGTCGTCTCGCTGCTCAACCCGGGCGAGGTGGTCCTCGGCGGCATGCTCGCGTCCGCGCCGCTGCTGACCGGCGTCCGCGAGACCCTGTACCCGCGTTCCCTCCCTCGGGCGACGCGGCACCTGACCGTGAGTCTGTCGACCCTCGAGCACCGGGCGGCGACCGTGGGCCTCGCCGCACTCGTCGTCGACCGCGAGTACTCGGCTGCGGCCGTCGACGCCGCGTTGAGCTGGTAGCCGTGGCATCCGTCGTCCTGGCGCCCGACTCGTTCAAGGGCTCGATCCCGGCCGCCGCCGCGGCGGCAGCGCTCCGTGACGGCTGGCGCTCGGTCAGCCCGGCGACGCCGCTGGCCCTCCGCCCGATGGCCGACGGCGGCGAGGGCACCCTCGACGCGTTCGCCACGGCGGTGCCCGGGGCGTTGCGCATGCCGGTCACCGTCACCGGCCCGGACGGCACCGCCGTCGAGGCATCCTGGCTCCTCCTCCCCGCGTCTGCCGACGCACCGGGCGGCACGGGGGTCGTCGAGCTCGCCTCGACGTCGGGCATCGAGCTTCTCGGGTCGCCGCCGGCGCTGCGGCCGCTCGACGCGAGCACGCGCGGGTTCGGGCAGGCGATCGCGGCCGCCCTCGCGCACGGCGTTTCGCGTCTTGTGCTCGGCATCGGCAGCAGCGCGTCGACCGACGGCGGCACCGCGATGCTGACGGCGTTGGGGGCGCGATTCGCGGATGCCGCAGGCCGCCCCATCGCCGAGGGGGGCCGCGGTCTCGCCGCCGTCGCCACGGCCGATCTCTCGGCGCTCCCGGCGCTCCCGCCGGGCGGTGTGCAGGTGCTGACCGACGTGACCCACCCTCTCCTCGGCCCCCGGGGCGCGGCCGCGGTGTTCGCCCCGCAGAAGGGAGCGAGCGCGGCCGAGGTCGCGCTGCTCGAGGAGGGACTCGCCCGCTGGGCGGGGTTGACCGACGTCGACCCGACGACGCCCGGAGCCGGCGCGGCGGGCGGGACGGGATTCGCGCTCCTCGCGTGGGGGGCCGACCTGATGCCCGGCGCCGACGCGGTCGCCGAGCTGATCGGGTTGCGCGAGGCGGTGGCCGAGGCATCCGTCGTCGTCACCGGCGAGGGCTCGTTCGACGGTCAGTCCGCGAGCGGCAAAGCGCCCGACGCGGTGCGGGCGCTGGCTGCGACCGCAGACGTGCCGGTCGCTCTCGTAGCGGGCCGCATCGGGGCGGATGCCTCCACCACGGGCTTCGCGCACGCCCTCTCGCTCACCGAGCTGGCCGGGTCCGCCGACGCCGCGATGGCCGACCCCGCCCGCTGGCTCGCCGCCGCCGGCGCCGCGCTGGCGAGGCTCTACGCCTGACAAGCGCGTCGCGTCGCGCCGTTCCTTCCCATCCGCCGCCCCGGCCGACATGGCGTGCGGTCAGAAGCGAGCCGGGCGCGGCCCTTTCCGGCAAGCGCTGCGTCGCGCGACGTAGCGCTTGCCGGAAACTGGCGCGCTCGCGCGGCAGGGTCAGTCGCGAGATTCGGCGTCGTCGATGCCGGCCGCGCGATTGCGCTCGACTTCGGCCCGTTCGCGCTCCTCCCTGCTGAGCCGCGTGCCGAGGTGCCCGTTCGCGACGAGGGTCGCGAGCGAGTCCATGATGATGCGGGCGCCCAGCTGCGACGTGACGTCCGCCACGTCGTACGGCGGCGCGATCTCCACGAGGTCGATGCCGACGAGACCCTCGCGGGCGACCCTGCGCACGGCCTTGAGCGCCTCTCGCGGCGACATCCCACCCGGCTCCGGGGTGCCGGTGCCCGGCGCGTATCCGGGATCGACCACATCGATGTCGAACGAGAGGTAGACCGCGTCGACGTCTTTCCACGCGATCTCGAGCGCGATGTCCATCGCCCGGTCGATGCCCAGTTCCTCGACGTCGAACATGGTGATCACCGTGGTGTCGCGCTCCTCCGCCACGTGCACGCCGGAGTGGTTGCCGATCCACCCGCCGATGCCGATCTGCACGAGGTTCGTCGGCGGCACGTTGGGCAGATTCGTGGCATGCGACCAGTGGGTGGTGTGCATCCGCTCGTCCATCGTGGTCTCGGCGGTGTCGATGTGCCGGTCGAAGTGGATGATGCCGAGCCGGCCGTCGATGTTCTTCGCCAGCGCCTTCGCGTCGGGGAAGCCGATGCAGTGGTCGCCGCCGATGATCACGGGGAACGCCCCCGACTGGAGGATGTGCGAGACGCCGAGGTCGATCTGGTCGAAGGTCTTCTCGATGTTCGCCGGGATGACGAAGATGTCGCCGGCGTCGCCGATGGTGATCTCCTCAAGCAGGTCCATCCCGAGATCGGGGCTGTACTGGTCGTACAGCGCCGAGATCCGCCGCACCGCCTGCGGGCCGAACCGAGCGCCGCTGCGGTACGTCGTGCCCATGTCGAACGGGGCGCCGACGACGGCGACGTCGTACCGTCCGATCTCACGGATGTTCTCCACATAGGGCGATTTCAAGAAGGTGTTGATGCCCGCGAACATGGGGTCGAGTCCCCGCGAGAAGAGCGAGATGTTGCGGTCGTTGATCGACTTCGCCGACTCCAGACCGAGGTCGAGCGACCGTTCGACCTGCTCTTTGCGCTTCGTCTCCGGGGTCTCCTTCAGGCGCCTCCGGGCCCGCATGCCCGACAGACGGGCGCGTTCCTCCTCGACGGAGAGATCATCCGGATGCTGGTGCTCGCCGTCCGCTCCCGGGTGCCAGTGCGGCCGCTTGCCGTGGTGGTGGCCGTGGTGGTGGTGTCCCATGATCAGGCCCTCCTCGAGCTCAGCGTCGATCCGGCCGACAGCCGCAGAACCGCGGCGCTCACGGCGAGGCAGAGCCCGATGCCCACGATCCCCGCGAGCGTCACGGGTACGCCGAGCACGCTGCCGTAGTCGGCGAGGGGCGCCCATCCGGCGCCGACCCCGGATCCGAAACCGAACCGCAAGCCCACCGACTCCAGCCCGTCCGGCGCGGAGGAACCGACGAGGGCCACCACAGTAAGAACGAGCCCGGCGCCGATCAGCCCGCGCGCGACCGCGGGTCGGGCCGCGGGCCGCGTGGCGGTGGCGCGTCCGGCCCACAGCGACTCGGGGGCGAACGTGGCGACGAGCACCACGACGAGGGCGGTGATCGCCGCTTCGCCGATGCCGATCAGCGCGTGCACGCCGGTCATGGCGACGAGGAGGCCCCCCGCCGACACCGTGGCCGCGCCCCCGAGAAGGTAAAGGCCGGTGAAGACCGCGGCGGCCACCGGCACGCTCAACCCCGCGGCGACGCCGCTCGCGACCGTCACCCGTCTCCGTCCTCCCCGAAGGGCTCCGGATGCCGCCACCACCGCTGCGCTGGCGACCACCGGTACGACGGCCATCAGCAGGACGTTCACTCCGAGTGCCGTCACGCCGCCGTCGCCGAAGACGAGCGCTTGCACGACGAGGACCGTGCTCGTCGATAGGAGCGCGAGCCACGGGCCGAGGAGCACCACGGCCAGGGCCGCTCCGATCAGGTGGCCCGACGTTCCCGGCGTGACGGGATAGTTGATCATCTGCGCCGCGAAGACGAAGGCGGTCACCCCGGCGGTCATCAGCAGCTTGTCGCGGTCGAGGTCGCGACGGCTCCGCCAGACGGCGCAGCCGACAGCCCCGAGCGAGATCACCGCCGCTCCGAGTGCGGTTCCGTCGGTGAGGACGTGGTCTGGCACATGCATGCGGGTTCTCCCTGCTCTGTCATGCGCTCGGCGCCTCGCCATCGAGCGCCTTGTATCCGACATCTTTCGCGCGAGCTCACCTGTGCAACGGCGAGGGTCGGTGAGTGGTCTCGCGTTAAGTGCTGACATTTCACCCAGATGGTTGCGCTGTCAAGAGGGGTCGGGCGCGTGCGCGGGGGGGCCTGTCGACAAGGTGCGAGTTTCGCTAGTCTGACGAACGATCGGCAGCTCCGCTCCGGCGAGGGTGCTGGTCCGGGCCTCCTCGCCATCGGCCCCAGATTCGTGCGAGGCACCCGGGCTGCTCCTTTCCGGGGAGCAGGTCCGGTCGGGTCGCCTCGCCGTCGGCCCCCCACCGGCGCGAGGTGACCCCTCGCAACGGAGGGAGCACGAGATGAGCCCGATCAGCGGCGGAGCAAGCGGACCGGCCGGGCAGGTGGCGCTCGGATTGCGCTTCGAGTTCTACGACGAGGACTGCCATCTGATCGCAGCGCTCGTGCGCGAGGATGTGAAGGGCGCCGCCGTGCCGCGGCCCGGCGAGCAGATCGGCGCCGGATCCCTGAGCCCCCTTGTGCACGACCTTGTCGGGGCGTCGCCGATCGTGGATCACCTCGATCATTACCTTCGTGTCCCCCGGTCGCGCGACTGGGCACCGCTGACCGTTGTCGTCGCCCACGTGCGCGAGATCACCGTCGACCAGCTGAACGACGTGGAGGATGCCCTCGACGCCGAAGGCTGGAGCCTTCTCCGGGCCTGACCGATCGGCCGGTCCGCGGTCGCTGTCGCGGTCGCTGCCCCGTGATGGAGGGCTGAGGGTGTCGGAGGGGCGTGGTTACGTGACTCCCATGAAGCAGACCAGATCGGCAGACGGCACGGTGATCGCGTATGACGAGGTCGGCGAAGGCCCCGCGATCGTGATCGTGGGCGGGGCTTTCTCGGTCGCGGCCGACGGCGCAGCGCTCGCGAGCGCTCTCGTCGATCGCGGGTTCCGAGCGATCACGGTCGACCGACGCGGACGCGGCTCGAGTGGTGACAGGCCGGGGTCCACGCCACCCGATGAGGCGAACGATCTCGCCGCCGTCGTCGACGCGGTGGGCGGCGACGCGGCCGTCCTGGGGCACTCATCGGGCGCGGTTCTCGCTCTTTACGGCGCGGCACGCGGGGTGCCGGTGCGTGAGCTCTTCCTGTCCGAGCCCCCGTTCCGGTTCGGTGAGGATGAGCCCGCGGCCGACCTGGCGGCCCGGCTCCAGGCGCTCGTCGACGCCGGCCGTCATGACGAGGCGGTCGTCACCTTCCAGCTCGAGGGCGTCGGCCTGTCCCCTGAGATGGTCGAGGGCATCCGCCACAGCGAGCAGTTCGCCGCGCTGCTCCCGCTGGCCCAGTCCACCGTCTATGACGCCACGCTGACAGCGGAGGTGTCGACTCCGCCGCAGGAGATGCTGTCGGTGCCGCAGCCCGTCACGATCCTCCGGGGCGAGCAGACCTTTCCGGTGCTCATCGCCGCCGCAGACCGGCTCGCCGAAGCCATGCCGGCCGCCGAACTCGTCATCGTCCCCGAGTCCGTGATGCACCGGCCCGATCCTGAGGCGACGGCGAGAGTGATCGCAGAACGGTCCGAGCTCAGACCACCGTCGGCATCTGGAAGATGATGTCGGCCGCAGCCCGCGTGCCGTCGCGGTCGCGCTTGCGCAGCGCCGCGGCGAAGTCCTTGATGGCAGCCTTGAGCTCAGCTCGGTCGACGACGTCGAGCAGGTGAGCGACCTTCACCCGATAGGCCAGACCATCGACGGTCTCTTTGAGGAGCTTCACGAGAGCAGGGTTCTCCGAGAACTCCCCGAGCCGATCGAATGCCGCGACCAGCGCGAGGCGGAACGGCTCGGAGTCCTCGCCCTTCAGCTCCTGCGCGGCGGTGTCGAAGTCCTTGGCGACGTCGGCCGCCTGCGTCTTCGACATGCGGGCCACTGCGATGTCGGTCACGCCGCTGTACAGCACCCCCAGCGTGTTGAGGGAAGCGAGAGCCTCCTCGTCGGACGCGCGAAGTGCGACGCGCGTATAGCGGTTCGGCTCCATCTCGATCAGTCCGACGCGGGCGAGTTCATTGAGGGCCTCACGGATCGGGGTGCGAGAGACCCCGAGCCACCGCTGCAGCTCGTCGTCGTTGAGCAACTCCCCCGCCTTGAGTGTGCCGTCGAGGATCGCGTCACGGATCTTCTCGCGGGCGACATCGCGGAGCAGCAGCCGCTTGGGCTGCACGACAGGCTGCTGGTTGACCGGAATCGGCATCCGAACCCTCCTTCTGGCTTCTGAATATTACCATTTCGGACTCGCGGCCTCTTCACGCCTCGCCACGCCGGTGAACCCCTGACCTCATGAGGGGAATGGCGTCGGTGCTCCATCTTCCATTCTGAAATGTTAGTATTGTCCGTCGCGCTCCGGAACTGGCGTTCGCCCGAACGAACGAGGTTTCGCGGCGCCACCGCCTCGTCGACCCGGCGGGGCGCTACCCGAAAGGAACGAAGCATCACCATGAAGGCGAAACGCCATCACATTTTCATCGGGACGGGCCTGGTCGCCGCACTCAGCTGCGGCCTTGCTCCCCTCCCGGCCGTCGCCGCTCCCACCTCCACCGCAGCGATCGGCGCCGCGACCGACGCCGATGCCGCGCCCGAGTCGGGCGAGAACGTCGTCTCTCGCGTGGAGACCAGCCCGACGTCGATCTCGGTCGCGGAGGTCGAGTCGGCAGACTGGAGCCTCGCGACTCAGAAGGTGATCCCGACCCTCGACCCGGGAACGACGGGTGGGGCAGTGATCTCGCTGAAGAACGATTCGACCACGGCCCAGACCGTCACCTTCGGGGTCGTCGCCGACGCGCCCTCCGGCACCGTTTTCGAATGGGAGTTCATCACCGCTCGCATCACCGGGGTCTCCTCGAACGACTGGTACGGCACCATGTCCACCGACCAGCGCACGCTGACGGTCGCTCCGCGGATCGTGACGATCCCCGCGGGCTCCTCGATCGAACTGCGCCTGCAGCTCCGTTCGATTGCGGGCAACGAGCGCACGGGAACCATCTCGGATGGCCGCATCGAGTTCACCAAGGTGAACAACCTCCCCGCGGGCCTGTCGCACTCGATCTCGTACAACGCCCGTCACGCGAGCCCGGTCGTGGCGCCGGTGACGCTGTCTGCGCCGGTGCTCGGGGCGACCGTCACCGAGACCCGTCGGCCGGTCTTCTCCGGCACGGCGAACCCCGGTGCGACGGTGAACGTCACGGACGACTCGGGCCAGCTCGTCGCCTCCACCACCGCGCAGCCCGACGGCAGCTGGTCGGTTGCCGCCGGCTCCGACCTTCCGAACGGCTCGCACGCCGGCACGGTCTCCCAGTCGGCCGACGGCTCCACCGCTCGGTACCAGTTCTCGGTGAACGTCGCGCCCGCGCCGCAGCCGGCGATCTCGCCGATCACCCTCACCGCCCCGGCTCTCGGCGCCCAGCTCGACCCGGGCAAGCCGGTGTTCTCGGGTAAGGGACACCCGGGCGCGACCGTCGTGGTCAAGGGCCGGTTCGGGACTGCGCTCGGCACCGCGACCGTGGACGCGGACGGCAACTGGTCGGTCGCGTCGACCGTTTCGCTCGGCGCGGGGTCGTACTCCGGCACGGCGGTGCAGACATTCGACGGCGCCACGACCAGTGCCGCCTTCGGGTTCACCGTGCACAAGCCCGCGCCGACGATCGTTCCGGTGACTCTCACGAGCCCGGCAGTCGGCGCCGAGATCGACCCGGGCAAGCCGGTCTTCGGCGGCAAGGGCGAGCCCGGTGCGACCGTCACCGTGCAGGGAACCTTCGGAACGCTGCTCGGCAGCGGAGTCGTGAAGGCCGATGGCACCTGGTCCATCGAGTCGACCGTGTCGCTGGTGGCCGGCTCCTACTCCGGCACCGTGAGGCAGAACGTGGACGGCAAGGTCAGCAGCGCTCCGTTCCGGTTCACGGCCGTCAAGAACACCGACGTCGCGCTGACCAGCCCGGCGCTGGACTCGGTCGTGCAGGCCGGGAAGCCGACCTTCGCGGGCACCGGTAAGCCCGGGGCGACGATCACGGTGAAGGGGCAGTTCGGCACCCCGCTCGGCAGCGCGGTTGTCGAAGCTGATGGCACCTGGTCGATCCAGTCGATCGTGTCTCTGGTTGCCGGCTCGTACGCAGGCACCGCGACGCAGGACGACGAGGGCAAGGTCACGACCGCGCCGTTCCGCTTCCGCGCCGAGTAAGTCGGCATCTTCCCGGCGAGGGCCCTCGAGCTTATGCTCGGGGGCCCTTTCGGTTGCCTCGCGCGCCGTCCCGGCTCAGCCTCGCGTGCGATTCGAAGGTTCCGGATCTCCGGATGCCGCGGCGTACGGCTGCCGCGGCAACCTCGGTCGTCATGCGTGGAGCAACTCCGGTGCCCACGGCCGCTTCTCAGGGCTCCGCGCGGACAATGCGAGAGGGGCTGGGGAAGTTCTCCCCAGCCCCTCAAGCAGGCAGGTGCCGTCATCGACGCCGCTCGCTCGTCAGCGACGCGGCCTCAGCCTCCGGCAGAGCACCAGGAGGGCGCCGCCGAGCAGCAACCCGGCGCCGACCCCCAGCACGGGAACCCAGCCGTCGGCTCCCGTGCGCGCGAGTCCCGCCTGAGTGGCAGCGGATTCGCTCTCCCGGTTCTGCCGATCAGCATCCGGCTTCGGACCCACGTCCGTGTTCGGCGCCGGCTCGGGCTCGGGGTCCGGCCGCGGCTGCGGCTGCGGCTCGGGCTGCGGCTCGGGCTGCGGCTCCGGCTGCGGCTGCGGCTCGGGCTGCGGCTCCGGCTGCGGCTCCGGCTCCGGCTCCGGGTCGAGGAACACCCGCTTCGCCCCGACCCTCGGCGTCTCGAGCGGCGCGAGCGGGATCAGTTCCGCTCCCCGCACGTCGAGGCTCGCCGCAGCAGCGGCGGTGTTGTACGTCACCGCCGAGGGAACCTCCGGAGCGGCGAAGCTCAGCGTCAGGAGCAGAGTGTCTCCGATCGCAGCCGGCTCGTTCTTGGTGAGGCGGATCGCTGTCGCGAGGCTGAGATCGTCGACCTGGGGCGACCAGTCGTCGACACATCCGACTTCACGCTCGGGAGTGCGGATCTCCGGTCGGCACGGATTCGCTGCCACCGAATACTCGAGAGTCCAGCCTTCGGGCGCCTGGGGCGCCTCGCGCAGGGTCAGGGCCAGCGAGGACCCCCGGGGCGCGCCGGCCGTCGTCCGGTCGTCGTCAGCCCGCGGGAACACGTCGTAGATCACCGCGTCATCGACTGCAAGCGCTCCCGGGTTCGACCAGGCGAGCAGGAAGTCGACCGCGCCGTCCTCCCCGATGTCGGAGACGGTCTCGGGCGCGTTGACCCACTGGGGTGAGAGCTGCGTGCGCACCGACTTGTTCAGCGCGATGCCGGGGTCGTCTCCGAGCACCAGCATCGTCCCCTGCAGGTGGCAGAGCGACGTCTCGACGCCCTCGGTCGACCCGATGATGCCCGAAGTGTCGCGGATGAGGGAGTTCGTCACCTCCGGCTGTCCGTTCATCAAGAGGCACTGGTCGAACGTCGTGTCACGGAAGCCCACGAACATGTCGAAGGTGTGCAGCCCCGGTGCCGGCGGATTCAGTCTGTCGACCACGATGTTGAAGGGCGGACCACCGTCGCCGGTCACGTTCCCGTAGGTGCCCGGCAACACGTATCGCGTCTGCCCGCTGCCGTTCCAGTCGTCGGTGACGCTGAGCCGCGACGTGTTGCGCTCGGCGATCTTGAAGCCTTCCGGCAGGATCACCGCTGCCGCACCCGCGTCGGCGCGAAGCCCCGGGCTCGAGAAGAACTGGGGCCACCAGCCGACGTAAGACCAGTTGTACCCTGCTCCCTCGGACTCCGGATCGAGGTCCGCCATCCGGCGGAACGTCAGGTCGACCGAGGACGGCGGGGTCTTCTGCCATCCGACGGCGGCGCCGATCGTCTCATACGTGTCGAGCTGAGCCGCGAGATCCAGGAACCCGCCGCTCGCGGCGCCCGGGATCGAGAACCCCGCGACGTTCGTGAAATCGTCGGCGGACGCGAAGGGAGCGGGGGTACCGGTCAGGCTGAACACCAGGGTGCCCGAGCCCGCGGCCATGGAACCGCTCGAATCGAGGCGGCTCAGCTGCTTGCCGGCCGGAATCTCGAAGGCATCGCCGCTCTTCCGGGCGACGAACTCTTCGGACGTTCCGTCGGAGTAGTGGAGGGTCGCGGTGCGCGGGAACGCCACGGATCCGTTCTGAGCATCCACCTTCACCGACGTGACGAGGAAAGCGGGCTGCTCGCAGAGCGAGTCGCTCGATCGCGCCAGTGAGACCCACGCGTCGCCTTCCTTCGTGCAGGGAAGCGGGTCACGCACCAGATAGTCGAAGGCGGTCGGCTGCCCGATCACCTTCAGGAGGTACGAGGAGGGCGACTGCGCCGAGATGTGACCCACAGCGGACGGAGAGGTGTCGCCGAGGTTGCCCACGGCCTCCTTGCGGAAGACGTCGTGCGGAGCCGGAGCCGCACTCGCGACCGCGTCGACCGGGTTGGAGGTCGCGGACGCCTCCTCGCCGACCAGGGAGACGAAGTCCGCGGTCGCGGAGTTGCGGAACGCCTGGTCGACCGGTGCATCATCGCGAAGGGCGGCTCTCACGGTCACGGTCAGGGGAATGCGCGTCTGGTCGACATTCCATTCGACCCGCTGACCGTCGACGACGCAGTCGTCGCTGCACGACACGAACTCGAGCTCGGAGGGAAGCACGTCGGTCAGCGTCGCCATGTGGTCGGGACTGAGTCCGACGGCGCCGATCGGGCCTCCGGTGACGTCGCCCAGCGTGAGGCGGTACTCGACTTCGGTGCCGCGGAGGACTCGGGCTCCTGCGGGGAGCCCCACGAGGGCCTTGCTGACGGCGGGATGGAAGGAGGCCTCTGCCGTCATCTCGACCGCCGGGGCACTCGCGCCGGCCGCTGTCGAGCTGCGCGCGTCGAGCCCGGCGGTCCAGGCGGTTCCCCCCGCCGTGGTTCGCGCCGGGGGCACCACGCGCAGGGTCACGTTGGCCTGCTCCCCGGGTTCGAGCGAACCGAGCGTCACGATCAAGGAAGATCCGGTGTCGGTCCACTTCACGTCGGGGCGGGAGACGCCGTTGACCGCTGCGGAGACCGATTTGCTCCACGCGGCGATGGGCGAGGTCGCCGGATACTGCGGGGTCGTGGTGCTGTACGGGATCTCCAGAGTCACATCGTCGCAACCCTCGCCGGAGAGCGACTGGCAGGAAAGTGAGGCGAGGTACGAGAACTGCTCGCCCGACTTCTGCAGCGTCGGGCTGAGCGGGTTCCACGTGAGCTGGAGGGACGCCCCGGCCTCGTCGGCGACCGCCGCGTTCACCGGAGAGAACGCGAGCAGACAAGCCATGAGGGCGGCGCTCACCGCGGAGAGGACGCGTGAACGTCTCCTCCTGAAGCTGGGATGGGTCACGGTGCGTTTCCGATCTTGTGTTGCTGAGGAAGGGGGATTCGCGCGGCTCGTCACGGCCGCGGGCGCCTCATCATCGCAAGTCGGTCGACGTGGAATTTCGGAAGAAACGACGTCTCCGTACCTCCCAGCCCGCTCAGCTCAGGAAATGCAGTAGCGACTTTTCGGCCTACGTAGTTCGAGCCATCGCCCGGGCGGCGCGAAGATGACCGGAGAGCCGGCCTGCCCGCGCGGCGAACTGCAGGCGGCGGCTCAGCGACACGGGTGCGCCGAGCATCGCGGCACACGTCCCCGCCGCTTCGCGGGCCAGATCCACCGCCGTCCATCGTGCGCCGTGCGGCCGGTGACGCGCCAGGAGGCGCGCATCGTTGCGGGCGTCATTGCGTGCCTGGGCGAACAGGGACCGGGCATCCGGCCGACGACGGTACGACACCAGCGCCGACGGAGCCATCCGCAACTCGTGGCCGAGGTACTGCGCACGCCAGCACAGGTCGGCGTCCTCGCTCGCGGAGAGGTGCTCGTCGAAGCCTTCGAGCATCTCCAGCACGTCCCGCCTGATCCCCAGATTGCAGCTGCCGGCGAAAGGGAGATGGTGGAACTTCGACGGCAGCGCGTGGGCGCTGATCGCACCCCACGAGGAGAGGGAGGGCGGGTTCAGCCGCTCGTGATCGAGTCGCCCGCCGACCACCGGAGCCTCCTCCAGTGCCGAAGTCATCTCGACCACCCACCGGTCGTCGACGACGTCGTCGGCATCGCAGAAGAGCACGAACGTCCCCGCCGCATGCCTCCAGCCGACGTTGCGAGCATGGCCGGGTCCGGGGCGGTCGGAGGAGTCCACCACCCGCACCCGCACGTGCTCAGGCCAGTCGACCCTCCGGGCCACCGCCTCGACGGATGCCTGCGACGCGCCGTTCGCGCTCAGCACGAGATCGAAACCCTGCGCGGGATCCTGACGGGCCAGCGCCCGCAGCTGGTCGGGAAGGTCTGCGGACCGCGGGCCTACCGGCACCACGACGCTCACATGATTGTCCATTTTGCACTCCTCGCCCAAGGATACCAACATTTCAGAATCTCGAAACGTCGGGTTCGATATGCTGACGCGTCAGCGCGGACCCGCGCGGATCGGACGAAGCATGTCGCAGGAACAACGCCAACCGAGCAGCGCCGGAGCGCGCCTGACCGTGCCCTACCAGCGGGAGTCGGTCACCGCCGCAACCCGTCATGTCGGGACGAGGACGAACGTCGAGATCGCCGGCGGCCGATGCAGCGGCAAGACGACGATCCTCGCCGGGGTCGAGACCGCCTTGAGGTCGACCGGATGCCGCATCCTGCACGTCCGCGGCGTCCGAGGACTGCGGGATCATCCCCTCGCCGCCCTCGCGCTCGCCGTCTCCGCCTCGATTCGCGATGCGCCGCCGGGCAGAGCGGTTCCTCGCATCGCGGCCACCGTCGGAGGGATCTCGGGCATCCTCCGCCCGTTTCTCGGCCGCGCGCCGTCGGCTGTGCTCATCGACGACGCGGAGCACCTCGACTCCGCGAGCGCCGGCGCGCTGGCGTCGCTCGGTGCCGAGCTCGGCGTGCCGATCGTCGCGACCCGAGTTCCCTGGCGAGTCCCCGGCGACAACCCCGCCCAGGACCTCGCTGCCTCGGGGATGCGACTCGACATCCCATCGCTGCATCCCCACGATCTCGACGTCCTGCTGCCCGCCGTGCTCGGAGCACCCGTGGAACCGTCGCTCGCGCGGCGCATCCACACTCTGTCGGGCGGAGCGATCGGGCTCGCTCTCGCCGCCGTCACCGCCGCCGCCCGTGATGGCCTCCTGCACCTGCGAGCGGGGGCATGGGCAGCCACCTCGGATCTGTGGACGCCGTCGTTGTCGGCGCGGGCGGCGCATTACCTCGGCTCGCTCACCCGCGCCGAACGGGGAGCCCTCGAGTTCATCGCCGTCGCGAGTCCCTGCCGGCTCGAGACCGCCACCGCATCCATCCCGTCGACGGTCCTGGACTCGCTGGCGTCCCAGCAGCTTCTCGATTCGGTCGCCGTCGGGGACGACACCTACATCGTCGTGACACCGTCGTTGATCGCGGAGCACGTGCGCCACGAGGCGACGGAACTGCGGTCTCACCTCCTGCTGTCGTCTTTCGGCCAGCGGCCCGCCACGGAGGTCGTCTCACGGACGACGGACGACCCGGTCGCCGGATTCGACGACGGATTCTTCCAGCTCGTGCAGGAGCGGTCGCGGAGCCGTCGGCGCGCCGCGCGCGCCGCCTGGGCGAAGCATCCGTCTCCCGCAGCGGCCATCGACTACCTGCGGACTCTCGAGGCCGACGCCGCCGGCGCGAGCCTGGCGCGTGAGGTCTTCGAGCGCACGAGCGAGGACGGCCACCGCGAGGAGGATGTCGCGCTGCAGATCACTCGCGTCCGCTGGTCGGCTCTCGCCGCCGGCGACCCATCCGCGGTCGACTCGCTGCCGCCTCCCGCACCGGGCATGACCGACGACGCGGCCGAGATGCTGGCCGCCGCCCGAAGGCTGCTGGAGGCCACCTTCGACCGGGTTCCTCCGGCCGTCGCCGTACGACCGCTCGGCGCCCTGCCGAGCCCCGCTCGCGAAACCGTCGCCGAGGCGGAGCTCTTCGCCCTCGTCAGCAGCGCGCGCTTCGCGGAGGCGCAGTCCTCGTTCCTCGACGCGGTCGCCGACCCCCGCACCGGGCATCCGCTGGATCCCAAAGCGCGCGCGATCCACGCGCTGGCGCTGCTGGGCATCGGCGACGCCCGCGGTGCCCGCCAGTGGGTCGACGCGCAGCTGTCCCAGGCGGCCGAGGCGCTCGAAGCCGACGGCGTCCGCCTCTTCGCGCTGGTGCGGATGCTCCTCCACCTCCTCGACGGCGATCTCGACGGCGCGGCACGCTGCGCGGTCACGATCGACGGCGTCGGCGCGCCCACTCCCGTTCTCCGCGGACAGCGACAGGCGTTCCTCACGCTGAGCGGGGTCCTCGCCGCCCGCCGCGGTGAGGTCGAGCGCGCCCGCTGGTACGCCGATCGACTCGCTGAGTTCGCGACGCCCGACGGCGCCCTCCCCGCCCAATCGCCGGCGCTCCTCACGGCGCAGCTGGCCGCCTCGGACGGCGACTCGCGCACGGCCGCCGACACGATGTGGGATGCCGCGGACCGCCTCTGGGACCGCTCAGCCCGCTTCTCGGCGGCCCTGGGCATGCTCAGCGCCATCGAGGCCGCCCCCGACGAACGGCGGCTCGAGATCGCGACGCAGCGCATCCAACCCCTGGGGAGCCGGCTGCTCGATGCACAGCTCGCCTATGCGACGGGCGTCGTCCACGACGACCCCGAAGCCCTGGCCTCCGCCGCCCCCGCCCTCCTGAACACGGGTCGGCGCTCGCTCGCCCTCGATGCGCTGCGTCGGGCCAGCCGGCTCTTCCGGGCGCAGGGCGATGCCCTCTCGGCGGGGCGTGCCCGCGAGCTCCTCGATGACGTCGTCGTCTCGTTCGGCGACGGGACCCCCGACACCGTGCGTTTCAACGCGGCCCGGCTGAGTCTCACGGCGCGCGAACTCGACGTCGCACGGCTGGCGGCGCGGGGTCTGGGCAACGCCGAGATCGCGACGCGAACCGAGATCAGCGTGCGGACCGTCGAGAGCCACCTGTACCGTGCCCTGCGGAAGCTGGGGCTGCGGAGTCGTCGCGAACTGCGCGACTATCTCGCCGCCGACATCGCTCGAGACTGAAGGTCGCCGTTGTGCGGCGCTGCTCCTAGAGGAAGTCCTCGGTGCGAGCGACGACGGTCGCGGCGTCGTAGCGAGAGGCGACGTCGCGCGCCTTCTCTCCCATCCGAGCGCGCGCCGATCGATCACGCGCGAGGTGCAGCATCGCGTCCGCGAGCGCATCGACGTCTCCCCGCTCGTAGACGAGCCCGTTCACTCCGTGGTCGACGATCTCGCGCGGCCCGCCATCGTCGGGCACGATGGCGGGGGTTCCCACCGCGAGCGCTTCCGCGATCACCTGGCCGAAGCCCTCGGGCTCGATGGCGGAGTGGACGAGAACGTCCGCGTCGGCGAGGATCGCGGCCGGGTTCGGCTGATGCCCCCGGATGCGCACCGAGTCGGCGACGCCGAGCGCTCTGGCGAGGGGATGCAGCGCCTCGGCGTATTCTTCGTCGCGGTTGAACATCGGCGCACCGACGATGAGCAATTCGCTCTCGCAGCCGAGTTCGGCCCGGACCTTCGCGTACGCCCGGATGGCGAGGGTCTGACCCTTGCCCGGGCAGATGCGGCCCGCCACGACGAATCGCAGCACGTCGCGCTCCCGGCGATCCGGAATGTCCTGAGGCAGATCCAGGGGAGGCGGGATCACCGCGGTCGGCCGACGCCTCGCGAACCGGCCGAGCGAGGCCAGACCCGCCTGCGAGTTCGCGATCACGGCGCGCGGCAGCAGGGCGGCGCCGGCACGCGCGGCGACCACCGCCGACCCCCGCATCGACCGCCGATTCACGATCGTGTGGGAGTGGAGCACCACCGGAAGGCCGGCCAGGCGCCCGGCGAGGCCGCCGTAGAGGTGAGCCTTGGCGGAGTGGGTGTAGACCACGTCCACCCCGAGGTCGCGGAGCGTCGTGGCGAGGCGCCGCGCGTAGCGGAAGGAGGCGATGGCCCTGCAGAGGATGCCGCCGCGTGCGACACCGGACGACCGCGCCCCGCTGTGCTCGCCGACCACGTCGGGAAGCGGGAGACGCATCACCGCGACATCCTGCGAGACGAGAGCCTCCTCGACCGGGCCGCTCTCTCCCACGATGACGACGGGGCGGAATCGTCGCAGGTGAGGTGCGATCCGCGTGAGCATCAACTCCGCTCCGGACAGGCGAGCGCTATGGGTGAGGAGGGCGACGACCGGGCGGTCGTCGTCGGCCCACCCTCGGGGGGTCACCAGCAGCTGCTTCCTCATGACCCGGCGAGCTCTCTCTCGAGGGTGTCCACCGCGTCGTCGGCGAACGCCCGCCGGACGTCGCCCAGGCGCGCCTCATCGACGAGAACCACCGACTGACCGGCGATCATGCCGGTGCCCTCCGCCGGCAGGGTGAACAGTCGCACGTCCTCCGGGTCGACGCGGTGCAGGCTGAACGCGAGCCGCATCATGGTCTGCGGGTCGAAGCCGGGATCGACAGACAGGTTGCTGGTCACCGCCTCGATGAACCCGAACGCCGCACCCGGGTTCGAGACCGTCTCGAGGCTGATGGCGCGCGATGCCAGAGCGTGCATGAAGGCCTGCTGATTGCGAACGCGCTGGAAGTCGCCGTCCGCGAACGGGTACCGGGCACGGACGAAATAGAGGGCCTTCTCGCCGTCGAGGTGATTCGGCCCCGCGTCGAAGCGGTGCTTCTCGTTGGTGAACGCCTTCTCGACCTGCACCTCGATCCCCCCGAGCGCGTCGGTCATCTCGGCGAACCCGTCGAATCCGACGAGGGCGACGTGGTCGATCCGGGTCTGGAGGAGGTTCTCGACCGTGGCCACCATCAGCGATGTGCCGCCCAGCGGCAGAGCGGCGTTGATCTTCTGATGGCCGTGGCCGGGCACGTCGACCCACGAGTCGCGCATGATCGACATGATCTGCACACCGGACCGGTCGGCCGGCAGATGGGCGACCATGATGGTGTCGGCTCGTTGGCTCTGCAGCAGCCCCTGGCCCGTCTGCGCGGCCTTCCCGCGTCCGTCAGTCCCGAGCAGAAGGATGTTCACCGCACCCTCCTCGGACGCCGGCGGTCGCGGGCCCGCTGGGAACGCGTCGCTCTCGGCGATCACGTTCACGTTGGCGTGGAACGTGCTGGTGAAGCTGTTCACGAGGAAGAAGGCGGCCCCCACCAGCGTGCCGATCATCGAGACGGCGATGCCTCCTGCCCATAGAGCGGTACGGGCCGCTCTGCCTCGCTTCCTTCGCGTTCGCGCCATGTCGTCGTCCTCCTGGTCATATATCGGCTTTCATGCTGACATATGAGTATGTGAGGGCCCGGTGAACCGGCTGAGTGAGAGCGGAGCCGGATGCCACGGACGGACGTGCGCTGAGATTCAGGCGACGGGGACCCGCGGAAGCCGGCCCACGATCTCCTGAACGGCCTGCGAGAGGTCGTCCGCCATCGCGCGGTACGCGGAGGCGGTCGACCCGTACGGATCGGCCACGTCGAGACTGTCTCCAGGTCGGCCGGCGAGTCGCGCTCTTGCGGCGGCGGCTGCCGCTACCGCCGCCGGGGGATCCCGGTGCAGCGGCCCGGCGAAGGAGAGGAGTGCGGCGAACTCGCGCACCGTGAACGACCGACGCAGGGCGCGCGGGTGCCGCTCGAGAACCCACGTACGCTGGCCCCGCGTCATCGTGAGAATGAGATCGGCGGCGTCGATCATGCTGTCGGTCAGCTGCCGCGAGCGGAAGTCGCCGGGATCGCAGGCCAGGCGCGCGAGCTCGGATGCCGCCACCTCCTGCATCGGATGCCCCGCGACCGCGTGGGTTCCGGCGCTCGATACGGCGAGACCTGGAAGGTGCGGCGTCAGGCGGTCGCGAAGCAGCGCCTCTGCGAAGGGCGACCGGCAGATGTTGCCGGTGCACACGGTCAGGATGCGGAAGGGGGTCACCACCCCGCGCCCCTCGCGTCCCGCCGGGAGCCGAGGGCGAGCGTCGACCCTGCCGGTGCGGCGGCGCGCTCGCTCGTGCCGGGGGGTTCAGCCGTCGCGGCGGTCGGCCTCGCGCCGCGCCGGCTCCTCCCGATTCGCACCGCCTCGGCCCCGCGGCGCGGCTTCTTCCTCCCACGCGGCTCACGCTCGGCGCCCGATGCGCCGGCCTCGCTGGACGGACCGTAGCCGTAGTATCCGCTCGTCGACCGGCTCGCCTCGACGCGGTTGAGAACGAGACCGAAGAGCTTGGCATTCACGAAGGACAGGTTCTGGAGCGCTTGTCGCAACTGGTCGCGGTGAAGGCGCCCGTCCACACTGGCGACGAGCAGCGTGCCGCTGACGAGAGTGGCGAGGGCCCCGGCATCCGACACGCTCACGAGCGGCGGACTGTCGATGACCACGATGTCGTAGTGGGCCTTCGCCTCGGCGAGAGTGCGCTCCATGGCCTCGGATGCGAGGAGCTCGCTCGGGTTGGGCGGGAGCACGCCCGACCCGAGCACCTGCAGTCCCGGGGCGTGGGACACGGGCTGGATGGCCTCGTCGAGGGGGATGCGACCGGTCAGCACCGTGGTCAGCCCCACGGATCCCTCCAGGCCGAGCAGAGAGGCCACCACGGGACGGCGCAGATCGGCGTCGACGAGGAGCACCCGCATCCCCGACTCGGCCAGGACCGTGGCGAGATTGACGGCCGTGGTGCTCTTGCCCTCGCCGGGGATCGACGAGGTGACCAGGACCGAGCGCACGCCGCCGTCCACGTTGGCGAATTGGAGGTGCGTCCGCAGCTGGCGGAAGGCCTCATGCCGCGCGGAGTAGTCGTGCGTGGGACGGATCACGAGATCGCCCCCGGAGGCCTCCTCCGACACTGCGCCCAGCACGCTCGCCGCGGTCACTCCCTCCACGGCTTGGCGGCCCCGAAGGCGTGTGTCGAAGCGCTCCGTCAGGAGAGCGGCGCCGATCCCGGCCGCCAGTCCCAGCAGGATTCCGATGGCGAGGTTGCGCGCCGCGCTCGGCTCGAACGGAGCGGTCGGGACGACGGCATCTTGAACCTTCTTCAGCGACACGATCGGTCGGCCGTCGCCCTCGGGAGCCTCCACGTCGACGACGAGATCGACGAGGGCGTCAGCGGTGGCGTTGGCGAGGGACGCCGACTGCGCGGCGTTGATGCTGTCGGCGCGTACGTCGATGAGCACGGTCTTCGCGGGGGACGACGCCGTGATCGAACTCGCCAGCGTGTCGACCGGCACCCCCGTCTTCTGCGAGACGGAGTCCAGGATGCGGTGGCTGGTGGCGAGCGTGACGTACGACGCGACGCGACCCTGGGCAAACGCGTTGCCCTGGTTCAGATCGCCGACCGAGTCGTCACCCTGCACGGCCACGAACAGCTGCGCCGTCGCGGTGTAACGCGGCACGGTGAGCATCGCGCTGCCGAGACCGGCGAGCGCCGCGACGGCCACGATCGCCAGGATCAGCTTCCAGCGCCGCAACATCAGCCGGAGGAACTCCTTCGGGTCCATGGCCACTCCTCTTCATCGTCAATACTGACATATTAGCATTCGGGGAATGCTTCGTGAACTCCGACGCGGACCACCCGGGTTCCTCGACCCGCCACGCCGCCGCCGCGCACGCCGCGACGAGCATCCACAGGAGGGGCACCGACAAGTCCGGCAGCGCGACCGCCTTCGCGGTCAGGAGGGCGATCAAGCCCCACACCGCGGGGATGCCGACGCGCGACTTCCCGGCTCGAGCGATGAGGGCGCCCGCGGCGCCGACGAACGCCACGGTCCCGATGACGCCCACCGACGACAGGAGCATCGCGCCGAACGACGACGGGCGATTCGCTCCGAGTCCCACACCGATACCGGTGGTCTCACCGAGCAGCCCGAGCGAGAAGAGATCCGCGGTCGTGCGCGAGACGTAGGAGATGCTGCCCACTTTGCCGTTCACCACGGCCCCGGCTTCGGCCACGATGCCGTCGAGGAAGAGCACCCCGGGGACGCTCGCGAGAAGTGCTCCGAGCACCACCATGGGGAGGGCGCGACCTCCCCTGCGCACCAGCTGCACGAGTCCGGCCGACGCCGCGATCACCAGAAAGATCACGAGACCCATGACGGCGGTGCCCGAAGAGGCGAGCTGCAGGTTGACCGCCGCCGCGGCGGCCAGGATCACGGCCGCGGCGCGGGCGCGTGGTCCCGCACGGAAGGCGGCGACCGCGAAGAACGCCAGCGCGGCCAGCGAGAAGCCCGCGAGTTCGGACGGCTCGGAGAATACCCCGCGCAGGCGCGACTCGAGGCCGTCCGACGTGTCGGAGTACATGACGTTGACCGACGTGTCGAAGAACTCGCGCGGCCAGCGGAGTCCGACGAACGCCATGCCGGCCGCGAGGGAACTCAGCGCCGTGCCCAGCGCGAGCGGGAGGGCGACGACCATCGGACCCACCCCGGATCGCGCGACGTACACCACCGCGCAGAGCGCGAGCACGAGATAGCCCGCCTGGGCGAGCGAGGAGACGCTGAAGCCGAGCGGGTCGGGAGACATCACCGCGTTGTCGACCCCCTCCCGGGGCGACAGGACGCGCACCCCGCGGAAGACGAACGGCGCCACCAGCGTGACCAGCAGCGACCACGCCGCGAACACGGTCAGGAGGCGGCCGCCGGGAGCGGCAACGGTTCTTCGGGTGTCGAAGAGCAGGAGCACGGACGCCACGGCGGCGAGCGCGTAGAACGGCGACACGGAGGTGCCCGCCACCGTCACCGCAGCCGACGCCGGCACCGCCGCCGAGGCCGCGAGCACGCACGTGAAAGCGCGGCGCCCGATGAGCAGCGCTCCGAAGGCGGCAGCGGCGAAGACCATTCCCAATACCGTCATTCGCTCCTCCTGCCGCCACTATGATATTCTGGCATGACAGAGTACGCAACTGGAGGCCGCGCATGTCGACACCAACCGGCAGCGCCTCGATCCCCGACCTGGGCACCCGGTCGACACGGAACGGCGTGGTGGGCGCGCTCGGAGCCTGGGGCAGGTTCGCCGTCCAGTTCGCAACGGTGGTGACGGTCGCCCGGATGCTGGGGCCCGAGCAGTACGGCATGGCGGCGACCGTGCTGATCTTCACGACGCTCGCAGAGTTCCTCCGCACGTCCGGCATCGTCAACGCGGTGATCCAGCGCGACGACCTCACACCGGAGCGCACCGCCACGGTGCACCTCGTGAGCAGCGTCATCGGAGCGAGCGTGGCCGTGTGCGCGGCATCCGTGTATCTCGCGCTCGGAGGCGGGATCGACCTCGCGCTCGGCTTCGCCCTCATCATCGCCGCCACGGGCGTCTCGGCGATACCGTCGGCTCTGCTGACGCGGGAGCTGCGCACCTTTCCGCTGGTGGCCGGTGAGCTCGTAGCCGCACTGCTGAGCTGCGCCCTGGCGGTCGCGCTCGCGAGCACCGGGGCGGGTGGCGCGTCGCTCGTGTGGCAATCGGCCGCCTACGCGACGCTGACCGCCGTCTTCGTCCTCATCGCCGGCCGCCGGCCCCGTGCGGTCCGAGCGCCCTTGCGCGAGGTGCGCGCCTATCTCCGGTTCGGCGGCCACTCGGCCGTGACGCAGGGCTCTCGGTTCGCCGCGCAGAACTCCGACCGGATGCTGCTCACCATCACGACCACCGGGGCCGAGGCGGGCCTCTACGTCCAGGCGAGCCAGCTGGTGGCGCTGCCGATCGCCCAGGTCACCGGCCCCCTCCACCGGGTGGTGTTGCCGGCGATGAGCAGGCTGACCGCCGACACCCGCGCGTTCCGCGCCTGCTTCCGCGCCGCGGCCTCCGTGATCTCGCTGACGCTCCTCCCGGTGTTCGCGGCCCTGGGGGTCGTCGCTGAACCGCTCATCCTCACCCTCTTCGGGCCGGAGTGGTCGGGTTCGGTCGCACTTTTCCGCGTCCTCGTCGTGAACGGCATCGGTGCGGCGCTGATCTTCCTGAGCTCGTGGGTCTTCGTCGCGACGGGGCGCGCCCGCACCCAGTCGCGGATCACGCTCGCGACCGCTGCGGTCACCGTCGCCGCCGTGTGCGCAGGAGCGCTCTTCGGCTCCGCGGGCATCGCCGTCGGTCTGGCGGCCGCGACGACAGCATCGGTGATCCCGACCTTCGTCATCGCCCGGCGCGGCACCGGACTGCGGCTGGGCGACCTCATCCGGCCGCTCGGGCCCGGAGCCGCGGTGGCGGCGATCGTCGCCGCGGCCGCCTGGACCGCAACGGTCCTCTCGCCGGGCCCGTCGTACGTGACCCTCCTCTCCGGGGGAGGGGCCGCGGCATCCGCCTACCTCCTCGGAGTCGCCGCCGTGCCGTCCGCACGGCGGCGCGTGAGGACCCTGATCTCACACACCCGCTCTCGGCATGCCGGGAGCCGCACGCGAACGGAGGCCGACGCATGAAGCGCCGCGAACTGATCTATCTCGGCTGGCAGGGCAACGACAACTTCGGAGACGAGTTGCTGTACGAGGCGTGGAAGGCCGCGTTGGACCGGCCCCTCGCGATCACGGCGCCCCTGACTCCGCGCCGTTACGCCGTCACCGAGGCGCCGCGGTTCCTGCGCGATCGGGTCTCGTCCCTCGGCGCCGAGCGGCTCGTGCTCCTCGGCGGCGGAACGACGATCGGCTTCGGCACGTGGGCGAGGCACACGCGCCTCGCGCGGCGCATGTTCGCGGCATCCGGTGTCATCATCCCCGGTGCGGGGGCGGCCGAAAGAGGCGATGACGCGCTGCTGTCGACGCAGCCGTACGACTGGGATGCATGGCGCACCGAGCCGGATGTCGCCCTCTGGGGCGTGCGCGGACCGCTGACCGCACTCGAGTGCACACGGAACTGGCAGCCGACGGGGGTCATCGGCGACCCCGCCCTCCTTTACCCGCTCCACCGCGAGATCGACGTCGAACCTCAATCGACCGTCGGCGTCTGCCTCGGGTCGGGCGGCCGCAGCGCGTTCGACGTGGCCACTGTCGCCGCCGCGGTCACGCGCATCGCGGACGACCTCGGGGCGTCCATCACGGTGTTCGAGGTGACGCCGGCCGACGCACCCGTCACGAACGAGCTCGCTCACCGGCTCGGTCGGCCCGCGCGTCTAGTGCGATTCGTCGGCGATGTCCACGCCATGATGCGGGAGATCGCCGGATGCCGCCTCTTCTTCTCGGAGCGGCTTCACGGCGCCGTCGCCGCGTCGTCGCTGCGGGTTCCGACGGTACCGTTGGCGTACGCGAGCAAGTGCGACGACTACTGGCTCAGCGTCGCCGAGGAGCGCCCGGTCATCCAGCCCGGCGCTCGCCCGAGCGACATCGTGACCGAGGGGCATCGAGCCCTGGCGCCCGCGCAGCGCGCCCTCCGCGACGGGAACGTGGCAATGCTTCAGGAGCGACTCGAGCAAGCGGCGTCGCGGATCCGCGGGTGGCTGGCGGGCGGCATCCCGACCGCCGAACTGCTGGCAGCTTGACGACGGGCGACCGCCGCGCCGGTCGAGCGAGCACGCCTCCCCCAAGGGCCGCCCGCGCGGGGCGCACTCGGTCGGGAGGCGCGCTCTGCCGGTCCGTTACATCTCGGGCTGATCGGTCACCGTGTTGTGCTGGCCGTCGTCTGTCACAACGGGCGTGCTGTCGGTGACGACGACGTTGCCGTCGGCGGTGAAGTGGACCGTGTCGACCTCGGCGACGACGATGCGGTTGATGGAGCCGTCGACCATCAGGTTCTCGACGGCTCCGACCGTGACCTGCGAGTTCGAGGCCTTGATCTCGACGGTCGCGCAGTCGCCGTCGATGGTCACGTCGGCGCTGTCGGTGGTCACCACTGCGAGTCCGTCGACGCACTTCGCGTGGGCCATCGGGATCGCTGTCTCGGCGGTGGCCGAGGAGGAGGTCGGGGCCGGGTCGGCGGGCGGGGCCGAGCAGCCGGCGGCGGCGCCGAGAAGGAGCGCCAGCAGGGGAAGGGCGAGCAGCGTGCGGTGTGTCATGCGTGTTCTTTCGTTTTCGGGTACCGCGCTCCGGTCGGAGCAGGGCGATCTAGGCGGCGGCCATCCACGAGCGGATGTCGCCCTGGAAGCGGGCCTCGTCGAAGCGGCGGGCCCGGTCGCGGGCAGCGGCCGGGTCGATCTCGCGCGAGACGGCCACGGCACGACGGAGGGATGACTCGTCGAACGAGCCGAGGGCGACGCCGGTCTCGCCGTCGACGACGGACTCCGACGCACCCCCGACCTCGTTGACGATGACGGGCGTGCCCAGCGCCATCGCTTCGACCGGCATGATGCCGAAATCCTCGATCGGCACGAAGACATAGACGAGGGCGTTCTGCATGAGCGCGGCCATCAGCGCGTCGGTCGGCTGGAGCACGAAGTGGACGTCGACGCCGCTGTCTCGAGCCAGGGCGCGCAGCTGCGCCTCTTCGGGCCCGGAGCCGGCGATCACGACCGGCACGCCGCTTGCCGCGCCGGCGGCGATCGCGACGTCGAGACGCTTGTAGCCCACGAACCGCGAGGCCCCGAGGATGTACTCGTCGGGCAGTCCGTCGAGGACGGCCCGATCCGCTGCGTCAAGGGTGCCGGCCCAGTCCGCCACGCCCTGCAGCCACTCCACCGCCACGGGCGGGTGGATGACCTGGGCGTCGACCCGCCACGTCGCACGGATGCGGTCGCGGACGAACGCGCTGTTCGCCGCCAGATGCGAATGCCGGCGGGCTCGCCGGGCGTCGAGCGCGCGGAAGACGGGGGCCACGCTGCGCACCAGCGGCGAGCGGCCTCGCTCATCGAGCTCGGGCGCCCAGAGGTAGCGGGCCGGGGTGTGCGCGTAGACGAACGTGCGGTCCGCGTCGACGGACGCCGTGCGCGCGTGGTGGGCGAACAGGTGCGAGCTGACCAGCATCCACTCGTACTCGCCGGCGGGGAGATCGCGCCAGACGAACGGCATGAGGGGCAGCGAGAGCGCCTTGCGTCCGCGAAGCGGCGAGCGCGCGAGGGGGCTCTCGGCCACCTTGCCCTCGGGGTATCGCTCGGGGGCGACGTTCCAGAGGCAGTAGACGTCGGCCTCGGGATACATGTCGACGAAGGAGTCGAGAACGCGCTCGGCGCCCCCCGCCTTCTCGATCCACTCGTGTGCGATGAGCCCGGTCATGTCGGCTGCCTCCTCAGTACGCGCCGCGTGGGCGGACGACCTCTCGCGCGGTGCGCGCGAGGATCAGGCCGTCGTACAGCAGCGACCAGTTGTCGATGTAGGCGAGGTCGAGCCGCAGACCGCGCTCCCAATCGAGATCGGACCGGCCGCTCACCTGCCAGAGTCCGGTGATGCCCGGGCGCGCCGAGAGACGGCGCCGCGACCCGGTCCCGTACTCCGCCACCTCGCTGGGCAAGGCGGGGCGGGGGCCCACGAGGCTCATCTCGCCGCGGAGGACGTTCCACAGCTGCGGCAACTCGTCGATCGAGTACTTGCGCAGGAGGCGCCCGACGCGCGTGACGCGAGGATCTTCCTTCATCTTGAACAGCGGGCCGTCGGCCTCGTTGCGGTCCGTGAGGTCGCCGATGCGGTCCTCGGCGTCGGCCGCCATGGTGCGGAACTTCACGATGTCGAACTCGGCGCCGTTCTCGCCGACGCGCTTCTGCCGGAAGAACACGGTGCCGCCGTCCTCGGCTTTGATGACGGCGGCGACGAGGGCGAACAGGGGAAGAAGGACTCCGAGGCCCACGAGAGCGCATCCGCGATCGAGCAGCGACTTCATCCGGCGGGCGGGGCCGTGCGCCATCCGTGGAGCGACGCGCAGCAGCGCCAGGTCGTCGACATTCCAGAGCTCGAGACGGCGCGGCCCGACGCCGATGACCGCCGTGTCGAAGATGAGGGCGACGCCCCGGCTTTCGAGATCCCACCGGAGCTCGTGGAGCTGCTCGGCCGACATTCCCGCCGCGGACGCGATCACCACTCCCCGGGCCCCGGTCGCGCACGCCGCCTCCACGACCTCACAGGAGGTCAAAGGGGTCTCCTGCACGTCGATGACGTTGAGACCGGCCTCGGGGGCGGACGCGATCCGCCGCGCCACCCCGAGTGCGCCGTCACCCACGACCAGCACGTCGGCGAGATGGTCGCCGCGATCACGACGTCGCACGAGCCAGAGGCGCCATGCCCCGCGTCCGATCAACAGCAGCGTGACCGCGACGAGGAACTGCACGGCCAGCGTCGACACGACGAAGTGGGACGCGACGCTCAGGATGAGGGAGGCCGCGCCGACCGCCGCGAAGGCTGCGACGACGACCCGGGCGAACTCGCGACCTCCCGCACCGATCACCGAGGCTCGGCGGGTTCGCAGGAGCGAGAGCGCCGACATCCAGCTCGCGGCGCTCACGATGGCGGGGACCACGGATTCGGGTGCGATCGAGAGACCGTCGCGGCCGCTGAGCGCGACGGCTGCGAGGACGGCGAGGGCGTCGGTCGCCACGAGACGTCGGACCACGCCGTCCGCGCGCGGGCGCGAAGGAATCCCGTCGTGTCGAGGGGCTCCAGGTCGCTCGTTCGCACGCGTCGTGGTCATCGCAGTCCTCCTCCGCCTCTCTGTTCACCCGCGTACTGAAATATTAGCATTGATCACGCGCCCTTGCGCTCATCAGAATTTCAGTATGCTACGGTCGCGATGGTGACCGAACGCCCTTGGGGCAGGAAAGGGAAGCATGCGTATCGACCACGGCTCCGGGCACGGTGAGACGTCCCCGTTCCGCCGGCTCCTCCGCCAAGACGTCTACGACGCCCTGCTGCAGGAGTTCCTCGCCGGCGAGTTCGCCCCGGGTGAGCGCATCCGCGACGAAGAGATCGCGCGGCGGCTGGGGGTGTCCCGCACGCCCATCCGAGAGGCGCTCAGCCGGCTCAACGCGGCCGGCTTGGTGGAGACGGCCCCCAATCGGTATACGCGCGTCTCGCCGTTGGTGACGCCCGAGACGGTGGAGGCGGCGGAGGTGCTCGAGGCGCTCTACGTGCTCGTGCTGCCGCGGGTCCTCGAGCGGGCCACCGACTCCGACATCCTCGAACTCGAACTCCTCGCCCGCCGCATCGCCCTCTCCGACGAGCCCGACCCGTACGGCGCTTTCGAGGGCATCCGGCACTTCTGCGCCGAGATGATCGGGCCGTCCGTCCTGCTCCACGCCGTGCGGGGGGTGCAGCCCCGGGTGCTGCGCGTCCTGCGCCAGCGGCCTCACGTGCTCCGCGAGGCGGGGGGTGTGGCGACCATGTCCGAGCTGATCGCAGCGCTGCGGCGTCGCGACCTGGGCGCCGCCGAACGGACGACGCGCGCGCTGATGCGGTCGATCCGCCGGTCGATCACCGAGATGGCCGACGCTCGGGTCACCGGCGCCACCATGTCGTCGTCATGACGTGATGAGGGGCCCGGCAAGCCGAGGACCCCGGATGCCTCGGCCCGGGCAGGGACGAGGCATCCGGTCACCCCGCGGCTCGGCGCAGCGTCTCGGCCAGCCCTTCGCGGATGCGGCAGTTCGAGAACGCGAAGGCGTCGGCGAGCCGCTCGGCCTCGTCAGCGCCCACCCCCTCGAACGCGCGCGCGAACTCGTCGACCATCGCCTCGGCCAGCATGACGTGCCGGACCTGGCCGTGGATCCACCGGCGAGCGCCCCACGGGTAGGGCTGGAAGTCGGGGAACTCCTCCTCGAAGAGCTGCTCGATGGGTTCCAGGATGCTGCGGACGCCGGCATCCGTCGATCCCCAGGAGTCCACTCCGAGGCGCGCCTTCTTCTCGAGCACCGGCGCGATGCGGCGGAGGTAGTCCGAGTCCGGGTCGACGGTGACGACGCCCTGCAGGCCGATGTCCTTGTACGTCCACAGCGCCCAGCTCGCGTCATGGCGGGCGTAGATCTCGAGCTGGTCCTCGAGGAGACGCGAGCGCTCGGCGTCACGGTCCGGGTCGCCGGTGTACACCGGGCCGAACTCGCCCACCCAGATCGGCGTGCCGGTCTCGCGCATGTACGCCGTCCGCTCGAGGAAGGTCTGCTCGACCCGGTCGCGGTCCACGAACTGCCCGCGGGAGACGCCCGGGTAGGGGCCGCCGTCGACGAAGCCCGGCAGGGCATAGTCGTGGGCGGTGTAGACGCAGTTGGGAAGAGGGTCGCCGAGCTGATCGAACTGCGTCGAGTACCGGTTTCCGTCGAGGAACAGGATGTGGTGCGGGTCGACCGCGCGGATGGCCGCCTCGAGCCGGCGGTAGAACGGTCCGATCGCCGTCCCGTGGGCGTCGCCCGGCTCGTTCACCGGGTTGTACCCGGCGACCCACGGGTTGTCGCGGTAGTGCTCGGCCAGCGCCTCCCACAGGTGCACGACGCGGTCCTGGAACTGGCGCTGACCCCAGAAGTGCGCCCACTGCGTGGGGTTGTCGCTGTGCCAGTGCTGGTTCTGCGCTCCCGGCACCGCATGGAGGTCGAGGATCGTGTAGATCCCGTGCTTCGCGCACGCGTCGACCACCCGGTCCAGCAGCCGGAAGCCCTCCTCCCGGATGACGAACGGCTCGTCGTCGCTCTCGAAGTGCCGATAGTTGAAGGGGATGCGGAGCGAGTTGAGTCCGAGCGACTGCAGGAACGCGGCATCCGCGTCGGTGAAGAAGCTGTCGAGGAACCTCGCGAAGAAGCGATCGTAGGCCTCGTCGCCGAGGACCCGGCGCAGGGCCCGGCGCTGCTGCGACTCGGTGCCGGCATAGCCCGTGATGAAGTTCTCCATGTTCATCCAGCCGCCGAGGCCGAAGCCGCGGAGGGTGACAGGTCCCTCGGGGCCTGCGATCCGGGTGCCGTCGACGCGGAGGATGCCGGACGGCGTCATCGTTCCCCGTCCACGGTGAGGACCGTCCACGAGCACGCGGGGAGGGTCACGCGCAGCGTCCCGCCGTCCACCACGACGGAGTCGTTGGGGCGGGGCCGCACCCGGTCGGGATCGGCGGCCGAGTTCGCGGCGTGCGGGTCGTCGTCGAAGATCGACGTCGCCGACGGCGTGCCGAGGGCTCCGAGTCCGGCCGCGTCGATCTCGAGCTCGACCTCGTCCGTGAGGCTCCGGTTGACGGCGAAGATCGTCGCTCCCCCGGCCTCGTCGTGGGTCGCGACGGCGTCGACCAGCGAGACCTCCCCGAAGTCGGCCGTGTCGTAGGCGGGGCTGTCCAGCTTCAGCTCCAGCGCGGTGCCTTTGGCCAGGCGCGCGGTCAGGGCGAACGGGTAGAACGTGGTCTGCCGCCACGCGGGCCCGTCGGGCTCGGTCATGATCGGCGCGATGGTGTTCACGAGCTGCGCGATGCTCGCGGCGGTGACGCGGTCGGCGTGACGGATCAGCGAGATGAGCAGATTCCCCAGGACCACGGCATCCATCACCGTGTACGAATGCTCGAGCAGGTGCGGCGCGACCGGCCACTGGTCGATGCTCGTGACCTTCTCCTCCTCGACGTAGCGGGTCTGGTACCAGACGTTCCACTCGTCGAAGGAGATGTTGATGGTCTTGTCGGTGCCCTTCACCGCCTTGACGTGGTCGGCGGTCGCGATGACGGCCTCGATGAACCGGTCCATGTCGACGGCGGAAGCGAGATAGGTCGCATAGTCCTCGCCCTTGGGCTCGTAATACGCGTGGCACGAGATGAAGTCGACGAGGTCGTACGTCTCCTCGAGCACGACGCGCTCCCACTCGCCGAACGTCGGCATGTGCGCGCTCGAGCTGCCGCACGCAACCAGCTCGACGTCCGGGTCGAGCTGACGCATCGCGCGCGCCGTCTTTGCCGCCAACTCGGCATACGCCTGCGCGGTGCTGTGCCCGAGCTGCCACGGCCCGTCCATCTCGTTCCCGAGGCACCACATGCGGATGCCGTGCGGATCGGCGTGACCGTTCGCGACGCGCATGTCCGACCAATGCGTGCCCGACCGGATGTTGGCGTACTCGAGGACGTCGAGCGCCTCGAGCACCCCGCGGGTCCCGAGGTTCACCGCGTACATCAGCTCGCAGTCGACCTTCTTCGCCCACGCGGCGAACTCGTCCAGGCCGATCTCGTTCGTCTCGGTGGAATGCCACGCGAGGTCGAGCCGACGCGGGCGATCCGCGACCGGCCCGATCCCGTCCTCCCACCGGTAGCCGGAGACGAAGTTGCCGCCCGGATAGCGGACGGTCGTGACGCCCATCTCGCGGACCAGGTCCATGACGTCCCTGCGGAACCCCTGCTCGTCGGCGGTGGGATGCCGCGGATCGTAGATGCCCTCGTAGACGGCGCGTCCGAGGTGCTCCACGAACGACCCGAAGAGACGCCGATCGATGGGGCCGACCGCGAAGTGCGGGTCGACGGTGAGGTGTGCGCGGATCATTTCTCTCTTTCGGGATGAGGCGTCGCGGTGGGACCCTGCGAGGTCACTTGAGGCTTCCGATAGCGAGTCCGCCGCGCCAGTACTTCTGCAGGCCGAGGAAGGCGATGATGAGCGGGATCACCGACACCAGCGAGCCGAGCACGATGATGCTCCAGAGGCTCTGGCCGCCGGCCGCCCCGTACGTCGACGCGGTCGACTGCCAGAGGCCGATGCCGACGGTTACCGGGAAGAGCCGGTTGTCCGAGAGCATCACGAGCGGGAGGAAGTAGTTGTTCCACGAGGCGACGACCGACAGGAGGAGCACCGTCACGATCGCCGGGCGCAGGAGCGGGAGCGCCACGACGAAGAACGACCGGAACTCCCCGGCGCCGTCGACCCGCGCCGCATCGAGCAGCTCGTCGGGCACGGCGTCACGGGCGTACACGTTCATGAGATAGACCCCGAACGGGTTGAGCAGCGTCGGCACGATCACCGCCCAGATCGTGTTCGTCCACCCGACTTCCGCGAACAGCACGAACGTAGGGATCACGAGCGCGGTGGTGGGGACCATGACGGAGCCCAAGAGGATCGCGAAAGAGAACCGGCGGCCGGCGAAGCGGTACTTGGCGAACCCGTAGCCGGCGAGGACCGCGAGCACCGTCGCCCCGACGCCCCCGACGATCGCGTAGAGCGCCGAGTTGGCGAGCCAGCGCCCGTAGATGCCGCCGCCGTAGGTGAACAGGTCGATGAGGTTCGGGATGTAGTTGATGTCGTCGGCGAACCACAGCGAGCTGCCGCCGCCGAACAGTCCGGCGGAGCTCTTCGAGCTGTTGACGATGAGCCACCAGAACGGGATCAGGAAGTAGATCATCAGCAGTGCGAGCACGATGTTGAGCGGCACCCGTCCGCGGGTGCGCGGGGCGGTCCGGGGCTCGATGATCTTGCGCGAGGTGCGGCGCGCGTCGAGGAGGTCGGTCATGAGAAGAAGCTCCCCCGCTTGCGGGTGGCGAACAGGAAGATGTACACGCACACGAACACCACCGCGCCGAGCGCGAACGAGATCGCCGACCCGTAGTTGTAGTTCGCCAGCGCGAAGGCCTGCTGGTACGCGTACATGTTGGGCGTGAAGTCGTCGGGGATCGCGCCTGCCGCCAGCTGCTGGAGGATCTTCGGCTCGTTGAAGAACTGCAGCGTCCCGATCAGCGCGAACACGAGGATCAGCAGCAGCGCCGGGGCGAGGAGGGGGATCTTGATCCGCAGGATGATCTGCCACTGCGAGGCTCCGTCGATCCGGGCCGCCTCGTACAGGGTCGGGTCGATCCCCTGCAGCGCCGCGTACAGGATGATCATGTAGTAGCCGGCCCACTGCCAGGTCACGATGTTGAGCAGTCCGTAGAAGATGAGGCTGCTGCTGAGGAAGTCCGGGGCCTGGCGTCCGAGGCTCTCGAAGATCTCCGCGAGCGGACCGAAGTTGTCGCTGTACAGGAAGCCCCACATCAGCGCGCCGATCACCGTGGGGATCGCGTAGGGCATGAAGATCATCAGCCGCGAGAAGCGGGCGAAGCGCGTGATGACGATGTCGAGGATCAGGGCGATCGCCAGCGAGATCGCCATCTGCAGGGGGATGAGGACGAGCGAGAAGCGGATGACGAACCCGACGCCGTCGAGGAACGACGGGTCGCTGAACGCCTTGACGTAGTTTCCGAAGAGGACGAATCTCGTCCCCCCGATGAGCGACTTCTGGAAGAGGCTCAGGTACAGCGCATACCCGATGGGAAGGACGAGGAGCGCCAGGAAGATGATGCCGAACGGGGCGACGAAGGCCCAGCCGGTCAGGTTCTGGCGCACGGTCGTGGACCGGCGCCGCTTCGTGGAGACGGGACTGTCGAGGGAGGCGGTCATGGTTTCTCCGGGTGTGTCGGAGGGGTGGGCGAGGGCCGGTCCGCGCGGGTGCGCGGACCGGCCTCGGGCCCGGGTCACTCGGTGACCGTGAACCCCTGCTCTTCGGCGTAGGCCACGACATCCGCCTGCAGCGTGTCCGCCGCCTCGGAGCCCGTCGCCGACCCGTCGATGATGGAGGCGAGCGCCTCGGTGAGCGCGGAGTAGTAGTACTGCCCGAGCGGCGTGTAGGTCATGCCCTTGTACTCGTTGGCCGCCGGGACGTACACCTCCTTGTTCGCCTGCTGTCCGTCGAAGAACGGCACCTCGTAGTCCTGGAACTCCGCCGAGTCCAGCACATTCACGTTGAGCGGGAAGATGATCTGGTTCTGCCAGCCGTCGTCGAGCGATGCCGGATCGGCGTACACCCCGAAGGCCACCTTGGCCGCGAGCTCGGGGTCGCTCGCCTGGCTGCTCACGGCGAACGCCGAGCCGCCCCAGTTGATCGCGATGGGGTTGTCGGGATCCCACTGCGGCATCGGAGCGGAGGCCCACACGCCCGCGTCCGCGCCCTCGCCGACGCCCGCACCCTGGAGGTACCCGGGAGCCCAGGCGGCCGACAGGTAGGTGGCGTAGTCGCCGTTGATGACTCCCGCGATGTACTCGGGGGTGAACTGATCCTCGGTGCCGACCAGCTCCTTGTCGACGAGGCCGTCCCAGTAGTCGAGGACTTCCTTGATCTCGGGACTGTTCAGGTTGATCCCGATCTCGCCCTCGTTCGCGGGGTCGTACGTGAACGGCTCGGCGCCGTTGCCGTAGAAGTACGCCGTCGCCGTCGCCGGCTGGTTGGCCGCGAAGCTGGCGAAGACCGGGCCGCCGGCATCCTTCAGCGTCTGCGCGGTGGTCTCGAGCTCCTCCCACGTCGTGGGCGGGGTGATTCCGTACTCGTCGAAGATGTCGGTGCGGTAGATCATGCCCATGGGGCCGCCGTCGATCGGAGCGCCGTAGACCGCGTCGCCGACCGAGACGTCCTTCCAGGCGCCCTCGCTGAAGTTGGCCTTGACGTCCTCGTACCCGAGGTCGGTGAGGTCGACGAGGGCATCCTGCGCCTGGAACGAGGCGATGCGGTCGGCCTCGACCATCATCACGTCGGGAGCGCCCGTGCCCGCGGAGATGGCGGTCTGGAACTTGTCGTACGCGTCGCCGCCGGCACCCGCGTTCGTCCAGCACACCTGGACGTCGTCGTTGGCTTCGTTGAAGTTGTCGACGACCGTCTCCGAGTTCGGATACCAGGCCCACAGGGTGACCACGGGTGCGTCGGGGTTCTTGATCTCGTTGGTGCAGTTGGATGCGTCGCCGCCGCCGTTGCCGTTGCCGTCGTCGCCTCCTCCGCCGGAACAGGCCGCCATCGTGCCGGCCAGGGCGAGTGCTGTGACCACAGCAAGGACGTGCTTCGTCTTCACTGGCGTTTCCTTTCGGTTCTGCTGGACTTCTTCGTCGGTGCGCGACCGGATCGGATCAACTTGAGGGCGGTTCCGATTCAGGGATCTACAACGTTGTATAGCAACGTTGTAGAAGAAGATGGCATGAGCCCGTTCGGCTGTCAAGAGACGCAGTAGAGTACAGAGGTCCGGGCGGGCAGGCGGGAGCAGCGATGGGACCGACGATGCACGACGTCGCGCGGATCGCGGGCGTCTCCATCAAGACCGTCTCGAACGTGATCAACGACTACCCGCACGTGCGACCGGGCACGAGGGACCGTGTCAATCAGGCGATCGAGCAGCTCGACTACCGGCCGAACCTGTCGGCGCGGGGTCTGCGCTCCGGTCGCACCGGGGTGATCGGCCTGGCGGTGCCGTCCCTGCGCGAGAACTACTTCGCCGAACTCGCCGACTCGGTCATCCGGGCCGCCGAGAAGCGCGGCCTGGGCGTGATGGTGGAGCAGACCGGCGGGCAGCGGGATGCCGAGCTGCGCGCGGTCTCGACGAGCCGTCCGCGGTTCCTCGACGGTCTGCTCTTCAGCCCCGTGAGCCTCGGCCAGGCCGATACCGAGGCCCTCACGGTCGACGCGCCGCTCGTGCTGCTCGGGGAGCGGATCTTCGGGGGCCCCACCGACCACGTCACGATGCACAACATGTCGGCCGCGCGGGCCGCGGTCGAGCATCTCCTCGAGATCGGGAGGCGCCGCATCGCGCTCATCGGAGCCGACCCCGAGAACCGCAACGAGACCAACTCCGCGACCCTCCGGCTCAACGGCTATGTGAGCGCACTCGAGGCCGCCGGCATCGAGATCGACCGTTCGCTGGTGCGCCCCACGCGCATGTCGGAGTGGAACCGCGCCGGCGGCGCCGCCGCGACGCACGTGATGATCCGCGAGGGCGTCGAGTTCGATGCGGTCTTCGCCCTGAACGACACGCTCGGTCTCGGCGTGCTGCGCGCCCTGCGCGAAGAGGGGCGCAGCGTGCCGGACGATGTCGCGGTGATCGGCTTCGACAACATCGACGAGAGCAAGTACTCGGTGCCGTCCATGTCGACGGTCGACACGGGCCGGGACGAGATCGCCGCCATCGCCGTGGACCGTCTCGTCGAGCGCATCCAGGAGAAGGGCGAGCGCCGGCCGCCAGAGACGTTCAAGCCCGCCTTCCGGCTCGTCGCCCGGGAGTCGACGGGCTTCGAGAGCACCGACCGTGAGGAGCGGCCCACCGCCTCACCCGGGTGATTCCGCTCCCCCGCGCCCTCATTCGCAGACCGGGCGACTACCCTCGGTGGTCAGCAGTTCGCACCTGGGGAAAGGGGGCTGCGGTGACGACGATGTCCGACGAGCCCACTCCGGTCATCTACGTGTGCGAGCACTGCGGCAAGCGCTTCGTGTCGAACACGGCGTACGAGGCCGACAAGCCCAACGGCTACTACGTGGAACTCAGGCGGGTCGACGGCGGTCGGTACAGCACGCACACCAGAACGGTCGCTCCGGTGTTCTTCTGTTCTCACGACTGCCTGGTCGAGGGGATGCGGCACGATCTGCCGGGCATCTTGAAGCCGACCGCGCCCGAACCGCCGAATTAGTTGCTTCTCCCTCGTTTCGCAGTCTTTCCTTAGCTTTGCCTCAGCACTCGCGACGGAGTGCGAGGAATGCGCTCGCCAGCCGATACTTTGAGGTCGTACTGGGGATGAGAGTTTCATGAGAACTTCGAAAGAGACGACCCGTGGCAAGCACATACGTTGAAACCGGTACCCGCATCCGTGTCTACGACTCCTCCGTCAAGACGCATGCCTCCCTCCCGCTCGGAACGTATCGCGTGCACTTCGACGCGAAAGAGGGCTTCAGCCTTCTGCGGATCGACGACCTCGCGCCCGGCGGCGAGCGCATCTACGGGAAGCGCGAGCACAAGGTGCGGAAGATCTTCACCTCCTACGAGCGCACCGACCGCAGCCTCGGCGTGATGCTCTCGGGCGACAAGGGGCAGGGCAAGTCGCTGTTCCTGCGCATGGTCGCCCAGGAGGCGATCGAGCGCGGCATCCCGGTGGTGCTCGTCACCGAGGACGCCGACGGCATCGCGGACTTCCTCGACAGCCTCGAGGAGTGCCTCATCGTCTTCGACGAGTTCGAGAAGACCTTCCCGAACGGGCGCCACCTCCACCACAGCGAGATCAACAGGCAGAACCAGTTCCTGTCGCTGTTCGACGGCATGTCGCAGGTGAAGCGCATCTACTGCGTGACCGTCAACGACGTGCAGGACGTGAGCCAGTACATCGTCAACCGGCCCGGCCGGTTCCACTACCACATGCGCTTCGACTACCCCGGGCCCGACGAGGTGCGCCAGTACCTCAGCGATCAGGCTCCGGATGCCCCGGCCTCCGAGGTCGAGAGCGCGGCGCTGTTCTCCCGCCGCGTGCACCTGAACTACGACCACCTGCGCGCGATCGCCTTCGAGCTCAACAGCCCGACGGCCCTCTTCTCGGAGATCGTGCAGGACCTGAACATCAAGGCGATCGAGCCGAGCCTGTACCGCGTGGAGGCGAAGTTCGCCGACGGCAGCAGCATCGCCGAGGAGAGCCCGCTCAACCTGTTCGAGCGCGGGCACAACCCGCGCACGCTCGAGCTGCGCAGCAAGCAGCGGTCACTGTCGGTCTCGTTCCTGCCCCGCGATCTCGTGTTCGAGGAGGACGGCACCATCCACGTGCCGCTGCACAAGATGGATGTCGTCGACGAGTACGACGACATCCCCGATGATCTGCCCGTCAGCGTGTCGCTCACCCTCGTGGGTCACGACAGCTACGCGTTCGAAGGGCTCTGACCACCGGTCGCCGTGGGGGCGACGGCCGATGGAAACGAAGGAGCCCCGGGGATTCCCCGGGGCTCCTTCCCTACGTCAGTGGCGCGCTGCGCCGCTCAGGAACCGGCGACCTTCACGCTGCGGTTCACGGCGCGGGTCGCCGAGAACTTCAGCACCGTGTAGTCGTCGATCTCGGCCGGTCCGTCGCCGTCGGCGAACCGCACCCGGTGACCCTTGTGCTCCTGCGGGTAGAACTTCCCGAATCCGGTGAGCGTGACCTTGTTGCCCTTCGAGACCAGGTCGATCAGTTCCTCGATCAGTGCGTCGTACGCCTGCTGCGTGACCCGCAGCGGCAGGTTGCCGCGTCGCGCGACCCGCTGGACGAACTCCCGCTTGCTCACTCGGCCCTGCTCGAGCCCTGCGGCTGTACTCATGACGTGCCATCCCCTGCTGCTCGCCCACGCGAGCGGTCCATGCGGTCCGGCAGAAACCTCAACCCAGTGCCGGAACGCTTCCCGTTTGCCCGACTTCGCGGCTCTCCTTCGCCGCTTTGTCTTTCTCAGAGAATACTCCGGGGTTCGCTCGTAGATGGGGCGATTCTCAGTTTCTCACTCGTTTATCATCATTTTCTTGACACAACCTTGCGGTTGGACCCGCTGGGCTCTCACCCGATGCCGGCGACCGCCGCGGGCGCTGCGACGTCGGCGGTCCGGGGCCAGCGCCACGCCGTGCGGAGGATGAACGTCAGGAGAAGCAGCTCGACGCCGATGGAGAGCGCATAGAAGGGCGCCCACTCCCAGGACTCCCCCACCGCGTTGAACAGCGTCACCGGAACGTAGAGCGAGGCGATGGCCAGGCTGGCCACTCGAGCGGGCGCGGGCGGGAGCGCCACGGACGCCGCGATCATGAGCGCGGGCAGGGAGACGAGCCCGAGAAATGCCGTGAGCAGGAGAGGACTGATGTCGAACTCGAAGACGACCCCCGACAGGATGTCGTCGACCGAGCCGGGCTTGTAGAGGTGGTAATAGTCCACGTAGATGTACAGGAACATGAAGCTCGTCCAGGCTGCGGCGAGCTTCGCGGGCACGGGGACGGGCGCGCTGTCTCGCAGCGGGGTCGTGGTGCGCGAGGTCATGGTAGCTCCTTCTCATCGTTGTCGTACGCTGTACGTCGTACGCTGTACTATCGGCCGTACACTGTACGTTTGTCAAGTCCGCGAGTGAGGCAGGAGAACCGTGGCAGCCGAAAGACGTGACCGCCCGGCATCGAATGCGGGACTCAGCGCCGCCCGCGTGATCACCGAGGCCGTGCGGTTGGCCGATCTCGAGGGCGTCGACGGGCTGAGCATGCGCAGACTCGCCGAGGCGCTCGGGGCGGGCGCGATGTCGCTCTACCACTACGTGTCCAACAAGGAAGAGCTCCTCGACGCCATGGTCGACATGGTGTTCCAGGAGATCGAGCTGCCGGCCAGCGACGCGGACTGGCGGACGGCGATGCGACGCCGAGCGGTGTCGGCCCGCGAGGTTCTCGCTCGCCACCGCTGGGCCATCGGCCTGCTGGAGTCGCGCACGTCGCCCGGCCCCGCCAATCTGCGGCACCACGAGGCGATCGCCGCATGCCTGCGCAACGCCGGATTCACCATCGCGATGGCGACACATGCGAACTGGCTGCTCGACAGCTACGTGTACGGGTTCGCGCTGCAGGAGGCGAGCCTGCCGTTCGACAGCGCCGATGAGCTGACGCAGCTCACGGCGGGAGTGTACCTGCCGCAGCTGCCCCCCGACGAGTTCCCCTATCTGAGCGAGTCGGCCGCGGCGATCGCGGCCGGTGGTTACGACCCGGCCGAGGAGTTCGCCTTCGGTCTGGACCTCATCCTCACCGCCCTCGAATCGGCGAGGACGAAGGGCTGACGGAACGCGCGACCGCCGGACTAGGCGACCGGAGTCCCGGCGGTCCGGCCGAGGAGGGCCCGGATCGGATAGGCCTGATCGTCGAGGATGACCTGCGCGGCACGACCCGTGTCGCGGTGGATGAGGATCGGCGCACGGAGGTTGAGGAAGACGCCGTCCTCGGCGGGGTTGGCGACGACGAAGAGCCGCACCTCCGAGGCATCCGTCGCCCCCACCTGCGCCCGCACGCCCGCCGTCAATGACGGACGGTAGCCGCCCTCGTCGGCGAGGCCGTAGCCGGCGGACGCGGGATCGATCACGAACAGCCGCACGTCGCCGCGCGTCGACCGCAGGGCGAACAGCCCCTCCGCACCGTCGATCCGATCCAGCGTGAACGAGGTGTGGGCGCCGAGGCCCGGCAGCGGCGAGACGAACTGGACGGCGGTGATGGTCGCGTTCATCGCAGGAACTCCAGGAGGTTGGTCTGCAGCGACCGTGCGGTCACCTGCAGGGCGGACTGGAACACGAGTTCGGCCGACTGGAGCTGCACCAGCACCTCGAGACTGTCGACGTCCTCGACCTGCGCGCGGCGGGCTTCGAGGTCGATCGACACCGACAGGTTCTGCGCCGACGCCCGCTCGATCTGCGCCTGACGCGCACCGGTGGAACCCTGAGCGGCCACCATGCTCTTCAACCGCCCATCGATGTCGCCGAGTCGTACGCCGACGTCGGTGCCGGCCCGCAGGTCGGCCGCGATGTCGTTCAGCAGAGCGAAGACACTGGTCGCCCCCACGCCGAAGGCCTCCGCCCCGTCGGCATCGACGCGGACGGTCTCGTTGTCGCTGATGCGGCGCTGCACTCCCGCGCCAGCCGTGCCGTTGAAGGCGTACGTGCCCGGCTCGAACGCCCGGCCTGCGTCGCTGGTCCCCGCGAACACGCTCCGCCCGAGGACGGTCGTGTTGGCCTGGGTGAGCAGACCCGCGCCGATGCTCTCGAGCTCCGCGGCGATCGCCTCGCGCGCCGCCTGGCTCTGTGCTCCCGAGTTCGCACCCTGCACGGTCAGGTCGCGCGCGCGATTGAGCAGATCGATGCTCGCACCGAGCGCCGTGTCGACGGTCGTGACCCACGCCATGCCGTCGTTGAGATTGCGCGCGTACTGGGCCACGCGCGCCTGCTCCCCGTGCACCCCGAGCGCCGTCGCCGCGGCAGCCGGGTCTTCGCTGGGCGACCGGAAGGCGCGCTGCGACGTCGCCTGATCCTGCAGGCGGTCCCGGTCGGCGAGATTCGACTGCAGGGTGCGCAGAGTCTGCTGTGTCATGGTGCTGCTGGTGATCCGTCCGATCATTGATGGCTCCCTGACGATCAGCGGCCCACGAGGCCGGTTCGGTTGATCAGAAGATCCAGCGCCTCGTCCATCGCGGTGAGGACGCGGGCGGATGCCTGATACGCGGTCTGATAGGTCAAGAGGTTGATCGTCTCTTCGTCGCCGTCGACGGAGGCGCTCGACTGCTGGCTCGCGACGGCGGCCACGGCACCCGTGTCGGCGATGTCGGCGCGCTGCAGGTCTCCCGCGACGGTGACTCCGAAGCCCGTGACGAAGTCCGACCATGTCTTGCTCGCGCTGACGGCGGACGCACTGAGGGCGCTGATGCGATCGGCGATTGTCGTGTCGAGCGGCCCCGCGCCCGGGGCCGCGAGCGCCAGCTCGTCGAGACCCGCCGGGATGACGCTCAATCCGAGCGCCGGGGGTCCTGCGGGGTAGAGGGCGAAGAAGTCGCCGCCGGCAGCCCCTCCCGCCGTCTCCCCGGAACGATGGATGGCGTTGACGGTGTCGGCGAGGGCGACGGCGGTGTCGTTGTAGGCCTGGGCGACGGCGGCAAGGGTGCCGCCGTCGGACGCGGGGGCGAGAGTGCTGATCGTGCCGCCGATCGTCCCGCCGGTGACCGACACGGCGACGCCGGGGCGGTCCGCCCATTCCAGGGTGACCCGGCCGCTGTCGGCGATGTCACGCGGGCCGGCCGCGGTGATGGCGCGCGCCCGGTCGCCCGAGACGAGGGCGTTGCCGTCGACGCGGACGGTGAGTGTTCCGTCCGCCTCCACCGTTCCGGTGGCGCCGACGGCGGTGGACAGCTGCTGTGCGAGCAGGTTGCGCTGGTCGATGAGCTCATTGGCGTTGCGGCCGGACTGGACCGCCTCGCGGATCTGGGTGTTGAGAACGGCCACGCGCCCGGCGGTGGCGTTGACGTCGGCGACCTGGCGGTCGACCTGTCCGCGGAGCCCCTCCCACTGGCCGGCGATCGCGTGGTACCCCGCGGCGATCTGGCCGACGAGCACCTGGGCATTGTTGAGCACGACCTGAGCGGTGGCGGAGTCGGGATTGTTGGCGAGGTCCGACCATCCGGCCCAGAAGCGATCGAGGTTCGCAGCGAGCCCGTCCTCCGTGGGCTCCGCCATCGTGACCTCCGCCTGACCGGCGGCGGTCGCGCGCGCCGACCAGTAACCGGATGTCGCGAGGGCGTCGCGCACGCGCGCGTCGAGCACCTCGTCGCCGAGGCGGGCGATGGCGGTCACGTCGACGCCGCCGCCGACGCGGAGGACGGACGGCCACAGGCCGGTGGCGCCGGGGGCGCCCACCGGCGCCTGGTCGACGCGCTGACGCGTGTACCCCGTCGTCGCCTGATTGGCGATGTTCTGCCCGGTGACCTCCATGCCGGCGCGGGCGGCCGCGAGGCCGGACGCCGCCAGCCGGATTCCTGCGAAAGACGCCACGGCTACCTCACACCCTCGTGTCGAGAAGTCGGGAGGCGCCGCCGTCGCGCACGACGTCGCCGGAGTTGTCGTACTCCCCGGTGGCCACGCCGAGCCCGGCGATCGTCTCCTGCGTGACGCGGAGAGCCGTGCGCAGTCGCTGCTCGTTGATCTTCTTCATCTCGCCGATCTCGGCCGCGAGGCCGAGCATCGCATCGAGGTGGCCGGTGAGCACTTCGCGCCAGGCGTCGGTGGGAGCGGCCTCGATGAGCTGTCGCAGCGTGGTGGCCTCGGGCGCACCCCATTCGGCGGCCACCGCCACGACGAGCGTGTCACGAGTGAGCGCCGTCGTCGGCATCGCCGCCAGGACGCGCTCGATCTCGTTCACGGTCTGCGGGATCCACCGGGTTCGACCGGTGGCGAGCAGCATCTGCTGAACGTCCAGTTTGGAGAGCAGGAGCTCGAGCAGCTCGCGCTCTCGGATGAGATGCATGCTCAGGTCGTGAGCGGCCACGGTCGGTCACCTCGTCGGGTAGAGATCTCCGCGACGGGATCGCCCGTCACGTCGACGACTATCGCGACACGGCCTCGCCGGGGTAACCCGTCGGCGCGCGACCCGCCACCGCCCTCAGTCCGAGCCCGCGATGCGCCCCAGCGCGCTGCGCAGCGCGTTCTCGGCGTCGTCGTCGTTCGACGACTGCACGGCGCCCTGGTTCTCGTCGCTCACAGCGAGGACGATCTCGGCGCGGTTGATCCGCTTGTCTTGCGGAGCGTCGATCCCCACCCGGACCCCGCCGGGGGTGACGCCCAGGATCGTGACGGTGATGTCGTCGCCGATCAGGATGCTCTCGTTCGCGCGTCGCGTGAGTACCAGCATGTTCTTCCGCCCTCCATGGCGTGAGCGCGGCCGCGCTCGTCCTGGGGATCACGGTACCTCACATGCGCTGGTTTACGAGCGAAACTTGGCAAATCATGAGGTGATGCCGGGAAGAGCCGGCTGCGTGATGCGCACCACCCCGACGACGTCGGTCGCCAGGCCTCCCGCCGCCGCCTCGTCGTATGACAGCACCGGCAGCCCGCCGACCTGCGCCGAGACCATCTTCCGCACCGCCGGGCGGAGCGAGGGCGCGCAGACCAGCACGGGTTCCGGACCGGCGTGGTCGAGGTCGCCGACGGTCCGCCGGACACTGTCGATCACCTGGAGGGTGGCCTCGGGAGTGAGGACGATCTGCGTCTGCCCGTCGACGACCCGCATCCCCTCGAGCAGCTGCTGCTCGAGGATCGGATCGAACATGATGACGCGGATGCGGCCGTCCTGGGCGAACGGCGCGGCGACCGCCGGGCCGAGCGCGGCGCGTGCGGCCTCGACGAGCACGGGGGTCTCGGTGGTGGTCTTCGCGCGCAGCGCGAGCGCCTCGTAGATGCGGGCGAGGTCCACGATGGGCACGCGCTCCGCGAGCAGTCCTGCCAGCACCCGCTGGATCGCGGCGAGCGACAGGACCGCCGGGGTGACCTCGTCGACCGTGGTCGGGTGGGTCTGCTTGAGGTGATCGGTGAGCTGCCGCACGTCCTCGAGCGAGAGCAGCCGGTCGGCCTGCGCCTGCACCAGGTCCGAGAGGTGCGTGATGATGACGCTCGCACGGTCGATGACGGTCGCGCCGGCCATGTCGGCGGCATGCGACAGCTCGGTGCGGACCCACTTGCCCTCGAGGCCGAACACGGGGTCGACCACGCTCGTGCCCGGGATCTGAGCAAGATCGGCGCCGATCGCGAGGACGTGACCGCGCGGCACGCTGCCGCGACCGGCCTCCACGCCGGCGATGAGGATCGCGTACGTCTCGGACGGCAGCTCGATGTTGTCGCGTGTGCGCACGGGCGGCATCACGATGCCGATCTCGAGGGCGAGCTTACGACGCAGCGACTTCACCCGCGTGAGCAGGTCGCCGGCGCCGCCCGAGGCGAGATCGACGATGTCGGGGGCGAGCGAGATCTCGAGGGCGTGCACCCGCATGCGGCTCATGAGCTCCTCCGGACCCTCGGCCGCGGCATCCGCCTCTTCCAGCGCCTTCGTGTCGGCGACGACCGCGGCATCCCGCGTCTCGCGGGCCTTCACCCGCGAAGCGGCGAACAGGAGCAGACCGCCGATGACGAGGAAGGCGAGGATCGGCATGCCCGGAATGAACCCCATGGCGACGGCGGCGAGGCCCGTGATCAGCAGCGCGTTGCGGGACTGCATGAGCTGACGCCCCGCAGCCTGGCCGATTTCGGACTCGGCGTTCTCGCGCGTGACGATCATGCCGGTGGCGACCGCCATCAGCAGCGCCGGGATCTGGGTAACGAGCCCGTCGCCGATCGTCAGCACGCTGTAGGTCTGGAGCGCGTCGGCCATCTCCATGCCGTGCTGCGCCATGCCGATGATGATGCCGCCGACGAAGTTGATGACGACGATGACGATGCCGGCGATGGCGTCGCCCTTGACGAACTTGGACGCGCCGTCCATCGCGCCGTAGAAGTCGGCCTCGGCGGCGACCTCGGCCCGACGTCGCCGCGCCTCCTCCTCGGTGATGAGGCCCGCGTTGAGGTCGGCGTCGATCGCCATCTGCTTGCCGGGCATCGCGTCGAGCGTGAATCGGGCTCCGACCTCGGCGACGCGCTCGGCACCCTTGGTGACCACCACGAACTGGATCACGGTGAGGATCAGGAAGATCACCGCACCGATCACGAGCGACCCGGCGATCGTGATCTCGCCGAACGCCTGGATGACCTGACCGGCGTGGGCCTCGCTCAGGACGAGGCGGGTCGAGGCGACGTTCAGGCCGAGACGGAAGAGCGTCGCGACCAGCAGCAGGCTGGGGAAGACCGAGAAGTCCAGCGGCTTCTTCGCGAACATCGCCGTGAGCAGGATCAGCAGCGCGAAGGCGATGTTGAGCACGATGAGCACGTCGAGCAGCGCCGTGGGGATCGGCACGATGAGGAGCAGGATGATGCCGACGACGCCGACGGGCACGGCGGCCTTGGATAGCAGCTGGGGGAACATCATCGGGCTCCGCCTCTCGTTGGTGGTCGTCATCGTCTCGGGCTCACAGTCCCCGGTCGCGGGTGGCGGCGGCCGGCATGGTGTGCGTGCCGCGCGCCGAGCCCCGGCGCTTGAGGTGCTCGACGAACGCGAGCACCTGGGCGACAGCGGTGTAGAGCTCCTCGGGGATCTCGCGCCCGAGGTCGCACGCCGCGTGGAGGGCGCGGGCGAGGGGGATGTCGCGGACCATCGGCACGCCGGCCTCCTCGGCGCGTTCGCGGATCTTCTGCGCGACGACGCCGGCGCCCTTCGCGACCACGCGAGGCGCGGACCTTCCGGGTTCGTACCTCAGCGCCACCGCGAGGTGCGTCGGGTTCAGCAGCACGACATCGCTGTCGCCGACCGCCGCGATCATGCGGTTGCGGCTGAGGGCGATCTGGCGGGATCGCCGCTGGGCGCGCACCAGCGGATCGCCCTCGCTCTTCTTGTGCTCGTCCTTCGCTTCCTTCTTCGTCATGTGCGTGTGCTTGCGGTTGCGCCGCAGCACCACCGCCACATCGACGGCGGCGAGGAGGATGCCGACCACGACGGCGACCTGGAGGAGCGCGACCACTCCCCCGGTGGCCTGCTGGAGGAGCCAGGTGATGTTGTGGCTGCCGCTGTCCATCAGCACGGGCACGAGCTGTGACACGACGCTCCACAGTGCTGCGCCGATGGCCACCGTCTTGAGGAGAGCCTTGACGCCTTCCCACAGCGCCTGGCGTCCGAAGACCCGCTTGAGGCCCGCCACCAGGTCGAACTGCTCGGCGCGCAGCGGCACACCGCGCAGGTGGATGCCGCCCTGCGCCACGGCCGTCGCGGCGGTCGCGAGCAGCACGACCAGCATCATCGGCATCAGGATGCTTCCGATCGACGCCATCGCCGACCCCACGGCCTCGAGCGCCAGCCCCACCGTCGGGGTCTGCGCCGCCTGGGTGACGCCGAGGAACTGCTCGGTGAGCACCTGGGTCGCCGCGCTCACGGTGGACGGCATCATGACCGCCGCGGCGGCGATGCACACCCACGCCGTGAAGTCCTGGCTGCGGCCGATCTGGCCCTTCTTGCGCGCTTCCCGGAGGCGGCGCTCGGTGGCCTTCTCGGTGCGTTCGCCGGTGTCGGTGTCGCTCATCGGGTCACCCCCAGGAGCATCTTCGCGGCCTCCTGCGCGAGCGAGCCGACGACGCCAGGCAGCGCCGCATAGACGAAGCCGACGAGCATGAGGGTCAACGCGATCTTGAGCGGGAATCCCATCGCGAACGCGTTGAGCGCCGGCGCCACACGGGTGACGAGCCCGAGGCCGACGTCGGCGAGGAAGAGAACGATCAGCAGCGGTCCGGCGATCTGGACCGCGCTCAGCATCATCTGGCCCACCGCGCCGACGAGCGCCTCGGCGGGCCGGCCGAGGTCGATCATGCCGGTGACGGGGACCGCGTCGAACGAGCGGAAGAGCCCGCCGAGCACGAGCTGGTAGCCGTCGGAGGCGAACAGGAGCACGATCGCGGTCATCTGGAACAGCCGCGTGAACTGGGCGCCGTTGATCGCCATGCCCGGGTCGTACGCCTGAGCCAGCTGGAAGCCGCCGAACGTGTCGATGAGGTGTCCCGAACCCTGGATGGCGCTGAACAGCAGCAGCACGAGGAAGCCGAGGAGTGCGCCCGTGATCGCCTGGCCGACGAGCGCGAGCAGGAACCCGCCCGTGTCGAGTCGCTCGTATCCGGCCGTCGCGACGGGTGAGACGGCGAGCGCGAGCCCCGCCCCCAGCATCGCGCGGATGCGGATCGGGATGGTGGCGTGGCTGAACGGCGGCGCGAAGAAGAGGAACGCGGTGATGCGCACGCACGCGAGCGCGGTGGCCTCGAGCCACGTGAAGTCGATCGGGATATTCATCAGCCACCGCTCAGCAGGGAGGGGAGCTGGTCGAACAGAGCGTGGGTGAACGAGACCATCTCGGCGATCATCCACTGGCCGCACACGAGGAGTGCGATGCCGACGGCGATGAGCTTCGGCACGAACGAGATGGTCATCTCCTGCACCTGGGTGATCGACTGCAGCAGCGAGATCCCGAAGCCGACGACGAGCGCGGTGATCAGCAGCGGGGCGCAGAGCTTCGCCCCGACGACGAGCGCCGCCAGGCCGATGTCGATGACCGATTCGGGGCTCATCCGCCGCCCCCGTACGACTGCACCAACGCGGTGACGATCATTCCCCAGCCGTCGACGAGCAGGAACAGCAGGATCTTGAACGGCAGCGAGATCATGACCGGCGGCAGCATCATCATGCCCATCGACATGAGCGCGCTGGCGACGACGAGGTCGATGACGAGGAACGGCACGAACACGATGAACCCGATGAGGAACGCCGCCTTGAGCTCGCTGATCATGAAGGCGGGCACGAGCGTGTACAGCGGGATCGTGCTCGGGTCGGCGGGGTTCTCCATCTGCGCCGCCCGGTGCATGAGGGCGATGTCCTCTTCGCGGGTGTATCCGAGCATCCACTCCTTCAGCGGCACCTGGGCCAGCTCGAAGGCCTGGCCGAAGTCGATCTGACCTTCGGTGAAGGGGGTCACGGCGACCGTGTTGATCTCCATCAGCACCGGCCACATGATGAACAGCGTCAGGAAGAGGCTGAGACCGGCGAGCACCTGGTTCGGCGGGATCGAGGGCAGTGAGAGCGCGTTCCGGGTGAGGGCCAGCACGACGAAGATCTTCGTGAAGCTGGTCATCATGAGGAGCAGCGCGGGGGCCACACTGAGGACCGTGATGCCCAGCAGCGTCATGATGCTGTCGGACGGCGCGCCGTTGATGCCGTTGATCGTCACGCCCCCGCCGCTCCCGGGGTCGACCGGTGCGGTCGCCGCATGAGCCCCGGTGGCGCCGAACAGCACCGACAGCCCCACGACGACCAGGACCGCCGCGACGGCGGCCGCGAGGCGTCGGCGCACGCCGGCCGCGGGGGCGGGCACGGCGGTCGGGACGGATCGGGGCAAGGCGGCACTCCGAGACTGGGTGACGTGGCCGATCCGTAGCCAGGGGAGGTGAGCGATCCGTGCTCGCCGCCGACTATCGCGACGGGGGCGGCCCGCGGTAACCCGCGGACCGCCCCCGTCCGGTCAGGCGACGGACTTCAGCGCGGGCTCACCGCCGTCCGCCGTCACGACCTGTTCCCCCCGACCGATCTCGGATGCCTCGGGTGCCGGCTCGTCCACGGCCGGCGCCTCCTGGGTGTCGACGACGTTCACGCCGTGCTCGGTCACGCCGAGGACGTAGCGGATCCCCCCGAACTCCGCCACCACCAGCTGCGCCTTCCCGCCGAGGCCGGCGCGGCTGACGACCGTGATCTTCTCGGGCTTGGGCTTGCGCGGGCGGGCGCCCGGTCGTGGCTGGAGCAGAGCCGCGAGCGCCGCGCGCTTTCCACCGGTCGCCGCGGCCGGCGTCACGTCGGCCGTCTGCCCCTTGCGGATGCGATGCCGCAGCCACATCAGGAGTCCCAGCACGGCCGCCAGCGACACGATCGCGCGGACGGCGACGAGGACGTCGTCCATGCTCAGGCGCTCGCCGCCACGTCGAGGATGCGCTCGACGCGCACGGCGAAGTCGCCGTCGGCGACGACGACGGTGCCGTGGCCGATGAGCCGTCCGTTGAGCTTGATGTCGGCCGGCGACCCCGCCGCGCGGTCCAGCTCGACCACGCGACCGGGTTCCAGCGAGAGCACGTCGCGCACCGGCATCCGGGTTCGTCCGATCTCGACGACCAAGTCCATCTCGACGCTCGCGATGCGGCTCAGCCGCTGCGGTGACGCGGGCGAGGTCGCTCCCCTCTCGTCGTCGATGCGGACGGCGGTGCGGGCGACGACGGCGCCGTCGGCACTGACGAGGTCGAACACCTGCGTGCCGGATGCGGTGAAGGCTTCGAGGGCGCTCACCTCTTCGGCTTCGCCGAGCGTCCCCGGTCCGAGCACGGCGGCGGCCGCCTCGAGGACCGGGTGCAGGCGATCCGCGAGCGGTGCCGTGGCGGAGCCGTCCTGCAGCTCCGCGGGGTCGGTCACCTGCACGGCGATCCGCGCACCGGGCGCGCCGGTGAACGCGACGACGACCGCGGTGCCCGAGGCACCCGGGTCGGTCGACGGGCTCGGGATGACGGGGTACCCGAACGGCAGCTTGCCGGCGATGGCGGCGGCGACGGCGGTCGCGTGGAAGGTGCTCATCAGTTGGTCTCCTCGTGGATGGCGGTGATCGTGCAGGCGAGCCGCGAGCCCTGGGCCCCGGGCGTGGCGCGGGCGAGCGGCGTGGTGCCGGCGACGAGCTCGAACGGCTTGGTCTCGGGATGGGGAAGGCGCAGCAGGTCGCCTGGCGCGAGGTCGAGGACCTCGCCGGCGCCGATGGTGATCGGCGCGAGCCGCAGGGTGACTTCCATGGGCGCGTTGCGCACCTGGTCGAGCGTCTGGCCCGCGCCGTGCGCGGCCGTCGATCCGCTTCCCGTTTCGGCAAGGCGGTCGACGACGGCCGACGCGGGCAGCATCACGGTGGCGCTCGTCTCGCTGTCGCCGAGGCGCATGGTGTATCGGGCGACGATGACGGCGGCGGTGGCGGAGACGACCTGCATGTACTGCGGGTTGTAGTGCACCCCGCTGTAGACGGGGCCCCCGGGGAGCAGCGGACCCAGGCTCGCGCCGAGGTGCTCGAAGGTGCCCTCCATGAGGTTGCGCACGAGGGCCAGCTCGATCGGGGTGAAGGTGCGGGCCTCGGGGAGCGACGTGCTCTTCCCGCCCATCATCTGCACGACCCACAGCAGCGCGCTGTCGAGCCCGAACTGCACGACGCAGGGCTCGTCACGGTCGGGCAGCGCCCCGGTGACCATCGCCGTGGTCGCGGGAAGGGTGATGGCGTACTCCTCGTACGACACCAGCTCGACCCACTCGAGCGCGAGGTGCGCGCGCACCCGGATCTTGGCGGTGAGCTGCGACGACCACAGTCTCGCGAACGACTCGAACGCGGCCTCGAGGTGACGGATGCTCTCGCGTCCGAGCTGCGCCGGGCGGCTGAAGTCGTACGCCGGGTACCGCCCGGCGGGGTCATCGAGCACGGCGGCGTCCCGCATGTCGTTCTCCTCCGATGTGATGCGCACCTCAGCCCTCCTTCGTCGCAGCCACGAGGCCCGGGATCAGCGCCCGCACCTGCTCTTCCTCGTTCGACTCGACGACGATGTCGACGCGCCGGTTGCTCGCCAGAGCGGCGGCGGAGTTCCCCTGCACGAGCGGTCGCGTGTCGGAGAAGCCGGTCGCCTTCACGCGCCATCCCGCGACGCCCTCGTGCTCGACGAGGAACCTCGCCACCTGGGTGGACCGGCCGCTCGAGAGCTCCCAGTTCGTGGAGAATGGGGCGGATGGATGCCGGTGGTCGGCGTGACCTTCGACGCTGACCTCGTTGTCGACCCCGGCCAGGATGTCGCCGATCGCATCGAGGACGGCATCCGCCTTGGCGGACAGGTTCGTGCTGTTGTCGGCGAAGAACGTCTCGGCGCCCACGAGCCCCACCTTCAGGCCGCGATCGTCGATGACGAACTCGACGGTCTTCTCGAGGCCGTCGGCGGCCAGCGCCCGCCGCATCCGCTCGCGCAGCTCTTCGAGCGTCTCGTACTCGATCGCGGCGCGGGCGGTGAGCTCTTCCACGCCCTCTTCGTCGACCAGGTCGGGCGGGATCACCAGGCCCTCGGTGGTGTCGGCGCCGCCCTCGGTCGTCTCTTCCTGCCCGAAGCCGGCAGCGAGACTGTTGGCGAGCTGCTCGTACTTGCCCTTGTCGACGTTCGAGACGGCGAAGAGGACGATGAACAGGCACATCAGCACGGTGACCATGTCGGCGTACGAGACCGCCCACCGCTCGTCGGGCTCGTCGTGGCCTTCGGTCTCATGACCGCGCCCGCCCGCTCGCCGTGCGGCGCTCATGCCGCGTCCGCCGACTTCTTCGACGCCTTCGGCTTGACGCTCGACATCGCCTGAAGACGCTCCTCGACGAGGTGCGGGGCGCTCCCGGCGTGGATGGCCAGCATGCCCTCCGTGACGAGGGTCATGCGCTCGAGCTCGACGGCGCCGATGCGGTTGAGGCGGCCCGCGATCGGGTTCCAGATGAAGTTGGCCGACAGCAGACCCCACAAGGTCGCGACGAACGCGGCCGCGATCATGTGCCCGAGCTTGTCGGGCTCGTCCAGCTGCTCCAGCACATGGGTCAGCGACACGACGGTGCCGACGATGCCGATGGTCGGCGCGTAGCCCCCGAGGGCCGAGTAGAACTTCGCCGCGACCCGGTTGCGGGTGGAGGAGGCGGCGATCTCGTCCTCCATCACGGTGCGCAGGTCCTCCGCATCCGTCCCGTCGGCGAGTGCCTGCAGCGCCTTGCGCGTGAAGTCGTCGGGGGCGCTGTCGAGCTCCTGCTCGAGCGACAGCAGGCCTTCGGAGCGCGCCTTCTCGGCGTAGCCGACGAGGAACGGGATGACGGCCGCCGGGGTCTTCTTGGGTCCGCGGACCATGCTCCCGAGGCTCTTGACCGCCAGGATCGTGTCGCGCAGCGTGTGGCTGGCGATGCCGACGCCGATGGTCGATCCGAGCACGAGGATCATCGGCGCGGGGAGCAGCAGAGCGGTGATGCTCGCGCCCTCCATGTTGATCATCGCGATCAGCGCGCCGAACGCGATGATCACGCCGATGATGAATGCCGGATCCACGATCAGTCCTCCGAGTGCCCCGAGAAGGCCTGTGCGGTGGCGAGGATGCGGGCGCGGTAGGCGACGATGAGGTCGGTCAGCTGGTCGAGGGTCTCCTCGACGACGTAGACGTGCCCGTCGACCATGTGGATCGTCGTGTCGGGTGCCTCGTGGACGCGCTCGATGAGATCGGGGTTGACCGCGAACCTCGTGTGGTCGAGGCGGGTGACGGTGATCATCGGGAGCTCCGGGGCGGGACGATGCAGGAACGGTCGGGAGGGTCTGCTCCGACTATCGCGACGAGGCCCGCCCCGGGTAACCGGGACGGGCCTCGACGTATGGCGGCGAGCGGGTCAGCGCTTGAGCTGCGTCAGCTCCTGCAGGACCTCGTCGCTCGTCGTGATGATGCGCGCGTTCGCCTGGAAGCCGCGCTGCGCGACGATCAGGTTGGTGAACTCCTGCGAGAGGTCGACGTTGCTCATCTCGAGCGCGCCCGACACGAGGTTGCCGAAGCCGGCGTCGCCCGGCTCGCCGATCTGCGCGGGTCCCGAGTTGACCGACGTGCGGTAGGCGGTGCCCCCCGCCTTCTCGAGCCCTTCGGGGTTGGCGAACGTCGCCATCGCGATCTTGCCGAGCGTCTGCGTGCGCCCGTTGCTGAAGGTGCCGACGATGGAGCCGTCGCCGGTGATGCTGTACGACTTGAGCGAGCCCGCCGCCGCGCCGTCCTGCTTGGTCACGGCGACGGTCGACATGTCGGCGTAGCCGGTGACCGCGCCCAGGTCGACGCTGATGCCGCCGGCGGTGAGGGAGAGCCCGGGGGCGGCCTGCTTGCCGTCGGTGAAGGCGAGCGAGCCGTAGGCGCCGCTGACCGGTTCGGTCACATCCCAGCCGGTCGCGGTCTTGGTGAAGGTGAGGCTGAGGGTGGATGCCTCGCCCTGCGCGTCGTACACGGTGACGTCGCGCACGAGGGTGCTCCCGGTGGCGGCGGTGGACGGCAGGTTGCCGGTCACCGTCGCCGAGGTCGTGGCCTTGGCGGGTGAGACGACGTCGAGCGGCAGCACGATGTCGCCCGGCGTCTGGCCGGTGTTCACCACGCCGTCGACGGCGGCCCAGCCCTGCACGACCGAGCCGTCGGGCGTCACCATCTTTCCCGTCGCGTCGAACGAGAAGGCGCCGGCGCGGGTGTACAGCGTCTCGCCGCCGGAGCGCACCGCAAAGAACCCGTCGCCCGAGATCATGAGGTCGCCACCGCGGCCGGTCGCCTGGGCGGAGCCCTGCGCGAAGTTGGTGCGGATGCCCGCGACCTGGACTCCGAGCCCGACCTGCGCCGGGTTGCGCCCGCCGACCTGGTCGTCGGGGATGCCGGCGTTTCCGACCAGCTGCGAGAGGGAGTCCTGGAACACCACGGACGAGCCCTTGAAGCCGGCTGTGTTGACGTTGGCGATGTTGTTGCCCGTGACATCGAGCATGGTCTGGTGCGACCGGAGTCCGGAGATCCCGGAGTAGAGAGAGCGAAGCATTGGGGTTGCCTCTTCCTTTGGGTGGGGAGTGGGGTGGGGATGGGGAGTGCGGGGGTCAGGGGGCGGCGATGCCGATGATCTCGTCGAGGGGGATCTCCTTGTCGCCGATGGTCACCTGCGGGATGGGGCCGTCGAACGAGACCTTCGACACGATGCCGGTGATCGTCTTGCCGTCGGCGTTCTCGTAGCTGGCCTTCTGGCCGATGAGGGCCGAGGCGGCCTGTCGCATGTTGAGGGCGAACGCCTCGGTGCCGGTGTCGCTGAGCGCGGTGAGCTGCTCCATCATCGCCAGCTGCGTGGTCTGCGAGATCATCTCGTTGGTGTTCATGGGGCTCGACGGGTCCTGGTTGGTGAGCTGGGTGACGAGCAGCCGCAGGAACACCTCGCTGTCCATCACCTGCTTGCGCGTGGCAGGGTCGGCGGTGCCTGCGGTGTAGAGCGAACTCGGAGAGGTCGCGGTCACGGTCTCGACGGTCATCGGGTTGTCCTCTCAGACGAAGATGTCGAGCCCGGCGCCGGCGGCGTGGGCACGGGCGGGCACGGGGTGATCGATCGCCGGGACGGCGCCCGGGGCGGGCCGGCTCGCGGCCGCCCTCCGATCGCCGGTGGGCTGTTCGCCGGAGCGATCGCCGGCGCCGGGCTGCGCGCCGCGGTCCTGCGGCGCGGTGTCGGACGACGCCCCGGACGCGATGCTGAGGCTCGCGTTCGGCAGGACGGCGGCGAGATCGCGGCGCAGGTCGGCGACGATGGTCCGCAGCGCCTCGCGCCCCGCGTCGGTGGCGCCGAGCAGCTCGACCGAGACGTCGCCGTGCGCACCGATGTGCGCGCGCACCGTGACGGGGCCGAGGCTGTCGGGATTCACCGTCATCGTGAGCTGGTGGGTGCCGGCGGGGCGCTGCGCGATGCTCACGACGGCGGGCGACACCTGCGCGGCGACGGCGCGGGCGGTGCCTGCAGGGGGCTCGGATGCCTCGGCCGCCGCGACCGCGACGGTCGGCGTCGGCGCCGCCGGTGCGAGGCCCGACGGTGACGGCGGATTCTGCCCCGCGGGGACGGTTTCGCCGACGTCGGGAGCGTGCGACGGTGCCGCGGTGACCAGGCCCGCGGGGAGGGACGCCGCGACGCCCGGCCCGCCCGAGGGAACGACCAGGGGCGAGACGGATGCCGCGGGGGCGGCCGCCCGAGAAGCCGGTGTCGCCGGCGGAACGGGCGCCGGTGCGAGGGTCGGAGCGGGGCCGACGTGCGCGGGCGCGACGGGGGCTCCGGGGTCGGTCCCGTCCGCGGCCGCACCGAAACCTGGCGCCGTGCGGAGCGGGCCGGACAGCGTGGACACGGCGGGGAGCGCCTCGCTCGTGCCGTCACCGCCACCGGCACCGGCGACGGCAACGGGCACCGCTTCGGCCGGAAGGGGCTGGGCCGCCGCGGCTTCGAGCGCGGCAGGGGCGGCCGGGGACGAGGCATCCGTCTCCGGTATCGGCGTCGCGGTGGACGTCGACGTCGCGAGGTCGTCGGCCTCGGCGACCGCCAGGGCCGGTGTCGCGGGCGCGGCGGTGTGGGACGGGCCGGTCGCCGTCGGCGGGGCAGCGCCCGGCGGGAGTGCGAGGACGCTCGCCCCGATGTCGCCCGTCGCGTCGACCGCCGGGTCGACCGTCGCGGCGTCGGTGGCCGTCTCGTCTCCGGCCTCGGTTCCGGCACCGCCGAGCGCCGCGCCGGCGGTCGCGAGCGCGGCACCGAAGCGCGAGCCGCGGTCGTCGGTCCGCCCCGGGGCGGTGCCGGTGGACGGCGTGCCGGAGAGCGCCGCGAAGAGCGCGACGGCCGTCATCCGTTCACCCCCGGGGCGGCTGCCGACCGGGCGCTCATGCCGCGCTGCCTTCACGGCGGGCGGCGCGGGCGACGGCGATCTCGTCCAGCGCGGTCTGCTCCGAGTCGATCTGGTCCTTCGCCTCCTGCGTGCGGTGCGCGGTCTCGAGGCGCTCGAGGCCCTTGAGCTCGCGCCGCGCGTCGACGTGGGCCGACCTCGCCTGCGCCTCCTCGGCCCGCTTGAGCTCGGTCAGGGCGTGGAGATCGCTCAGCGCGCTGCGTCCGGCGGCGCGAGCGGCCGCCATGGCGAGCAGGGTCGGCGCATCCCCGATGACGCTGCTCACGTCGGCGAGGCTCGTCGCAGCCTGCTGTGCGGCGGCTTCGGCCTGCGCGCGTTCGGCGCTCGCCCGCGACAGCTGTTCCGCGGCGACGCGCTCCTGGACGCCGCGCACGCGCAGCAGCCCGTTCAGGGGAAAGGTCATGAGTTCAGCCCTCCGAATTCGGTGGTGAGGGCAGCGAGACGCTGCCACGAGTCGTCGACCTGGGCGAGGTCTCCGATGCTCTGGGTCAGGAACCGGTCGATCGCGCCCTCGTGCGTGAGAGCCGCATCGACGAGGGGGTTGGCGCCCGGACGGTACGCGCCGATGTCGATGAGATCGGACGCGGTCCGGCGGGCGGCGAGCACGCTGCGCAGGACCACAGCGTGATCCCGCTGCGCGGACGACGTGATCTTCGACACCACGCGCGACACCGAGCCCAGCACGTCCACGGCCGGGAAGTGGCCGCGGACGGCGAGCGCCCGGTCGAGTACGACGTGACCGTCCAGGATGCCTCGCGCGGCGTCGGCGATCGGCTCGTTGTGGTCGTCTCCGTCGACCAGCACCGTGTACAGGCCGGTGATCGATCCGGCCGGGCCGGTGCCGGCGCGCTCCAGCAGCCGGGCGAGCACCGAGAACGTCGACGGCGGGTAGCCGCGCGTGGCCGGGGGCTCGCCCGCCGACAGCCCGATCTCGCGCTGCGCCATGGCGACGCGGGTGAGGGAGTCCATCATGAGCACGACGTCGCGGCCGTCGGCCCGGAACTGCTCGGCGATGCGCGTCGCGACGAACGCCGAGCGCAGGCGGGCCATCGCGGGCTGGTCCGACGTCGCCACGACGACGACGGAGCGCGCGAGCCCCTCCGGCCCGAGGTCGTCCTCGAGGAACTCCCGCACCTCGCGCCCGCGCTCGCCGACCAGGGCGATGACGGTGACGTCGGCGGTCGAGCCCCGAGCGATCATCGACAGCAGCGACGACTTGCCGACGCCCGATCCGGCGAAGAGACCGAGGCGCTGGCCGACGCCGACCGGGGTCATGGTGTCGAGCACGCGCACGCCGAGTCCGAGCTGCCGGTCGATCCGCTGCCTCGTCATGATGTTCGGCGCCTCATGGTCGAGAGGCACGAACGCCGTCGCCGGGTCGAGAGGTCCTCTGCCGTCGATCGGCCGCCCGAGCCCGTCGAGCACCCGGCCGAGCAGCCCCGACCCCGTCGGAACCTGCAGCGGTGCGCCGGCGTGGCGGACGCGGGCCCGGGCGACGATGCCGCTCATCGGTCCCAGCGGCATGCAGCGGGCGGAGCCGCCGTCGACCGCGACGACCTCGGCATCGACCGGCCGCCCGTGTGACGTCTCGATCCGCACGCGATCGCCCAGGGCCGCGCCGATGCCGCGCACCTCGACGCTCAGCCCGACCACGCCGGTCACCGTGCCGGAGCGCTCCGGACGGGCGGCGCTCACGGCGCGCGTCCACGACGCCGTCGCCGCGGTCACGCCGGTACCCCCATCGGGGTGTCGTCGCCCGTGCCGCGCAGCGCGCCGGCGGCTCGGCGCAGAGCGCCGGTGATGCGCGTGTCGACGGCGCCGTTCTCGATCTCGACGATCGCACCGCCGTCGTCGACGCCGGGCGAGGTCTGCACCTCGATCCCGGCGAGCAGGGCCGCAGCATCCGGGTCCTCGTTCAGGACCGCGCCGTCCCGCTCGCTGAAGGTCACACGTGTCCATTCGCCCCGCGGCGTCGCCTCGAGGGCGCGGCGCAGCGCGTGCGCGGCGGATCTCGCGGGGTCGGACAGCTCGGCCCCGAGGATCGCCGCGGCGAGTTCGACGGCGAGCTCCTCGACGCGGAGGGCCGCCAGCTCGGCGAGCGACGCGGCCCGGTCGTCGAGGGCGCTGTGTGCGACGCGCACCGCGGCGAGCGCCGTCCCCCGCTGGTGCAGGTACGCCTCGCGCAGCAGCCGCATGCGCTCGTGCTCGTCGGACTGCTGGGCCCGCGCCTCCTCGGCCGCGATCCGGCGCCCATCGGCATAGCCGTCCGCGTAGCCCCGCGTGCGCGCCCGGTCCGCTTCGCTGCGCACGTCGATGGGCGTCTCGCCGACGCGCGGCACGACCAGAGGCGTGAACACGGATTCGAGCACGGCGCGCTTCCCGGGGTCGAGGTGGGCCTGTCCGTGGCGGGATGTCGAGCAATCCGTGCTCTGGTCCGACTATCGCGACATTCGCTCCCCCCGTAACCACGCGCTGCCGGATCGCGGAGATGTACGAGATGACGGATGCCTCGGCCCCGAAGCATCCGCAATCCTGCACATCTCCGTCGGGGTGACGCGAGCGGCTACTCGACGATCTCGTCCTCGTCGTCGCGCGAGAGAGTGATCTCGTCCGCCTTCTCGAGCTCGCGGATGATGCGCACGATCTCGGACCGGGCCTCGTCGACCTGACGCATGCGCACCGGTCCGAGGGTGCGGGTCTCCTCGGCGAGGTTCTCGCGGTTGCGCTCGGTCATGTTGCGGCTGATGACGTCGCGGATCTGCTCGTCGGCGCCCTTCAGCGCCAGCGCCAGCATGCGCAGATCGATGCCGCGAAGCACCCGCTGCGCATCGCGGTCCTCCAGGCGCACGATGTCGGCGAACGTGACCATGCGGCTGCGGATGTCTTCCGCCAGCGCCAGGTCGCGGCCTTCGAGGCTCGCCAGCAGGGATTTCTCGATCGCGGTGTCGGAGCGGTTGATGATCTCGACGAGCGGCTGCACGCCCCCGATCGCCTCGTGGACGTCGCGGATCGCGAACACGCCCGTGCGCGAGCGGAGCGAGTCGGCGACGATCGAGATCGCCTCCTGGGTCGCGGTGCCCATCGTCGCGATCGCCTGCGCGACGTCGGTGCGCAGCGGATCCTGCAGGGCGGCCAGCACGGCCGCGGCGCGGTCGGCGCGGAGGTTCGCGAGCACGACCGCCACCGTCGTCGGCAGTTCGCCCTCGAGGATCGTGGCGAGCTGGGCCGGATCGGCGGCGTTGAGGAAGTCGAACGACACCGCGCCCTGCGACATCACCCGCCCGACCATGCCGACCGCCTTCTCACGGCCGAACGCGGTCTCGAGCAGCCCCGTCGCGAGCTCCTGGCCGCCGCGGGACGGGACCGACCCGCCGACCGCGAGCCGGCGGAACTCGCCGAGGGCGCGCGCCGTCGCGGCGACGTCGACGCCGCCGAGCTGCGTGAGTTCGGCGGCCAGCAGTTCGGCGCGCGCCTCCCCCATGCGCCGAAGCACTTCCGCGCTCGCGGCGCGATCCATGTTGAGCAGCACGATCGCCGCCTTGCGCAGTCCGGTCATCGGCTCGGACAGCGAGGGCACAGAGGGCGCGGCATCCGGTGTCGTGGCGGGCTCCGCCGACTGCAGGTCGGCGAGCGGGTTGTCGGCCAGCAGGCTCATGCTTTCGCCTCATCCATCAGGTTGGTCAGCGCGAAGGCGACCGCCTCGGGATCGGCTTTCGCGATCTCGTCGATCTCGCGCCGGCGGCGCTCCACGAGCACCTGGTCGAGCTCGGGCTCGTCCTCCTCGAGGTCGAGGACCGCGGCGGGAAGGGCCTTCGTCGGCGGCGGCGAGGCGACGGCGAGCGGATCCTTCCACCCCTTGATCGCCTTGAGACGCTGCTCCTCGTCCTCGGTCATCGACGCCAGGTACTCGATCGGCCCGTCCTCGGTGAGAAGCACGCGGCGCTTCATGCGACGGCGCACGACCAGCGCCGCCACGACGATCGCCGCGGCCAGCACGATCGAGCCGCCGATGATGAGCGAGCGCAGCAGCTCCTGCTGGAACTGTGCGTTGCGCTCGGCCTCCGCCTGCGCCAGCGCGTTCGCGGCGGCGGCCGCCCCCGACTCGCTGAACTCGACGAACTCCACGGCGATGGTGTCGCCGCGTTCGGTGTCGATGCCCGCGGCCGTCGCCACCAGCGCCTCGACCTGGTCGGCTGTGACGCCGGCCACCGCCGCGCGGTTCAGGGCCACGCTCACGGTCTGCCGCGTCACCTCGCCCGCGGGGGTCACCGTCTTCTCGGTCGACTTGTTCACGGCGTTGCTGCGCGAGGTCTCCTCGTATTCGTAGGTGCCCTCGCCGTCGCCGCCGTTGGGCACGGCGATGTTGTCAGGTCCGAGCACGCCGGTTCCCGCCCCCGCGCCGCCGGTGTACGTCTCGGTCTTGGTCTGCTCCGACGGGCTGAGCTCGCCGTCGGGCTCGCTGTAGGTCTCTTCGAGCAGCTCCGACGTGGAGTTCGCGACGTCCGTCGACACCGTGACGGTGGCGTTGCCGGGGCCGACGATCGTCTCGAGCATCTGCGAGACGGCCGACGCCACCTTGGCCTCGTGCTCGGTCGCCTGCTTCGAGGCGTTGCCCGCCAGCCCGGCGCCGACGGCCGAGAGCACCTTGCCGTTCTGGTCGGTCACGGCGACATCCTCAGGGGTCATGCCGGCGACCGCGGCGCTGGTCAGGTGGACGATCGCCTGCACCTGGTCGTCGTCGAGCGTGGAGCCGTTCTGCGTCTTCACGAAGACCGAGGCGGTCGGGTTCTGCTTCTCCGACACGAACACGCTCTCCTCGGGGATCGCGAGCTGCACGCTCGCCGCCGAGATGCCCGTCATGGCGCTGATCGTGCTCGCCAGCTCGCCCTCGATGGCCCGCTTGTAGGTCACCGACTGCTGGAACTCGCTGGCCGTCACGCCCATCTCGTCGAGCAGCGTGTACCCCTCGCTGGTGTCGCCGGGGAGGCCCGCCGCGGCGGCCGCCAGTCGCTGGGGATAGACCTGGTCGTCGGGGACGAGCACGGTGGCGCCGCCCTCCGTCAGCTCGTACGAGACGCCGGCGGACTTCAGCTGCTCGACGACGGCCGAGGCGTCCGCCGCGCTGAGCCCGGTGAATAGGGGACTCATCTGGGGGCGCGTCAGCCACGCGCCGAGGGCGATGGCTCCCATGGCCAGCAGGGCGACGCCGATCACGGCGATCGTGAACTGCGCGAGCGTGAAGCCCGACACGACCTGCTTCGCGCGGCCGTAGTAGGTCGTCAGCATCTGGGGCATGTCAGGCCTGCATCCTCATGATGTCGTTGAAGGCGGCGACGCTGCGGTCGCGCACCGCGACCACGAGATCGAGGGTCACCGCCGCGCGGGTGGCGGCGATGGTCGCCTGGTGGATGTCCTGCAGGTCGCCGGTGACCGCCTGCACGGCGAGCTCGTTGGACGTCGACTGCAACTGCTGCAGGTTCTCGACGGCGCCGGTGAGGGAGGTCGCGAAGCTTCCCGCGGACGCCGGGTTCGCGGCATCCGTCCCGCCCTTCTCGAAGCTGAGCGGCGTGAGCGCGTTGGCGCCGACCGCCGAGAGCGCGTCGATCGGGGCGGCCATCAGCTGCGTCCGATCTGCAGAGCGGCCTCGTACGTGGTCTTCGCCCGGTCGACGACCGCCGCGCTGGCCTCATACCCGCGCTGGGCGAGGATGAGCATGCTCATCTGGTCGCCGAGGTCGACGTTGGGGTACTGCACGTAGCCGTTCTCATCGGCGTAGGGATGCTGCGGGTCGTAGACCAGCTTGGCGTCCGCCTCGGACTCGACGACGCCCGCGACGTAGACGCCGGGGCTCTCGCCGCCGGCCTGCACGGTGACGAACCGCTCGCGGAAGGCCTCCTGGCCCGGAGGCGTCGCCGTGTTCACGTTGGCGATGTTGTCGCTCAGCGCATCCAGCCACTTGCGGTGCGCGTTCAGTCCGGTGCCGGCGATGCCGATCGCGTCGAAGGTCATGCCGAGGCCTGCCCGATCGCCTTGCTGATCGACGTCGCCTGCCCGCCGAGCGCCTGGCTGGCGAACTGGAACCGCAGGACCGTGTCGATGTTCGACAGCGTCTCGGTGTCGAGATTGACGTTGTTGCCGTTCAGCCTGGTCGGTTCGAGCGAGCGCTCCACGCTCGCCTCGACGGCGCCCGAGCCTCCCGCGACGGCGGACCTCAGCTCGTCCTCGAAACGGACGCGCTGGGCCTGGTAGCCGGGGGTGTTGATGTTGGCGATGTTGTCGGCGATCGCGCGCTGGCGCAGCGCCAGCCCATCGAGCGCGCTGGACAGCGCGGTGGCGGTGACGGATTCGAGCACGGCGGCACTCCGGATGCTTCGGGGAAGGGCCGATCCGTGGCCAGACGTCGAGCAATCCGTGCTCGGAGCCGACTATCGCGACACCCCCGCGATGGCGTAACCGTCCGGGTCAGCCTTCGATGTCGAGATAGGCCGGTGCGTCCGCGGGCGTCGTCGGCACGCGGCGGAGCGCGGCGAGCTGACGCGCCACCTTCGCCCGCGACGTGATGACGCTGCTGATCATGAGCTGCTGCCGCGCGAGGATCGCCTCGGCGCGCTCGCGCAGCTCCTCCGGCGGAGGGCCCGGCGGCGGCTCGAAGTCCTGCGGCACCACGTGACCGTCGGCCGCGTCGAGGGCGCTCTCGAACTGGTCGAGGAGACGCAGCCAGGCCGCGAGATGGTCGGCCATGTCGGTCAGGCCACAGCGGAGGCGATGGATGCCGCGACCGGCGCGAGCTGCGCGGCAGCCTGATGCCACGCGTCGCGGAGCGGGGCGACCAGCTCGCGGCACTCCGCGGTCACGGCGCGGTCGCGATTCACGTTCGCGACGATCAGGCGGCCCGTCACGTACGTGTACACCGCGCGCAGGCCCTCGGAGCCGTCCCAGGCGTCGGTCAGCGAGGCGTTCAGTTCGGCGACGATCTGCTGCGCATGGACCAGGTGGGTCCCGGCGCCGGCCCAGTCGGCGGCCTCCTGCGCCGCGCCGGCGCGATCGATGTCGACCAGCAGGCGGTCGTAGAGCAGGGTCACGAGGCGAGCGGGTGAGGCCGAGGCGACCTGCTGTTCGAGGTACTGCTGCTTGGCACGTTCCGGGGAGGTGCGCATCGTCGGTGCTCCAGTGCGGTCGGTGAGTGGGACGGGAAGCTGGTCGGGCGCTCAGGACTTCTCGGGTGTGAGTCCGGCGATCTGGGACGACAGCCACGAGGACTGCGACTGCAGCGACGAGAGCTGCACCTCGAGCTGCGCGTATGTGCGCTCGAGGGTGGCTCGACGCTGCTCGAGGCGCAGGTCCCAGCGCTCGACCTGGGTCTGCAGGCTCTTGACCTCGGCCTGCTGACCGGTGATGCGCTGTGTGAGCAGACCGTCGTACTTGTCGGAGTACTGACTCGTCGTCTGCTGCACGCGGCCCGCGATCTGCGAGAACATCGCCTGCGTGGCGGCGGGGTCGTCGGCGAGCGCGGCGGCGAACTTCTCCGCGTCGAAGCTCAGGACGCCCTTCTCGTTGATCGCGATCCCGATCGTCGAGGGCGACCTGCCGTCGACGGGGGCCTGCACCGCCGACGCGAGGGCGGTGCGAAGCGAGCGCACGGTGCTGTCGCCCGTGAAGACACCGAGCCGGGTCTTCTCCCCCTGCTCGCCGATGGTCGCCTTCGACCCGTTGTCGATGCGGGTGAGGAGGCCCGCGATGTCTTTGACGAACGCCCCCGCAGAGGCGGTCTGGGCCTTCGCGTCGAGCGCGACCGACACGACGACCGGGTCGGCGCTGGCCTTCGAGACCGTCACGTCGATGCCCGCGGCGACGGTGAACGTATTCGTGCCGCTGGTCAGCGTCTGCTCGGCGGCCGTCCCCGCGAAGAGGCGGATCCGCGCGTCCGCGCCGGCCGCGAGGACCGCCGCCCCCGCCTCGGTCGCGACATCCGTCGACGTGCCCGCCGTCACCTGAGCGGCCGTTCCTCGGTGGAGCGAGAAGGCCGCAGCGGCACCGGTCTCGCCGGCGGTGAGCTGGATCCGCGACAAGGGCTGCCCCGAGGCATCCGTCCCCGCCGGAACGACCGTCGCGACGACCCCGGATTTCGAGGCATTGATGGCCTTGGCGAGGTCCTGCGGGCTCGAACCCGTGGGCGTCACCTCGGTCTTCGTGCCATCGGAGGCCACCACGGTGAACGTGCCTCCCCACGCGCCGGATCCCGCGGCGGCGGTGACGACGGAGTGTGCGGATGCCACCGCGTCGACGACGACGCTCGTGGAGAAGGCACTGGCCGTGGATCCCCCCGTGACGGTGACGGTGTCGGATGACGAGGAGGCGGTGAAGGCCGCGAGCGACGTCGTCGACGACGCCTTCTTCGCCTTGTCGAACATCTCCTGCAGCGAGGTGTTGAGGCTCTGGAGGTTCGTGATGATCGAGGTGCGGTCGGTGATCTTCGCGGTGAGCAGCGTCTTCGGGATCGCGTGCACGTTCATCAGCGCGTCGATCATCTCGGCGGTCTGCAGACCGGACACCAAGCCGTCGATCTTCATCCTCGGATGCCTTCCGTTTCGGGGCGAGTCTCGGTATGGGAAGGCGCCCGGGCGGAAGGTGAGTCCCGCCCGGGCGCCTCGTCAGCGCCTACGGCGCAGCGGCTCAGCGGAGCAGCTGCAGGACGCCCTGGCCCGACTGGTTGGCCTGCGCGAGCATGGCGGTGCCGGCCTGCTGCAGGATGTTCGACGCCGTGTAGCGGACCATCTCGGCCGCCATGTCGGTGTCGGCGATCCGGCTCTTGGCCGCGGCCAGGTTCTCGGCCGAGACCTGCAGCGAGTTGATCGTCGACTCGAAGCGGTTCTGCGCCGCACCGTAGCCGGCACGAGCGGTCGAGACAGCGGTGATCTCGGTGTCGATCGAGGCGATCGAGGTGAGGGCGTTGGCCGCCGTGTCGACCGTGAGCGCCTTGATGTCGGCGCCGAGGGTCGAGAAGTCGGTCAGCGTGACCGCGATCTGGTCCTCGGCGGCGGTCGAGCCGGCACCGACCTGGAACGTCAGCGACGCGTTGTCGCCGTTCAGCAGCTTGATGCCGTTGAAGTTGGTGCTCTCCGCCACCCGGGTGAGCTCGTCGCCCAGGGCGTCGATCTCGGTCTTGATGGCCGCGCGGGAGTCGGCGTTGTTGGAGTCGTTGCCCGCCTGCACCGCGAGGTCGCGGACACGCTGCAGGATCGAGTGCACCTCGGTGAGCGCACCTTCAGCGGTCTGGATGACCGAGATGCCGTCCTGAGCGTTGCGCGCGGCGACGTTCAGTCCGTTGACCTGCGCACGCAGGCCCTCGGAGATGGCGAGACCTGCGGCGTCGTCGGCGGCGCGGTTGATGCGCAGACCGCTCGAGAGCTTCTCGAGCGACTTCGACACATCGTTCTGGTTCGCCGACAGGTTGCGGTACGCGTTGAGAGCACCGACGTTGGTTGCGATCTGAAGACCCATGATTTTTCCTCCGTGGCTGGGGTCCGGATACAGGCCCGTCCGTGGTCCTGCACCTCCGACTTTCGCGACGCCCCGCCTGCGCGTAACCGCGCCGCCGAAGTTTTTTCGAATCGCCGCGGCGGGGCCGTCAGGACGCGATCAGCAGCTCGTCGGAGCGGCCGGGGGTGAGACGCGGTGCGCGACGTGCGGCGGCGCCGAAGACGGCGTCGAAGAAGTCGGCGCGCGTCTTGGTCGCGCGGTCGACCTCCTCGCCGGATTCCCAGGCCTCCATCGCCTCGCGCATGAGCGTCAGGCCGTTGCGGCGCACCTTCGAGACGTAGGCGTGACTCACTCCGAGCTCGTCGGCGAGATCCTTCACCATGCGGTCCTCGAGGTAGATCCCTCGGATCACCTGCTGCATCGGCGCGGGCAGGGCCTCGACGACCCGGAGCAGCATGTCCCGCGTCTCGGACTGCTCCACGGCATGTTCGGGCAGGATCACGCTGTCGGTGAGGTCCGCCGCCTGTCGGCCTTCCTCCGCATCGAAGTGCGCCTCGAAGCTCGTTGCGGTACGGACCATGTCGTCGAGACGGAGCGCGTCGGCGACGGCATCCTCGTCGAGACCGGATTCCCGGGCGAGCTCCGCCGTCGTCCCCTCACGGCCGGTACGGGCTCGAACGGCTTCGGCCGCGACGGTCACGCGCTGGATCTTCACACGGCCGCGCTCCCCCGCCGGGTCGGCAGCCCGCATCTCGTCGAGCATGGCCCAGTTGATCTGGTTGCGCGCGAAGGCTCCGAACGGGATGCCGCGCTCGGGCTCGTAGGACTGCGCGGCGCGCGCGAGGCCGAGCATCGCCGCCGACATTAGGTCGTCGAGGTCGACGTGGCGGGCGGTCCTCGCCTTCTCGACGGCGAGGAACTTGGCGAGCGGGACATTCTCGCGGGCGAGGTCATCCGGCGAGGGGCCTGATCTCCGCGCGTCGGCGGAATCAGCAGAAAAGACGTATCGGCTCGACAACGTGACTCCGTGTGTTTGTTGGCTCGTTTACGAGCGAAAATAGCACGTTCCCCACGAATGCGAGATGAAAAGTTTTCGTCGTTGACGGAGTTTGGCTGTGCGCTCGATGCGGCCGATCCGCGGCGTGATCGCGAGAGCTCGGCCGCGGACACACAAGAGCTGACTGTCGCGTCCCGCGTTTGGCGAGCGCGCGACAGTCATCTCATGGGTCTACGGGCGGTGATGGGCGGAAGCGGGCGCTCCGGTCGAAACGTCGTCCGTATCGGCGGCGATCTTGCGGTTGGCGCTCGCGAGCTTCACGGCAGCGAGGATGATGAGTCCATCCACGCACAGAAGCAGGAACAGCGACGCGCACGCAGCGAGCCACAGCAGATCGGCGTTCGGCAGCAGCCGTGTCGAGTCCATTCCAGATGCGGACTCCATGCGGTTGATCGCGGCGGTATCGGCGATCTGCCAGAGCACGAAGAACGCGACGACAGCGAGGTTCAGGCCGGCCAGTGCAAACCCGATGAGCACACCGAGATTGTTCTTCATGTTCGGCTCCTAGTTGCAGCTGTTCGCGACGAAGCCCGCGTAGCCACGATTGGGAAGCTTCGAGTCAAGACCCCAGTATTCCTTGTTGGGCGCGCGGAGTCGGACGATGTCGTAGTGGCAGTAGAACTGGCCACTCATCGACGCAGTGTTCGGGTTCGGCCAGCCGCTACGCGGCGTCTTGCTCAGCGTTTCCGACCACGCTGCCCAGCGCGCTCCGATCGGCCCGTAACGCCCCCACCACGTGGGATAGACCTTCAGCGTCGGGCTGTACTGCCACAGGTTGCGCGCCCAGACCGCCTTCTCGATAAGAGCGAAGCCGAGCCAGGGGTCCGCGACGACCGGGTAATCGACGCCGGTACCGTGGTCCACGATCTGGGTCAGGGTGGTGCCGGCAAGCTCGTACCGTGTCGGAATCGCGGTCCCGTCGGCGTCGTTCGCCCATGCCGGGGCGACCCCTCCGAGCCATGCCCCGTCGGTGCCGATGAACGAGACAGCGCCCGTTTCGGGATCCAGCTCCGCCGTAGCGCCGTCGGGAAGAGTGAGGGGGTAGTCGTATCGCGTCGGCGCATCGGGGCCGTCGATGGTCGTCGCGACCTGAACGGAGCCGTCCTCCTTCACGACGGGGACCGTCGTTGATCCATCTCCGTTGTCGTAGGACACGACGCCGTTGCCCTCTTTGGTAGCGGTGGCGGCCGATTCGGCGTTGGGAAGCCCCAAGCCGACAACCCCTCCACCGGCGGCGCCGCTGTCGAGAGTGATGCCGTCTGCCGGATCGACCGGAACCGTCACACTCACCGCGGTGGAGTCCGCCTCAAGGTCGATCGCGACCTCCCCGGAGCCGTCGCCCGGTGCGTCGGCAACGCCCTCCAGAACTTCAGGGGCAGCTGCCTGGATCGCGGCCAGCGCGTCGGAGCCGGGCTCTTCAGCATTGGCTGGGACAAGCACACCTCCAGTCAGGATCACAGCAGTCACAGCCGCGGTGCACATCAATTTTGAACGCAAGCCCGCGCTCCTTTCGTTCCTCATCAGCGGGACGCTGTCGACCCTTCTCTTCATGCGTCAGCAGAACGCGCAAGAAAGACGGCGGCAGCATCTCCGGTCTGGCCACGCTCATCGATCAGGCGATACCGTGCGTGCCATCACGCGAGATTTGCGTGGTTAGGCAACGAGGGTTTAGTAGGTGATGGGCGCTGGGGCACACCCCTCGGGTTCGGGTATGTGTCAGTGCGCGCAACCGGCGGAATGCGGCATCCCTTCGCGATCCGTCCCGCGCACGGGCGGTAGTGGACAGCGCCGCACGGGCCGAATCGAGAGCGGGATACGGTCTCTTCAGTGGGTGCGGATTCCGGCGAGGGGATCCGCACCCCGCTTCTTTTCGAAGAGCTTCACACGGTGAACGAAATCAGCTAGCTTGCCTAACTAGATTCTGACCAGGCGAATTCTGAGGTATTTCACTCAGTTGACGAGGTTTCTCGTCACTGATGTGCCGTACATTCGTAGGTACGGATCCAGCAAGCCGGGGGGCAGCGGTTCGTCCGTCTCAGCTCAGGTCGAAGGGATCCGCACGTGACCGACGCTCATACCCTCTCCGCCGACGATCAGGACGATCGTCTCCTGGGCGAATTGCAGCGGGCAAGGGAGTGCGCGGCCGAACCCATCCGGACCATCGGGCGCATCCAGTCGCACGGCACCGTCTTCGGCATCGACGACGTCACCGGGATCGTCGTGATGGCGAGCGAAGATGCCTCGCAGTGGCTCGGTCGCGATCTCCGCGGCGCGGGCGACGCGCAGTTCGACTGGGCGCTCACCCAGGGCCTCGCCATCGACCCCGTGCGGGTCGAGTTCGACGGCGGAACGTTCGACATGATCGTCCACCGGGGCACGTCGCCGCTCATCGTCGAACTCGAACCCGTCATCGCGGGCCTCGACTACGTGCGCACCGGCGTGGTCGGAGCGATTCAGCGCCTGGCGTCGATCACGGATCCGGACGAGCTCCGGCAGACGGCGGCTCGAGAGATCAAGCGCGTCACCGGATATGACCGCGTCATGTGCTATCACTTCCACGACGACGGGCACGGACAGGTGGTCGCCGACGAGCGGGAGCCCGACATGGAGCCCTACTTCGGCCTGCACTTCCCGGCATCCGACATCCCTTCGCAGGCCCGCGCCCTCTACCTGGAGAAGCGGTCGAGGGTGATCGCCGACACCGACGATCCCGGCCTCGCTCTCGAGACGATCCTCGACCCGGCACCCGAATTCGATCTCGGGCCGAGTGAACTCCGGGCGTCGTCACCGCACCACCTGCAGTTCATGCGCAACATGGGGCAGGTGTCGACGGTGTCGTTCGCGATCGTGTCGGACGACCGACTCGTCGGGATGTTCACCTGCGCGCACCGATCCCCGCGTCGGATCCCGGTGCTGCTCCGACGCGCCCTCGAGGTGCTCGCCTCGCAGGTCGCGTCGCAGCTGCTCGCCGCCGAGCAGATCCGGTCGCTGCGCCGTCAGCTCGAGGCGCGCCAGCGCCGCGCGGCGATCACCGCACCGCTGTACGGACGTCGTGACGCCGGAGACGTGCTCATGAGCGGCGAGCGGACCGTCCTCGACATCGTGCCCGCCGACGGCGCGATCCTGCGACTCAATCGCGTGATCCACACCGTCGGGCTGGTGCCCGATCCCGAGCTCGTCCTCGCAGACGGGAACGTGTCCGGCCACACCCCGCTGATCACCGAGTCGCTGACCGCCGATCACCCCGACCTCGCGCGGCTGATGCCCCAGGTCGCGGGCATGCTCGCCGTTCCGCTGGGTCCCGAGGGCGACTGTCTGCTGTTCTTTCGCGGCGAGGTCGCGCGATCCGTCGACTGGCTCGGCGACCAGCGGCCCTCGAATCGCGACCAGCCGCTCTCTCCCCGCCGGTCGTTCTCCGCGTGGCGCGAAGAGGTCCGCGGCAAGAGCCTGCCGTGGGCGGAGCACGGCCAGGACGCGTTCGAACTCGGAGAGGACATCCGCGTCGCGCTCGCCTCGCGCGCGCAGGCCGAGCTCGCCGAGCTCGCGTGGCGCGACTCGCTCACCGGGCTCCACAATCGCCGGTTCCTGGACGACCGGCTCGCCGATCTGCTGCGCGACGCCACGCGCGCGGCTGTGGTCTTCCTCGACCTCGACGACTTCAAGATCATCAACGACACCCACGGACACGAGACCGGCGACTCGGTGCTCGCGACGATCGGCAAACGGCTCGCGTCGGTTTCGCGGGGCACGGATGTCGTCGCCCGACTCGGAGGCGACGAGTTCGTCATCGTCTGCGTGGGAGCGGGCGCGGAGGATGCCGCGGCGATCGCGCGTCGCGCGATCGGTGCGATCGCCGAGCCCATCGCCGTCGAGGGCGTGCTGGTTGGCCTCGCGGGATCGGCCGGAGTAGTCGTCGTCGAGCCGGGCCTGAGCGCCAGCGAGGTGCTCAGCGCCGCGGACGCGGCGATGTACGAAGCGAAGCGATCCGGTGGCGGTCGCGTCTCACTGGGCGGGTTGCGGCTCGGGAACGATCCGCAGTCCGCCGGGTGAGTTGGCGGTGTCGACGAGGTCCTGCAGCCACGCCTTGCTGATCTCGGGCATCTTGCCCTCGTACTCGAAGCGCAGCGGCACGGTGGGAGCGATCCACACCGCCTGACGATGCGTGCCGTCCTCGTGGGCGATGGAGAACGACAGACTCTCCCGTCGCCGCAGCTTCGCCATGATCACGAGTTCGACGTGGGCGAGGGTGCGGTCATCAAGGTCGAAAGATACCGGCGGAGAGCCGTAATGGAAAGCGCCCATTCGTCCATGTTAGGTGCCCGAGTCCGCCAGGCTACGCTTGACACATGGCGATCCTGCACAGGCTGACAGTCGACGGTCGAGACTACTTCCTGCCCGACCCCGTCACCGAGCTGAAGGAGCAGATCCTCGGCGCCATCCGGCAGGGCGGCGGCTATGTCACCATCCCTCCGCTGCGCGGGGGCCCGGGGCTCGACATCCTGTTCTCCCCCGGCATGCCGGTCGCATGGGCGCAGATCGAGGTTCCCGACGCGCAAGGGGCGGGCGCGGATGCCGCGGCCGGCGACTCCGACATCGACGGCTACGACGTCTGACTCCCTGCGGGGCGAGCCCCGCTAGGCCCGACGATCGCGGCCGTTCGGGGGTTGACCGGTCAGGGGTTCGAGAGGACCCGCGTCAGCTCCTCGGCCGACGTCGGCTGCCCCCAGAGGTAACCCTGCCCGCGGTCGCAGTGACGCTTCCACGCGCGCTCGAGGTCGTCGACGGTCTCGATCCCCTCGGCCACCGTTCGCCACCCGTGCTCGGAGCTGGTGCGGATGAGGGCCGCGATGAGCTCGTCGGCCGTCTCGTCGCTCCGGCGCGTGAGGGCGCGGTCGATCTTGATCTCGTCGAGCGGAAGAGTCTCGAGCATCGGGATGGTCGTGATGGTGCCGTTGAAGTCATCGACCGAGATCGCGATACCGACTTCCCGCAGCGCCTCGATCGCCGACCGCATCTCGGGTCGAAGCTGAGGCGGTGCGGTCTCGGTGATCTCGATCGTGAGCGCCGAGGGGGCGAGCCCGGAAAGGCGGAGGGTCTCGACGATGCGCTCGGCGTACTCCATCGTGAACGGACTCGGCGACGAGTTCGCCGCCAGGCCGAGGTCGAACCCGAGGTCGCGCCACTCCTTCACCTGGGTGGCCGCCTTGCCGAGCACGTAGAGGTCGAGCTCCGCCAGGAATCCGGTCTTCTCAGCGACGGGAATGAAGGTGTCGGGCGGGATGGGGCCGAGCACCGGGTGGTTCCAGCGACACAGCGCCTCCACCGTCACGGGTGTCGAGGAGAACGGGTCAGGCGCCCCGGGTGCCAGCTCCCACTGCAGCTGATACGCGATGTCGAGGCTCGCCGAACCCAGCGCCTCGCGCAGGTCGTGAGCGATCGAAACGGAACCAGTCATGTCATTCAGGGTCAGCTATCAGCGGATCACGTGCAACGCGAGCATTCTCGCACGGATGGGAGTACGATACGGCCACCACATCGGTACGCCGTGTCCGGATTGTGCTTCAGCGCACTTAGGATGACACCGATGGGCACGCTCACCTATGACTCAAAAATCGTCGCGCAGTTCGACGACCGCGTCCTCGCTCACCTGCAGCACGTGATCTGGGGCAAGCTCCGACGAGGCGAAGCATTCCCCTTCACCTGGAACGATCCGGGGCGCGCCGGTATCGGCCGCACCTCCGTGTGGCTGAGCCCGAGCGCATCGGTGGCCTTCCAGTACTTCGGGGGGCGGGTCGCCAGCCTGAACCCGGCGTGGGTCGACGCGCTCAACAAGGCGGCCAACTCTCCCGCCGGCCTCACTCTGGTGCCCGAACCGGGCGAGACCTCGGACGCCTAGCGCACTACCGCGCTTTCGTCAATGGCGCGTTGCGGCTCAGGCCGACGATTACCGTCGTCGACATGAGCACCGGCACGATCACCCGCATCGTCGGTGGTCGGCCTGCCCGCCGCACCACCCTTCGAGAAGCTTCCGTACCCCGTCTCGACTTCGAGAGCACCTGGCCCCCGAGGGCATCCGTCATCGTGCTCGCTGTCGCGAACGCCGCCATCGCGGCCGCGCTTTTCGCCACTTCGCTAGCACTTTTCGGCTAGCGGACGCAACGGGTTTGGCGCTTGCTCGCGCGCCAGGCTAGCCTTCGCCTCAGCGGCCTGTGACGCGTGTCCCTGCTGCGAGACGGGAGCAGGGGTTGGGTGAAGCGGATGCGATTCCCGTCGGAGTCGTACGCCTCGACGGGCGGCGCCGGATCGTGGACGCGAACGAATGGTTCACGAAGTGGACGGGGCGGTCGCCGGCGGAGCTCGCCGGTCGTTCGATCGACGAGTTCTTGACGCACGCGGACGGCGACCTGTTCCCGGCGAACACCGGACCCGGTCCGTGGATGATGCTCGACCCGCGCCGGCCACACCGTGCGGTGATGGTCGCGCGCGACAGCGAAGTCGACGAAGAGGTGCTGGTGCTCACCGAGGCATCCGAGCGCTGGCGCGCCCTCTCGGATCTGCGGCGACGGCATGCGCTGGCAGATCGCACGAGGAATCGACTCGAACTCATCATGGACTCGTCCGTCGCGTTCTCCACCGCCACCACGGAGGAGCGTCTCGCGGAGGTGCTGGCGAACGCCGCGGCCCGCGCGTACCGGGCGGAAGAGGCATCCGTCTACCTGCACCGTCCGGACGGCACGAGCGGCCTCGCGGCCGGCCGAGAGCCCCTCGGCGGCGGCGTCGACGCGGATTCGATCATCACCCTGGTCAGCGCTCCCCGACGGGTCGTCAAGGTCGTCGGCGCGGAGGAGGGGGAGAGGCTCCTCCCCGGACTCGGCGCCTCGATGCAGCTGGCCGGTGTGGGGGCGCTGATCGCCGCACCGCTCCACCACGAAGAGACCGACTTCGGCGCCTTCGCCGCCTGGTTCCACCACGATCGCACCTTCGATGAGGAGGCGGCCCCCCTCGCGGAGGCTCTCGCCGGGCAGGCGGCGCAGGCGCTCGCCACCCTCCGGCTCCAGACGCGGCTCGCTCACGCCGCCACCTACGACGAGGTGACAGGGCTGCCCAACCGGCGGCTGCTCGAGGCCGAACTCGACGCGGTGGTCGGCCGCACCGGGTGCGCCGTGCTCTTCATCGATCTCGACGGGTTCAAAGAGGTCAACGACCGGCTCGGTCACCAGTTCGGCGACCGTGTGCTGCGCGACGCCGGGCACCGGCTGCTCGCGGCCGTCCGCACCGACGACCTCGTCGCACGGTACGGCGGCGACGAATTCGTGATCGTCTGCGAAACCGACGACCCGAGCGTCGCCACCGACATCGCCCAGCGTGCCCTCGACCGCCTGCACGGCGATGGCGAGTCCGGCAGGCGGCTCTTCGGCGCGAGCATCGGGGTCGCCGTCGCTCCCGCGGGAAGCCCGCTGTCTGCGGAGCAGCTGATCCGCAACGCCGACCTCGCGATGTACCGGGCCAAGACCGCCGGCGGGAACCGCATCGCTCTGGCCGGAGACGGCTCCACGGTGGGCGTGCACTCGGGGGCCTGAAGCCCGCGGGTCACGACCGGGCGTCGGCCGCCCGGTGCAGCCGGCTTTCGATCAGCGCGATCACCGCCATGAGCGACGCCGCAACCGTGAGCGCCCACATCGGCGGTACGGTCGCGAGAAGCGGGATGGCGGCGATGAACACGACCGCCTCGACGGCGCGCATCAGGAAGCGGCGCTGACCGATCAGCACCGCGAACAGGATCGTTCCCGCCGCGAACGTGGCGATGCCGGCACCGAGCGCCGCGGCGCCGAAGACGCCGAAGGGTTCGGGATCGTCGATGTGCTTCATGGCGTCCTCGATCCCGAGCGCCGTCAAGATGATGCCGGCCACGATGACGAAGTGGCCGTAGGAGTAGGCATCCGCCCCCAGAATCGCGCGCTGTCGCTCGTCGCGAGCCTCCAGCACCGCCTCGCCCGCCGCGGCCAAGCGCGCGAAGTACGACCACCAGAGCAGCACCGAGACGATGACCGACATCGCGGAGCCGGTGACGATCGCGAGGTCGATGGGCTCCTGCGCCACGCCGACGCCGATCGCCACGATCGACTCGCCGAGAGCCAGGATCACCACGAGCCCGTGGCGCTCCGCCCAGTGCGAGGCCGACGGCAGGCGCCACCCGCGCCCGAGCGTCGAGCCCACACGCGTGGCCGCCAGGTCGTACACGATGGCGACGAGCCACAGCCACACCTGCGCAGCGCCGCCGATCGCCGCGCCGACGAGCACGAGAGAGACGGCCGGCACCATCGCCACGAGGAAGAACAGCAGCTGACGGCGGAGGCCCGGATCCTCCCAGCCCACCACCGCATACAGCGAGATGTGGATGACCCGCACGGCGAGATAGGCGCACGCGAACACCATCGGCCCGCTCCAGCCGCCGGGCAGGTCGTCGTAGGCCTCGGGGATGGTCAGCGCCGCGACGAACACTGCGATCATCGCGGCCGTGATCACCGTGCGGAGGAGGGGCTGGTCGGCTGCCGCGGCGTTGGAGATCCAGCTGAATCCCACCCACGTCCACCACAGCAGCGACAGGACGATGAGCGCCTGGGCGATCCCGATCGCGGAGTGCGTCTCGGCCATCAGCCGCGAGACCTGCGTGAACGCGAACACGTAGACGAGATCGAAGAACAGCTCGAACGTCGTCACCCGGCTCGTCCCGCCCGCGACGCTGGGGATCGGCAGACGCCGTCTCGCGCCTCCGCCCCGCGATCGCGGGGAGGCGGCCGGCGCCGTCTCGCTCTCCGACATGCCCGTCACTCCTTCGCCGCGTGCGTTCTCATGACGCCTCGCCGTGGCCAGTGTGCTCGGGGGCCGGGCGCTCGTGCAAGTGCGACCGCCGGCACAGTTCAGGCGGGCGGTGTGCCGCGGCGACTCCTCATCGCGGGGCTCACCCGATAGACGCCGCCGCCGCGTGGATGGCCTCCAGCGTCACCTGCGGGTGGGAGATCATCGAGACGTGCGAGGCATCCACCTCCGTCACCGTGGAGCCGGCACGCTCGGCCATGCGCCGCTTCGTCTCGATCGGGATGACGCGGTCCTGGGTACCGAGCACCGCCCAGCTCGGGATCGACTTCCACGCCGGCGGTCCCGACGGGGTCACGTTCGCGACGATGGATGCCGGGCGCTGCGTCGCGACGATGAGCCAACGGTCCTCCTCAGGCAGGTCCTGGGCGAACGACGTGTGGACGACGTCGGGCTTCAGCCAGGCATCCGCCGCCCCTTCGGGCGCCCCGGGATACCCGGCGAGGTCGAGCACCGTCGTCGGGTCGGGGACGGCGAGCGCCGAGCCGGAGCCCTCGAGGATCCCGAGCACCGTCTCGCCCTCGTCGGGGATGAAGGCGTCGACGTACACGAGCGCGCGGACGTCGCCGGACAGCCCGGCGTTGGTGATGACCGCACCCCCGTAGGAGTGGCCCACGAGGATGACGGGACCGCTCGTGCGCTGCGCCAGGAACGACGCGACGTACGCCGCGTCGCCGGTCAGTCCGCGGAGCTCGTTCGGCGGGGCGAGGACGGTGTAGCCCTCCGACTGAAGCGTCGGGATGACGGCGTTCCAGCTGGACGAGTCGGCCCAGGCGCCGTGGACGAGGACGATGGTGGGTGTGCTTTCAGGCATTGCGGCTTCCGATCACAGGGCGCCGCCGCGGCGGGCGACGCTGCCGACGAGGGGGTGGGAGTGCGTCCAGCTGCCCGACGCAGTTGACACGATAGGGGCGTCGTCGCCCGCGCAACAGGGGGTGTGGCGGATCGGCTGCGCTCAGCTCAGACGCGTCCCGACCGCCACGCCGCGACGATCCGCGCGAGGGCCCATCCGGCCGCCGACACCAGTGGCACGCTCGCGATGATCAGGGCAACCGGGTTCGGGAGGAACCTCGACCCCGCCGGGCTCGTGACGTAGGCGCCCACCGGCAGCACGTACCCTCCGCCGCCCCCGCCCGTGCCCTCGCCCTCCTGCTCGGGCCCGGACTCGCCGCGCCCCCACTTCCCTGAGCCGCCGCCGCCGCCGAAGCCGAACATGACGAGCGCGGCGGGCACGACCTGCTGATCGCCCGACACGATCGGCTCTCCGAACGCCAGTCGCGCGCCCCACGACGGCACGGAGGCCGTCATGCTCTCGATGGGCTTCTCCATGAGCTCCTCCTCCGTCCTACCGGCGGCCAGCGCCGGCCTCGCGTCAGCGACCCGCGCCGGGGTCGGTCGCCGGTGTCGTGCGCAGTGGCCGGTGAGCGCGCCACGCCTCCCGGTACGTCCAGAATCCGTACGCGCCGAAGGTCGCCATGAGGGCCAGTGCGATGAGGACGCCGGCCGCGATGGCCCAGCTCACGGCACCGCCCAGCGCGACCACCACGCTGCCGGTGAGCAACCCGATCACGCACGCGTTCACGACCATGATGAGCATGAACGAGCTTCCGAACAGATGACTGAAGCTGCGTCGTCGCAGGAACGAGTAGGTCAGCTCGGCACCCGCCCTGTCGTCGGCGACCGCCGCGAGGAAGTACTTCTCGATGTCGGGGTCGAGGTCGACGTAGGCGCCGCGCAGCCGGTTCATCGCGACCACGTACATCAGGTCTTCTTCGGCGACGTTGAACACGCGCGTCTGGGTCATGACGCCGACCAGGGCGAGAAACCCGAGGATCGCCAGCGAGGCGCCGGTGAACCAGCCGTCGAATCGGGTCGCCTGGCCGAGGAGCCCGATCGTCACCAGACCGGCCGACACGAGTGTCAGGAAGATGGTGATGCGGGTCAGCACCTCGCTCTGCGCCGTGCCGCGGGCGGCGAGCAGGCCCCAGTGCTCGGTGGCGAGCATCTGCGCACGGCGGCCGAGCACCGCGTCGGGCGCCTTTGCGCCCACGGACGGCGGCGTTCCGCCGGCTTCCGTGCCGAGGGGCGGGTCGACGGCCATGAGTCATTGTCCACCCGGGCTCGTGCGCGACGCCAGGGCCGAGGCATCCGCCGCCGAAGAAGGACGACGGCCCCGCTCACTCGGCGGGAAGCGGCCGCCCCTCCTGCTTGATCCGCTTCTTCGCTTCGCGCTCGGCGAGCACGGGGACGAAGTCGCGCACCTTCGCGGACGTCATCTCGGCACGCACATCCGCGACGATCTCGGCGACGCGTTCCTGCGGAACATCGGAGTACTTCTCGGTCAGCCGCACCACGATCTCGCGGAAGGCGGCGTCTTCGTCAATGCCTTTCTCGGCCATCGATTCTCCTCGGGTCGGTGACGGAAGGTTACTCCCCGGACGTGAACGCGGAATGGTCGCGTTCACGTCGCACAGGCCTCTTGCGGTGCCGCTCGTCGGGGAGTACAACGGGAGCCAACACGAGGTCAGAACGCCGCACCGCCTGCGTTTCGGGAACGCGGTATCAACGGCGATTCCGTGTCGGACCGCCCCTGGGGTTAGAGCGTGCTGGCAAGCGGGGCTCACTCCAGGGGCGAGTCTCGGCCCAGCGCGCTCGGGTCTCGATCGATGACGGATGCCGCAGCACGGCCGCTTCCGGTCGGGCGCGAGCCAGCGCCCGGGGTCGGGGCGCGGTCAGTGCGCGACACGCGGAGTCCTCCCGCGTGTCGCGCAGGGACCACGCCCCGAGCGGGTGCGGCGACCGGGCGCTTACGAATTGATCTGCTCGACGATGTCGTCCGCCGATTCGTCGATCGCCTTGCGGAGCTTCTCGTAGTCGTCGGAGTCGATCGCCTTGCTGATCCGCTTGTCGGCACGGGCGAGTGCCTTCTCGACCTTGTCGGCCCAACGGTCGTCCACGACCGCGACGAGGGCGGAGGTGCCGGGGGCGAGGTACTCGTCGACGTCGACGCCGAACTGCTTCTCCTCCCGGTTCTTCTTGATCTTGCCCAGGATGGCGCCGATCCCGGCACCGACCGCGGTCGCGGCGAGCAGCGGCGGGGCGAAGAGGCCGACGACCACACCCGCGCCCGCGCCCCACGCCGCACCGTGGCCGACGGACTTGTCGCCGTGCTCCTTGACTTCGACCTTGCCGTCTTTGTCGCGGCTCAGCACCACGGCGCCGACGATCTCGTAGCCGCCGGCGTCCTGGCCGCTTCGCAGCGCCTGATAGTCCTCCGACGCGATCGCGGTGTCGTCGTACGAGCCGACCACCAGTGCGAGGTTCTCCGTAGCCATCGATCTTGCTCCTTCGGTTGATCCGCTGAGGCGGCCCTCCGGTCGCCCCAGGACTTCGGGCTCGAGATGCCGCGATCCTATTGCGGCGCGTACCCCGGCTCCAGGGCCTGAGCGGTGAACTCCGGGGTCACCCCGGGTGATTTTGCGGCCGGGGAGGCGGCGGCGGCACGACCCCGGTCCGCGGGCGGGGCGGGAGTGGTAGTTTCGCGTCGTGCCCGACGATCCCGCCGGGCCGGGCGACGACCTCCGGCTCGGTCTGACGCTCAGCGGTGGCGCGGCGTTCGCCGCCGCTCACGTCGGCGTGCTGCGGGTGCTCGAGGAACGGGGCATCCGTCCCTCCATCGTCACGGGGACCAGCTCGGGTGCCCTCGTGGGGTCGTGCTATGCGGCGGGTATGGGCGCCGACGAGCTCGAAGACATCGCGCACCGGTTCCGCTGGAGCCGCATCGCGGGGTGGAACCTGCGGCCGCGGTGGGCGGTGCTCGACAGCAGGGTCGTCGTGGACGCGGTCGGACGGGTGCACGGCGGCGATCCTCGCATCGAGGATCTGCCGCGCACGTTCGGCGCGGTCGCGACCGACCTGCGCACGCGGCAGGCGGTGATCCTCGACCACGGTCCGCTGAGCACCGCGCTGCGCGCGACGATCGCGGTCCCGGGCCTGCTCGCGCCGGTTCGCGTCGGTGGTCGGCTGCTGGCGGACGGAGGCATGGTCGACAACGTGCCCCACCGCGCGGCCCGGCATCTCGGGGCGGATCGCGTGATCGTCGTGCACCTGCATGCGAAGTGGGAGAACGTCCGCATGATGCGCACGAGCACCAAGCTCTCCGACCTCGTCGCCGACCCGTCGGTCGTGCTGATCCAGCCGGAGATGAACCGGATGTCGCAGTGGACGATGCGGGATGTGCCGCGCCTCATCGACGAAGGACGCCGCGCGGCCGAGTCGGCGCTCGACCGGGTGAGCGCCATCTCGAGTTGATCACGCCGCGGCGCGGCCCTCCTGCGGGTGCGGGACGTATGCGGCGGTCGCGGCCTCGAGCCACTCCCACAGCTGCGCCTGCCGCTGCGCGTCGAAGGTGACGTCTTCGGCGCGGGTGAGCCGGCCGATCTCGACGTATCCGTCGTGAAGCGCGGGGTGGGCGTCACCGAGGGCGAGTGCGACCGCGTGCCGTGCCGTGTTCGACGGGGTGGTGGCCCCGGGCAGAACGCTCATCGCGGGCATGAGGCGCCGCCACACCCAGTAACGGTAGCCGACCATGTCTCGTCCGAGGCCGGTCCCGGCGACGAGGCCCGGGTCGTACGTGTTGAGCCGCCGACCGTCGTCCGCCAGTCTCGCTGCCCACACGTGCGACAGCGTGACGAGCGCGAGCTTGCTCGACGCGTAGGCGATGCCGCCCTGCTCGCGCTCGGCCGCCGGCCGCACGGCACCGGTCGCGGGCGGCTGCGCCGTCGCGAGAACCGCGGGCGGCGCCCATTGCGGGTCGGGAACGAGGTTGAACGAGGCGCGCTTGCCCCGGTGGGTCGACGACCCGAGCAGGACGACGTGTCCCGCCTGGGAGAGGAGGGGACGGATGCCGCGGACCAGCAGGTGCTGTGCGACGACGTTGACCGCGAACGTCGCCTCCCATCCCTGCGCGCTGGTGCGACGCCGGTCGTAGTACTGGGCGCCGGCGTTGAGGATGGCGACGTCGATCGTCGGCAGGGCCCCGGACCCCACGAGGGAGGCGATGCGCTCGAGGCCGGACTGTACGCTGCGCAGATCCGTGAGATCCAGCTGCACCTCGTCGACCCTCAGGCCTTCACCGCGGGCGACGCCTGCCGAGGCTCGGAGTCGGCCGGCGTCCCGACCGACCAGGACGAGTCGCGGGCGCGAGGGATGGCGCACCAAGCGGGCGAGGATCGCTGCCCCGATTCCGCTGGTCGGGCCCGTGAGAAGCACGGTGGGACTGATGTCACTTTGTGTCATAGCGGCGATGGTAGCTGATGTCACAATGTGACACAAGGGTAGGATGTCGTCATGCCGCGGTGGCCGGAGGATACGAAGCAGCGTCTCGTCGACGCGGCCTTCGAGCTCTTCGTCGACCGTGGCTACGCAGCGACGACGGTGCAGCAGATCGCCCACCGTGCCGGCACGACCCCCCGCACGTTCTTCCGCCACTTCCCCGACAAGGACGAGGTGCTGTTCGCCGATGACGACGAGCTGCTTCCCCTGCTCGTAGGAGCGATCGGGGAGGACGCTCACGCCGACGACGCCGGCGCGATGATGAGATCGGTGCTCGACGTGCTCGCGCAGGCCATGAGCCCCCATCGGGAGCGACTCGTCGAGCGCGACCGCATCATCGCGCAGGACGTCGGTCTCGCCGGCCGCGAGCTCGCCAAGCAGGCCCGCTGGCAGCGGTCGGTGGCCGAAGCCCTGCACCAGCGCGGCTTCTCGGATTCGGATGCCGCGATCCTCGCCGCGATCGGATTCGCCCTGTTCACCGGCGCCCTGCACGACTGGCTGGCCGATCCTCGGGCCGAGCTGCGCACGCTCGTCGACGAGCGGTTCCCCCGCATCGCCACGGCGCTGACCCAGCCCGTGCCTCCCCTGCCGGAGGCCTGACCTCAGTCGCCCTCGCCCTCACCGTCCGCTCGGGCGTCGGCCGCGCGCGCGATGAGCAGCGGCTCCTCCTCGAGGCACAGGTCGATGATGCCGCGCAGCAGGCCGCCGAGGCTCGTCGACCCCAGCAGCCGGAATCGGTCGTACTCGCCGAGCGGAGCGATCGCCGCGAGCTGCCATGCGGCCTCGACCGGGTCCTCCGACAGGGCTGTCGCGGGATCCCAGCGAGCCTCGCCGATCGCCGACGCGAGGGTCGCGAGGCGCCGGACGATCCGCTCGGCTTCGCGGTGGAGGGGCGTGAGCGCCTCGTCCCAGGTGAGCGGCGCCACCGCGGAGACATCCGCCACCGGGTGCGGATCGTCGTCGCGCCACTGATCGACGGTGATGCGCTCCCCTCCGACGGCCACGACGTACAGGTCTTCCGCCCCGGCTTCGACCTGGATGATTCGTGCCATCGTGCCCAGCGAAGAGCGCTCGTCGCCACCGCCCGCCTCGAGGCCACGCTCGATGAGCACGACTCCGAACTCGGGGCCCTCCACGTCGAGCAGGCGCCCCATCATCATGAGATAGCGCGGCTCGAACACCCGCAGCACGAGGGGGGTGTACGGGAAGAGCACACTGCCGAGCGGGAACATGGCGACCGCGTCCATACGCTTCAGTCAACCAGCCGTGGCGGGCGTGCGGGCGGTCTCGCGCGATTCGGCCGTGGAGCGCTCAGCGTGCGTCGCGCTTCGCCTGGCGCCGGGCACCCTGGGCGAGGCTGGAGGCGTCGCGCTTCTTGCCGCCCGCGCTCTTCGTGTGCTGGCGGGGGCGCCCCGCGGCCACGCCGGAGTCGGTGAAGCCGTCGCTCTGCGGCCCGGACCATTTCCCGGCCCGGGCGCGTGCGAGTCGCTCGTCCTTGAGCGCCTCCGCCTCCTCGTGAGCCACCCGCGCGAGGTGCTCGCTGACGATGGCCAACGCCTCCTCGAACACGTAGGCGCGGCCGCGCGCCTTGTCGGATCCCGCGGCGGCGGCGCCTCGACCTCCGGCCTCGGTCACTCGCTCGGCGGCCCCCCGCCGGTAGTTGGTGGTGTGCTTGTTTCGGGCTCGGCGCACCCGCTTGTGCAGCGCGAGCAGTGCATCTTCGTCGAGGGCGGCGAGGCGTTCGGGCTCGAGCTCGCGGATGAGATCCCGCTCTTTGCTCTTGAGGACCCACAGGTACTGTTCCATGCGGTCATACTGCTCCCGCGGCGAGAGCACCGCCATAGGGGCGGCGATGCTGACGCGCGGGTATGGTGCAGGTATTCAGCAGCTCGCCCCGCTGCCGGTTTTCGTGACCGGCGCCACGGGCATCGTGGGATCCGCCGTGGTGCATCACCTCCTGGAGCGCGGCGAGCGGGTGGTGGCGGGCATCCGCAGCGAGCGGGACGCACCCGCGGTGGCCGCAGGCGCCACCACCAGACGGTTCGATTTCTCGGACCAGCCCGACGAGATCGCGGAGTCCCTGGCAGGGTGCGATCGGCTGTTCCTGATGCGTCCCCCGCCGATCGAGGACGTGCGCACCTACCTGTTCCCCGTCATCGATGCCGCGATGCGGGTCGGCGTGACGCAGATCGTGTTCCTGTCGCTTCAGGGCGTGCAGCAGAACAAGGGAACGCCGCACTATGCCGTCGAGCAGTACCTGCGTGAGGTGAACGCTCCGTTCACGTTCCTGCGGCCCAACTTCTTCATGCAGAACCTGTCGACGACCTACCGCGACGGCATCCGCGACCGCGATGAGATCTATATTCCGGCCGGCCGCGCGCTGACGGCGTTCATCGATGCGCGCGACATCGGCGCGGTCGCGGCCGCCGTCTTCACCTCGCCGGGTCATCTCGGGAAGGCGTACACGCTCAACGGCGAGCAGTCCCTCGGCTACAAGAAGGTCGCGCACATTCTCAGTGAGGTCCTCGGCCGCACGATCACCTACCCTCGGCCGTCCGAGAGTGAATACCTCGAGAGGCTTGCGGCGCAGGGCGCGCCGCCGGACTACATCGAAGTGCAGCGGATGATCTACCGCGTCGTGCGCTGGAACATCTCCGCGTTCCCCAACCGCAAGGTGCGGAAGCTCACCGGCGGCCCGGCGACGACCTTCCGTGAATTCGCCGAGCGGGAGCGGGCGGTGTGGATGCCGTCCCCGACCGGCACGGCCGGGGCGTAGCATCCGGAATCACCCCCGCAGGTCGGCGAGCACCGCCGCCGCAACCCTCTCCCCCGAGACGAGCGCGCCCTGGATCGATGCCGTGTCGCGGTGGTCCCCGGCCACGTAGGCCCCCTCGGCCACGCGCGCGGGGCTCGTTCTCGGCAGCGGCGGGCGCTGGGCGGGCAGAGCGTCGGGGATGTCGTCGCGACGCAGCAGCTGCCAGGCCGAGGCATCCGTCTCCCACATCTCGGTGAGCTGCCGGCGCACCTGGCCTTCGCTCGGCGGTCGCGTCCCGTGCGGGAGAAGGCAGGTCGCCTGGACGAGATGCCGGCCCGGCGGCGCGTAGCCCGGGGCGGTCAGCGTCATGACGACGGTGTTCACGATCGGGCCGGCCCGACGCCCGTCCACCATGAGCATCGCCGACGTCGTGGGCGCCTCGTCCACCGCGAACCACCAGGTCTGCAGCCCGCGGGTCTCGGGCGCCGGCACCCCGACCAGCTCCGCCGCGGAGGCGCCGTCCGTGGCGACGACGACCGCTCGCGCCCCGACCGTCTCCGCGCCGTCCACGGCGATCTCCGTCTCATGCGACCGATGGTGGATGCCGGTGACCCGACGCTTCAGCCGAAGCTTCACTCCCGCGGCCCCGGCGCGCGCGGCGAGCGCCACCGGGAGGGCAGCGATCCCGGATGCCGGGACGCCGGGCCGTCCGCGCGCGAACGACCGGATCAGCAGCCGGGCGAATGCCTCGGAGGTGTCGCCGCGATCGTCCGCCAGCACGCCCGCAAGAAACGGCTCGAGCGCCTCGGTGCGCAACGGGCCCCGGAAGGCCGCGGCATCCCATCCCTCGCGAAGCGTGCGGTCGGGTCCCGCGGCGAGGCTCCCCGGCGCGATGATCGCAGGCAGAGCCCAGCGCGTCAGGGCGGCGACATCGCGAGGCGACACGAGCCCGCTGCGCAGCGACGCCGGGATGGACGTCGGATGCCGGAGGGGGTGCGCGAGCTCGGCGACGCCGTGCGCGCGCCGCACGCGGACGCCGACCGGGAACGGTCGCAGCCTCAGCGCGGCGAGGTCGACCGCGCGGGCGACGGCAGAGTATGCCGGGTTCAGCACCTGGAATCCGCGATCGAGGAGATAGCCGTCGACCCCGTCGGTCCGCTGCCGGCCGCCGACCTCGTCACCCGCCTCGAGCACGACGACGTCTCGACCGGCTTCGCCCAGCACGGTCGCGCACCGCAGCCCCGCCAGTCCGGCGCCGATCACCACGACATCGTGCACGTCCACGATCCGCCTCCCCTCACGGCAACAGCGACTGCCGTGAGGAGATTCAATCAGCGTCGCGCATCATCGGGGGCCGAACGGCCGCGGAGCAGACCGGGCTGCTGATCGTGTCCGTGGCTGGTGAGCGCATAGTACGCGGGGAGCAGCAGGAACACGGCGGAGGCGACCAAGGGGTGGATCAGGACACCTGCCAGTCCAGCTGCCAGGTAGGCGACCACTCCGATCAGAGCACGGGGTCGCTCGTGGACGAAGTACTCGTCATCGACCTCGTCCTTCGTCAGGTCGGGATGGCGTGCGAGATACGAGAAGAACACCAGCCACGACAGGCACAGGAGCGCGCCGATCAGGGCGTACAGGCCGACCGCGACCTTCTCGTCGGTGAGATTGCCCGTCCGCGCCGTCTCGGCGATCACCGCTGTCGGCCAGGGCACCAGGGCGAGGGTCGCCAGGATGCCCAGGTTCGCCCACTGCAGGCCGACATCCATCTCGCGGATGCGGGTGAACGCAGCCTTGTGGTTCATCCAGATCACCGCGAGATAGAGGTACGACGCGGCGTAGGCGAGGTAGGTGGGCCACTCGTTCAGCAGACCCTCCAGCAGCTTGCCCTCCTCAGTGTCCGGAGGCCGGAGATCGAGGACCAGGAGGGTGATGACGATCGCGATGATGGCGTCGCTGAAGGCGATCGCCCGGCCGGGCTTCGCGCGGGGGGATCCGCCGCGGCGGGATCCTCCGGCCTGCTCGTTTTCGTTCGTCATCACTGTCGTCCTCTCTGGCGGGGCGCGGCGCCGGAAGGCCCGCTGGCGAGTTGGGGGCCTTACGATCCGTCGGAGGAGAAGTCCGGATGCAGGACCACCTTCGTCCAGCCGTCGTCGCGGCCGTTGTCGGCACCCAGCCCCATCGTCATCTCGTTCACCGCCTCGACCGGGTCGACCGCCGAGTCGTCGATGGGGATGGCGCCGATCTCCTCGATCTTGCGCAGGCGATCGGGGTGGCGGTCGACGACCATCACCTTCCCCGCGCCCTTGAGGATCGCCGAGTACGCCGCCATGGCGCCGACCGGGCCGGCGCCGTAGATGACCGTCTGATCGCCCGGCTTGACGTGCGCGAGCTCCGTCGCGTGATAGCCGGTCGGGAAGATGTCGGCGAGCATCACGTAATCGGTCTGCTTCTCTTCGGCATCCTCCCCGAGTCGGAGGCAGTTGAAGTCGCCCCACGGCACGCGCAGCAGCTCCGCCTGGCCTCCCGCCCACGGCCCCATGTCGGCGAAGCCGTAGGCGGCTCCCGCCCACTCGGGGTTGGGCTGAGCGGTGAGGCAGTAGTTGGTGAGACCGCGCTCGCAGTTCTTGCAGTGCCCGCACGCGACGTTGAACGGCAGCACGACGTAGTCGCCGACCTGGACCTTGTCGACGCCGTCGCCGACCTCGATCACCTGGCCCATGTTCTCGTGGCCGAACCAGCGACCGGTCTCGAAGTCGGTCCTCCCTTCGTACATGTGCAGGTCGGAGCCGCAGATGTTGGTGGTGGTGATGCGCACGAGCACGTCGGTCGGCCGCTCGATCCGGGCGTCCGGGACGTCTTGGACGCTGACCTTGCGAGGGCCTTCGTATACGACAGCTTTCATTTCCTTGCCTTTCTCATTCCTACGGCCGAAAGACCGCCCGGACGCACCCGTCGGCCTTCTCCTTGAACTTCGCGTACCCCTCGGGACCCTCGTCGAGCGGCATGACGTGCGTCGCCAGGTGCTCCGTCACGAGCTCGTCGCGCGACATCCGCTCCAGCAGCATCGGGATGTAGCGGTGACCGTGCTGCTGCGCCGAGCGCAGCGTCAGCCCCTTGTTCATGATGGGACCGAGCGGGAACTTGTCGACGAACCCGCCGAACACCCCGAGGACGAAGACGCTCCCGCCCTTGCGTGCCGCGAAGATCGCCTCCCGGACCGCGGTGGGCCGGTCCGTCTGCAGCCGCAGCTGCTGCTTCACCTGGTCGTAGGCGAAGTCGATCCGGTCGGAGTGGGCTTCCATCCCGACCGCCTCGATGCACACGTCGGGCCCGCGGCCGCCGGTGAGCTCTCGCAGTTCGGGCAGCACCTCGCTCGTCTCGTAGTTCATCGTCTCGGCGCCGATGATGTCCGACGCCTGCGCGAGACGCTCCTGGAAGCGGTCGATGACGATCACGCGCTCGGCGCCGAGCAGCAGCGACGCGCGCGCCGCCATCTGCCCCACACCGCCGGCACCCCACACGGCGACCGTGTCGCCCGGCTTGACCCCGCCGAGGTCGGCTCCCATCCAGCCCGTGGGCGCGGCATCCGAAGCGAACAGCGCCCGCTCGTCGCTCACGCCGTCGGGAACCGGGAAGGCGCCCTGGTCGGCGAACGGCACGCGGATGTACTGGGCGTGACTGCCCGCCCAGCCGCCGAGCGCGTGCGAGTATCCGTAGCACCCGCCGGGGGCTTGACCCCACAGCATCTCCGGGATGCCGGCGTTGGGGTTGCCGTTGTCGCACAGCGAGAACAGGTCGTTCTTGCAGTACCAGCACTTGCCGCAGCTGATGAACGAGCACACCACGACCCGATCGCCGACCTTGTGCTTCGTCACCGCCGACCCGGTCTCGACGACCTCGCCGAGGAACTCGTGGCCGAGCACATCGCCGGCGCGCATCGTTGGGACGTAGCCGCCGAGCAGGTGCAGGTCGGACCCGCACGAAGTGGTGAGGATCACCCGCACGATGACGTCCTGATCGTTGAGGATCTGGGGGTCGTCGACGGTCTCGACGTCGAGCTTGTTCACCCCGGTCCAGCACAGAGCCTTCACAGCACACCCTCGCCCTTCGCGTCGTCTTCGGCCGTATCGACCACGGCCCCCAGCAAGGTGGCCTTGCGCTTGCCATGCGGGCGCGGCTTCGCGCGGAGCACCTCGCCCGTCTCGAAGATCTGCTTGGCGTCGCGCAACGCGACGCGCAGCGCCTGCTGCGGATCCTCGTCGCCGATGACCGCGCCGACGTCGGCGCCCTCGCGGAGCCGGGCGTGGACCTCGAAGCCCCTGTCACCGGGCGCGGGCGAGACCCGGACCTCGATCACCTCGGTCAGGCGCCGCAGCGGCTCGGGGAAGCCTCCTTGGCCGAAGGCCCCGGCATCGCCGAGGATCGTGACGGCTTTCCAGCCCTCGGGGTGACGGCCGTCACCCTCGGAGTCCGTCTTGGCCCGCACCAGGGATCTCGCCACCAGACCCGCTGCGACACCGACCGCTCCTGCCGCGACGGCTGTCTTCACACCCATGTCTCCTCCTTGCCTTGAACCGTCGACCCCTCCCAGGGCGGCCATGTTCGGAGGCAGAGATGCCGTCACCTCAGGGTCTTCCCAAGGCGGGTCCAGGAGAGGACAATGCGCGTTGCGTTCGACACCGCGGGGTTCGGCGCCGTGCGCGTCGACGCCGGTGCGGGTCGACCTGGGACGGCTCGCGGAGCGATCGCGAGACCTCGGCGTCGGTTACGGATGCTGCGTGGTCAGCGACAGCGAGCGGGTGACGACCGCCCCGATCCGGCTCGCCCACCGGGCGTAGGTGCCCGCGGTGAGCTCGCTCGCCGCGTCGAGCGAGACCATCGGCACGGCGGACCGGGCGCACACCAGGCTCGTCACCGTGTTGAGCAGGCGAGCGTGCCGGCCGGCGACCCGTCGAGCGAGCGGGGACAGGGCCGGGGTCAGGTCGAGGCTTCCGACGCTCGTGACGACGAGGCATCCGGTCTGCGCGCTCAGCGCCTCGACCAGAGCGGTCATGTGCCGCTGCCAGCTGCGCCGCGCCGTCAGGCACAGGGCGTCGGTCGCGGCGAGCATGAGGACGATCGCGTCGTAGCCCGAGAGATCCGCCCCCCTCACCCGGTCCACCGTCGACCGCGCGGACGCGGTCGGCTCCGCGAGCACCCGGACGTGGACTCCCCGCCTGGTGGCCTCGGCGACCTCGCGTGCGAGGAACCCGGCGACGCCCTGGTCGTGCGTGCGCACACCGCAGCCCGCCGCGGGCCCGTCTCCGAGCACCAGGATGCGGACCGGGCTGCTCCCGTCGACGGTGACGGCCGCGGGACCGTGCGGGTACCGCCAGCCGAGCTGCTCGAGCGTCGTCGCCCGGAAGATCGCCCAGAAGACGGGGGCGAGCACGTCGGCCCGCGTGAGCCGCTGGTCACCCGTTCGCCGAGGATCACTCACTCCTGCCACCTCTCCCGTCCCGGCACCCTCGTCGTCACGGCGGGATCCGCCGCGCTCCCGGTATGCGCGTGGGAGCGTATCCGGATCGTGCCCATGCGCGAGAGCCGGTGTACGACGAACGGAAGGCGCGGGCCGAAATGCGCACACTGCGGCGCTTTCGGCGGTCATGAGCAGCGACGGCGCGACTCGAAACTCGGATCAGGCGGAAAAACTTCGGTGGTGCGCGCGGCGTCGGCCGATCAGCTCGATATATCAGAGTTTGAGTAGATACTTCGCATATGCCAATCTTGACTGCGAGTTGTGTAATCCGAGCTGAGGCGGAAGACGTGCCGTGACAACGAAAACTACCTTCCGCGTAGCGATATGGGGCCTCCTGCTGCTTGGGGCGCTTGTGATCGCGGTGCTCGGGGCTGTTTCTATCTTCCACGCTGGGGTCGAGGCGGACGCAACGCAGACCACCGGGCAGGCGCCTCTTCCGGGTGTCGCCGCCCTCGCTATCGGCGGAGTGGGCGCGCTCTTGTCGTTCATTCGCTTCGCCACAGCAATCGCCGAACGGCACCGCCGGTCGGACACCAGATGACAAAGGCGAACGTCTGCCCTACCGGTTCGCCCAGCCCCTCAGCATGCGGCTGAGGGCCGCGCCGCATCCACGGCGGGCCTTCAGCTGCATGGCCGCGCCGGGACGAACGCGCGTTCGTGTCGGGAAAGAAGGAGACACGCCGGGCACCGGCGCCTGCAGGCCCTGGTGCGACGGCGTGTCTCCGGGAATCTCGACAGCCGACGAGGTCAGTCCCCGCGCCGGATCACCGTCCGCTCGCCCGCGCGCACCGGCACCGACCAGCGGTTCCCCGGCAGCGGCGTAGGAGCGCGGGCGTCATCGGTTGTCAGTGTTACCCGCCGTGACCGACCGCCGACGATGACAAAGTTTGCCATCCTAGCTACGATGGAAGTATGGCCACGATGAACATCTCGCTCCCCGCAGCTCTCAAGGAGTTCGTCGAGGAGCAGGTCGATCAGCAGGGCTTCGCGAACAGCAGCGAATTCGTGCGCGATCTCATCCGTCAAGCTCAAGCGCGTGAAAGGGTGCGCGCCCTCGTCGTCGAGGGCATGACCTCCGGGCCCGGATCCGAACTCGATGACTCCTACTTCGAGCGTCTCCGCGAGCGTGCCGGTCGCGTAGCCCCTGGCGACGCGTGACGCGCCGCGTCGTCACCACTCGCGGTGCGGATGTCGACATCGACGCCGCCGTGCAGTACTACTCGGAGGTCGCCGACGGTGAAGCGATGCTGGGGCTGATCGATGCGCTGCAAGACGCCGTCAGACTTCTGGCCGAGCATCCCTCGATCGGATCGCCCCGTCTCGAGGTGCTGACAGGAGTCCGTGGACTGCGCGGACTTCCGCTCAGGCGCTACCCGTATGTCCTCGTGTACACCGACGACACGGACGCCGTCCGTGTGCACCGCGTGCTCCACTCGAGCCGCGACATCCCGTCGGAGCTCGCCGACCTGTAGGGAGCAGTCCGCTATTTCACGAGCGGGCGGATGCGGGTGAAGCCCCCGTCGACCGGGATCACCTGGCCGGTGAGGCGGGATGCCTCGGGCGAGAGCAGCCAGTCCATGACCGACGCCACCTCGTCCGCCGTCTGCACGCCGCCGAGCGGGTACTGCTTCGCCGCCCCTTCCCGCAAGGCCGGCGCGCGGAGCATCCCGGCGGTGAGCGGCGTCTCGGTCATCCCCGGAGCGACGGCGTTCACACGGATGCCCTTCGCGGCATACGTGGCGGCGGCACTGCGCACGAGAGCCTCGACGCCACCCTTCGCTGCGGCGATCACCTCGTGGTTCGCGACGCCGATCTGCGCCACCACCGAGCTCGCGAGCACGGCCGCACCGGGCGCGCCGGCGAGGGCGCCGATCCACGCGCGCAGGGTCCAGATCGCGCTGTCGAGGTTGACCCGCAGCACGTCTCGGGCGGCGGCCGGGTCGGTGCGGTGGAGCGGAGCGATCAGCGTGCTGCCGACGGCGTGGGCCAGCAGCGCGGGCGGGGCGCCCAGCTCTGCCACGCACGCCTCGAACGCGGCGGCCGCCCCCTCGGGCGTCGTCACATCCGCGGCGATCCGGGCTTCGGCGGGCACCTCGGCGAGGGCGGTCGCGTCGCGGCCCACCGCGGCGACACGCACGCCGCGGGTTCGCAGGCGATCGACGAGCGCGCGGCCGATGCCGCCGCGGGCTCCGGTGACGAGGGCGATGTCGTCGGTCATGTCAGGTCCGTTCTCGGCGAAGTGCGCGCGCGGCCCCGGCGTCCGCGCGCCCTGCGCCCAGCCTAGGGACCGCACGAAGGCCGAGGGCCGGTCCGTGTGCCACTTTTGGGGCGCCTTTGAATCGGGCATCGAGCGTGGCCTGCCGATGGAGCGAACACCCGAGAAATGTCCCCCATCTAGGGGATACCGTCCGAGCGCTCGCTCTGAAATATTGATGCTTCAGGCTCCAAGATTCGGAGTAAGGATGCGTCTGGACGCCTGTCGGCGTAACTCTTGTCGCCCCGCTGGCGGCGGCTGCGAAGGGATGAACTCCATGTCATCAGCGAATTGGACACGTCGGCTCCGGGCGACCCTGCTTGCACTCGCCGTCTACGCGCTCGTCAATCTGACGCTCTACGCCGCGGGGCTCCCGCTTCTCTCTCAATTGCTCTTGAGTGCAGCAGTCGCACTGACGTCGGTAGCCCTCGTCTCGCGACTCGCGCGAGCCGCGCGGCGCCCGGCGCCCGACAGCCGCGACTGTAGCGGGTAATCCGCAGACCCCACAGCTACCGCACTCCGCATGACGGAGATGTGCGCGATGACGGATGTCTCGGCCACGAAGCATCCGTCATCGTGCACATCACCGCGATGCGTGCCCGCACGCGAGGCGCGTGCACCGACCCTCACTGCTCGACGTCGACCCATTCGCTCAGGCACGGGGCCGCGGAGTAGCCGCCGACGAACTCGGCTTGCGCGATCCGGCCGCCGTCGACGTGCTCGCGGAACTCGAACGCGAAGTCGCCGTCGCGGACGTCGCCGCTGAACACCCCGAGGTCTTTGCCGTCCTTGTCGTCGCGGATCGAGACCACGACGCGCCCCCACGGGCCGTCGCCGTTCTCCTCGACCTCGACCCGACCGGTCGCGTAGCCGCGCCCCACGCGAAGGTCGACGAACCGGGTGCGACGGCCGAACACGACGTCGACGTTCGCGCCGCCGGTCGTGTCGCCGTGGCATCCCTCCCCCGTGTCGGCGACGCCGGTCAGCCGCAGCCGGTTCGGCATCTCCCACGACGCGGACTGCCACTGCTTCGACAGACGTTCGAGCGCCGGGTCGCCGATCATCGACTCGGTCCAGAACCGCACGTCACGCTCCTCACCGGGCTGGAGCACGACCCACGCGTGCTCGAGGTACGTGCGCGAGAGCCGGTCGGTCTGCCTCACCACCACGCGGCACCGTGCCTCGACGGGGTGCGGGTTCGTCACCTTGATCACCCCCGTCTCGCGCGTCGACGGTGACGACGACGCCGAGATGAGGCGGGTGTGGTTGGACTGCGCCTCGTTGTTGTCACGCGTGATCTCGTCGGGCAGCGCCGTGACCCGCGCGAACACGCAGTAGTGCGGTCGGATGTTCAGGAACGGGATCTGCGACAGCGCGGGCGGGCGCCACACGTTCGGCGAGGTGACGTCGACACTCGCGCCGGCGGCGAGGCTCGCGACGGTCACCGAGCCGAGAGTCATCTCGGCGCCGCCTCCGAGAGTGAAGTCCTTCACCCCGAAGGTCACCTCGACGTTGTTCGCCGTGTCGCGCCCGTTGTTGCGCAGGGTGGCGACGATCCAGTTGTCGTGGCCTTCCCAGGGCACGTCGCGAAGTGCCGGGTTCTGCAGGTTGCGGAAGTTCTCCACGCGCAGGTCGGGGCTCTTCCACCCGGTGCTCTGCCCCCAGGGCTGGAACGCCGGGTCGGGCTTCGCGTCGGCATAGCGCAGGTGCACGCGCGCGACATCCGCCCCCGCCTGCGTGACCTCGAGGCGGAAGTCGTTCGGATAGGACGGGTCGGAGGTGTCGCTCTCCTCGTAGTCGGTGCCGAGGGGGAATGTGCCGCCGTCGGCATCGGTGTCGTCGCGCAGCAGCGTCAGCGGACGCCGGTTCGTGGGCGGAGTGTCGCCCGAGACGTAGTCGGTGCCCACCACGACGAAGTCCTCGCCGATGGTCTGGTCGCTGAGCGCGGCGGCGTTGCGGCGCCGGTACTCGAAGTAGTAGTTGCGTCCGTCCGAGATCCGCAGCTCCACGGCTTGCCGCGGGCCACCCGGCGCCGGCGCCGGCCGCCCGGCCGCGACGAGGTCGACCGTCTCGTCGACGTATCCGGCAACGCCGACGGAGAGCGTGCGGACGTCCCCCGCCGGCACCCAGCCGAGCTGCATCCGCTCGGCCGGCGACAGCTCGGGCGAACCGCCCTCGTTGCCCATGAGATCCCAGCTCCCGGGGTCTCGGGACTGGAACTCCGCGGCATGCTTCGCGGAGTCGAAGTAGGCGTCGTGCAGCCCGAAGTTGTGCCCGAGCTCGTGCGCCACCGTCTCGGCGAACGTGCGCCCGTTGCTGATCGCCGTCCACGTCGTCGGCATCGTCAGCGCCTGGATGACCCGGCTCCGCGGGATCGCGATCTGACCGAACGCGAACGGCACGATGGTCTCGCCCACGATGAACGTCAGCTGGTATCCGCCGGGACGCGTGCCGTACGGCCACTGGTGGCGTCCCGGGAAGCCGGCCGCGGCATCGGCGGGGATCGATCGCAGCACGAACACGAGCGAGTCGACCGCGTCGAGGTCGAGCAGCAGCGGCTGGCCGGCGGCGGCCCGGTCGCGGTTCTGCCGCACGATCTCGGCGACCGCCGCCTGACTGAAGTTCGGCAGCCCGTCGCCCTGCGTACGACCGGTGGTCATGTTCGGCGCGACGTAGGTGTCCCAGTCGTTCGGCAGGCGCACCGGCACGAGGATGCCCGCCTCGACGAGGTTGAGCTGGCTGCTCGACACCGCGGCGTAGTACTGGCGGGTCGACTCGATCACCCCGCCCCGATTCACGCCCGTGAAGATCTCGTCGCGGAGGGTCTGGGTGAGAGCGGCCGCGTCCGCCGCCGAGAGCGTCGCCTGGTCGTCGGTCTCGACCACGACGACCGCGACCCGCCAGTCTCCCAGCCGCGGCCGCACGTTCATGTTCTGCGGTACGTACGGGTCGCCGCCGCCCCACGCGGCATCCGGCGCCTCGTTGCCGGTCGGACCCACGACCGCGACCGGCGGGCCGTCGGGCCCCGGCCACACGTCGGTGACCGCGAACGGCTGCTTTCCGAGCACGTCGCCGGTCGCGGCATCCACCGCCAGCAGCGTGTAGTCGCCGACCGTGTTGCCCAGCGCCATCACCACGTGCGGGCTGACCGGGTCGAAAGACGCGTCGCGGGATGCCGACACCAGGCCGCCGTGCGGAGGGTCGACGAAGAACAGCAGGTCGTCGAACGAGACGCCGCCGCGCGTGCGCACGTCGACGCGGGTCCACGAGGCGAGGTAGTGCGCGGCGGGAAGGACGAGGTCGACGCCGGGAGGCTCGACGATCGGCACGGTGTCGATGTCGCTGCCGTAGCCCGCGATGAGGTCGGTGCCGGTGAACGCCAGGCCCCACACGGGGGCGGGAAGGGTCGTGACCGGAATGGGGACGGCGGGCGAGGCCGGGTCGCGCAGTTCGATGCGCCCGTCCGCGTAGCCGATCGCGATGCGCGGGTCGCCGGCGGCGAGGCGCGCGAGGCGTGTCGCGCCGGGAACGGATGCCGCGGCCCGCGGTGCGGCGCCGGGCCTGAGGACCACGAGCCGACGTGACCCGGACGAGCCCGCGAGCGCGATGGTCGCGGCATCCGTCGGGTGCGCGAGCAGGTCGACGATGGCGGACGGCGCACGGCCCTCGTCGGTCGCGACGCCGGTCGCCGGGTCGATCGACCACAGCTTCGCGCGACGACCGCGGGTGGTCGCGACGACCGTGCCCGCGGCGGACGTCGCGGCGCCGACGCCGACGAGCGTCGCGAGCGGGGCGACCGCTCCCCCGGTGAAAGCATCGAGCCCGCGACTCGGTGAGACGAGCACGGCCCCCGCCGGATCGGATGGATGCGCGACGACATCGGTCGCGCTGCGCCGGCGACGAAGATCAGCGAGGCGGGTGCCGTCGGGAGCGCTGCGGACGATGGTCCACGCGCGGACGCCGGAGCGTTCGAGATGCACGAGGGTGCCGTCGCCGAGGACGGCGAGTGAGATCCCCCGGGTGATGCCGCTGATGAGTCCCATGCTGAGATGAGCGGGGGCGCTCCCGCGGTGATACGGCTCGGGCCGCTGATGCGAGTATCAGTTACGGCCTCGGGCGGGTGGATAATGTCGGGCATGCCCAGCAGACACCGACGCGAGCTGGAGGTGCGGGTCGGCGCGAAGCGCAAGGGCGCCATGCATCTTGGCATCGCAGATTCGCCGTCGACCCCGAGCGCCCGAGGCGAGAGCGATTCCGAGGAAAGGTCGGCCGATAGGGTGGGCTTCGCCCCGGAGTGGGGGCCAGCCTCGCCCTTGTCGGGCGGCGACGCGGTCGAGAGATTGCGGCTGCCCGCCGAGTTGACGTCACGGCTGCGGAAGTGGACGCGCGTGTGGCAGTCCGGATTCGACGAACGGGCTGGCTGGCTGGACGCGGCAACCGGTCGCGCATGGATTGCCGAGGGCGAGGCGCTCCTCGAAGAGGTCACGGCGTACGCGCGACGGGCTGGACTCAACGTGGTCGCTGATCCCGACTTCCACGAGTACGAGCCACCGAAGCGCTAACCGCGGGGACGACTCGAGTAAGGGTGCTCACCGGCGGCGAGGCTGCTCGACCGGTAACGAGCCCGGAGTTTGCTGAGCAGTAGCCGAGCGGCGCCATTGCACGACTCCGTGAGCCGCACACTGAAGGCATGAGCACCTTCCTCGGAGCGGTCCGGCGACGCGAGCACCGTCTCGCCGCCACGACGTGGGCGGCAGGCATCGCCGCCGTCGTCTACACGGTCGCGCCGATCGACCTCATCCCCGAACTGCTCCTCGGGCCGCTCGGCCTCACCGACGACCTCGGGCTGTGGGGCATCGCCGCCGTGCTCTACGCCCGCGAGCATGCCCGGTGGCGGGCCGGTCGTCTCGCGTCGGCCTGAGTACGCGCGCCGGCTCAGGAGGCGGGGGCGGCCCCGCTCTTGCCTGGCTCGATGGTGTGATCCGCGGGACGGCCGCGACGCCCGAGGTCGGACTCGGCAAGCGGCTTCACCGGCTCCTCCTGCTGCGCACGGGTGAGGTACTGCACGTGGGCGATGTCGAGATGATGCGGCATGGCGTTATCCCTCGGTTCGTTCAGCCGGCGCGGCTCCCGGCGCCGTCGGAAGGATCGATGCGCGAGTGGTCGCCGAGGCGGTGCCATCCGCGGTTGTGGTAGACCAGCGCGTCGCCGGTGTCGCCGGGCGGCACGTCGCGCTCGACGCTGGACTGCAGAGCGTGAGCGGCGATGACGGTGGAGCTTCCGGCATCCATTCGGCTCACGATCGCGCAGCGCACCCACGCCCGCACGCCCCGGTACAGCGGCTCGCCGGTCGAGAGGCGCACCCACGACGTCTCGTCGGCGAAGCGGTCCACGCCGCTCGTCGCGCCCAGCGTCGCCAGCGGCAGATCGTGCGCGTCGAGGAGGTGCACGACGACGGTGTCGGCCGCCGCGATCGCGGCCGTCGCCGACGACAGCGCCGAGACCGAGAAGATGAGCAGCGGCGGGTCGGCGCTGACGGACGCCACCGACGACGCGGTCAGCGCGACCGGCCCCTCCGGGCCTTCCGCCGTGATCACGGCGACGCCGGCCGGATGCCCGCGGAAGAGCGCCTTGAACGAATCCGGGTCGAGCGAGCCGCCGAAGGCATGCTCCACGTGCTCGTGCTCCAGACGTTCGGGGCCGCGCTCGTCGCGCCCCCCGGAGGTCTGGACCGCTGCTGTCGTGAAGGTCATATCGCGACCCTAGGCTCGCGAACCGGGAAGACGGACCCGCGGCTGTCACACCGCGTCATCTGATGACCTCGCGTGACGAAGCGGGAGGGGCGAAGCATCCGTCCTGGCTAACCTGTCCGCCATGCCCGAACGTCCTCTCGCCTTCTCGACCCGGCAGCTGCATGCCGGGGACGATCAGCGAGGACCGCACCGTCCTCGCGCGACGCCGATCTATCTGACCGCCGGCTTCGAGTTCGAGGATTTCGACGAGGGCCACGCCCGGTTCGGCGGCGCCGAGGAGGGCTTCATATACACGCGCGTCGGAAACCCGACGAACTCCGCCGTCGAGCGCCGGATCGCCGACCTCGAGTCCGGCACGGGTGCGGTTCTGGTCGGCAGCGGGCAGGCGGCGGTCGCCACGACCGTGCTGTCACTGGTCTCGGCGGGCGACCACGTGCTGTCGTCGTCGAGCATCTACGAAGGCACGCGCGAACTGCTGCGCGACGACCTCGGCCGCCTCGGAGTGTCCGTCGACTTCATCGACGACCCCGACGACCTGGGTGCCTGGGCGGCGGGCCTGCGGCCGAACACCAGGCTCGTGTTCGCCGAATCGATCGCGAACCCGAAGAACGACGTGCTCGACATCGCCGCGCTCGCCGAGCTCGCGCACCGCCACGGGGCGCCGCTCGTCATCGACAACACACTCGCCACGCCCTACCTGCTGCGCCCGATCGAGCACGGCGCCGACGTCGTGGTGCACTCGGCGAGCAAGTTCCTCGCCGGACACGGCACCGTGCTGGGCGGGGTGATCGTCGACGCCGGCACCTTCCCCTGGGCGGAGCGGGCGGATGCCTACCCCCAGCTCGCCCGCGACCGCGGCGTCGACGGGCTCACCTTCGCCGAGCGCTCGCCGGCGACCGCCTTCCTCGACTTCGCCCGGCGCGTGTCGATGCGGTACGGCCCGGCGCCGTCGCCGATCAACGCCTTCCTGATCCTGCAGGGCATCGAGACGCTGTCGCTGCGCGTCGAGCGTCAGTCCGCCACCGCGCTGCGCCTGGCGCAGTGGCTGGAGCAGCATCCCGCGGTGGAATCCGTCGACTACAGCGGGCTGCCCTCGAGCCCGCACCACGCCCGGGCGCTCCGGTACCTTCCGCAGGGGCAGGGGTCGGTGTTCGCCGTGACGCTGCGGGGAGGGCTCGAGGCCGCGCGCGCGTTCACCGACGCGCTGCGCCTCTTCACCCGGATGACCCACCTCGGCGACGTGCGCTCGCTCGTGCTGCACCCGGCGACGACGACCCACATCCTGCGCGACGAGGTCCAGCTGGCCGCAAGCGGCATCGGGCCCGGGATGCTGCGGCTGTCGATCGGCCTCGAAGACCCCGACGACCTCATCGCCGACCTCGAACACGGCCTTGTGGCGGCATCGGCCGCGATCTTGCTCACGACGGCAGGTGCCGCATGACCCGCCCGCAGCACTTCGGCTGGTTCCTCTCACGCGGCTTCGGTCCCCACGGCTGGGCTCGCCCGTACTACGAGTGGAACTACGCCTGGCAGAAGCCCGACCTCTATCAGCAGTCGGCGCGCGAGCTCGAGCAGGCGGGGTTCGACTTCGTGCTCATCGAAGACGCCCTGTCGGTGGGCATCACCCCCGAGACGCTGAACCTGCGGGTGCGGAAGGCGTACGGCGGGCCGAAGCACGACCCGTGGATGCTCGCCCCGTACCTGTTCGCGGCCACGCAGCATCTCGGAGTGATCCCGACGGTGAATGCCGGGGCGTACCCGCCCTACCTCGCGGCGCGGCAGTTCGCGTCGCTGCAGCATCTCAGCTCCAGCCGCCTCGGACTCAACGTCGTGACCGATGTCGGCAGCGCGCATCACTTCGGGCTGGAACGACTCCCGCATGACGCCGCGTACGACCGCGCGCAGGAGTGGCTCGACGCCCTGCGGCTGCTCTGGCACAGCTGGGGAGACGAGGCGCTCATCGCCGACCCGACGACGCAGATCTACGCCGACGGCACGAAGATCTCGGCGCCGCAGCACCGCGGGCGCTTCTTCTCGTTCGACGGCCCCCTCAACGCCGAGCCCCTGCCGCTGGGCGACCCGATCGTCGCGTCGCCGGGCGGCTCGCCTCGCGGGATCGGCTTCGCCGGGCGCAACTCCGAGATCCAGCTCGCGCTTTCGAACCTCGACGCCGACAGCATCCGCTCATACCGCCAGAAGGTGCGCGCCGCCGCCGCGGAGCACGGACGCAACCCCGACGACATCAAGGTGCTGTTCGTGATCAAGCCGATCGTCGCGGCCAGCGTAGAGGAAGCGGATCGCATCGTCGCGGCATCCGCCTCTCCCGACGACGCGACGCTGATCGAGGTCGCGGAGGCGTGGTCGAGCGACCTCGAGACCGACCTGATTGTGCTCGACCTCGATCGGCCCCTCGACCCCGCGATCTTCGGAGACCACGTGTCCAAGGGCACGATCCGGGGCCTGCAGGGCACGTACGACAGCTTCGACGGGGTGCCGCTGCGCGACATCCTCGCGGGCAAGGCGCGCCTGGGCCGGGTCACCGACCGGCGCGGCGGCACGGTGGGAACCGCCGACGAGATCGCCGACGTCATCGAGGCGCTCGGCAACGACGCCGACAACGACGGCTTCATCTTCTCGGGCGACCTGCACCCCGTCACCATCCACCGGGCGCTCGACGAGCTCGTCCCGATCCTGCGGCGGCGCGGCATCCTGCGCTCCGAGTGGGCGGACGGCGGCCTGCGCGCCAACCTGTCGGCCTTCTGAGAGGGATGCCGCATGCCTTCGATCGTCGTCCTCGTCGGGAATCCGCAGCCGGCGTCGCGCACCCGCCTCGTCGCGGAAGAGGTGGCCCGCCAGGTCGCTGAGCTGCTCGGGGCGGACGTCGAGGAGACCATCGATCTCGCCGACGTCGCCGACGCGCTCTTCCGGTTTCCGGACGAGCGCGTGGACCAGCTCGTCGCCCGCGTCGCCGCGGCGGACGTGCTCGTGGTCGCCAGCCCGACGTACAAGGCGACCTACACCGGGCTGCTGAAGGCGTTCCTCGATCGCTACGGCGCCGAGGGCCTCGCCGGCGTCACCGCCATCCCCGTGCTCACGATCGGTGGACCCGGCCACGCCCTCGCCGTCGAGCACACCCTCCGCCCGCTGCTTGTCGAGCTCGGGGCTTCCACACCGACCCGCGGGCTCGCGTTCCCCTCCGGAGACGTCGACCGTCGCAGCGAGATCGTCGCAGCGTGGCTCGAGCGCGAGGCGCCGAAACTCGGGCGCTGAGGCGCACAACGGTTGAGACAGAGCGAGTTTTCCTCTCTGTCTAGACCGATCGCTGGTGCCGAGCTGCTCGTTCGGCTCCTACTTGCCCTGACCACGGTCAGCCGCGCGAGTGTTGCTTATCATTTCAATATGTCGGCACATATCGGTCTCGAGCGGCAACAGCGAAGATGGATTTTTCGCTTGAGCTTTCGGAGTTGACCATTGCCTGCGCGCGTCATCGAATTGATCGCCGATCGGCTACGGGCGTACCGCCGAGAGCGTCGGCTCTCGCAAGAAGAGATGGCCCACCGATTGGGGTGTTCCCTCCCGACATACCGGAGCCTGGAACGCGCGTGCGGGCCGTATGCTGCCCTTCCCGACCCGAAGCTCAGCACGGTTATGCGGGCGGTCTGCCTGCTGGGGTTGGATCAACGCCTCGTCGACGTTCTGAACGCGCACTCGGCTGAGGTCGAGCCCCGCCCTGAATCGACGGGGTAGAACGCCGCGTGGCGATGAGGTGGCCGTCCCCCCGAAGTCCAGAAAGTCCGGTTTGTAGATCGAAACGGCACCTGAAGCGACGCTAGTGGCTCGAACCGCTCGACAGAAGGGAAGAGCATGACCGAGCCGAAGAGTGTGAGACGTGGGGCCGCGATGGCGACAACGGTGGCACTGTGCGTGGCGGCCTTGTCAGCGACACCGACGGTGGCACAGGCAGGAGAGCCGGATGTCGTCACCGCGCCAGTCGTGGCTGAAGCGCTTGCGGGCGTTGATGGGTCACTGATTGCGGCTCCGTCGGATGACAGCGGTGTCGGTGCGACGGAACTGGGCGGTGGCACCGTCGAGGTGCCCGCAAGACCCGACTCCGGTGTGACTCTGGCAGCACCAGACGGCTCGGAGCTGACGATCGGGTTGCCCGCCGCGGACGAGGCCGAGAATGCCTCGACGCTTGCGGACGGCACCATCGTTTACCCCGCGGAGGACGTCAGCAACGCCATCATCGTGAGCGACATCGGGGTTCAGATGCTCTCGACCATCGTTGATTCGGCGGCGCCGACGTCCTTCGAGTATGACCTGTCCCTGGAGCCCGACCAGAGCTTGAAACTCATCGACGGCGGCGCAGTAGTCACTGATGCCGACGGGACTGTAGCGGTGGTCGTCGCCGATGCGTGGGCGGTTGACGCGAAAGGTGACCCGGTGCCCACTCGTTACGAAGTGGCGGGTTCCACTCTTATCCAGCACGTTGATCACACCAGCGAGACGGTTGCGTATCCCGTCGTCGCAGACCCGTTTTGGCTCGCCCCATGGGTGGTGCGATGCCTAATCGGCATCGGCCTGAATGGACCTCAGATTGCTCGGATTGCGAGCGCGGGGAGCCCTGGCGCCCTTGCGGCTGCTTTCGGCTACGGCGCTCTCCGTTGTGTACTGGGCCGGTGACGATGTTCGGACGACACGACCTGGCGAGCTTGCAGAAGCGGCTCGAAGCGGTCGATGCGCAGATCGCCGCACACCCGCTCGCGTCCGAGACAGTGCGACGGGCGCACGCGATCGTTGAAGCGCGAGGCGAAGCGGATGAAGCGAAACTGCAGGCGCGGTTGATGGACGAGGGACTCCCGAGCCTTGAGGAGCTCGGAAAGATTCAGCTCCGCAATACGTCAAGTTGGTGGGCGTTGCATCGCGAGAAGAGGAAGCTCGAGAGAAAGATCAGAAGGCTGTCGGGCAGCTGACACCGCACCAGTAGGGCGGGCTGGCGCCGGCCGGCCCGCCCTAGCTTCCGTTGCGGGCAGCTCCTACGACAGCACGCAAGAGCGATTCGGGGTGATGCAGAAGTTCGCGACTATCGGGCTTCTCGATGAGTCGATCGACCATGCGCTGAGCACCGAGAACCGTCGGCGACCAATATCCGCCGAAGTGATGACGGTCCAATGGCAGCGCCACCTCCGCTTCGGCTGTGCAGACTCGAGCAACCCCTGGTGCAGGCCCAAGGTTCGGGTCGTCCTGGACGATGGCTACTAAGATCGCCGAGCCGATGGCCGCCACCGCTCCGGGAAAACGAAACCGCGTCGTAGGCACGTCGATACGGACCCGCTCTACGTCATCCCAGGCAAATCGCCGGCTCACCGCGGCTCGATCGCGGTGCTGGATCTCCGCGGGAGCGAAGAGGATGTGATTTCTTCCGGGATCACCCAGCAGCACCCCTTCTGCCGTACTGTGCAACGGTCCGTATCGTCTCATCGTCTGCCACGGTACCTGCGGTTCAGGCAGGTCTCACAACGCGGACTCTGAGCACCCGACAAGGCGACAACCGGAACGGAATGTCATCGTCGCGCGGAATCCCGGCTCAACGAAGCCGGTAGAGCCGCCAGAACCCGAACTCGTCGAGAACCGTCTCGATGCCGTCGAAGCCGGCTTCGCGCGCGTACCCCGCGAGGATCGACGGCCGGATCACGGTGCCCGTGGCGACGCTCCCCGGGTGCGACATCGAGTCGGGGAGGCACACGAAGAGGCTGTACCCGTACATGAGCCGTTCGATGTCGTCGGCGTTCGGGGTGAAACGGTCGCCCACGGCCTCGTCGAGGACGAGCACGGCCCCGTCCGCACGGACGGCGGCCCGCATCGCGCCGAGCACGGCCACCGGGTACGGCATGTCGTGCACGCATTCGAGGGCGATCGCCGCGTCGAAGGTGCCGTAGTGGGCCAGGTTGGCGGCGTCGTCGTGCACGAAGCTCACGCGGTCGTCGACGCCCGCTTCCGCCGCATGATGGCGCGCCATGTCGATCGACGGTCCGTCGATGTCGATGCCGACGACCTCGAGCTGCGGGTATGCGGACGCCAGAGCGATCGCCGACCACCCTCCGCCCGTGCCGACGTCGGCCAACCGAGCACCGGGTCGACTCAGCAGCGCGTGGATCTCGGGAACGTCCGCCAGCGCGTCGGGGAGCGTGGCGAACCAGGGCCGGTTGATGTCGGCCTGCGAGGTGCGGGCGAGTTCGCCGAGCTGCTCCCAGCTCACACCACCGCCCGTCCGGTACGCCTCGACGATGGCTGGAAGCTGGGCCGCGGAGGCGGCGGCCATCGTGGCGAGGGGTCCGGCGAACGCCAGACTGCGTCCGTCGAGCAGCACCTCGGCGCGGTCGGCGGGAAGCCGGAAGCGACGGTCATCGCGCGGTGCGTCGGCGTCATCGACGACGAGGATGTCGTACGCGGCCTGCTGCTCGAGCCACTCGCGGGCGTAGCGAGCCGAGCTTCCGGTCGCCTCGGCCAGTTCCGCTGCGGTGCGAGGCGTCTCGGCGAGCGCCTTGTACCAGCCGAGTTCGAGTCCGAGGTGGATCGACATCGTCTGCATCCAGCCGAGGACGCCGTCGATCATCCGCTCGGCGAAGGGGCCGGGATCGGTGCCGGTCGAAGCGGTCGTGTCAGTGAGAGCGGTCATGATGGAGCCTTTCGAGGTGGTGGTCTCCGACCAGTGTGGAGACGGATGCCTCCGCGCCGCGTCGACGGAAATGTGCAGTTCTTCCACCGCCGTCTGCACGATTCACTGCAGTCAGCGGCGCGCGCGTTCGGCCCGCAGCCACGCCGCCGCGGCGGTCCGCGAGCCGACGCCGATCTTCAGATAGATGTTCGCGAGATGGCGGCTGACGGTCTTCTCGCTGATGAAGAGGCGGGCCGCGGCATCCCGATTCGTCGCACCGTCCGCCACCAGCTCGAGGATCTCGCGCTCCCTCGCGGTGAGCGGACCCGGCGCAGCACGGTCGGGCAGCACGACCTGCAGCGCGGGGACGGCGCCGAGGTCGAGGAAGAGCGCCTCGGCCTCGGCGCGGCAGTGGTCGGCGGCGTCGGCATCGCCGTCCAGATCGTGGGCCGCCGCGCGCCAGGCGCGCACACGAGCCCGATCCCAGCGGAGGCCGAGGTGCCGGAAGAGCCTGTCGGCTTCGAGAAACCCTGCCCCCGCAGCATCCGCATCACCTCGCGCCAGGGCGACCATTCCCTTGGCGTGCTCGGACCATGCGCGCAGCCCTGGCGTTCCGTACTCGGCTGCGGAATCCGCGAGCTCCGCAGCGAGCGCGGCGGCCTGCTCGAGACGGTCGGTCGCGATGGCCACCTCGACCGCAGGCCGAAGAAGTCGTGCGCGTGACAGCCGATCGCGGGCGGCGAGGCTGTCGGCGAGGAGGTTCCAGGCCCGCGCCCGGTCTCCCGCGTCGAGCGCGAGGAGCGCCTCGCCGGGGAGCGGTTCGATGCCCGCCCTCCGCGCCTCTCCGTATGCGTCGAGGGCGCCGTCCGCGTCGCCGCGGAGCCGTCGAAGCTCCCCGTACTGGTACCACCCCTCCGCCGTGACCCACGTGTTCACCGCGGCGATATCGGTGCACACCGCCGCGAGCGACTGCTCCGCGGCATCCCACTCCCCTCGCGCGCAGCGCAGCTCCAGCCGGTGCACACGGCAGACTCCGATGAGAACGCCGTCGCTGCTGTGCCTGCGGCTCCACGACTCGGTCGCCCGCGTCCAGTCGGCCATGCGCTGATAGTCGGCGAGCTCGTGGCACGTGTGGATCACGGTGCACAGGATGTCGCTCGCCCACTCCGGCTCGACATCCCCGGCGAGGACGCACAGCATCGCCTCGTCGAGGCGGTCGAATCCGACCGCCACGCGGCCTTCCCGCACGGCGGCCATGCCTTCGGCGACGGCTGCGAAGGCAGCGACCGACGGGTCCGCGGAAGCGCCCGCCAGCACGCGCATGCGCTCGACACTGTCGGCCGACCATGCTTCTCCGCTCTCGTCGAGACCCATGCTCGCCTCGAGATAGAGGAGCCGCGCATGCAGGGGACCCGGCGGAGAGGCGTCCAGCTCGCGGGAGGCGCGACGCATCCACGCCGCTCCGCTCGTCAGGTCGCCGCGCACCATGTGAAGCAGCGCGAGGGTGAGCGCGACGCCGATCCGGCCGGTCCCATCGTCGCGGGCCGCGGCGGGCAGGCGCGAGTACGCCCGCTCGAGCGCGTCGAGGGTCTGCACCAGATCGCTGAGCCACCATGCTGCCCGGGCGAGAAGCACGAGGTCGTCTCCGTCGAGGGGTGCGCGCTGGTCCGCGGCGACGAAACCGTCCACCGCGTCGCTCCACGCTCGCTCTTCATACATGCGACGCGGACCCTCAACCGCGCCGCTCGGAAGCATGGCTCATGGTAGCGCCGTCCCGCCCGCGCCTGGAAGGAGCCATCGAGAGCACGAGGATCACGCCGGTCGAGAGGATGTAGAACCCGTGCATCGCCCAGATCGGGCCCGGAGGCAGGGTCAGGACGTAGGGCGTGTACAGCACGTTCCCGACCATCGTCAGTGCGAGCGCGGAACGGCTGTAGGAGTGGACGTCTCGCGTATGCAGCGCCTTGACCAACATCGGCAGGTTGGCCACTGCGAACAGCACCGCTGACACGGCGCCGGCGAGTGCGGGAAAGTCCATGACCCCGACGGTACGAAGGACGGGCTGGTGGCCGCGTCGGGCGGATGATGCATCCTGACGTCCGCCCGACTGCATCGATGGATGCACGGTCGAGGACGCCGTCGATCATCCGCTCGGCGAAAGGGCCCGGGGTATCAGAGGATGCGCTGGAAGAGGATGTGGTCCTGCCAGCGGCCGGCGATCTGGAGGTATGCGCGCGCATGCCCGATCTCTTCGAAACCGTTCGACCTCAGGGCCCGCTGAGATGGCACGTTGTGAAGGAGGGTCGCGGCTTCGAGTCGATGCAGGCTGAGCCGGGTACGAGCCTCGTCGACCAGCGCGCCGATGGCCCAGGTGGCGAGACCGCGGCCGCGTTGCTCGTCGTCGACCCAGTAGCCGAGCCGCCCGTTCGAGAACGCCCCCCTCTCGATGGCGCCGATATTGAAGAGACCGACGATCGCGCTCTCCCGAAGGATCACGTAGGGAGCCGCGATCCCTGCATCGCTCGCCTCCATTCGGCGCCGAAGCGCCTCCTCCTGGCCGACGTCGGTGAAGAAGACCTCGTCGCGAAGAGGTTCCCACTCCGCGAGCGCGTCGCGATTGCGGCGATATGCCGCCGTCAGCGCCTCGAGGTCGGAAGCAGCCAATCGGCGCAGGGAGAACTCACCCATTCGCCCGACGATCCTCGACACATCGGACTCTGAGCGCATCATCCCTCGAGAGAAGGGCGAACCGCTGAGGGCGTGCCGGCGGCAATGCGGTCCGCCATGTACTTGACGCCGGACGACGACGTGAAGGCTCCGTCGATCGGGATCTCCGCGCCCGAAACGTAGGCTGCGGCATCCGACAGCAGGAAGGCGACGACGGAGGAGACCTCGCCGGGGTGGCCCATCCGCTCGAGCGGGGTGAGTGCGAGCTGGGCTTCGCGCATGGCCTGGGGTGCGGCATCCGTCATCGGGGTCTCGATGAAACCCGGGTGCACGATGTTGGCCCGGATGCCGCGCGGGCCGTACTCCGTGGCCGCGACGTGCGTCAGCCCCCGCAGCGCCCACTTCGACGAGGTGTAGGCGGCGGTGTAGTGAGCGGTGAGACCGGCCGCCGAGCCGACGTTCACGATCGAGGAGCCGCGCGCCATGAGCGGCGCGAGCGCCTGGATGCCGAGCATCGCGCCGGTTACGTTGACGGCGAACACGCGGTCCCAGTCGGCCCGGGCCGTCTGCCCCAGACGCGCCCGGTGCGTGATGCCGGCATTGTTCACGAGCCCTTTGAGCGGCTCGCCGCCCAGGGTCTGCGCGAGGTCGGCCGCGAGCGCGGTCCAGTGGTCTTCATTGCTGACGTCGAGAGGGCGGTACGTCACGTGGGTGCCCTCGTAGACGGCGGGCCGGTCGGAGCCGAGATCGGTGGCGACGACACGCGCGCCGAGAGAGTCGAGAAGGATCGCCTCGGCCGCACCCTGCCCTCCGGCCGCCCCCGTGACGACGACGGTGCGTCCTGGGAGGCCTGGGTAACCGCTCGCGGCGTCGACGTCGCTCATCTGCGCAGACTAGCGGACGACCTCTCTTGGCCGCAGGGGGACGAGGTCACGTATACGCGCGGTGGACGTGCCAGTCGTTCTCGGCGCGGAACACGTCGAAGACGAAGGACTCGCCCCGCTCGTTGGTCGCCTGGAAACGCCAGCCGTAGAGGCCGTGCAGGGTTTCGAGGGCCGCCCAGATCGACTCGCGCAACCGCGTCGGGGTATCGGTGACTCGCCAGCGCTGACCGGCGTAGAACATTCGCGCCGGAACGTCGTTGACCATCCATACAGTTGCTTCATGTTCGATCGCTGGCGCCGTCATAGGACCGAGGATAGAACATACTTTCGATACTCGCCACTGCTCAGTTCCGGGCGAGAGCCTTCTCCGACAGCGCGATGCTGGCCGTGAGAAGGTCGGCTTGGCGCTTCTCGTCGGCGATGAACGCGGCAGTGGCGAAGCGTCCGTCGCGGTCGAAGTAGGCGGTGGCACCCCGCTCGAGGGTCGAATCGGCGAAGATGTCGGCGATCTGGCGGCCGACGTCGTCGGCACGTCGAGTCGTGCGGGCGAAGAACGGCTTCATCAGGGTGCGCACGATCCCCGGAACTTCACGACGGATGCTGGTGTCCACCGCCCCCGGTCCGTAGCCCACCGCCGTCACGCCGTAGCGCGCGGCAGCCTGTGCGGTCAGGAGGTCGTTGGCGAGCTGCGCCTGCCCGTGGCTGGTCATTCCGGTGCGCGCTTCGACGGCGGCGAGGTCGTCGAACTCCATGCGGGCGAACTTCGGCACCTCCCGGCTGGACGCCGCAATCGTCACCACTCGGGTGTCAGGGCTCAGCGCGCCGCCGGCGGCCAGGGTCTCGAGGAGGACGAAGCGCGAGAGATAGCCCACCGCGAAGTCCAGTTCGATCCCTTCGGCGGTGTGGGCCGTGCGGGTGATGAGGATCCCGACCGCGTTCAGCAGCAGGTCGACGGTGCCGAGCTCACGAGCCAGCCGCTGACCGACCTCGCGGACGGTGCGCATGAGGCTGAGGTCGGCCGTGATCGCCCGCAGACTGCCGGGCTCGGCGAGCTCGGCGGCGCGCCGGACGATGTCATCCGCCTTCGCTGTGGAGCGACCGACGATCGTTACGTCTGCACCGCGTCGGCGAAGCTCCATCGCGGTCGCCGCGCCGATGCCGTCCGTGCCGCCGGTGACGACGGCCTTCTTGCCGATGAGGGTGTTCATGAGCGCGCCTCCTTGGGGGTGCGGGTGACGGCCGCCACGAGAGCGACGGCGGGGATCAGGTGGAGCGGGATCAGAGCGAGCGCGGCGGCCGGCGAGCTGCCGGGGAAGCTGCCGGACCCGTCGAGAGCGAGAGAGATGGGCGCGATCAGGCTGACGATCGCGACGCCGAGCGCGATGACGGTGAACCAGCGCGCGGCCCGCGCGGTCAGCCGGGCGAGGACGGCGTACACCGCCGTCCCCACGAGCATCGTCGCGATGGTGACGGTCGCCACCGGCCCGGGTTGCAGGGCGAGGAAGTCCGCAGCGCCGAGCGCGGCGGCCGCGATCGCCGCGATCGCCACGTTGAGCACGACGGCGATGAGGATCGCGAGAAGCACGCGACGCCACGGGAGGCGGCGGCGAGTGCGGGGAAGGGAGGTGTCGGTCATGATGTCTCCGTTTCTGTTTAGGGCTAAACCATTGGACCAAGGTCGAACGGGGCTGGGGGACGGCTCAGCGGGGAGCGAGCTTGCCGAGCAGCCGGAGGAGTGTGTCGAGCTCATCGCGGTCGAGAGCGGCGAACTGGCGGTCCATGAACTCGTCGTGCGCCGGCATGGCCCGCTGGAGGAGCGCCTCCCCCTCGGAGGTCAGCGAGAGCTCGTCCGATCCCTTCACGCGGGTGCGAACGAGCAGCCCCGCCTCTTCGAGCCGCTTGACGAGCTGACTGACGTTGCCTTTCGTCACCCCGAACGTCTCGACGAGCTGCCACTGGGCGACCCCGGGCCGCCGACGAACCTGCACGAGCAGCTGGAACTGGGCCGGCGTGAGGTCGAACTCCCGGAGCTCGGCCGCGCCCGCCTGCGCCACGGCATGGATGAATCGCATCATCGTCGCGTAGGTGGCTTGGGCTCGCATGCCCTGAGTTTAGCACTAAACCGTCCAGCGGACGCGCGGTCTCCTCGATCTTGTGCGTCGCAAAATGCCGCGTTCACACGAGCCGGAGCATCCGTCCGCGCTCACCTCAGAGTGACGCCGTCACCGGGACCAGCACGACCACATTGAGCGTCGGCGAGATGAACGACATGATGACAGAAAGTGACATGACGCAACTGTGCTCGCGCGCTCCGGCGGGCGGTCGAGCTCAGCGCTCCAAGAGATGCCGTGCCTCGAGGTCCGCCCAGAGCGCGTCGGGCGGAGCCGCTCCGTATCGTTCGAGCGTCGATGCGACCTGCCCGGGTCCGCGCATGCCGATCACGACGGACGTGACGACGCTGCTGCGCAGCGGGTAGGCGATCGCGGCGGCGGGGAGTGTCGTCCCGTGCCGCTCGCAGACGTCCGCGATCGCATGCGCTCGGGCGACGAGGTCGGCGGGCGCGTCCGAGTAGTCGTAGCGTGCGCCCTCGCGCGGGCGGTCGGCGCTGAGCAACCCGGAGTTGTAGATCGCTGCGGCCACGACGGCCACCCCGCGGTCTGCGGCGATCGGGAGCAGGTCGTCGGCCGCCGACTGGTCCAGGAGCGTGTAGCGGCCGGCGACCATCGTGATGTCCACGTCGCACCGCCGCACGAATTCGGTGAGCATCGCCGACTGGTTCATTCCGGCGCCGATGGCAGTGATCACACCCTGATCCCGCAACTCGACGAGGGCTTCGATGCCCGTCGTCGACGCGGCATCCCAGTGCTCGTCAGGGTCGTGGAGATACGCGATGTCCAGCCGGTCGGTCTGCAGCCTCTGAAGGCTGCTCTCCACCGATCGGAGGATGCCGTCGCGACTGAAGTCCCAACGCCGGCGCAAAGTGGTGGTCACCGCGAATCCATCGTCGTCCGCCATCGCGCGGCCGCCCGGGTCCTCGACGAGAAGCCGCCCCACCTTCGTCGACAGCACGTAATCATCGCGAGGACGCGTCGAGAGCGCCGCGCCGAGCCGGGTCTCGGAAAGCCCGAGGCCGTAGTGGGGGGCGGTGTCGAAGTACCGGATGCCGGCATCCCATGCCGCGTCGACAGTCGCCGTCGCCGCGTCGTCGTCCACCTCGCGATACAGGTTGCCCAGCTGGGCGGCTCCGAGACCGATCTCGGTCGTGGCCGGCGCGCGGCCCGTGCGACGAGTGTGCATTCGCGGGCTCCTCCCGTGTGTCGTAGCGAGTCTATCCATATGATGTATGTTGTTCTGATCTTCTGCGTCACGGAACATGTGATGTATGCTGATTTATCGAGCCCCTCCACGATCAAGGACGACATGAAGATCACCGGCTACCGATGCGTGCGCACGTTCCGAGACTGGGGGCGCCCTGTCGGTGACGCGAACGGCTTTCTGAAGAACGGCGTCACAGACGTCTCCGTCGTCATCCTGGAGACCGACGAAGGCATCGAGGGGATCGGGACGGGCTCCGACCAGTACATCGAGCAGCTGTTCCCCGCCCTCGAAGGCGAGGACCCCCGGGCCGTGACCGCGCTGTACGACCGCATGCTCGCGCGGGTGTTCAAGGCGGGGCACAACGGGTCGATGTTCGGGGCCATCGGCACCCTCGACATGGCGCTCTGGGACCTCAAGGCGAAGATCGCGGGCGAGCCGCTCTGGCGCCTGCTGGGAGCCCGCGACCGGTTCATCGACGGGTACGCGTCCGGCCTCGACATCGCGCTCGACGACGAGAAGCTCGAGGCCTTCTACGCGAGCATGGCCGACCGTGGGTTCACGAGCGGAAAGCTCAAGGGCGGCCTGGACGTCGAGACCGACGTGCGCCGCCTGGGCATCCTTCACGATGCGCTCGCTCGCAACACGCGGACGCCGGCGCTCATGCTCGACGCGAACGAGTCGTGGAACCTCAAGCAGGCCGTCCGCTACGTGTCCGCCGTCGAGCGCGAGATCGACCTCGCCTGGATCGAGGAACCGCTCCGCCGCTGGGACGCAGCCGGCCACCGGCGACTCTCGAACGCGGTCAAGGCCGCCGTCGCGACCGGCGAGAACCTTTCCGGGCTCGAGCAGTTCCGCCCGCTCCTGGATGCCGGAGGCGTCGACATCGTCCAGGTGGGCTGCACGTGGGGGGTCACGCACTTCCTCCGCGTGTCGACCGTCGCGCACTCCCGAGACCTCCCCATAAGCCCGGTCGGACTCACCGCGAACCAGGCAGTCGCGCACGCCGCGGCATCCGTCCCCAATCATCTTTCCGCCGAGGTCCAGGACCTCGGCAGCCCGTTCGGTCTGACGATCGACCAGCACATCGCCGACGGCGGGATCGTGCTCGGCGACACCCCCGGTCACGGGGTGACGGTCGACGAGTCGGCGATCCTCCACAATCAGACTTCCGCCAGCTGGCTGCTCGCGGAAGGCCCGCACGTCCGGCCCGCCCGCGCCGGTCTGCGGCTCGTCACGGGAACCGATCGCCGCGAAGACGTCTCGTGACCGTCTTCACTCAGACGGATGCCGCGCGGCTAGGCTGACGGCATGAGCTCCCTCCCCGCAACTCCCGGCGATGCGTCGGCAGTCTTCGGCGATGCAGCCCGACGGACTCCACCCGCGCGCCTCGGCGTCGCGGTCGTGCACGACCTCGTGACAGCGATCGTCAACGGCGAAGTCGAGCCGGGGCAGACCCTCCCGCCCGAAGAGAAGCTTGCTCAGCACTTCGGTGTCAGCCGCACCGTCATCCGCGAGTCCGTCAAGCGTGTCGAGGAGAAGGGCCTCATCACCGTCGCACCGGGCCGCGGCACCACGGTGCAACCCACCACGTCGTGGAACATCCTCGATCCTGTCGTGCTGTCGGTCATGCTCGAGAACGACGACGCCCTCGGAGTGCTCGACGACCTGGCGATCATCCGAGGTTCGCTCGAGGGAGAGATGTCGGCCGAGACCGCCCGGCGGCGCTCCGAAGCCGAGCTCGCTCTCGTACGCGAAGCGCTCGCTGCGATGGAGCAGCACGTCGACGATCCCGACGTCTTCCCCCAGGCGGACGTCGACTTCCATTTCCTCGTCATGACCCTGTCGGGCAACCAGCTGGCGAGCAACATCACCAAGATCCTCTTCCAGCGGGCCCGCAGCAGCAGTCGCTTCACCGGCCACCAGTCCGCGGACGCCCACGCCCTCACGCTGGAAGAGCATCGGCGCGTGTACGAGGCGATCGCCGCCGGCGACGCCGAGGCTGCGCAGGCCGCCATGCGCGCGCACATCATCGACTCGTGGCAGCGACGTCGACTCCCGACGCAGCGCAAGCCCTGACGCACGTCCTCAGTCGAGGTGCCAGGCCTCGGCGAGCGGTTGCCAGTTGGGGACGTCTGCGTCGTCGGTGAAGGGGATCTGGCAGGGCGCCGTGCGCGACCACCACTCCTGCGTCACGGGGTCGGCAGCCATCTTGCGCTGGTCGGCCTCGTAGTCGTCACCGACGTACTCGTAGTAGCCGAACAGCACGTCGTCGATGACGAAGATCGTGAAGTTGCGGATGCCGCACTCCGTGATCGTCGCTTCGACGCCCGGCCACACGGCGCTGTGCAACCCGAGATACTCCGCACGCTTCTCGGGGCGCATCCGGCAGACCATTGCGAATCGCCGGGCGCTCATCCCTTCGTGCCCCCGGCCGTCATGCCCTCGACGAGGAACCGCTGCGAGAACAGGAAGATGATCAGCACCGGGGCGACCGACACGATCGTGGCGAGAGCGAGGGTCGGAAGCTCAATCGTCACCGATCCCGCGGACGTCGGGTTGAAGAGCGGCACGTTCGAGAGCAACTCCGCCAATCCCACCTGGATCGGCGCCCGTCGACCGGGGACCATCACGAACGGCAGGAAGTAGTTGTTCCAGTTGCCGACGAAGTTGAAGAAGCCGACCAGGGCGATCACGGGCGCTGCCAGTGGCATCGCGACGCCCCAGAACACGCGGAACTCGCTCGCGCCGTCGATGCGGGCCGCGTCGAGCAGGTCGCGCGATACGCTGGTCGAGAAGTAGATGTAAGCGAGGTACACCCCGAACGGGAAGAAGGAGAACGGCAGGATCACCGCGAGCGGGTTGCCGATGAGGCGCACCGCACTCAGCTCGAGGAAGATCGGCAGCACCAGCGCTGTGTTCGGGATCAGCATGACGACGAGCGTCACGATCAGCAGTGTGCGACGCAGCTTGAAGTCGACGAGTGCGAGCGCATATCCGGCGGGGATGCTGACGACCAGAGTCAGCACGAGCGCGGCGCCGGTGTAGAAGGCGGCGTTGGCGAGCCAGGTCCAGACGATGCCGTTCTGAAACTCGGAGAGGGCCTGGAAGTTCTCGGCCAGCGTGCCGAGCGAGCCGAACGAGAACGGGTTGTCGGTCAGGAGCGCCAGCGGCGACTTCGTCGGCGCGAGAAGCAGCCACACGAGCGGCAGGGCGAAGAACACCACGAAGAAGGCGAGGAGGACGACGACCAGCGCGCGGGTGACCCAGCGGCGCGGAGTCATCGCCGAGGAGCGAGCGGCCGGACGCACCGCGAGGCTATTCGCGTTCAAAGAGACCTCCACGGAAGACGAAGAATGCGGCCAGCCCGAGTGCGACGACGAGCAGGAGGAGCGAGATCGCGGCCGAGCCGCTGAAGTCGTTCTGCCGGAACGCGTAGAGGTACGCCAGCTGGTTGAGCGAATAGTCGGCCGGAACGACGCCCTTGCTCGCCTGCGACAACACGCGAGGCTCGACGAAGAGCTGGGTTCCGGCGGCGAGCGTCATGATGCCCATGTACGAGATCCACTTCCGCATGAGCGGGAGTTGGATGCGCCACGCGGTCTGGACGGCGTTGGCGCCGTCGACACGCGCCGCCTCGATCACCTCCGGACTGATGTTGTTGAGCGCGCCGTACATGATGACGATCCAGCCGCCGGCGCCCGTCCAGAAGGCGATGACCGTGAAGATCACGGGCAGGTTCTCGATCGACACGGTCTGCACGAAGGTCTCGAAGCCGAACGCCCGCAGGACGAACGAGACGGGGCTGACGGACGGGTCGAGCAGGAACAGCCACAGCATCACGCTCGAAGCGCCGGCGAGCGCCCCGGGGATGTAGTAGACGAAGCGGGTGGATGCCGAGAGCCACCGCTGGCCGAGCGAGTGCACGACCAACGCGAGGAGCACGACGAAGACCGTCTGCAGCGTCAGCCAGATCACGACGTAGATCGCGACGTGCTGGACGGCCGGCCAGAACCGGTAGTCCTGGAACACCTTGACGAAGTTGTCGAAGCCGACGAAGGCGCCCGAGTCGGTGAACGCGAGGAAGATCGCGTAGAGGGTGGGGAGGACTCCGAAGAGGATGAGCAGCACGGTGTAGCCGCTGCTGAAGACGTATCCCATCGCGGCCTGACCGCGACGGGGAGTGCGGGCGCGCGCCACGTCCCGCCGCCGACCCTCGTCAGGGCCGACGGCGGGAGGCGCCATCGTGGGAGTAGCGATGAGAGGTTCCTTCTCTTGATGAGGGGATCAGTCGACGGTGTAGCCCTGGACCTGGGCTTCGTTCTCCATCTCCTGCTGCCACTCGGGCACCACGGACTCGACGGTCTCGCCGGCGGCGAGGGCCGGGAGGACGATCTTCGAGTAGGCCGTCTCCGCGCTGAAGCTCGGGTATCCCCATCCGCTCCACACCTGACCGGCCGCGTCGACGACGGTCTGCTCGAAGTCCCCGACGAAGTAGCCGTCGCTCGCTTGGTTGGCGATCCATTTCTCCGCGGCCGCCTGGTAGGCGGGATAGCCGGGCGCGAGTTCGACCTGATACTCGTCGGAGCTCGTTACGAACTCCATGAAGGTCTTCGTGGCGTCGAGGTTGCGGGAGTGGCTCGATGCGAGCCACGTGCCGCCACCGACGTTGCCGGTGCCGATCTCCTCGCCCTCCCAGTGCAGCGGCGTGCCGGCGCCGAGCTGGCCGGCCGGGACGTTGAGGCTGTCGGGGTTCTGGAAGATCGCGCCCGTGAACCAGACCGGGCCCGGCATTCCGAGCACCTTGCCCGTGTACTTCTGCACGAAGTCGGCGCCGAAGACGCTGTCGGTCGCAAGGGTTCCGTTGGCGACCATGTGATCGATGAGCTCGGTCATCTTCTGCGAGTTCTCCGCCTCGAAGTCGCTGCTGAACGTGTCGCCCTCGACCTGGAAGACCGGCGCCTGGGCACCCCAGTAGTAGACCATCATGCCGAGGAAGGCGTCTCCCACAGAGCCGAGGATGTATCCCGGATGCTCCTCCGCGAGCGTGTCGCTGAGGTCGCGGTACTCCTCCCACGTGGTGGGGATCTCGTACCCGAACTCGTCGAACAGCGATTGGTCGTACCAGAACACGGACTGCGCGAGGTCGTTGCGCAGGCCGTAGACGGTGCCGTCGACGGTCAGAGGATCGAGCGAGCCGGGCGTGAATCCATCGAGGAACTCTTGGTCGAACCAGCCTTTGTTCACCGGTGCGGCGAAGGGCTGAACGCCCGCATTCTCGCGGGACGCCCACGACGCATCGTTGTTCTGCGTGGAGAAGACGACGTCAGGCCACCCTTCGCCGGCCTGGTCGAACAGAGCGATCCTCGTCTGCAGGCTGGCCGAGCCGCTCGCGTTCCCGTCGTATGTCTCGACGTTGACTTCGATGTCGGGGTGGGCGGCGCGGAAGGCCTCCACCGCGGGCTCACGGGAGGCGTCCACCCAGACGGTGATCGCGCTGTCCGGATCCTGCTCTGCCGGAGTGAAGCCGAGTTCGGTGGTGCCCCCTCCTCCGCTCGTTCCGCCGGAGCAGGCGGTGAGCGCGACCACCGCGACCACGGATGTGGCGAGCGTGAGTGATCGAGCGAGGCGAGAGAAGCGGCGGCGCTGTGAAGCCATTTCGCGTCCTATCTTGTCGACGTCGTTGACGACCGGTCGCCGGGTGACGACTGCCTCGGCTAGTAGATCATACATGTGATCTATTAGCAATCTTTCTTCGCGACCGCTGCGCGGGTAGAATTCATATGACGTCATACCCATTGGAGAGTCATGCGTACACTGCAGTACACCGCGCCGCGGACCCTTGTCGTCGCGGACGCCGAGGCGCCCGCACCCCGGCCCGGAGAGGTACAGGTCGGAGTCTCGTACGCCGGACTGTGCGGTACCGACCTTCATATCTTTCACGGCGATATGGACTCCCGGGTCGAGAGACCGCTCGTCTTCGGACACGAGATGAGCGGCATCCTCACCGCCGTCGGCTCCGACGCGGACGGCTGGGAGGTCGGAGATCGGGTCACCGTGATGCCTCTCGCATGGGACGGGGTGTGCCCGGCGTGCCGCGCGGGAAACGAGCACATCTGCCAGAACCTCGACTTCATCGGGATCGACTCCCCCGGCGCGCTCCAGGAGCGGTGGAACGTCCCGGCGTCGACGCTCGTGCGGCTGCCGGAATCGATGCCGCTCGATGTCGCGGCCCTGGTCGAACCGGTGGCCGTCGCCGTGCACGACGTGCGCCGTTCGGAACTCGTGGTCGGCGATCGAGTGGTCGTGATCGGGGGTGGCCCCATCGGGGTGCTCATCGCAAGTGTGGCCCGTCATTCCGGAGCCGACGTCGCGGTGATCGAGGTCGACGAGCGCCGGCGCGCGCAGATCTCCGGACTCGGTTTCGCGACCATCGACCCGCGCACGACCGACCAGGCGGCATGGGTGGAGGAATGGACCGAGGGCGCGGGCGCCGATGTCGTCTTCGAGGTGTCCGGCGCTGCGGCCGCCGTCGCCGGGGCGACCGGACTCGCGAAGGTCCGGGGAACGATCGTGGTGGTCGCGATCCACTCGCAGCCGCGAGAGGTCGACCTGCAGCGCGTCTTCTGGCGCGAGTTGCGCATCCTCGGAGCGCGCGTCTACCGCCGCGAGGACTTCGAGCGTGCGGTCGAGCTCCTCGAGGAGGGTGCGATCCCGACGCAGTCCGTCATCACGCGGATCGTCGATCTCGACAGCGCACAGGAGGCGTTCGCCGACCTCGAGAGCGGCCGCGCCATGAAGGTCCTGGTACGGGTGGGGGATGCCGCGTGAGCTCCGGCGTCTTCGACCTCACCGGCACGACCGCCGTCGTGACCGGCGCGAGCCGGGGCATCGGGCGGGCCATGGCCGAGGCCCTCGCGGAAGCGGGTGCGGACATCATCGGCGTGAGCGCGAGTCTCGCCCCGGGCAGTGACGTGCAGGCATCCGTGGAAGCCACCGGGCGGGCGTTCGAAGCCGTTTCGTGCGACTTCTCCGACGCGGCGGCGGTCGAGGAACTCGGCAAGCGCCTCGCCGCCCGTCAGCCCCACATTCTCGTCAACAACGCCGGAACGATCGAACGTGCCCCCGCCGCCGCACACCCACGTGCGTCCTGGGACCGCGTGCTTCAGGTGAACCTCTCGAGCCAGTTCGCACTCAGCCAGGCCGTCGGCACTTCCATGCTCGAGCGAGGACGGGGAAAGATCATCTTCACCGCGTCGCTCCTCAGCTTCCAGGGTGGGATCAACGTCCCGGGGTACGCGGCGGCCAAGTCGGGCATCGCCGGACTGACGAAGGCGCTCGCGAACGAATGGGCCTCGCGGGGCGTGAATGTGAACGCCATCGCGCCGGGCTACATCGCGACAGACAACACCGCGGCGCTCCGGGCCGACGAGGAACGCTCGCGCAGCATCCTCGAGCGGATCCCGGCAGGGCGCTGGGGGCGAGCCGAGGATCTCGCAGGCGCGACGGTCTTCCTCGCTTCGCGCGCTTCCGACTATGTCAACGGCATCGTGCTGCCCGTGGACGGCGGATGGCTCGGGCGATGAACATCGGTCTGCCGGAGACGTCGCCCCTCATACCCGTCGTCGTCATCGACGACGCCGCGGACGCACCCGCGGTCGCGGCGGCGCTGATCCGCGGCGGCATCCACTGTGCTGAGATCACCTTGCGCACGGCGGTCGGGCTCGAAGCCATACGCGCGGTCGCGACAGAGATCGAGCCCGGCTTCCTCGTCGGAGCGGGCACCGTGCTGGACGTCGATCAGTGCGATGCCGCGGTCGATGCGGGTGCTTCGTTCGTGGTGAGCCCCGGTCTCGACCCCGCGATCGTCGAGCGAGCGCGTGACCGCGGCATCCCGGTGCTTCCCGGCGTCGCCACCGCGACGGAGGTTCAGCACGCGCGCCGGCTGGGCCTGCACGCCGTCAAGTTCTTCCCCGCCGACCGCCTTGGTGGCCTGGCGACGGTCGAGGCGCTGGCGGCTCCTTTCGCCGACATGGGGTTCGTCCCGTCGGGCGGGGTGACGGCCGCGAACCTCGGCGACTATCTTGCGCATCCGGCCGTCCCCGCCGTGAGCGGAAGCTGGATGGTCGCCCGCTCCCTCATCGCACGCCGGGACTTCGACCGGATCGAGGCACTCAGTCGCGAGGCGGTGGCGATCGCGGCATCCGCCCCACGCGTTCGGGGAGATGGACGATGACGGAGGGAAACGGCGGACTGGTCACCCTCGGCGAGACGATGGGTCTCTTCCGGCCGTCAGGGATCGGCCCCGGCGAGCTCGTCGACACCTACCACCTCACGACGGGAGGAGCAGAGAGCAACGTGGCGATCGGTGTCTCCCGGCTCGGCGGGACCGCCCGGTGGATCGGCCGGGTGGGGCGGGATGCCGCCGGGCGGAAGGTGCTTCGCGAGCTGCGCGCCGAATCGGTCGCGGTGCGCGCGGTGGTCGACCCCGGCGCGGGGACGGGTCTCATGGTGAAGGAGCAAAGGCTCCCCGGCGTATCGGCGGTGCAGTACGCGCGCAGGGACAGCGCCGGCAGTCGGCTGTCACCGGACGACATCGACCCGTCCGACATCACGCAGGCGTCCGTGCTGCACCTCACCGGCATCACACCCGCACTCTCGGAATCGGCGGCCGCGGCGGTCGACCGGGCGATCGACATGGCGCACGAGTCCGATGTGCTGGTCTCCTTCGACGTGAATCATCGACCCTCCCTTCACCGTGAAGGCGACCCGGCCGCGGTCTACCGGCGCCTCGTCGCGCGCGCCTCGATCGTCTTCGCGAGCGAGGACGAGGCATCCGTCGTCGTGGGCAGCGGTGACCCGCGCACCCTGGCCGCACGCCTCGCCGACCTCGGCCCACACACCGTCGTCATCAAGCGCGGCGCGGAGGGGGCGGTCGCTCTGCATGACGGCGAGTTCTTCGAGCGCGCCGCCGTCGAGGTCCCCGTGATCGACACCGTGGGGGCCGGCGACGCGTTCGTCGCGGGCTACCTCGCCGAGAGGATGACAGGCCGCGGCCCGCGGGACTGCCTCGAACTCGCCGTGCGCGCGGGGGCCTTCGCGTGCCTCGCACCCGGAGACTGGGACGGGTACGCCCGCCGCGATGAGCTCGGACTTCTCGACTCGGTCGACCCCGTCACCCGCTGAGTCACCGCGACGCACCACCCAAGGGACTGCAACACATGATGCTCGTCGATTCACACGTCCACGTGTGGGACCCCGCCCAGCTCGACTACGCCTGGCTGCCCGGCACCGGTCTCGACCGTGCCATGCTGCCCGGCCAGGTCGACCGCGCCGACCGTGAGGGACCGGTCCAGATGATCTTCGTGCAGGCGTCCGACGGCGACCCGCTGGCCGAGGCACGATGGATCGACCGGCTCGACTGGCCGGAGCTGATCGGGATCGTCGCCGGCGCGGACCTCACGCGAACGCCGGAGGAGATCAGTGAGTATCTCTCGGCCCTGGCCCGGATCCCCCGGGTCGTCGGGGTGCGGCACTTGCTGCAGGACACCGACGTCTCGGAGTTCGGGGAGTTGCGCGACGGGCTGCGCCATCTGGCGGAGCGAGGCGGCACATTCGACGCCTGCGTGCGCCACGCCCAGCTGCCCGCTCTCGTGGATCTGCTCGACGCGGTGCCCGACCTCACCGTCGTCCTCGACCACCTGGGCAAGCCCCCGGTCGACGAGGGGCTCGCCAGCCCGGACGGGAGACGGTGGTCAGAGCAGATCGGCGTCCTCGCCGCTCGGCCGCGCACGTACGTCAAGCTGTCCGGGCTCGCCCCCGAGTCCGCGGATCCGACGACATTCGACGCGCACGCGGACGCCTTCATCGAACGCGGGCTCGAGGCTTTCGGTGCGCGGCGGTCCATGATCGGGAGCGACTGGCCCATCAGCACGCACTTCGGCGTTGGCGGGCCTTTCTCGGCCTGGGCGGATCGGGTTCGCCGAGTCGCCGGCGCGGATGACTGGCCGCTCGTGTCCGGCGTCGCCGCCCGTGAGGCCTACCTTCCGGGCGGTGTCTCGGCTCTTCGCGCGACCTGAGCCGCGACGACGCCTGCGCTCCACGCGTTCCCCGCGAACGACGCCCCCTCCTCAGTCTGTCGAGGAGGGGGCGTCGTCGCCGGTGGGTGAGATCAGCGCGAAGCTTCGACCGAGAAGTCGCTGAACACGTTGATCCGCGAGAGGTTGCGGTCGTGCGACGTCGAGAACATGCCGCCGTCCTGCACCGCCTCCGCTCCCGTGAGGGTCACCGTCGATCCGACCTGCGCGTAGTTCGCCCCGTCGACCGAGTAGAACGCGCTCACCTTGTCGCCGAGGCGCTCGAGCTTGACCCAGATCGGACGGAACGTGTTGACGTTCGCCGACGCGGAGCTCTCGACGAAGCCGTCGCCGTTGGCATCCCAGTGGAATGCGACCCCGTTGCGGGGGGTCACCGCGACGACGGCGTAGCCGGCGGAGGAGCCGGCGGCCTCGATGTCGTTGCGGATCATGACGCCCGACTTCGCCCAGGCGTTGGAGTCGCCGACGATGTCGACCCGCGCCGAGACGCTCGATTCAGCGGTGACGGCGTCCTTCTGGAAGATGGCGCCGTACTGGTCGTCGCGCTGTCCGCCGCCTCCCCACACGTCCGCGCCGGCCGCGCGGATGCCGAAGTGGTCGCCGGACTGGGCGAAGTAGCTGCTCACCGCAGACGCACCCGTCGTCGAGAACGGAGCGGCGACAGGATCGCCGGTGGCGCCGCACTCCGGCTTCTCTGAGAAGAAGTTGCCGTTGAGGACCGTCCGATGCTCGGGCGCGACACCCGCCTCGCAGATGACCTCGAGTGCGGCAGCGGGCCAGTTGGTTCCCGTCACCTGCACATTGCCGACGAGCTGGTTGCGGTTCTGCGTGGCGTTGGGGATCTGCGCGCCGCCCGAGTTGTACCAGTTCTCACGGATGAGGTTGTCGCTCGTGTTCGTCGCACCGTAGGCGTTGGTGAACACCCACGGGTTGGTGCCCTGGAGCACGTTGTTCTGGTACGTGGTCGAACGCGTGCCCTCGTCCAGGTACAGCCCGACCCCTGACACGTTGTACAGGTAGTTTCGCTCCGTCACGGATCCCGGGCTCGCCGACAGGTTGTAGATGGATCCGCCGTCGGCGAACTGCGACTTGGTGTTGCGCACGAGGTTGCCGGTCACCGCGTTGTCCTTGAGCGTCGTCGGGGTCTCGTAGCGGGTGTTCCAGTTGTAGTAGCCCCGGTTCGTGTACTCGCCCGAGCCCCCCGCGTCGTTCATGCCCCATCCGTAGCCGGTGTCGATGCCGTCGTAGGCGACGTTGGCGACCTCGTTGTGCAGGATCCGGGCGTTGGTGACGTACGTGCTCAGGATGCCGGAGTTGTCCTTGTACTCGACCGCGGCGCGGGTGACGGTGTTGTGCTCGATGAGGATGTCGCGGTTGATCATCCGGGGATCGCTCGGGTGGTGGGCATCCGGGCGATTCCCTCCGACGAACACGCCGTGGCCACCGAGCTCGGTGAAGCGGTTGCCGACCACCTTGATGTCGCTCGCTCCGAGTCCCACGCCGCTGAGCGCCGCGTTGGAGTCGTTGCCGATGCCCAGAGCCGAGGACCCGAGGGTCGTGAACAGGTTTCCGACGAACGACACTCCGGATGCGGCCGAGACCTGCACGGCAGCGGGCTGCTGGTACCAGCTCGTCCGGGCACGTTCGAACTGTTCGCATCCGCGGGAGCATGACGTGAAGGCGTCCGCGGGACGGTACTCGTAGTCATCCTTGATGTACGAGCCGTTCTGCTGCGTCGCGTACCCGTGCGACGTGGGCCCGAGCCACGATGTGCCCGTGAACGTGATGCCTTCGAACTCGAGGTTCTGCAGCGGCTCGTCGTAGGTGCCACCGATGCTCAGAAGCGCCTCGGTGCGGGGCAGCTGCACGTCCAGCGTGTTCGGGTCGACCCCCGCGCCCGGCTTGTAGTACAGCTTTCCGGCGCCCGGATCGATGTACCACTCGTTCATGGCGTCGAGGAAGGCGAGCGAGTTCGAGAACCAGAACGTCGATCCGCCGAGCAGGGCGTACTGCGGGGTGTCCCAACCCCAGGTGTTGTTCTCCCACGCCGGCTGCGTCATGGTCACGAGGTTGTTGGAGATGGACTCCACCGGGGAGTAGCGGTAAGTGAAGTCGCCCTTGCTCTCGAACTCGATGCGGTCCCGGTCGGGGAGCGTGTTCATGAAGGCCAGATTCGGGTTCTTCAGCGCGATGCCATCGGCGCTGAGCGTCACATCCGACGTGGCGATCTGTCGCTGGGCCCGCTGCGCGTACACGCCGTTGACGTACAGCTGACGGGTGTCGAGACCTTGGGGGGTGTCAGCGACCCAGATCCCGGACGAGGCGTCGTGGACTCGCCAGCCCGACACCGGCTGCGAGCCGGAGATGACGGGCTCCGCCCCGTCGGCCGCGACCCAGCGAACCAGCCCGCGGTCGCCGCCTGCGTCTTCCGGCCGGAACTCGAGCGGCTCGTCGATGCGGTAGACGCCGTCGGCGAGCTCGACGGTGACCCGCGAGGCCGGCCCGGTGGGAAGCTTGCGCACCCGCTCCTTCGCGGTGGCGAGATCACAGGGCCGGGGAGCAGAGCACGCAGGTCCGGACCCTTCTGGTGAGACGTACAGGGTTCTTGTGGCCGCGTGAGCGGGGGCCGCGACGGCGAGGCTCGCCGCAAGGGCCCCGACCACCGCCAGCGCGGTGCCACGGAGGAAGCTGAGCTTCACGGGGAATCCAATCTGGGGTGAGTTTCCCGCACTCACACGCGCGCTACGACCGATCACGACTCTGTGGAACGGGGCGAGCAGGGCTGCTTCGCCTCTTCATCATATGAATGATGTATGAACTTGGCTAGAGGTTTTGTCGAATCCAGCTCCCGAGGGTTGTGCGACCGGTTCCCGCAACCCCTTGATGTCGCCCTGGCGAAGCCGAGACGCTGAACTCGCGGCGAGGACCGGTGCACCGTGACGCGGACCGCGCGCGATCTGAGGAGGCAGCGGATGTGGGTCGAGTGTTTCGCGGGACGGCCCGTCGCCCGACACCGCGCTCGGCGACGACGCGACGTCGTTCTGCGGCCCGCGGTCGATGTTCGACGCACGGCGCTTCTCGCCGGTGGAGCAGCACGACCGGTGGACCCTCGTCCGGCGGCCCGTGTAGCCGCGATGCGGCGCACGGCATACCGGGAAAGGATGCCGCGTCAAGCCCCGCGCTGAATCGACGGTGGGTCACGTCTCCTGGTGGCACACAAAAGGAGGTCGCACGATGACGAACGGATTCTTCGGTGCCGGTCAGGATGCCGCGAAGGAAAGTGCGGACACCCCACGAGGACGGCTCGAGGTGGTGCACACGTTCGACGACGGGCCCATGCCGACGGGGGTCAGCGTCTCGCATACTGGGCGCATCTTCATCAACTTCCCCAAGTGGGGAGACGACGTCCCGGCCACCGTCGTGGAACTCGTCAACGGGGAGGCGGTGCCGTACCCGAACCGGGCGATCAACCAGCCGGCGAACGACGCCGACCCGGACGCACTCGTCTCGGTGCAGAGCATCGTGGTCGACCCTGCCGACCGGCTGTGGATCCTCGACACCGGCAGCCCGCTGTTCCAGCCGACGACGCACGGCGGACCCAAGCTGGTCGGTGTCGATCTTGCGACCGACGAAGTGTTCCAGACGATCCTCTTCGACCCGGACGTCGCGTTTCCGACCACCTACCTCAACGACGTGCGCTTCGACCTGCGGCAGGGCGAGGGCGGGGTCGCCTACATCACCGACTCCTCGGATCGGGGTCCGAACGGCATCATCGTCGTCGACCTCGCGACGGGCGAATCGTGGCGCAGACTGCACGATGACCCCAGCACCAAGGCGGCCGACCCGTTCGAGATGGTGCCGATGGCCGAGGGTCGTGTGTTCGCGGAGCGCTCCCCCGACCAGCCGCCGAAGCAGGTCACCATGGGATCGGACGGCATCGCGATCTCGAGCGACGGCGAGAGGCTCTGGTACTGCCCGCTGGTCAGCCGGCGTTGGTACTCGGTGTCGACCTCGGCGCTGCGGGACCGATCCGTCACCGACGACGAGGTCGCCGCCACGGTGGTCGATGAGGGCGATAAAGGGGGCGCCGCCGACGGGCTCGAAAGCGACGACCGCGGCCGGCTCTACGCGACGAACTGGGAGCACAACGCGGTCACGAGGCGCCTCCCCGACGGGACGATCGAGACGCTGGTCCACGACGAGCGGATGCTGTGGCCCGACACCATGTCGGTGGCGACGGACGGGCGCCTCTACGTCACCGCAAACCAGCTCCACCGCCAGGCGAAGTACCAGGAGGGCGAGGATCTGCGGGTGTACCCGTACTACCTGTTCCGGTTCGAGATCGACGGCGGTCCCGTGTTGCTGCGCTGAGTGATCAGCCGAGCTTCTCGATCGTGCGGGAGAGGATCACTCCGATCACCGTCGGGTCGACGTCGGGCAGCACGCCCGCGGACGCCTGCTCGGCCCAGTGGTGGCCGATGAAGCGCATCAGACCGGCCACGAGATGCGTGATGAGGGCGGCCTGGGTGCGGAGGGATGCCTCGTCTTCGTCGGGGTACTGCGTGCGCAGCCGGAGCAGGACGATCTCGCGCACCTCGGCTTCGAGCGACTCGATGCGATCGAGCTGACGCGCCATGAGGGCGGGGCTCGAACCGATGGCGCGGATGCGCCGCGACAGGAACTCCGGGTCCGCGACCAGATCGCCGGGGTCGACCCGCACGAGCTGCGCCGCCTCCGCCAGGAGCGGCCCGGTGGAGACGACGAAGCTGCGTGCGGCCCGTTCGTCGATCGTCGGCTGCTCCGCCCCCAGGAGCGCAGCATCCTTCGTCTTGAAGTGATTGAAGAAGGTCCGCTGGCTGACGCCGGCGAGCTCGCAGATCATGTCGACCGTCACGTGGTCGTAGCCGTGTTCGAGCACGAGGTCGGTCGCGGCGCGCTCGATGAGCGCTGCCTTCTCGACGGCGTCTCGGCGACGGTTACGCGCGGGGGTCGACATGATCTGCGGCTCCTTCGTTACTCGTACCGTAGCGACTCGATGGGGTCCTGCCGGGCGGCGCGGCGCGCGGGGAGGACTCCGGAGAGGAACGCGATCAGCATGATGACGAGCACCACGGTGATGACGTTGCCCGGTTCGAAGAGCAGGATCTGCAGCCCCGGCAGCGCCGAGAGAACCGTCTCGCCCGCCGTCGCGGCGATCGCCGATCCGACTCCGATCGCCACGAGGGCGCCGATCGCCGACCCGAGGAAGCCGATCACGACCGCCTCGAGGCTGAAGAGCCCGAAGACCCGGCCGTTCGACATGCCCATCGCCTTCATGAGGCCGATCTCTCGCGTGCGCTCCTGGACGCTCATCAGCAGCGTGTTGACGATGCCGAAGGATGCGGCGATGAGGGCGACCACGGCGAAGGCGCTGAGCACCAGGATGATGCCGTTGATCACCGTCTGCACGACCCCGAGCTGATCCTCGATCGTCTGCCCGGCGAGGTCGGCGTCGGCGAGCTCGTCCTTGACGCGCTGGATCTCTTCGGCGCTGACGGTGTCGCCGTCGTCGTGCTCGAGCTGCGCGACCGCGAGCGGCCACGCCTCGGGCTGGCCGGGCACCGCCTGCGCCTCGGCGATCACGTCGGTGAGCGATGCGTTGGCGCCCGCGCCGGCCGCGAAGAGGCTCTCGCGAGCGATGCCCACGACCGTGGCCTCGACCTGTTGCTCCTGCTGGGCAGCGTCGGTGTACCCGAGCGTCACGGTCTCGCCGATGGCCGCGTCGGCGTCGGCGTATCCGAGCGCGTCGACGAACTCCTCGGGAAGGACGATCTGCTCGTCCGAGGCATCCTGATCCAGCTGCTCGCCGGCGACGAGGTCGCTCTGCCCGATCGACGAGGTCGGGTTGATGTCGATCTCGTAGCGCGTGTCGGAATCCGAATCGGATGCCGCGAGCCAGTCGACCGTCACCTGACTGATGGGATCGACGCGGGTGACGCCGTCGATCTGCTCGATCGTCTCGATGTCGTCTTCGTTGAGGAGCGTGCCGGAGGTCAGCGGGTTGCCCGCGGCACCCTGCTGACGACCGTCGGGGTCGTACTCGGACGGTCCATCGCCGGTGTCGACGCTGGCGGCCGGGCTGACCAGCAGGATGTCGCCGGAGCTCAGCGTGGCGACCTGACGCTCGACGTAGTCGTTGACTCCCGCCCCGAGCGCCGTGGTGAGCGTGAGCGTGAAGGCCCCCACGAAGAGGCTCAGCACGGTGAGCGTGGTGCGCAGCTTGCTGCGGAAGGCGTTGCGGGACGCCATGCGCACGATGTCGGTGGTTCTCATGCCGCCACCTCCGTCCGCTCGACGATGCGGCCGTCGGCGATGGTCACCGAGGAGTCGCATCGCGCCGCGAGGTCGCGGTCGTGCGTGACGACCACGAGAGTGATGCCGCGCTCGCGCTGGAGGCGGAACAGGATCTCTTCCACCTGCGCACCGGTGGCGGTGTCGAGGTTGCCGGTGGGCTCGTCGGCGAAGATCACCGACGGCTCGTTGACGAGGGCGCGCGCGATGACGACGCGCTGCTTCTGACCGCCCGACAGGTCGTTCGCGCGGTTGTTCGCCTTGTCGGCGAGACCGAGCGCGTCGAGCGCCGCCATGGTGCGCTCCTTGCGCTCCTTCGGCGAGAGGCCGGCGATCACGAGCGGAAGGCTCACGTTCTCGAAGACCGTCTGCCCCGCCGTGAGGAAGAACTGCTGGAACACGAACCCGAACGTCTTGTTGCGGAGCGGGTTCAGCTCGCGCGCCCGGAGCCCGGACGCCGCGCGGCCGTCGACTTCGATCTCGCCCGAGGTGGGCCGGTCGAGGAGCGCGAGCAGGTGCATCAGGGTGGACTTGCCCGAGCCGGACTTTCCGACGATCGCGAGCGAGTGACCCCGCTGAACGTCGAGGTCGACCCCGTGCAGTGCCGTGAAGGCAGCCTCGCCCTTTCCGTACGTGCGCGTGAGACCCACCGCGCGGAGAACCGGCGGCGAGGATGCCGGTTCCGGAGTTGTGGACAGTGACATGCCAAGACCTCTCTCGAACGTGGAAGCTACAGTCCCTGCAGACTAACTTACAGCGACTGCAATCACAACTGTTGTCGTGGGCCGCCACGGATGGGGGCTTAGGCTCGACTCATGTTCGGCAGTCCGGCTCCCCTCGAGCACACCTGCGGGTGGTCGCCGAATTACCGCCGCACCGTCGCCAACGACGAGTGCGAGAGATGCCGGGCCGAGGACGAGCTGATCCTCGACACGCAGCGCGCCGATCAGAAGAAGCGCGCCCGCATGTACCGGCCGGCTCGGGCGCGCGCTGTCGACCGTCCCGAGAGCGACGTCGCCGTCACGAGACCGGCGGAGCGGTCGATCGTCCACCGCAGCTCGTTCGTCGCCCCGACGTTCGAGGTCGAACTCGACAGCCCCCACTTGCCGACGATCCCGCCGCGTCGGATCGACTGAGCGGCCGTTCGGTCGGTTCGGAACGGGATGCCGCCACCGGCGCGTCGAGTGCCGCCTGCGCACCGTCGGCGAGGCCTCATCGCCGGTTCGTCGCTCGCGTCAGGCGTCGCCCATCATCAGGCCCTCGATGGAGTGCTTCTGCACGATGGGTTCGAGCTCGTCCACGATCGGGCATGCCAGGTGGGCTCGGACGGTCTCGGGGAGCCGATCGTAGAACTCGCGCGTGACCGCCATGTCGTGGTGCTCGGCGTTGCCGGCCCCCGGCGCATCGATCCCGAGCACCAGAACAGGACGTGCCTGATCGGAGGTGTTCTCGGTTCCGCGATGGATGGTCAGCGCCGACCGGACCGAGACATCTCCCCGCTGCGGGTACTTGCGCACCGCGAGTTCGTGGAAGCGCGGGTAGAGCGAGGCATCCGGGAACATCTCGTGCTCGAAGCCCTCGGGCAGATCCCACTGGGTCGTGGGCGCGATCTCGAACGGACCCATGTCTTCGGTGGTGTCGACGGCCGTGACGTTGAAGGCGAGCGAGGTGAGCCGGCCGGTCTGCCGGGTGGTCTCGGGCATCGGGAAGTCGCGGTGCCAGGGCTGGTCCTTCGCCCCGGGGTTGGGGACGTCGAAGCCCAGCTCGACGATCTGGTAGTCCGGACCGAGGACGGCCTCGCAGACGCCGCGTACCCACGGGTGATCCACCAGGTCGACCCAGCCGCGCATCTGCTGCGGATGGATCTCGACGTAGTGCCGCTGGGTGCCGCGCCCGACCGCGCCGCCGGGGCGACCCAGCGCATCCGCGTAGGCGACTTCGATGTCTTCGCGCAGCCGGTCGGCCCACGCCGCGTCGAACACGCCCTTCTTGCCGTAGATGCCATCGGTGTAGAGCGCGCGGACGGTCGCGGCGATCTCGGGATCGCCCTGCGGGATCTCGGGGACCGCGGGCACGACGCGGGGAACGGAGTCGGTGAGGGGCAGCTTGCTTTCTGACATCGTCACTCCCAGAGTTGCTTCGGGCGCGGGCCCGACATGATGGCGTGCAGCTCCGCGACGGGAAGCTTCGGCACCCGGTCCGCACCGACGAGCCCGTTGGTCTCCTGCAGCGTGTCGGCGAGCTGCGTGTAGCAATAGCCCGCGAGCGCGCTGCTGTCATGCACCGCCGACATCAGCGCGGTGATCCGCGCACGGAATTCGTCGGCGGTCTTGGCGTCGGTGTACCCCCAGGCGTCCTCGGTGCGATGCACGTCGAACGAGATGCCGCCGAACTCGGTGAGCATGACCGGCTTGTCGCTCACATCGCCGCCGAGCACGAGCCTGCGACCGGCGGGACCCACGCCGTGGATCATCTCGTCGATCGCGGCCCGGTCGCGATAACGATCACGCACGATGTCGCCGTCGCCCTCGTAGTCGTGGATCGCGACGATGTCGGTGTCGACCTGCTCCCAGCCGTCGTTCGACACGACCGGGCGGGTCGGGTCGAGAGCCTTCGTCATGTGGATCAGGGAACGGGCGTAATGGAGCTTCCGCGCGTCGTGCGCGATGTGCTGCACTCCCCAGCTCTCGTTGAGCGGCACCCACGTGACGATCGACGGGTGGGAGAAGTCGCGGTGGACCACTTCGAGCCACTCCCGGATGGTGCGTTCCACGGCGGTGGTGGTGAACGTGAAGGTCGCAGGAGCTTCCGACCAGACCATGAGACCCAGCCGATCCGCCCAGTACAGGAAGCGAGGGTCCTCGAACTTCTGATGCAGCCGGGTGGCGTTGAAGCCGAGATCCTTGATCAGCTGCACCTCGTCGCGGAGTGCGTCGCTCGACGGGGCTGCCAGGTGAGAGTCGGGCCAGTACCCCTGATTGAGCACCGCCCGCACGAAGCGCGGACGATCGTTGAGGAGGAAGAGCCGACGGTCGACCGCCGCCGACCGCAGGCCGAGGTAGGACGCCACCGTATCGACGCCGCCGTCTGCGGCCCGCACCACGACGGTCGCGTCGATCAGCCGAGGGTGGTCGGGGGTCCAGAGGAGCTCTTCGTACGCCTGGCCGTTGGACTGGCGAGCGACCGACAGAACCACCTCGAACTCCGCTGTGGTGGTCACCACGCTCGCGCGAGCCAGCAGCGCACCGTCGTAGCGGAGCTCCACGTCCACATCGGCGGGCAGCGCGGGCGCCTCGCTGAGCCCGATCCGGGCGTGCACGCGCGCATGGACGAGGTCGGAGTGCCAGTGCAGCCAGTCCACCGCCAGCCCGGGGACGGATTCCAGCCAGACGGGCTGCCAGATCCCGCTGGTGCGGTGGTACCAGATCACGTGCGGCTGCTCGCGCCAGTCCTGCTTTCCGCGAGGCTGCGCGACGTCGCGCGGGTCGTCCTCGACCCGCACGACCAGGTCGTTGTCCTGCTCGGGGTCGACCGCATGGGTGATGTCGACGGTGAACGGGGTGTGCCCGCCCTCGTGCGCCCCGACCTGGCGGCCGTTCACCCAGACCTCGGCGCGGTAGTCGACCGCGCTGAAGTGCAGCAGCAGCCGGCGCCCGAGGTGGTGGCCGGCCCGGCGGATCTGCTCGGGCGAGATCTCGCGGTGATACCAGAGCACGTGATGGAAGCCTGTGTCGGCGACTCCGGATGCCGTCGATTCGGGCGGAAACGGAACCGTGATGGTCAGCGGCAGCGACGGCTGCCGCTGCCATCCTTCGGTGAGCCCCCGGTTGTCGTCGTCGAACCCGAAGGACCACTCGCCGGTCAGATCCACCCAGTCGGGACGCACCAGCTGCGGTCGGGGATGGCGACCGTCCTGGTCTGTTGCGCGCAGCAGTACGGCACTGTCCTCGATGATCATGCCGATAAGCATGCACCATTTGTCCAGCGCTGCAAAACCCCTTTTTTCGAGATCTCAGCCCGGCGCGCTCTCGCGGGTCAGGAGTTCGTAGTCGATGAGCTCGTGGCGCCCGATCCCCTCGTAGCCGTCGATCCGCTCGAGAAGCATCTCGACGGCGCGACCGGCGAGCTGGTCGAGGTCGGGCGCGATGGTGGTGATGCTCGGGTACGTGACGCGACTGAGCTCGATGTTGTCCCACCCCGTGACCGCCACGTCGTCGGGGATGCGCAGGCCCCGTTCCTGGAGCGCGCGCAGGGCCCCGACGGCAGCGAGATCATCGCGGCAGACCAGCGCGTCGAGCTCGATGCCGGTGTCGAGCGCCCTGCCGACCCCCGCCACCGCGTCGGCAGCCGAGATACTCTCGCTCGGAATCAGCAGAGAAGGGTCGGGGCGGATGCCGTACGACTCGAGTGCCTGCTGGTATCCCATGATCCGCTGCGTCGAGGTCGCCGACAGGGCGGCGCCTTCGTGCCCGGCGAATCCGATGCGGCGGCGGCCCGACGCCAGCAGGTGAGCCGTCACGCGCCGCGCGGCTTCGACATTGTCGACCATGACGCGGTCCAGCGGCAGCGGGGCCGCGCTCTCACCGAGGATCACGATCGGCAGGTCGCCGCGATGCCGCGAGATCTCGGTCGACGACATGATGGCGGGCTGGAACAGGATGCCGTCGACCAGGCCCGCTTCGGAGTTGGAGACCACCGCGCGCTCGCCCTCGAGGGTGCCGTCGGTCTCTTCGAGCAGCACGCGGTAGCCGCGGTCGGCCGCCGCGGCCGAGACCGCGCGCGAGAGCTCGGCGAAGTAGGGGACGGTGACGTTGGAGAAGGCCAGACCCAGCAGGCCGGTGCGGCCCGTCGCGAGCCGCCGGCCCATCATGTTCGGCTTGTAGCCGAGTTCGTCGATCGCCGCCTGGACCTTCTCGCGCATCGCGGGACTGACGTGCTTGTAGCCCCGCACCACGTTGGACACCGTCTTCATCGACACGCCGGCGAGATCCGCCACGTCCTGGAGCCGTACCCCCATGCGCCCACTCTCTGTGTCCGACCTGAGGGAACCCTACACCTTGACACCTCATGTTCAGCGCTGTAAATTCTCGCTCATCAGCCGCCGTCCCCGCGGCTGTCGAGGTCCGGAGCACCGGACGCACTCAAAGGAGAGCAATCGCATGAAGAAGGCATGGGCACGACGCGCACTCGGCGCGAGCATCGCCCTGGCAGTCGGCATCACCGTGAGCGGATGCGCGTCCGGTGGCAACAATGGCGGCGGCGGAGTGTCCGGCGATGGCGAGTACACCGGGCCCGACGTCGAGGTCACGTTCTGGCATGGCTGGACCGGTGGCGCGGCGCCGAAGATCGTCCCCGAACTGGTCGACGAGTTCAATGCCGAGCACGACAACATCACCGTCAAGGCCGTCCCGCAGGAGTGGGGCGACATCGCCGCCAAGATGCCCCTCGCGATCAAGGCCGGCAAGGGGCCCGACGTCGCGGTGCTGCACGGTGACGACTTGGCGACGTACGCGGCTCAGAACCTGCTTCTGAACGCCGACGGCATCGTCGAGGGCCTCGGCTACACGGCCGACGACTTCCCGCCCGGGGTCTACGACAAGGGCAACTACGACGGCGTGCAGTACGCGGTGCCGTGGAGCGTCACGCCGCTCGGCCTCTACGTGAACAAGGAAGTGCTGGCACAGGCCGGCATCACCGACATCCCCACCGATCAGGAGTCCTACCTCGCGGCGCTCGAAGCGCTGAAGGACGTCGGCGTCCAGGGCGAGTGGGTGGACGGCTACGTCTTCACCGGCACGTTCGAGTTCGAGAGCCTCATCTGGCAGTTCGGCGGCGAGCTGTACAACGAGGACGTCACCGAGGCGACCTTCAACTCCGAAGCCGGCGTTGAGGCCCTCACGTGGATGACCGACCTGGTGAAGGACGGCTACAGCCCTGCCAACGTGGCGCAGGACGGCAACATCAAGGCCCTGCTGGCGAACAAGACGGCGTTCAACTGGAACGGCGTCTGGCAGACCACGAACGAGGCGTTCGACGGTCTCGACTGGGCTGCCGCCCCGGTGCCGCAGATCGGCAGCGAGAAGGCCGTCTGGTCGAGCTCCACGCACTGGGTGTTCCCGTCGAACAAGGGCCAGGACGAGAACAAGACCGAGGCCGCAGCGGTGTTCGTCAAGTGGATGAACGACAACTCGCTGGGCTGGGCCGAGACCGGTGAACTGCCGGCCGCGAACAGCGTCCGCGAAGACCCGGCGCTGCTCGAGACCTACCCGAACCTGCAGCCCTTCATGGACGAGCTCGAGTACGCGCGCTATGAGACGGTCGCTCCCGGCATCACCGAGGCGAACGCGCAGATCCAGCTCGCTCTGGCGGATGCCCTGAGCGGCAAGAAGACCCCGCAGAAGGCGCTCGACGACGCGAAGGCGAAAGCCGACCAGATCCTCGAGCAGAACCGGGCGAAGTACGGTGACTGAGACCGCCACCCTGGTCGCCCCCCAGCGTTCGCGCGCTGGGGGGCGGCCCGCCCGCCCCTCGTCCGCGGGCAGGCCCGCCGCGCGCCGCAGGGCGCTGATCGCGTACCTGTTCCTCGCGCCGTTCCTCGTCCTGTTCCTGACCTTCGTGGTCGCGCCGGCGATCTTCGGCCTCTGGATGAGCCTCACGAACTGGAGCCCCTTCCGGGACGTGCAGGACTTCGTCGGACTCCAGAATTACATCGACCTCTTCACGCCGGGCTCGGTGACGTCCGACGACTTCTGGAAGTCGATGGCCGCCACGGGCATCTTCATCGTGGTGAGCGTGCCGTTCCTCGTGGTCATCCCGCTGCTGGTGGCGATGCTGCTGAACCAGCGCATCCGCGCAGCGACCACGTTCCGGACCATCTTCTTCGCCCCCTTCGTCCTGGGCGTGGCCGTGATCGGCGTCATCTGGGGGTACATCCTCGACACCCAGTCCGGCATCCTCAATCACCTGCTCGGCCTCGTCGGGCTGCCGTCCGACATCCCGTGGACCGTCGATACCCCCTGGGTCTGGGTGACGCTCGTGGGAGTGACCGTCTGGTGGACGATGGGCCTCAACACGATCATCTTCCTCGCGGGACTCAAGGGCATCAGCACCGACCTGTACGAGGCGGCATCCATCGACGGAGCAGGCACGTTCCGCAAGTTCACGAGCGTCACACTGCCGGGCCTCCGCCCGGTGATGACGTTCATCACGACGACCACGATCCTCGCGTCCGCGAACATGTTCGGTCAGTCGTACCTGCTCACCAAGGGCGGTCCGAGCAACGAGACCCGCACCGCGATCATGTACATCGCCGACCAGGGCCTGTCGCAGAACAACATGGCTCCCGCCGCCGCGATGAGCTATGTGCTGTTCGCCGCGCTGGCCGTCATCAGCGTGATCAACTTCCGGCTGCAGCGGGAGCGCGTCGAGAAGGGACTGAAATGACCGTGACCTCCATGGCGAGCCTCGACGCGGCCGTCACGCCCCGTGAAGGCGACCTCGATTCCCCGCGGCGTCGTCGGCGGATGCCGGCGCGAAAGGTGTCGGCGCAGGTCGCGCTGTACGTCATCCTTGGCGCGCTCGCGCTCGTCATCATCCTGCCGCTCGTCTGGATGGTCGTCACGTCGTTCAAGACCGACGCCGACGCCATCCGCAACCCGTATTCGCTCCCAGACCCCATCTCGCTCGAGGCGTACAGCACCCCCCTCACCTCGGGTCAGCAGCCCATCTTCCTGTGGCTGTGGAACAGCTTCCTCGCCGCCACCGTCCAGACGGTGCTGATCCTCGTCACCGCGTCGATGGGTGCGTACGCGCTGGCGCGTCTGGAGTTCCCCGGCAAGAAGTTCGTGTTCGGCGCGATCATCGCCACCCTGCTGGTGCCGCCCGTGGTGTTCCTCATCCCGAACTACCTCATCGTGCAGAACCTCGGGTGGCTCGACTCGCTGTGGGCGATCACGGTCCCGGGGGCCGCCGGGGCCTTCGGCATCTTCTTCCTCCGGCAGCTCTTCATCGGCCTGCCGCCCGAGATCGAAGAAGCGGCCCGGATCGACGGGGCCGGCGACATCCGGATCTTCCTGCAGATCGTGCTCCCGCTCGCCAAGCCCGCCCTCGCGACGCTGGCGGTGCTGTCGTTCCTCGGCAACTGGAACGACTTCCTGTGGCCCGTGTACGTGCTGCTCAGCCCCGAGAACCTGACCCTCCAGCCTGGCCTCTCCCAGCTGCAGGGCGCGTACTCGACCCACTTCGCGATCGTCATGGCCGGAGCGGTGATCGCAGCGGTGCCGGTGCTGATCCTGTTCGGCATCGCCCAGAAGCAGATCGTCGAATCCGTCGCAGGCTCCGCCGTGAAGGGATGACCGTCTCGCCATGACAGGCACGGGAGGCGCGGACGGTTCGAGGTCCGCGCCTCCCGTGCGTGCGGGACGCGCCCGAAGCACAGGATCGCTCGCCCAGCAAGCCCCTACGACCCGCCGATCGCGGCTCCCTACCGTCGGGCATCGCCGCCCGCTGTCACGTCCCCCGAAGCGGGTGGCCGCCGAAGGGACAGCCATGCGCGAGAACCCTCATGACCCGCCGGGCGAGCGAGGATCGACGGATGCCGCTGCCGAGGTGATCCGGATCTTCGAGGTGAGCGCACGAGGGGTCGATCCTCTCGAGGGCGGCTCGCTCGACGACGTCCCTGGGCTCCTCGGCGCGCGCGGGGACGAAGACCGGTTCGTCTGGCTGCATATCCTCGAGCCCGTCGAGCGCACCATCGACCGGACGCGCACAATGCTCGGCATCCATCCCACCGCGGTCACCGATGTGCTCTCGCGCCTGCAGCAGCCGAAGGTGCAGACCTTCGACGAGCAGCTGTCCGTCATGCTCTGGAACGTGCTGCACAGACCGGACGACACGCTGGTGCTCGGCGACACGTTCCTCTACATCGGCGACGGATGGCTTCTCACGGTCCAGCGGGCCAACGGCGGTGACCTGGTCGACCTTCCCGAGCTGCTCGGGGGCGCGGCATCCGGTTGCCCCTCCGACACGATGCCCGCAGCGCACCTCATCATGGCGCAGATCGTGGACGGCTATGCCCAGGCGGCCGCGAAGGTCGAGTCGGCGCTGGAGCATCTCGAGGAGCAGGTGTTCCGCGAGGAAGGGGGCGAGGACCACCGGCGGATCTACCGCGTGCGCAAAGACATCGGCCGCATCGACCGTGCCGTCTCGAGCATCACCGCGTCCCTGAACGAGAGCACCCATCATCTCGACTCGATCACCGTGGGCCACGAGCGCATCCTGCCCTACCTGCACGATCTGCTCGACGACGCCGCGGGCACCGCAGCGCTCATCAGCAACCAGAGTCGGGCGGTCGATGCGATCCTCTCGAGTTACGAGCACGCGGTCACGGCGCGTCAGAACCAGGACATGAGGACGATCTCGGCGTTCGCTGCGCTGCTCGCCGTTCCGACCGTCATCGCCGGGCTGTACGGCACGAACTTCGATGACGTCCCGTTGATGCAGTGGCAGTACGGGTGGGCGGCGATCATCGGCGCGATCATCGCGATCGACGCCGTGCTCTGGGTTCTCTTCAAGAAGCGGGGATGGCTGTGACCTGAGCCATCCCCTCGCGTCGCTGCTGCGGTAGAGGCCGCGCCGCACGGGCACAAGCCCCCTCGCGGTCGCGGCCCGCCGACGTACCGTCGTCCCATGGACATCTCAGAGGTCGCATGGAACGAGCCGGCGCGAGCGAAGATCCTGGATGACGCGGATCGCGTCCTGCGGGAGGCGGTCCGCACCGTCGCGCAGAAGAACGGCATCTCGTCGGACGACGCCTTCGCCGAGCTCAACGCCCTGCTGAAGGACCGGTTCATCGACTATCAGCCCGGGCCCGACATCCGCACCTACGCGGATGCGATCGCCGCAGGAGACTTCCGCGACGACGCGGGGTGAGGCATCCCCTCCCCGTGTCTCTGTGACCCGCGCGGAATCGAGAGCGAGGTAGCGGTGACACCAGCGTCACGGCTTTACTGGTGTCATGCAGGACGATGACGCTGACGCTCCCCCCGACGTTCTCGTGGTGCGCGACCTCGTGAACACGGTCGAGTGGCAGGAGGACGACGAGTCGTGGGCGACGCCGGCGGCGCTCGGCGCGTGGCTGGCGGACCGGTGGGGCGAGATCGCCGCTCCGACGGAGCACGACCTGGTGCTCGCCCGGCGGATCCGAGAGGGGCTCCGCGAGGTGCTGCTCGACCATGCGGGGCACGACGCGCGGCAATGGGCCCTCGACGATCTGAACGATGCGCTGCGCCACGTGCCGGTCGCCCTGCGGTTCGCCGGGCCGCGCCCCGCCGTGACGACCTCTGCGGTTGAAGCGGCTCGTTCTCCGCTTGCTCCGCTGGTCGTCGCCGTGGACGCCGCGACCCGCGACCCGGGGTGGCACCGGCTCAAGGCCTGCTCCCGTGACACGTGCCGGTGGGCGTACTGGGATCCGAGCCGCAACTCATCCAAGCGGTGGTGCTCGATGGAGGGGTGCGGCAACTACGTGAAGATGCGGCGACGCAACGGGTCCACGTCGGCGGCCGGCGACGCTCTTCCGCTGTCGGGTGAGGCGCCGCGTCCGGTCACCCTCCTCGATGTCGCCATCCGCGCCGGGGTCTCCACGAAGACGGTGTCGAACGTCGTCAACGACGCGCCGCACGTCAGCGACCGGATGCGCGCCCGCGTGCAGACGGCGATCGACGCCTTGGAGTACCGCCCGAATCTGGCCGCCCGCGCGCTCGCCAAGGCACGGGCGAGCGAACCCTCTCGAGGAGAATGATGGATCGCGGCCGGGCCTAGGGCTGACGAGCGCCTAGCCGTCGGTGTCGTCCCTCGAGATCTCGCGGACCGCCTCGCCGGTCTCGGTGGCCGACAGCGCGAGCGCGACGTCGGCCTGGCTGATCATCCCGACCAGGTCGTGCCCGTCGATGACGGGGAGTCGCCGCACCTGGTGGGTCTCCATCGTGGTGAGGGCGTCGCGGATGTCGTCGTCCGCCCCGATCGTCACGGGCTTGCCCTGGGCGAGCGAGCCGGCGTGCGCCTCGCGCGGATCGCCGCCCTCGGCGAGGCACTTCACGACGATGTCGCGGTCGGTGAGCATGCCTTTCAGGCGCCCGTCCTCTCCGCAGATGGGCAGGGCCCCGACATCCAGGTCCGCCATCAACCGGGCGGCCCGGGCCATGGTCTCGTTCTCGCCGATGCACTGCACATCGGGCGTCATGATCTCTCGTGCGGTGGTCATGGCTTGCTCCTCGCCTGGGGTCGCCACGATAAGGAGGGCGCTCCCTTCTGCCAAGGGGGATTGACACTGTCGGTGCTCGGCCGTAGCAGGCGCGGCAGCGGTTCGATTCAGGCGCCGGAGCCGTCGGATGCCGGCGCGGCCGGATCGCTCAGGCCCAGAAGCGGATCCACGCCGCGTCCGCGAGACGCTCCTCCACGAGCGCGGCCACATCGATGTCGTCTCCGGTGACGGTCCAAGGGCTCGCGTGGTCGCCGTTCCCGGCGACGCTGAGGTGCACCGTGGCCCAGTCCGGGTCGATCCACCCATGAACCCGATGCGCGTCCCCGACCTTCCAGCCACCCGGTCCCGGCGTCAGCCCGGCGCGGCGCAGCCCCGCATCGATCACCGACGGCGCCTCGGCCACGATCGTCGCCTCGAGTGCATCGCCGGCGTCGCGGGAACCGCGTCGAAGGCGGAAGCGGCGCAGCGCGTCGAGGTTCGTCAGCTCGCGATCGGTCAGTTGCAGACCATCCGCCGCGTCGACTGCCGGGGGTGCGCTCGGCGAGGCGATGAACCACTCGCCCTCCCCGAGATCGGACGGCCGCACCCGTGAGCCGGCGCGGACCGGGCGCGTCACGGTGCCGTCGACACGGCTCACGACGATCGGGGGAACCTGAGCGCCGACCGAGTCGCGAGACAGCGAGGAGGCGAAGTACCGCGCACTGTTCGGGTGGAACACCCAGAAGCGCGGGGTCTCCAGCGGCGTCCCGGGTACGACGTCCTCGTTCGCAGCGCCCGAGTCGCGTCGCAGTTCGCGAGCAGCCAGCTCTGCAGCCTCTTCCGCCGTCAGCACCGTCTCAGTATTCACCACCCGCCGCACAGGCGACCGCTGCACTTTCCTGCAACCGCTGCGCATGTCGACGTCGCGGTTGCAGGAAGGTGGCGCGGTCGCGCCGGCCGGCCGCTTCAGCCGCCTCCGCCGCCGTCGAACCCTCCCCCGAACCCGCCGTCGAAGCCTCCCCCGAAACCGCCGCCGTCGAAGCCGCCGCCGAATCCGCCCCCGTCGAAGCCGCCCGAGGAACCGGGGTCGTACGTCTCGCCGACCCAGGCCGGTTCCGATGCCAGCGCCAGCGACCCGCCGCCCGCGCTGAAGTAGGCGACGACCGCAGCCGAGAGAAGGAAGTTCTGCGACACCATGACCGCCACGCCGCTGTTCATCAAGAGAGCGCGCGAGTCCACAGCATCCCGCGGATCCCGCTCCTCGCGGGTGTCGGTGAGCAGCGCGCCATCCGTCGATGAGCCCTCCGCGCGCTTCGCACGACGCTCCTCGGCACGCCTGACCAGTTTCGCGAGAACGGTGGGGTCGTCGGATGCCGCATCCCGCTCCTTCTCCGAGAGGAAGGGTCGCAGCTGCTCGAACATCTCGCGGCGGCGCTCGGCCGGAACATCCTTGAAGGCAGTGGCGTGCGCACTCTCGATCACCGACGCCGGCAGCGTGTTCAGCAGGTAGACGTACCGGCCGATGCGCTCCTCGTCGGTCAGCGCCTCGAAGCGCCGCTTGCGCCGGAACCTCGTGAAAATGCCCATGAGCGACCTCCGCGTTCGCGCTCAGGCTACCCCGCGACGGGATCATCCGGCAGGCCGCGGGCGATCGCCGCACCTCCCGGCAACCGCTGCGGATCCCGACGCAGCGGTTGCCGGAAAGTGGCGCGGTTTCGTCCACGAGCCGCGCCTTGAGCCATGCCGCACAGATTCGTACAATTTCGCAGCGAAGGGAGCGTTCCGAGATGGATGGGCCAGAGCTGCTCGCAGCACGACTCCTGCGTGCGATGGTCGCGGATGACGTGGACGCCGTCAGTCACCTCGTCGTCGAGATCGAAGACAGCGCGTACGCGGGGCTAGTGGCGACGGGCCTCGCCCAGTCCTACATCGCCGAGGTCTTGAAGACCACGAGACGCACCTCGCTCCTGCGAGCGCTGGAGGCCCGCATCCTCGAACTCAGCCCCGTCGACGCGGGGGCCGACGACGGCTGAAAGAATTTCTCGCACCCGTGTCGATCTCCGCTCGCCCCGTTCGACGCGATAGTGAGAGGGACGAACGGTCACCTCGAAGCAATCGGAACAAGGAGCGAGAAATGAAGCACATGCTGATCATGCGGGCCACCCAGCAGGCCTTCGAGGACTACGCGAACATGGACTTCGAGGCCGTCATCAACGCGATGGGCGCGTACAACGAGTCGATGATGAAGGCGGGCGTGCTGGTCGCGGGCGAGGGTCTCGCGCAGGAGCCGGGCTACGTGGTCGACTTCGCGGGCGATACGCCGATCGTGAGCGACGGCCCCTACGGCGAGGTGCACGAGCTGTTCAACGGCTTCTGGATCATCCAGACGGCCTCGGCCGAGGAGGCCATCGAGTGGGCGAAGCGCGCTCCGCTCACGCCCGGCAACAAGCTCGAGGTGCGGCGCGTCAACGACGAGGCCGACTTCGAGGCCTTCGAGGGCAACGAGTACCTCGAGAAGGAGAAGGGCTGGCGGGCCGAGCTCGGCACCGAGTGACCTCCGCCCCGAGAGAACTGGGACGATGAGCGACACCCGGCGCACGGTCGAGGCCGTCTGGCGCATCGAAGGACTGCGGATCGTGGCATCCGTCGCCAAGATGACCGGCGACCTCGGCCTCGCCGAGGATGTCGCCCAGGAGGCGCTCGTCGAGGCCCTCGGTTCGTGGCCGAGGGACGGCGTCCCGTCGAATCCCGGCGCGTGGCTCACCGCCGTGGCGAAGCGTCGCGTGATCGACGCGTGGCGGCGTCGGGAGCGGCTCGACGAACGTTATGCCGCGATCGCCCACACGCTCGACGAGGCGGTCGACGAGGAGTGGCGGCCGATCGACGACGACGTGATGCGACTCATCTTCACGGCGTGCCACCCCGCGCTGTCGCGCGAGTCTCAGGTGGCGTTGACCCTGCGGGTGGTCGCGGGCCTGACAACGGAAGAGATCGCACGGATGCTGCTCACCAGCGTCACCACGGTGCAGGCGCGCATCACCCGGGCGAAGAAGTCGCTGGCCGCCGCGCGGGTGCCGTTCGAGACGCCCGACCCCGCCGAATGGAAGGACCGGCTCTCGGCCGTCCTGGGGGTCGTCTACCTGGTCTTCACCGAGGGCTACGCTGCCACCGCCGGCGACCGCTGGGTGCGGCCCGACCTCGCCGACGAAGCGCTGCGCCTCGGCCGGATCGTCGCGGGACTCCTGCCGCGAGAGCCCGAGCCGCTCGCGCTCGTCGCGCTCATGGAGTTCCAGCGCTCCCGCTTCGCCGCTCGCGAGACGCGCGCGGGCGAGCCCGTGCTGCTCGCCGATCAGGACCGCTCGCGCTGGGATCGCGGACAGATCCTCCGCGGCGTCGAGACGCTGAGAAGAGCGGATGCCGCAGCCGCCGCCCGCGGGATGGGCCGCGGCTCGTATGCGCTGCAGGCCGCGATCGCCCAGTGCCACGCGGTCGCTCCGAGCGTCGAGGACACGGACTGGCCCCAGATCGTGCTGCACTACGAGGTGCTCGGCCGCATCGCCCCGAGCCCCGTCGTCGAGCTCAACCGGGCGGTGGCGGTGTCAATGGCGACCGGCCCCGCCGACGCGTTGCGGATCGTCGACGAGCTCGAGGCGTCGGGGGCGCTCCGCGGCTCGCACCTCGTGCCGAGCGTTCGCGGCGAGCTCCTGGCGCAGCTGGGCCGCGCCGACGAGGCGCGCTCCGAACTGCTGACCGCGGCAGGCCTGACGGCGAACGCGGCGCAGCAGAAGGTGCTGCGCGCCAAGGCGGACGCGCTCCGCTGAGGGGTTTGGTGCGACGCGTCGCCAGTTCCGACGTTTCACCGCGGAGCGCTGCACTTTCCTGCGAGCGCTGCGCATCACGACGCAGCGCTCGCAGCGAAGTGGCGCGGTCGCACCCGCATCCGGGTCAGCCGCCTCTGGCGCCCTTGTCTCGCAAGCGCCGCCGCACCCGTCAGCGGGGAGGATGGAGAGGTGGAATCACCCGCCGCGGCCTTCATCGACCGCACGCTTCGGGCCGAGGCATCCGAGTGGCGCACGTGGGCGGACCGAGACGCGTCGGTCGGCGGGATGCGCGTGTACGGAGCCTCGGTGGGCGCGGTACGCGGCGCGGTCCGTGACGCGCTTCGGCGGTATCGCGACCTCGGGCACGACGACATCGTGGCGCTTGCGTCCGAGCTGTGGGCGGCGCCTGTCGTCGAGCGCCGCCTCGCCGCGGTCGTCCTGCTGCAGAGAATGGTCGAGTCCCTGACGGCGAATGACCTCACGCGCATCGAGGGCTTTCTTCGCGACGCGCGGATCACGGCACTGATCGAGCCGCTTTCCCGAGATGTCGTGCGGCCCCTGCTCGACCGCCTCACCGGCGTCGAAGCAGAACGTGCCGGCCGGATCGTCGCGCGCTGGGCCCAAGCGGACGCCGAGTCCCTCCGAGCTGCGGCCGCGCTGCTGAAAGCGCCCGGCGCATGACGTTCCCGCGCCGATCCTGGCGGCAGCGCATGAGTGGCGGGGATGCCCGCTACGGTCGTGCTGTGCATGCCCGCTTGGCCTCGTGCCTCCTCCTCACCTCGATCGCGTTCCTCGGCGGATGCGCCTCGCCCGCCACTCCGACGTCGGCGGCCTCGAACACGCCCGGCGTGACGACGCCGGCAGCTGAGGCCCCGTCGCCGACGCCGACGCCGACGCTGACCGACGAGCTGACCATCGGAATCGACGGGATCACGTACGACCACGACGGCGTAACCGAGGACTTCCTCTTCGAGGGAGCGAGCGAGGCCGAGGATCTGCTCGCCGCGGTGGAGGAGATCACGGGGCAACCTCGGGCGGGCGAGGAGATCGAGGGACCGTATGGGGGCTTCTGGGGAACGGGCTACAGCTGGGATGGCATCAGGGTCGTCGTCACCGGCGAGAACGCCGACCGCGTCAGTGTCGCGGTGACTGCTGCCGCCATCGGCGGCGTCCCTGTCGTGACCGAAGACGGTGCACTCTCGATCGGGTCCGCCCGGGCCGACGCCGTCGCCGCCGGAGCGCGGGACGGATGGGATGCCGACGGCGATCGTGTCGCGGATGAACTGGCGATCGGCGAGCTCGAGGTACCCGGCACCAACTCACTCGTGAATCCCGGAGAAGTCGGCACCATGTTCGTGGTGCTGCGGATGACCGGCGACACGGTGAGCGAGATCCAGTCGCCCGGCAACGACTTCAGCGACATCTGAAGCGGCGACATCGGCAGCGTGTCAGCCACGATGCGCGATCCTCGCCATCAACTGACGCGACGCGGCTGGGATTGACGGTCCTACCGGGTGCTACCCGCGGACGAAGGGAACGGATGCCTCGTATCCCTCAGTGTCCAGCTGCAGTACGAGGGCGTCGCCGTCGCAGGAGAACGACGACGCCGAGACAGGCCATTCGGCGAGCGTGTCCGCCGTCTCGTCCGCGAAGATCGCGCTGGCCCGACCGTCGTCCGTCGGGACGACGGTCAGGTCGTTCTCACGCGCCGTCAGGGCGAGCGCGTCGCCGTCGGCCTCGTACTCCCCGGTCATCGTGCCGGCGAGCGCGACCGACGCGGTGCGGCCCAGCCAGGTGACGGAGGTGGGGACGTCCTGCGTGAACTCGAACGTTCCCGTCGGCGCGAAAGAGATGGTGGCGGATGCCTCGACGTCGATGACCGCGTCGGGGTACTCGAGACCTCCGGGCAGCGCGTCGTAGATCGGCTGGAGCTCATCCGCCCCGACCGACCATGAGCCGACGAGACACTCGGCGGGTTCAGGGGTCGATGTCGGTGTGGGTGCAGGAGTGGCGGACGGCGACGCGGCATCCGTCGTCGTTGCCGTGCATCCCGTCGCGAGCACTGCGACGGCCGCGGCGAGGACCAAAGCGCGCGTCGATCTCTTCATCCACCCATCATCGTGCCCGCGACAGCGGAACGCACGCGTCGCGTGTCATGCGTCGTCCCGCGACACCGCCGAACCGACGCCGGCAACACCGGCTCGGCACGCGCTGGCCCGTCAGGATGGGTCGTGGCCCGATCTCTTTATCAATCGCGCCCGCTGTTGTGGCGGCCGGCGTCGTCCTCCTCGCGCAGGCGCGGCTCGACGCGCAGGTGCGGGCGCAGTCCCGACTTGTCGGCATAGAAGGCGCGGATGGCCTTCATGTCGGCGCCGACGTCGCCGGTGAGCGTGATCGTGGGTCCCAGCCCGGTGGTCATCGTGGTGCGATCCACGTACCCGAGCGTGACCGGGAGGCCGGCATCGCGCGCGATGCGGTAGAAGCCCGACTTCCAGTGGGTGGCTCCCTCGCGCGTGCCTTCGGGCGTGACCACGAGGCCGAAGACATCCCCGGCCCGGATACGGCTGACGAGCGCGTCGACCACCCCGGCGGGGTTCGACCTGTCGACCGGGATGCCGCCGATCGCCCGCATGATCGGGCCCCGCCAGCCGCGGAACAGGCTCTCCTTGCCCAGCCACCGGAATCGCATTCCCAGGCGCCAGGCGATGCCGAGCATGAGCACGAAGTCCCAGTTCGAGGTGTGCGGCGCTCCCAGCACGACACTGGGCCGGGTCGGCGCCGGCTCGGTGACGAGCGTCCATCTGCTGAACGCCCAATAGACGCGGGCGATGAGGCGGAGCATCCGGCTACCCTACCCGCCCCTCCGCACCGATCTCGGCTCTCGTCGACCGCCCTGGTGTCGGCGCGCGTCGTCGAGGCCGGTCCGCGCCTACTGCTCGATGAAACGTATCGAGTAGGCCGCGATCGGCAGGGCTGAGGATGTGATCGCCCTCTCGATGGCCGTCTGCTGCAGCGCGGGGGCCACGAGCTGGACCTTCGCCACCCCGTCGGTCTGCTGAGTCGCGTCACTGGCCCAGAAGCTGGTCACCCCGCGGTCGTCCGCGAGCTCCCTGAGCAGCGCGAGGTACTCCGCTGCCTCGCCCCCGGAAAGCCTCACCCCCAGCGTCGCCGCATTGATCTCGACGTCATCCTCGAATGCGAGCCCCGCGGCCGCGAGCAGGTTCGGCGCGTACGCGACGAGTGGCAGCAAGTGCGTGAATCCGGCACGCGCCTCCTCGACCTCGACGACAGTGAGCCGTCCGGGCTCGAAGATCGACGGCTGCAGGGAAAGACCGGGGCCGACGCGGCCCAGTTCATCGATCAGTCCGGCAGCGTCGAAACCGAAGTCGAGACACCGTGAGGCGGCCTCGGAGTCAGGCGGCGACGACGCGTGCAGCGACACCTCGGTCGACGACGGGGTGACCACCCGGATCGCCCACGTCACTCCGTCGGGGTAGTCCGTCGCGCAGGCAGCGTCGAGCAGCGCGGGCAGCCCCGCGCGATCCACCGCCACCGCGACCGTCGTCGTCGGGTTGGAGAAGGTGGGAGCCTCGACCCACCGCTCCGTGTCGACGCTCGCGACGCCGGGGAGGCGGTCGATCTCCGTGGCGAACTCTTCGAGCTCCGGGCTCGGCCGGTTGAAGTGCGTCTCGTTGACCATCCATCCGAAGATCACGAGACCAACGCCGATCAGAACGATGATCGCGACGACGAGCGCCGCCAGACCGGCGCGGCGACCCCGTCGCGGAGGCGGGGAGCCGTGCTCAATCCCCCGCACGGGGGCCGGTGAGAGTTCCGTCGACATCGCCCGTCCTCCCCAGGAACCGTGGTCGCGCCTGTCACCACCGACCGTATCGCCAGCTGGGTGACATCAACAGTGGTGGCTGATCGCGCGCCGACCTGCCCGTCCCGGCGCACGGCGGCGCATATCACAGGGCCCCAGGTCCGACAATGGCAGGGCGTCGATCCCGAAGGCGGGCGAGACTCGGGCGATGCTCCGGAATGTCATCAAGTATCTGCCCGTGATCCTCCCCGTCGCCCTGAAGATCATCCAGTCACAGCGTGCGAAGAGTGCGTCGACCGCTCCCCGGAGCACCCGCCTTCGTCGCTGAGGTCGGACCGCAGTGAGCCGCCAGGAGCGTACCTGGCACCGCGACTGCGCCGCGCTCCCTCAGAATGCGAAAACCCCCGAATCTTCGGGGGTTTTCATGGCGGTGACGGTGGGATTTGAACGCATACGGTATGCGGTCACAGGGATCACTTAGGGTCTCAGAACCGCATAAGATCAACCCTCCGAGGTCTCAGCCATGCGTTCGAGTCTCAGCCGTTTCATGCGTTTGTTCCCGCTCTTGTTCCCGGCTGGCCGGGGTACGGGGGCCTACGGCGCGTGCGGATTCGGTCGGCGAGCGGGTCTCGTGGGTGTGTGGTGCTCCGTGGCTGGGAAGGACTGAATCCGGCTGCGTTAGTTTCGCAGCACCTGAGCTGGCGACACACCGTAGGCACTTCGGAATAGGGCGGCGAATCGGCTGGGTGAGGTGAAGCCCCATCGGCGGGAGATTTCGCTGACCGTGGCTCCGCTGGTCGGGTCGGCGGCGCGCAGGTCCTCGAGGGCGGCCGCGAGTCTCACGGTGCGCAAGTACTCCGTTGGTGAGATGTTGTCGGGATGTGCGGCGCGAAATGCGGTGACTAGTTCGCGGGTGGAGACGTTCGCGGCAGCGGCGGCGTCGTCGATGGTGATGGGGAGGGACGCGTAATCGTGGAAGTAGTCGACCGCGGTGCGACGAATGGCGTGCTGGCGCGCTGCTGACGCTCGCAGTGCGGGTCTGTCAGCGACCAGCCGGAATGACTCCAGCATGGTCACGGTCAAGTGCCGGAAGAGGCTCGCTCGCACGAGGTCGTTGCGGAGCAGTCCCGCCTTGTGCTGGGCGCGGGCGAGTTCCAGGACGCTCAACCACATCTCGCCCGCTTGTGGTGAGACTGGTCGGGGTCCGTCGAACGTGAGGATGAGGCGGTCATCCCCGTAAAGTCGGCGGGCGGTTGTCTGCACGGCCTCGGCTTCGAAGACGACGGCGCGGTTCTCGTTGTCGGTCATGTGATTGATGTACGGCGTGTGCGGGCGAAACAGCACGGGTTCGAGCGCCATGTCGCCGCTGTCGCGGCCCTCTTCCCACCGGCAGGAGGTGACAGCGGAGGCGACGACGAACTGGGTGAGTTCGATGGCGACGGAATACGACCCCTCGAACCGGCCGGAGTGGAGCTGAATGTTCTCGTCCCCCGCCAGATGTTGGTGGAAGTGATGGAACGCGCGGCCGATCGCCACCGGCCCGTAGGAGTCGTGCAGGTGTTGTTCCGTCTGGTCGGGGTCGGTGAAGTCGACGGCCTTCTCCGTGTACACGCCAGTCATGATGGTTGCCCGCTCTGAGCGCGGGTGAGGGTGTCGGAGGGGTTCTCCCCGTACACGCTGCGATAGGTGGCAGCGAACCGGGCGGGATGCGCGAACCCGCACGAGCGAGCAATCGCGGTGACCGTGTCGCCTGCCGACGGATGCCCCTGCACGAGTGCGACGCGAGCGTGCGTCAATCGGACGCGGCGGAGATACTCCGAAGGGGTCATCTGGAACTCGCGCGCGAACGCGTACTGGATGCCGCGGACGCTCATCCGAGCAGCTCGGGCGATGTCGGCCAGCGAGATCGGGGTATGCGCGTTGTCGTCGATGAAGGTCCGGGCGCGCCGCACGGCGGCATGACCCACCGGGATGATCTCGGACGGCGCGTCATCCCAGGTGTGGGCGAAGCAGGCGAGACTCGAGGTGACAACGAGGTCGAGCAGGCTGGAAGCCACCACCGGATTGTCGGCTGCACCGGTGCGGATCGCGCGCGAAACGGTGCCCATCACCGCGTCCCAGTAAGCCCCGTACTCGGGGGTGCGCGGTCCGATCCCGGTGAACTGGAAGCTGTGCGCCGGTCGCCGCACGCGCCCCTCCAGTCGTCCCAGGAAGGCGGCCGAATCGACGGTGAGCACCTGGGCGTTGGCGAGGTCATGGCGGCTCCGCATCCCGGGGTGGATGACATATGGCTGTGCCGCGTCGATAGTTTCCCGCCCTACAGCCATGTTCCCGTCGAGAAGGACTGCCCGGCCGAACATGAACCCCGCCGTCGCGGTGACGCCGGTGGTCACCGGTGGTCCGGCGATGGCAAGGCTAAGCAGGCTGACCCCGTGCGACACCTTTGACGCCCTCATCGCGAACGTCAGCTCGGTGCCCCGATCAGATCCCAGTTGCACGCCGGGAAAGTAGGCCTCCAGGGCGGCGACTGCCATCTCACTTTCGCCGGCAACAGTCTGAATCGTCGCCATGTCATCGCTCCGGGGCTAGTCACGCGTCCGCGTCGACCAGATGACGGGCTTCCGCGCTCTGCTCAGACGGGGCAGGCTCTGGGACGAGATACAGCCCGCTCCCCGAGTTGGCGGTAAACATGAGGGCGTTCAGCCACGCCGGGTTCAGCTTAGGAGGGCGGGAGCCGTAGTACTTGAAGACCAGCGACGCCGACGGATGCACCCACACCGTAGTGCGACCATCACCAATACTGGCGTCGTCCTTCCACGAGAAATGAAACGACTCCGAACGGCGCAGCTTGGATGCGATTACGACCTGCAGATGCGCGAGCGTCCGGTCGTCGAAGTCGACCTTCACGCCGTTCTCATACGTGAACTTCCCCATTCCTGCCTCCTAGGCGCGTCAGGTCTTCCTGCAGCTAACGGTATGCCTGATCCGGATCACGCAACACCCCATCCGTTTCCTGCACGCGCACGCTCGGCGGGTCGGGCGCGGCCTTATCGTGGTCGCGGGACGCGGAAGGCGCAGGTCATGGGGACGGTCGAAGTGGTGTACGGGGCGAGTCGTACCGCGTTCCCGGGCGCTCGCTCGACGACGTGCAACAGCAGATCGACGTCCTCGCCCTGGGCGCATCGGGTTGGCTGGAAGCCCTCGACGGCCACGGCGCCCGCGCACCATACCGGCTCCTGATTGCTCCCGGCATCCCTGTTTCCATCACTCAACTCCCGACCGAGTGGCAGCGGCACCCTCGAGCCGGCCAGCCCCGTGATGCTCGCCTCTGCGGGAGTCAACCCCGCGGCGGCATCAGCCACGGAACTAATCTCGCCGACTGCGGTGCGACGGGTCCGGGCGGGGATGACCGATTCGGCGGTGCGGGCACAGACGACCGCGGCCGTCTCTACACAGCGCTGTCTACGGGCCTGACTACCGGCCTGATTTCGGCCGCGACTTCCAGCAGACACGTTTGACGACTGGGTCGATTCGGCGGGAATCAGCGAGCGGGCGACGGTCACGTTCCGGCCGCTTCTCGTCACGGACGCGCTGAGCTCGACCATCGACGCGCTAGTAAGCAAGCTCGCAACGTGGGAGCGACGTTCTAGACAGGATCGGCGGGGGGTGGCGGATTCAGCCGTTGGTGAGCTCCGGGGTGATCTCCGTTCCCCCGACGGTCAGCTTCCCGACGTCGAGGTCTTCGACCTCTACAGTTCCCAGCGTCATCGCCGCCGATTCGTTCGTCGCGGCGTCTGAGGAGACGGCCTGCACCTGTTCGGGAGTGAGCTGAACCCCCGCCGCCGAGTGGGCGGATTGCGCGAGTTGGTCGATCCACTGACGATTCAACTCGATGGGCTCTGCGTCATCGAGCACGAACCGTAGCGGGATGGAGGGGTGAAGCCAGATCGTGGACTTGCCTGGGCGCTCACCGTCGGGATGATTCCATGACACGGTGAAACTCTCGCTCCGGCGCAGTTTGACCGCGATGACCACCTTGAGGTGTGCGAGGGCGCGGTCCTCGAGGTGTATCGGGTGACCGGCGTTGCCATAGAAGATGGTTCCCATTACGACTCCCACTCGTCGGACCTCGACGATCCATCACTGTCGAGGACCGGTCTTTGACTGCGGGCGAGCGCGGAACAGATCCTTCAATCGCTAAAGTACACCCGTCGTCTCAGCCGCTACATTCGAGACGTGCGACACGCGGACATCGAGAGCGTCTTGGGGGTGGTGGTCGAATTCGCCCGGCACCTCCTGCCCCCCACCGACGTGCAGTTCGGGGACGGATCGCTCACCAGCACGCAGCTGCAGATCCTCTCCCTCGTCGCCCATGCCCCCGAGCAGCCGTCGCTGGTTGTCCTTGCCCGTACTCTCCGGTTGACGCAGGGCGCGGTCACACAGGCGGTGGACGGTCTCATTACCCGCGGGATTGTGGAGAAGCAGCCGTCGGCGACCGACGGGCGAACTCGGCTCCTCGCGCTCACCGTGCAGGGAGCAGACATGGTGTCGGACTATGAATCCGCCATCGTGGCCCAGGTGGACCCGTGGTTTGCGGAACTGGACGACGCGGATCTTGCGGAACTTGCGCGCCTCCTCGCGTCGGTCCGCCCGGGCAGAGCATGAAGGGCGCGCTTGGACACCAGGGCCGAGGGGAGCTCGACTGTGGCGGGCGGTCGGCCGCGAAGGGTGCCGGCCCGGGTTCGGACAGTGGGAGGGTTGCGGCTCCCCGCCCGCCCGTGTCGCTTTTGACAGAACCGGGGTTTCGACCCCCGCCTGATCGGTCTTTCGCGCACAATGATGATGGGGTACGGAGCGCGCCGGATGGTCACGAATTCGGGTCTCGTGCGCGGCAGGCGTCCGTGCCGCCTGCTTCCCTAGGCTTGAGCGCGCTCGCCCGGGGAAGCAGGAATAGGGGCACAGACCGGCCGACACGCCCGGGACCCCCATCATGAGCACGGGTAACGCGCAACCCCAGAAGGTCGTGATCATCGAGGACGACCCGGATATCCGCTCGCTAATCTCCACGGTCCTCGGGAAGTCGGGGTACACCACGGTGGCCGTCGACAACGGTGCGGACGGTGTGCAGGCGGTGCTCACGCACCTTCCTGTGCTGACCACCGTTGATGTCGCGATGCCGGGGATCGACGGGCTGGAGACGGCCCGCCGCATCCGAGCGGCAGGGTCAGACACTTACATCGTGATGCTCACTGGTCTCATCGACGAGGCGGATGTGATTGCCGGGCTCGGATCGGGTGCTGACGACTATCTGCTCAAACCTTTCCGGCCGGGCGAGCTGCGCGCCCGGGTGGAGGCGGGGCTGCGCCGCGCGCACCGCACAACAACCACTCCATCGTCTCAACCCGTGTCCGGGGATACCCGCGAGGATGCGCGTGACCATCCCGCCGACCCCAGCGATCCTCCTGCAGCCGATGGGGCGGGTGGGTGGGTCATCCACCGTGATCTGCAGCTTCATGCCGAGCACCGGCTCGCCTCTCTCGGTGGGCAGCAGCTTGCGCTCACCCGCACCGAGTTCAACCTGCTGGCGGCACTTCTCCAGTCCAAGGGGCGAGTTGTCAGCAAGCCCGCGTTGGCACGAGTGCTGCGCGACCAGACCTACATCACCGCGGACACGGTTTCCGCCGCCGACCAGCGGGCCGTCGAATCGCACATGACAAACCTTCGCCGCAAGCTCGGCGACTCCGCCACGCACCCCAACTACATCGAAACGGTCACCGGGGTCGGCTACCGCCTGACCCCACCCTCGGGCTAACGGCAGCCGCGGCGACCTCGGGCCATGCCGCAGGTCGGGCTGGCGCGGGCTACTGGGAAAGTTCCAAGGCGAGGCGGTCCAGGAGCGCCTCGAGGGAGACCTCGAACTCCCCTTCGCTGCGGTCTTCGCTGAGCATGTTCCGCAACCGGTAGACCTCCGGCCCGTCCTGCAGGCTACGCCGGCCGTCGCCTTCGGGAATCGCCGCGCCGCCCTCGTCCAACGACTCGCACACCGGGCCGGTCTCCGCGCCACGGACGGCGGATTCCAGCAGCAATTGTCCTAGCAGGAAGCTGCTGAAGGACCGATACGTGTTGACGGCCTGCTGGTCGGTGAAGCCGTGGCCGATGAGAGCGGTGAGGAACGCGTTCACCACCTCGATGCTGCGAAACGGTGGGCGAAGCCATGGCGCGGCGGGGTGACCGGTTGCCACGAGGGGAAACACTTTGGGGTGGTCGATGGCGATCCGGCGAATCCGGCCTTGGTTTGCGGGTGGCCCTGTCAGTGCTCGGCGAGTTCGGCGTCCAGGTCGGTTAGCAGGCCGTCCATCAGTAGCGCGACGAAGCCTTCGAGGTGTCTTCCTTGCCGTGCACGTGACGGTACAGCGACATCGCCTCCACCCCGAGCTGCTGCGCAAGAGACCGGATCGACAGGCTCTGCGCCCCGACTCATCGATCTGCCCTAACGCCGTCGAGATGATGAGCTCGCGGGTCAAGCGCGGCGGCGCCGCTTCGGCGGGGGTCCTCCGGTTCTTTTCGCCACTCTCCGATACTTCCCCGCCGGGCAGGTCACCGCGAATGGTTGCTCCGCCCGAGCTTGGAGGCACGGGCTCTCCGGCAACGATCCAGGAGACCATCGAGGGAATGTGCGCGTCACCCATGATCACCGTATCTGCCCGCCCATAGGTGTGACTGGCGATGCAGCTTAGGGTCCAGGGTCCGATCCCGCTGATGGTGCCGAACGTTCGAAGGACGGAGTGATCGTTCTCGGCCGACAGCCTTTCCAAGAAGGGAGGGACCGTCCCACGCCGATGAGCGTCCGGGCGCGTTTCGGGTCGATGTTGAACCGGTCGAGGTCAGAGAAATCGAGTTCGGCGGTCGGGGCTGCGCTCGGGGGTGCGACCAGGTCCGCCCGGCTCGGTGCGGGGTCGCCGCGCGCGCATTCGTGTGCCCGCCAACTCGAGGACGCCTCGGCCCGCCGAACTCGTTGCTGGATCACGAACCAAGCGATGTCGCGCCACAGCGAGCCGGTGCGGTCAGGTCACTGTGCGGGCGCGCGGGGTCCGACTGGACGATTCCCGTCACATTTCAAATACGGGAACCGTTTTTCGGATGGCCCGCCCAGCGCATTGCGGACACTGCTTTCGCAGACCGTACCTCGATGGTTGGCTGGCTCTCAGGCGGCGAGAACGCACTGATACGGAGGCAAGGCCTACAGTCAGCCTAGGAGGTCGGCCATGCCGCTCGCGGGGCAGATGCGACAAGACCACAGCTGCACTAGCAACCACCACGAGCGGGCTCACCACGACGCCCCGAAGCGCCGAGCGAGTCACGTTTCATCCTTTGCCTCTGGCAGAGCGCAGGCGGGCCATCTCCCACGGCCACGACGCCAGAGCCGCTCCTCCGATCCCGGGATCGCGAAGCCCCGATCCAGAGTCGTACGGCGGATCGCATCGGCTACCGTGGGAGGGCGGACGGCGAAGCCGGACCAGCGTGGCGATGGGTCAGCGCGAGGTGGTAGGGCAAACGGTGACATCGGCTGAGAGCGTTTTCGCGAGAGACCGGCCGCTCTATCTGGAGAGCGAGTCCGGGAAGATTGACCGGTACCCACGCAATGTCTGGTTACGGTGGGGATTGCGCCTGGTCGCGGCGCTGCCGTTCGTGAGCGTTGCGGTGTGGTTCCACCTCGCCTCGGGCGGCAACTGGGACGGAACAGCGAACGGCGCGCTCGCCGAACGGGTCTCCACTCTGCCGTGGGGCTCGTCAGATGTGGCCGCGCTCGCGGAACTTTACCCGATCATTTCGAGCGTGGCGGCGCTGATCATCCCCGGAGGGGCGTTCGGCTTGGGCGTGGCGGGGGCGCTCGTCGGCGGGCTGCTGATTCAGCTGACCATCCAGTCGATGCAGCGAAAGGAATTCCCTTTCCCGGTACGAATCGTCTTCATCCTCACCCTCGCACTGACGCCAATGTTTGCCTACGTCGTGACCACCAGCTTCGAGGCGGCCCTGGGTCTGACATTCTTCGGCCTGGGGATGATCGACCTGGTCCGCTTTGTCACCTACGCCAACACGCAGGCCGGATTCCGCGCGGGACTTCTCTTCGCCTGCTCGGCGCTGTCGGATTTCACCGGGCTCTTCGTCGCGATGGTGGCCGCGATCGCGGCAGCCCTCATCGTCCGATCCCGAGCCGCGTCGCGACTCGCGAACGCGATCGTCGTGGTCTTCCCCACCCTTGCCCTGCTGGGCTCCCTCATGGTTCTCGGCGTGGCTTTCCGGCTCGGCCCGCTCGCGATGATCCGCGGCGACCTCCACTGGGACACCGCGCGGGCTGCCGACGTCGCGCAGTTCCTGGCAACACCGTCGGGAGTCCTCTACCTTGTGCCGACCGCGGTGGTGGTGCTCACCGCGATCGTGCTGCGCTATCCGGGGGTCGGGGCGGTGGCGCCATTAATGACGGCGATGATCCTCCTCGCCTACATCGTCGGGCTCACCCCGCCAGGCCTCGCCGGCATCAACTACCTCCTGATGCTCCTCCTTGCCGTCGCTGTGGTGCCCAAGCCCACGACGGTGACCATGGTGGCGGTGGTCTGCGCGACGTCCGTAATCCTGTGGGGCATCGGATGGGCGCAGGCCTTTGACAACGACACCGTGAGCGCCTGGATGCACGTTCTGACCGGCGGTGCGCGGTGACCGCGAACTCGCGGTTAACCGGTCTGGCATTGCGATCACCATGAACGTGGAGCTTCGGCTCGAGTCGCAAATGACCTACCCGTGAACGCACGGGAGAGCTCTGGCTCCCCTGCAGCCCCGATCGAACCAGCCTTCGTCGCCCGCACGCCCCGCAGCCTCGAAAGGTGGGTGTCGTGACATCCGCCGCAGGGGTTTGCTGCAGTACTCGGCCCCAGCCGCAGCTCCGGCTGATGCCCGCTGGATCGACGTCGGGAGGCTAGGCATCTGTCAGCTGAGAGCAGTGCGTGGCATCGGTTAGGCACGTGGTGCTGTAGCTGCGAACGGCGCGGAGGGGTGCCGGTCCTCGCGGCAGCCCCCGCGGCTGCGCATCACGTTGATCTCAATAGGCCCACAGCGTCACATGGGACGATAGAAGGCACCGCTCCTGCCACCAGGATCTCCAGCGTTCACTCGGGCGCGGCGATCTGTCGAGAGGGGGCCATCGGCTCTTCTAGCTCCGGGATGATCGTCAGGCCTCGCGGGCCGCTCGCAGCCTGCATCATCGCCTCCAACCATCGCCGGTTGATCTGCGGCTGCCGACCGCCGAAGAAGTGGAACTGTAGCGGAATCGCTGGATGAATCCAGTAACTGCGGCGCCCGCTGCCGTCTCCCATGTCGACATCAAACATGAATGGCTCTCCTCGGCGGAGCTTGTTCATGATCACCAGCCGGATGTGCGCTAGCGTCCGATCCTCGATGTCCACCGAGTTGGAGCTCGCGTCGTATATGAACCTCCCCATGCTTACAGTGTAAGCGGAGGGATCGGCGCCGCGAGCGCCTGAGGCAGATCCGTTGCGCCTCGACGGTGGCTACATCATCAGCGCTTGGTGGGCGCACGCCGGTTCCCTTCGTTGGCCGGACAATGGGCAGCGACACCTCGCCGCGCGGTACCGGCCAACCACAGACAATGTATCGGTGAGCGAAACCTCGCGAACAGCGACATCGTCTCGCCGTCACGCGCCCGCGGTCCGCTACACACTGCGCAGTCCTCCCTGTCGCCGATCGGGAGGCTGCGCCGATACCTGGAACGTCACGCACCCCTGGAGGCGGGATGCGACGAGCGCACGGAAGAGCAATCAGTCACAGCCATACCCGCGTGCCAGCCGAATCGCGTGCTCAGCCACCCACGCCGACGAATCGAATGCTTCCGACGCCTTCAACCAGTCGACGGGTGGGTCTCCCACCGCGGGCTGCAGCTCCATGCGGAGCATCGACTTGCCTTCGTCGGCGAGCACCCGCTCAACTTCACTCGCATTGAATTCGACCTTCTGATGGCCATCCTGCAGTCCAAAGGATGAGTGGTCAGCAAGCCGCCCCTGGCGCGGGCGATACGGAACCAGACAGACATCACCGCCGACTCAGTCACCGCCGCCGACGAAGGCGCGGTCGAGACGCACATCGCGAACCTTCGCCGAAAGATCGGGGACTCCGCCGCGCACCCCCGGTACATCGAAACGGTCACAGGCGCCGGCTACCGACTCACGCGACCCTCTCCGTAGCGGCACCCCTCACCGTAGCGCCACCCCGGCCGGTCCCCGCCTGCCGAGGTGGCGTCGATCCTCAGAAGTGCTTCGGGTGAGGCGGTCGAAAAGCGCTTCGATGACACCTCGATCTGCCCGGGTTCAGCACAGCTTCGCCCGGAAGCGGACGGCTCAGTTCGCGCCGTTGGCGGTCTGCGTGACGGTGACGGTGGTGGCGCCGAGGTTCCAGTTCTTGTTCATCGTCGCGGCCGTGTCGTTGGTGGCGTTGGAGCCGAAGGGCCAGGTCAGCGTGAAGACGAGCTGCCCGTTGGCGGTGCCGCTGGCGACGGTGAACGACGTCCCGGCGATGGCGCCGGCGTTGTACGTGCCGGCGACGCTCGAGGTCAGGTGCGCCGGAACGGCCGAGAAGCCGCCCCAGTTGATCGCGCCGTTGGCGGTCAGGTTGGTGCCGTTGGCCTTGGTCTGGAAGGGGACCGTGTAGATGATCTGGTCGCCCGGGACCATCTTGTACGACGAGAGGGTGCTGGTGATGTCGGTCGTCGTGCTGCCGCGCTTGACCTCCCACTTGGCACCCGAGGTCAGGGCGACGCTCAGCTCGCCGGTCTGGATGGTGGCCGACGTCGTCGACGCGCTGCCCTGCCAGTAGGCGAGCGATCCGCCGCCGCCCAGCAGCAGTGCGATTCCGGCGGCGATGGCGATCGTGCCCTTCATGGACTTCTTCATGGCTGTTCTCCCACGGTTGGGCGGGCTGGGGCCCGCCTGCTCTCTCGGCTCTGCGGACAAGCCTGGACGCCGCACCTCGAGAGACCCGCTTGATAGCCGCAATGCTCGCGCAAGACCGGCGCAGAATTCGGGGGCGCCCGGGGCGAGCAGGCAGATCGGACGACCAGCACTGCGGCCGCTCCCAATCACATCCCCAGGGTCAACTTCTCGCCGGCCGCAAGCCCAGGGGCTGATCCGAGACCACTATTCGGGGCGGATCTCGCCCTGTGTTCACGTCGTAACAACCTTGAGGGTCGGCGCACCAAGCGATTCGAGCAGCTGTCCGTGTGGCGCGATGAGCGGTCGGGCGGGCGAGCGCCCGACCCACCGCCGGAACCTCGCGGGAACAGCGGTGTGAACGCCACGATACAGTTCCGCGGACCCTCGGCGCGCCTCAAGCGTCCGCCATCGACAGACCGCCCTTCCAGTTGTCGAGCGTGTCGTCCGACCCTTCCACTTGGTCGGCCCGCGTCAACTGGCGTTCCAATCGGTGAGGGCGTGCAGGTCAACTGTCGGGCGGAGGTCCAGTGATCCGCGCGCCGAGTAGGGCGTGTCGGTCAACAGCGAGGTGGCTACGACGGGCGGATCGGAACCCCTGGGGACGTTGAGCGGCATGCCACGCGACCGCTCCGGCGACGGAGATCCGGGGCCTTCCGTGGGGTAGCCTGATCGACGCCATTGGCTCCGACATGATTTGGCCTACTGCGACAGCTCCTGCGCGAGCCGGTCGAGGAGTGCCTCGAGGGAAACCTCAAACTCTTCGTCACTCCGGTCTTCGCTGAGCATGTTGCGCAGCCGGTACACCTCCGGCGCATCCTGCAGGCCGCGTCGACCGTCACCTTCGGGGATCGGGGCGCCGCCCTCGTCCAGCGACTCCCCCATCGGAGCCGTCTCCGCGCCACGCACGGCCGACTCCAGCAACAACTGTCCCAGCAGGAAGCTGCTGAAGGACCGATAGGTGTTGACGGCCTGCTGGTCCGTGAAGCCGTGGCCGATCAGCGCTGCAAGAAAAGCATTGACTACCTCGATGCTGCGAAGCGGCGGGCGTAGCCACGGTGCGGCGGGGTGCCGGGTCGCCACGAGCGGAAACACTTTGGGGTGTTCGACGGCGATCCGTCGAATCTGGTGCGCCGTGGTCTGCAGGTAGCCCTGCCAGTGCTCGGCGAGCTCTGCGTCCAGATCGGCCAGCAGACCGTCCATCAGCAGCGCGACCACCCCTTCGAGGATGTCCTCCTTGCCGTGGACGTGCCGATACAACGACATCGCCTCCACCCCGAGCTGCTGGGCGAGTGAGCGCATCGACAGGCTTTGGGCCCCCGAGTGGTCGATCTGCTGCAACGCCGTCGAGATGATCAGCTCACGGGTCAACCGCGGCGCGACGGCTCCTTCTGGGGTGCTTTCGGTGCGCTTTGCCACCTTCCGATCCTCCCCCGCGGCAGCCGTCGCCGCGAGGGCTTTCTCGCCGGAGGGCCGCGTACTATGCTAACCACGTGCTTACACTGTAAGCACGTGCCGATCCCGCCTTGCGAACCCGCCCGAAAGGCCATCGATGGTCGACGTCCCTCGCCCGCGCTTCCAGCGCCCGTTCTCCCGGTCCATGTCGGAGCTTCCCACCGGCTGTCGTGAGTCATGATGGCGGTGGTTGATGAGTGGTTCGACGGTGCCCCGTGCGGGCTGCTCGCCACGGACGTGGACGGGGTCGTCGTGCGTGTCAACGACACCCTGGCGGCGTGGACGGGCCACTCCCGCCTGCAGCTCGAGCAAACCCGCGTCGCCGACCTGCTCACGCCGGATAGTCGCGCGGTGTTCGAGACGCTGCTCGCCCAGGTCCTTACCGCTTCTGGTGTCGTGGAAGAGGTCGCCCTCACCCTGCGGACCGCGTCGGGGACGGCGCTGCCGGCGCTGGTCAATGCGAGACGGGATGACGGTGGACACGTCGTTCGTTTTGCCTTCTTCAACGCGACGGAGAGGGTGCGATACGAGGAAGCCCTTCTCGCCGCCCGGCACGCAGCGGAGCTGTCCGAGCGGAGGGTGCGGATCCTGCAGGACGTGTCCACCGCGTTCGATGTCAGCGCCACGGACTCGGATGTCGCGCGCTCTTTTGCGAGCGTCGCGCGGGAGGCGTTTCAGGCCCAGGACACCGCGGTGTTCCTCACCCAGGACGACGGGGACCTTCTTCTGGCTGGGGGCACCAACCCACTGGAAGGTCGGGTCGCGCCGGTCCCTCAACTGCGGCAGACCACGGCGGTGACCGTCGTGCACGACGACAACGAGGACTACGCAGAGCTTGCCGCGGCGATGCGCGGCATCGGTCTGGCGTCGTTGAGCGTGATGCCACTTCTAGCTGACGGTCAACGACTGGGCGTGCTGGTCTGCTTCTACCGCGGCCGCACCGACTTCGACACGCACTTCTACGACCTCCAGCAGGCCATCGGCCGACAGGCATCGCAAACGCTCCTGCGGGTCCGTCTGCAGCGGCGGCTGGCGCAGCTGGCGCTTCACGACCAACTCACCGGTGTCGCTAACCGGCCGCTACTCCAAGTCACCCTCGACAGCGCCATCACCTCCGCCGCGGCCGCCTCCCAGCCGCTGTCAGTGGTGTTCCTGGACGTCGACGAGTTCAAATCCATCAACGACGCTTACGGTCACGCCGCCGGGGACATGGTCCTGGTCGAACTCGCCACCCGACTGCGCGGCGCCGTGCGCACCGGTGACATCGTTGGACGCATCGGCGGCGACGAGTTCGTCGCCCTCTGCCCGGGCGCCGACGAGGCCGCCGCCGAGGCCATCGCAGAACGCATCCTCGCGGTCTGCCGGCTCCCTATCGACGTCGCCGGAGGGTTCGTCACCGCCTCGGTCAGCGTGGGCGTGTCGCTTTACCGTCCCGGGGTGGACCCGGCCGTCACCGCACAGCACCTCCTCGGCCGCGCTGACGCCGCGATGTATGACTCCAAGCGGGCAGGAAAGAACCGCGTCACCGTCGACGCCCTGTAAGCGCTCCTCGCCCGAAGTGCTCGAGCCGGCAAACCGGTTCGATCGAACATGGATGGCTCCGTCCACATGGCCGGACAGGCACCAGGTGGCTTAGAGATCCGCCCTCGGGGGGAGCGTGGCTTGCCAACAAGCTCCCACCCGAGGGCGGCCCCCGCTGTCCGCCGGTTCGCGTTCCCATGACGCCCGAATCTCAGCGTCGACTTGCGGTGGAGCCGGTCTATCCCTCTGCTCACAAAGTTACAACCCCCTTGTTCCCGGACTTAGACCGCACACGGGTTGATTAGGGCGTCACGGGGCAAACAGACGCGGACTAGCCCCGACGATCATCGATGTCAACCCCAAGACTCTGAACCGACCCGGCGCTATCTTGCCCGTGGGTGTCCCCAGCACCCCCGCGGGAACGCAATCCCAAGAGCCGTTTCCCCAGTGGCCGTCACGCCTGGCGATGGCCGAATCGGGTTCCGGGTGTCCCCAGCGCCCGGAACCCGGGCTGACGGCGATTTCGACGATCGCTGCCGGACCCATCGCCGTCAGCCCGTCGGTCGCGCCGCCGCTTCACGCGGATCCTGAGAGATCCGACAAGCACCCTGGTCATCAGACGAGCAGGCGTGAGCCGTTATCGGCGTCGATACGAGAGTGCAACGTCGGGAGATCAAGGCCACTCGTCGCAACCAAGCGCCTCTTCGATGCCGTTACCTTCAAGTCCACGATCATCGTCGGGGATGGTCAGATGGTCGATGAACACGGGCACGCCGGGGCTGATCAGGACAGACGCCGAGGTTCCGCGTCCCACCGGCAGATCCACTACACCGCCGCCTGCGCACCGCTTCCGTCAATTGCGCAAGCACTTCATGCTCATCAGTCCCCGCCAAGAGCACTTACGCTCGACCACCAATCGTCAGTTCCGTCGCATGCGCCACTTAACTTACGTCCTCTCGGCTCCCGACCCACACGGTACGAACCGACGCGAGGATCAGTCTCGGGCATTGCGTCGGGCGGACAGGCGATGCATGCTGTCCACCGACTGGAGCCGCCCCGACGCGTGACCGGGAGGTGGGGCGTGGAGGGCGCCGGCTCCACACGTTGCTTCCCCGCAGACTCACGACTCGACTTGCCACACGAGGTCCAGGCGGTGGCGAGAGCCCGACCCAAGCAACTGCTCTCGTCGGACACCCCCCTGGATCAGGGCGGTCACTCCACACCGCCCGGGTGCGGAACGCGGCGACCCTTAGCCATGTCAAGCTAATGATCGACCGATGTTAACTCTGACGGCGAGACTCACACGTCGCCCGCATCGCGCCCTCCCCTCGCCAGCGGCAGGATCGCGCGCTCGTCGGTCGCGCAGGGACGAGGGATGGCGTCTCCGAAGCTCGCCCGGTTGCGATCGCCGCTCGCGATCTGGCCAGGGCACACCCTGATTCGAAAGGCGGAGGTGGCGCGAACCGCTGCGGGCCGGTGCACCGCGGCGGAGATGATTGCATCCGGCGGCCTCCCCGTAAGGAGCAGCACGGCGGGCGAGCGGCGGACCTCATCGCGGAACCTCACCGAAAGCGGCGGTGGCTAGCGATGCTGGACCCGCTCTCGCACCTGGCGCACCCTCCTGCCAGTCGCCCGGCCGCTCACGCCCGACTAAACCCTATAGGTCGGGTCCCCACCTCGGGTGCCCCCCCAGCAACACGAACCCGGTCAATTCACCCGCGGTTACGATCCCGTCCGCATCCCCTTTGTTGCCTTCGGCGCGGATTCACTCAACAACGATGGCGGCCGGCACACCGACGGCCTTCCAGTCCGCAGATGCGCGTGGCAGCAACCGGACCGCCGCACTTCCGCCTCGACTACCATGCCGCTGCAAACGTGTTCTCGTCGTCGAGGTCGATCCTACTTGCTGAGAACGCCGCCGAATCCGGGGAACTCCAGGCTGGAAAGCTCAGAATGCAACCCAGCGATGCGTTCTTCCCAACCCGTCAGCTGCTCTGCGGCGCCAGCGCTCGCGCCTGTCGCCTCACCGGCGAGGTCCTCCACGCCGGTGGTCAGTTGATCCACGCCGAGATCGGGAACGGTGATGGTGTCGGCGAGGGCGCTGAAGTCCACGCCCGCGGTGAGCGCGTCGGCCAGGAGTGGGGCGGCTGCGGTGGTGAGGATGGCGCTGCTGGCGACCGCGGTGAGGAGCCCGCCCGCGGCGGCGGCCGTGCCGACGGCCGGGCTTCTTCCCGTCGCGGTGGTGGTCGTTCCTGGAGTGCGGGTGAGGATGCGGGCGAGGATCCCTGGCCGGGCGACTTGGGCCCGGCCGCAGGCTTGGGCGAGGTCGGCGGGGTCAGAGGTTCGCGGTCGCTGGTCTGGTGGCAGTTCGAGTGTCAGCTGGGTTTGGAGTCGTCGCCGGTCGGCGGGGTCGAGGCGGGTGAAGGCCTCTGTGTGGATGCGTTTCAGTTGTGTCGGGGTGGCCGTCTGCAGGAGGTACGTGTAGCGGCCGAGGGCTGCGCGGTGGGTGGGTTCGGGAGCGGGCGGCGGGGTGAGGCCAGGGACATCCGTGCGGGCCTCGGCTCCCCTCGCGGGAGGGTTAAGCGGCGCGGCCCGGTTCGCTGGGGCCGCGCTAGTGGTGCCGGTGGGTTGTGGCGCGCCGATCACCGAGGCGACCACGCCCTTGACTGTCGGCCGTCCTCCACGAGGTGTCACGTTGGTGCTGGTCGGCGCCTGACCGAGGGCATGGGAGGCGAGCTGGGTGAGGCGGTCGAGGATGCTCATCAGCGTTCCTTTCGAAAGGGTGTGGGCCGGCGCGAGCGCTTCATGCCGGGTCTCGGGTCAGCGGCGGTGATCGAGGGGAGGGTCGGTGTCGTCGAACACATCGGCCAGCCAGTTCTCGGTCGGAGATGTCGTCGGCCCGTCGGGACGGGCGGAGCGTGAGGTTCTGGTGTGCAGTGGGCGGAAGGAGGGAGGGCGCAAGGGTCTGGTCTGGTCGGTGGCGAGAGTGATGAGTTTGTTGAGTTCGCCGCGGTCCAACCACACCCCCCGGCAGGTGGGGCAGATGTCGATCTCGATCCCCGACCGGTGAGCGACCAGCAACTCGATCCCGTCATGGGGGCAGTTCATCCTTGTCATCGCTGTTCCTCGGTGACGGCGATTCCTTGGAGGGCGGGGGCCGGACCGCGCCGCCGGGCGAGCGGGAACCATGCGACACTGATGACCCCCCAGGCCGCGGCGTGGTCGCTGGGTTGCGGAAGGCGAAGGCCTGCGCGGGTGCGGGAATAGGGTTCGACGATGACTTGCGGGGGTGTGAGTTCGACGCCGGCGGTGGCAGCCGCCGTCATCACCGCGGTGAGGGCCTCCCGGTGGCGTCGCCTCCGAGAGAGGATCAGCACGGTGGGATCGAGGGTGAACCCGCCGCGCGCAGGCTGCACGTGAATGCGTACGTGGGCGGTGCGCCCGGCAAGTGCCCGCACGCCGGTGAACAGGCCGCCCCAGCGGGCGGGCTCGGCCGGGAGCACCGCGTGCACGCACAGGTCGGCGTGCTCGGCGAAACCGCGCAGATCGTTCGGCCAGACGGGGGCTTCCAGCACGGCGCGCCCCATCGGCGCGGACAGGTCGCGCAGTCGCAGCTGGCACGGGTCCATCGTCAACGTGTCCACGGTCAGTCCCCTTCTGGGCACGGGCCGTCGTGGAGATGGACGCGGGCGCCCCAGTCGTCCACCGGGTGCCAGGCCCCGGTTTCGTCGCCGGTCCGGTCGATGATGGTGGGGACGTTCCAGAACGGTCCGCCATCGGCGAGGAGGCATTGCCCGGCGTCCACCCACACCTCATTCACGGCACCGAGCAGCAGTGCGCGGTCGTCGGGCGGCACCTGGTACGTCATGGCCTGGTTCCCGTCTGCCGGTGTGAGAGCTCGCACGGTCACCGGGTGCTCGCCGGTGTTGCGGATGCTGCCGCACCCGGGTACCGGTCCCCCGCACGCATCGGTGACCCCGGATATCCAGGCGACGCCGAGCACACCGGCCACAGCGATGGCAGGTAGCACGAACAGGTACCAGGGGAGGCCTCGGCGACCCCTCCTCACTCGCGGGGGCACGGGGGTCGGGGCCGCCGAGGGGTCTAGGTCAGGCATCGGAGCCGTCCTTGCTTCCACCGACGGCCACGCGCTTGCGGCGTCGGAAGACGGGCTCGACCGCGGCCAGCTCCTCGGGGGTGGCGATGCGGAAGGCGCCGGCCGCTTCGGTGCGCACTTCGCGGCGGCCTTGGCCGCGGGTGGCGCGGAGGCTCGCGACAATCGAGACGGTGATGATGGTGGCCACAACCGCGAGGCTGATGGTGGTGGGGATGTAGAGCACGTCGAGGAGGAGCATCTTGATGCCGACCCAGATCAGCACGAAGGCCAGTCCCACCTTGAGGTAGATGAACCGGTGGATGAGGTCGGCGAGGAGGAAGTACATCGCCCGCAGTCCCAGGATCGCGAACGCGTTGGCGGTGAACACCAGGAACGGTTCGCTGGTGACGGCGAAGATGGCGGGGATGGAGTCGACGGCGAAGATGATGTCGGTGATCTCCACCAGCACCAGCACCGCCAGCAGCGGGGTGGCCACCACGATCCCGGCCTTGCGGATGAGGAACTTCTGCCCGTGGTAGGCGTCGGTCATCGGCACGAACCGGCGAAAGACCTTCAGGATTCGGGACTTCTCGGGGTGGACATGGTCCTTGCGGGAGCGGAACATACGCCACCCGGTGTAGATCAGGAACGCGGCGAACACATACAGGATCCAGGAGAAGTTCTCGATCAGCGCGGCGCCAGCGGCGATGAAGATGCCGCGGAAGATCAGGGCGCCCAGCACGCCGAGGAACAGCACCCGGTGCTGGTACTCGCGGGGGACGGCGAACGCGGCGAAGATGATCGCCCACACGAACACGTTGTCCACGGCGAGGGATTTCTCGATCAGGTAGCCGGCGAAGTACTGCTGCCCGAACTCCGCCCCCCACAGCGACCAGACCAGCACACCGAACGCGACACCGAGGGTCACCCACACGATTGACCAGACCGCTGCTTCCCGCACGCCGATGACATGCGCTTTGCGGTGGGCCACCAGATCGACGGCGAGCATCACCAGGATCACACCGAGTACGGCGAACCATGCCGACAAGGGGACAGTCATGACAAAGACCTCCACGAGTTCTCGTGAAGGTCTCATCGGCGGTTTGCCCTGCGCACCGGATCCCGCGGCGGGAACGTACTGACGATGCGGAGCGAGGATTACTCCCCTTCGAGAACTATGAAACAGGAGAAGTACACTTCACGTCAAGTCGAGATTCAGATTTGTCAGAACCCGTCTCGAGATGCCGCTAGGTTGTGGTGATCCCATACCGCGGCATAGTCGGCGAATGGCGACCGATCTTTCGGCAGATCGAGGAGGAGGGACGGTTGTCCAGCGGCGGTGGCTTTGGTCTGGATGCGGGGCTGCGGCGGTACCCGTGGGTGTCACGGGCGCTGAACGCGGAAGCCGTGTACGGCACCGTCCTCACCGCGGGGCTGATCTCGGCGTTCTCGTTGTACGACCCCGGACTGCCGGCGCTGATCGCCCGCACCGTGGCCACCGTGGCGGTGTTCTGGGGTGCGCACGTGTACGCCGAGATCGTCGGCAACCGCGACCTGAGCTGGCCAGAAGCAATCCGTGAGGCGCTGCAACGCTCCGCAGGGCTCTTGTGGGCGTTGATCGTGCCCATCGGCTGCCTCGGCGTCGCCGCAGCACTCCAGCTCTCACTGGATGCCGCAGTAGACGTCTCCCTGTGGGGCGCCGTCATCACCCTCGCACTCCTGGGATGGTGGGCCGCCCGGCAACGCAACGCTCCCGCCCTGACCAAGATCCTCACGTCCGCGGGCACCGCCGGCCTCGGACTGGCCCTCATCGTGCTCAAAGCCCTCGTTCACTGACAACGGAAGAGACGGCCAGGCGGCCCGCGAGAACTCGCACCGCGCTGGTGAAGCGATAGGGGCTCACGTGACGTCCAGCAGGGCGCGGATGAGGTCATTGACGGTGTGGGTGGCGTTGGAGGGGTGACGCAGCGGCCGCTCCGGATGCAGCACGTAGTGATTGCGGCGGCCGCGCTTCTCTCGCTCCAGATACCCGGCCGACTCGAGATCGTTCAAGATCGTCAGCGCCGACCGCGGAGTGATGCCCACCACGGCAGCGATGTCACGCAGCGGTACGTCGCTGTTCTGCGCAACGGCCAACAGCACGTGCGCATGATGGGTGAGAAAGGTCCACTTCGCCATCCCCCTATCCTCCCAAGCCCTCACGACGTTTGGTGAAAAACACTTCCGCTATGCTTCGACAGCAGAAGCAAACTTCACCTATTGAACCGGGGAATGATGTTCGACGCGGCCTTGACCAACCTGCTCTCCCCGCCGGTCGTCGCCTTCGCGCTCGGGATCCTCGCTGCGGCCGTGAAGTCGGACCTGAGGGTGCCGGACGCGATGATGCGCGGACTGTCGATCTACCTGCTGCTCGCCATCGGCCTCAAAGGCGGGGTGGCATTGCGCGGCGAGACGGCCACCGCCGTGCTCGGGCCGGTCGCGCTCGCCCTGGTGCTGGGTGTGGTCGTCCCTGCCGCCGCGTACGGCGCCCTCCGCCTCACCACCCAGCTGGGACGGGTGGATCGGGGTGCGATCGCCGCGCACTATGGCTCGACATCCCTGGTCACCTTCACCGCCGCACTGGTGTTCCTCGACACGGCAGGCATCGCCTACCCGGGGTACTCGGCGACCCTTCTGGCGGTGCTGGAGGTGCCCGGCATCCTCATCGGCATCCTGCTCGCCCGCCGCCACCTCGCCCGAACCGTCGGATGGGGCCCCACCTTGCACGAGGTCCTCGCCGGCAAATCGGTCCTGCTGCTGGTCGGTGGCCTCCTCATTGGCCTCATCGCCGGACCCGACGGTTATGCGCCCATCGCTCCCGTCTTCACCGACGCATTCCGGGGGATCCTGGTGCTGTTCCTCCTCGCCCTCGGCCTCGAAGTCGGCCATCGCCTGGGCACCATCCGGGAAGGCGGACTCGGGCTGGTCGCTTTCGCACTGGTCTTCCCGCTCGCTGCGGGCGCCCTGGGCGTGATCAGCGGAACCGTGATCGGAATGGACGTCGGCGGCGCCGTCGTCCTGGGCGCCCTCTGCGCCAGCGCGTCCTACATCGCCGCGCCCGCCGCGGTCCGCCTCGCCCTTCCCGACGCCAACACGGCACTCTCCCTCACCGCCAGCATCGGCATCACCTTTCCCCTCAACCTCATCATCGGCATCCCGCTGCTCACCTGGCTCGCACAACAGATCGCAGCCGTATGAGCACCAGCATCAGCGACCTCCCGTACTCAGACACCTCATCGCGGTCGGAACGATCCACCGCAAGGAAGACCAGTTCCGGCCCGCGTTTCACCGCTGGCACCGCGCCACTATCCGGGCCACCCAAGCCCTGGACACCGACGCGCTGGGAACCTTCACCGGCGAAACGCCCCGCACGCTCACCCCCACCGACGCCGCCACAGCCAAGGCACGCGCCGTGCTCACCGAGCTCGCCACCCCGTTCGGGATCGCCACCGAAGCCTCCTACGCCTCCACGTTCGCGGGGATGGGACCGGGCATTCACGAAGAGGTCGCCGTGTTCCGCGACACGGTACGCGACGTTCGCGCCGTCGAGACGCACCGCTCCTATGCAACGGTGCTGCCGGCCCGGCAGGTCCGTTCGGTCGAGGAAGCCGGCGCGTACCTGTCCCGCCTGGGATTCCCGCAGCAAGCCCTGATACTCCGCATGGATGGGGAGCCGGCGCGGAAGGGGGTGGCGAGCTGGGAGGAGGTCCGCGCCACGATAGCCCGCGGCCCGGTCATCATCGAGCAGGACCTCTTCGCGCACTGCAAACCCCCGCCGGCGCCGAGCCCTCAGACGTATCGCCTGGAAACTTACCGCCCGCCTGCAAGACCCCTGCCCTTCCTGCGACACCCCAGGATTCGGGCAAACCGGAATCGTCGCCGGCCTGCCCTGCGCCCAGTGCGCCGCGCCCACCCGGCAGCCACTCGCCGACGTCCTCGGCTGCTCACGCTGCGACCACCGCGCACACATCGCACGGCCCGACCCGGTCGCCGATCCCGCCACCTGTGACCAATGCAACCCGTAGCCAGGACGTGTCGCGAGCGCCGACAGCCGACGCGCGGTCCGCCGTCACGCGGCGATGCTATTGGACACGACGCGCGAACCGGACCTCCCGCAGTACTGCGGATGTGCAGATACGCTCACTCCCATTCGCGCGGTCGGCGGGACGCGGCGCCAAGAAAAGGTTGGCCTCGGCGGGGTGGGGTGTGCTTGCGGATCCCGCTTCACGCCGAAGGGGTGAGGGGGTCGGGCCCAGACCGTGCTAGACAGGTGCGCGCGTTCGCGAGGCGAGGCCCAGCGATCGGCATCCCGACACCGACCGCCTATTCGGCGCCAGCCACGATCTCGCGGCAGGCGCGCTCGCCGCGCTCGTGTAGGCGGGTCGGTCGGTGCCGGATGCAGTTCGCCTCACGGGACCTGCTTACTGAGCGAAGTAGTGGCGTGGCTATCTTCAATCTCTCTCGGGAGCGACGAACTAACTGTTCTCCGGCGCGAGGCGCTGCATCACCTGAGCAGATCGAGGATCCACCTTGCGGTACGGCTCCGCATAGTGTGCTCGCGTGATCGCCGGCGAGGAGTGCCCCAGCATTTCCGCGGCCGCTGCCATGTCGACTTCGTTTGCCATCAGGGTCGCCCCTGTTCTCCGGAACGCGTGTGGCGTGTTGTCGGTGCCATCGAGTCCGACTGACTCGAGCATTCCTCGAAAGCTACCCCGAACGTTGTGCGGCGCAAGTGGAGTGCCATTCCGAGTGAAAAAGAGCAGATGGTCATCGGACGCCCCTCCGATACGAGCAAGCCGGGCGCGGATCACTTCGGCCGCAAACGCCGGGATGGCGACGATACGGTTCGATTTGTCCGACTTCGGCTTGGCTTGCCGAATCACACCCGCGCCGGTGCGGACGACCAGGGTGCCGTTGATGTCCACCCGAGGAGGGCGGGCCGTCATGTCGAGGTCACACTTGCGGATGGCGAGCACTTCCCCGATGCGGGTCGCTGTCCCCAGCATGACTTCGATGACATCGCGGACTTGGCCGTCGGGACGCGGGCCAAACAGGTGTTCTCGGGTTCGCCACTCCCGCGCCGCTCGCCAAATCAATGCCAGCTGCTCGTCCGTCAGAGCCTTCGGGATATTCTTGGGCTTCTTCATCCGCGACGTGTCCTTGACCGGATTGCGCGGGATGATCTCGCGACGCACCGCAAAGCTCATCACCATGCCCAGGATCGTTCGAGAGTGCTTCATTTGCGGATAGGACTTCGCGCGTTGAACTTTGAGGAAACGCTCGACGCGACCGACGGTGATCTCCTGCACGGCGAGGTGCGCGAAGGTCGGCATCACCAGTGTGCGCAGCTCACGCCCATAGGTCTCTTTCGTCCCCTCGGAGAGATCCGCATTCATGAGCATGTCCTCCTGCCACGCCGCGGCGAGGTCGCGGAAGGACGAGGAGGCTGACAGTGATCCGACAGCGGCCTGTTGCTGACGCTCGGCGAGCCGCGCTTTGAGCTCCGCACCGGCGGCGTGCCGACTGTCCGCCGTGGCGCTGACTTGACGAGCTTGACCGCCCCAATCGCCGAACCTGGTTGCAGCCCGGGCTCTGCCCGGCGCGATCTCCCGAATCGAGATCTCACCAAACGTCCCGATCGGCGTGCGCGGTCGCCCCGCCATCACCGGTCACCACCAGCGATGGCCGGATGGGCGTCGGGCTCATGCAAAGCGTCAAGCCATCGCTTCACGTCGGAGACTCGAAATCGCAGTTCACGGCCTGCACGCACGCCCTTCGGGCCGCGATCATGCAGCCGCAGGTCGTAGATCGCCTGCACGTCGACGCGGAGGTACTCCGCGAGCTCACTGGTGGTCACCATCGGCTCCAGGCCCAGCCCGGAGAGCTGTTCGCTGTTCAAGACAGCAAGGTGCTCTAGGTGGACCGAGATGAGGCGAGGTGGGGCCGAGCACCTTCCGGCGCGAAGCGTTGATGTTGCCGCGGTCGGCCGATACCTGATGGATAAATGCTGAACGCACCGATTCTCTGTCCCTTCATATGGGACAAGAAGTGCTGATCAGCCAAGGTTACGTGGTAGCAGGAGTGGGGCTTGAACCCGCGACCTCACGATGTGAGTTCAAATCTCGCCGATCGCTATACCAAGCCGCAGGTACATTTCCGTAACAGCCTCGTCGTTGACGCGGTATCGCACCCGCTGGCCCCGGGCAGCGACTCCGCGGGGCGGATCAGCGATGAGCAGCCCGAACTTGAGCAGTTCGTCGATGCCCGTGATAACGGTCTGCTCCGCCAGGCCGAGCGCGTCGGATATCTCCTTGCGGCCGGAGTTCGGGTGCGCACGGAGATGGCCGATGATGCCGGCCTTGAGCATGCTGCCAAATGCCTTGATGGGATCCTCCGCGGCGTCTGCGTTCGCGGGGCGGGCGACTCTCGGCATACCTCATTCTTTCGCGGTCGGGATGCCGTCGTCCAGCCAAACCGTATGAATCAGTTCTACACATATTGAGTGTATCCATGTAATCTACACTCATGTCAACGGCGGAACACTGGCCCTGCGCAGCGAGACTCTCGCATATGGTGTCCGCCGAAGTCCCTACAGACAGCACGTGTTGGGCGGGCGTAAGGTGCGACCCAAGCGCGACGAGCCCGTCAGGAGGCAACTCGCGCTGTATCGGTTTGCACTCCACCCGTAACCATCCACGGGCCCCTTTTCGGTTCGCTCGTTTGGTGCGTAGGATGCCCACCACGGCGTGTCCCCCACCTGTCGCACTTCGCATCGATCGGGGCCGCCCGGTTGCCGGGAGGTGCGGGTCATGACGACACCTAGTTCGGCAGCGCGCCGCGCTCGCGGCTGGGCGATCGCCGGCGGGGCGATCCTGCTTGCCGGGATCATCGCGATCATCGTCGTCGCGCTGTCGAGTCAGCCGGCAACGGAACCTGACCCGACCGGCACGCCGCAGCCCACGGGGTATCCGAGCAGCACTCCGCCCGATCCGGGCGACGCCGTCGTGGATCCGGATGCCGGGGCCAAGGGGTGGCGCGGTGAGCCGATCACGTCCGACCCGGAGCTTTACGCGGCCGCCGCCCTTGAGGCCGCTGCGACGTTCGACACCACCCGGGCTTCGCGCGACGAGTGGTTGGCGTACCTCGACTCCTGGTTCACACCCGATACTCGCTACACGTCCCAAGGCGATCGGGAGGCTGAGCTCGAAGCTGCGCGCCTCGAGTTGCGCCAGGGCGTTGTTCTCCCGCAGGCGGAGTGGGATTCGCTCGCCGCGGAGGATGGTCGAATGGTCGCGGAGGCCGAATCGATTGCGATGGGGCCGGTCACGGATGACGCGTCAGGTGACATGGCGATTGGGACGACGGATGTCGTGCTGACGTTCACGCGTGCGGATGGTTCTGGGGTCGAGTCCTCCTACGAGGAGTCGGTGCGGGTGAGCGTGCAGGTGCTCTGCGGTGAAGGGTCGGTTCCGACTCCTGACTCGCCGCAGCAGGCTGGGGACTGCAAGGTGGTGCGCTTCTTCACGGAGCCAGTGGAGCCCTGATATGCCCGCCCCGGTTGCCGCTGCCGCTGCCCTCGCCCGAACGAGGACGGGCCGCCGGGTGGTGATCGGCGTCCTGATTGCCATGCTCCTGGTTGTTTCCGTCGCGGCGACCCCTCTGATCGCCGTCCCGTTCGTCGTCGCCGGCGCGAGCGCTCGCCTCCCCTCCGCCGAGGCCGCGGGGCAGCTTCCCGCCGTGAAAGGTGACTGGGGGTACCCCCTGGCGGGCGCTTACACAAAGGGGCGCGGCTTCGGATACAACCCCGTCGTCGGCTGTAGCTACTGCTCCACCGATCACCAGGGTTACGACATGGCGCAAGCCTGCGGCGCCACCATCTACGCCGCCGGACCGGGCCAGGTGATCACCGCAGGTGTCTATCAGGGGTACGGCAACACGGTGCGCATCGACCACGGCGACGGGCTCATCACCCTCTACGGCCACATGCAGTGGAACTCGCTCAGCGTCGCGAGCGGCGACTCGATCACTGCCGGCACGCCGCTCGGCGCTGAAGGCAACACCGGGCGCTCATTCGGATGCCACCTGCACTTCGAAGTACAGCAGGCCGGCGCACCGGTCGACCCGCAGCCGTTCATGGCCGCCCGCGGCCTGCCGCTGACATGAGATAGCAGTCCCAACCGGAAGGAACGATCATGGCTACCCCACTGCGCATCCCCCTGGATGTCGATGTCCCCGACATCCAACCGGACTACTCCGCCCCGTTCTTCGAGGGCTTCCAAGTCATCGCGTCCTGGATCCTCGCCGTAGCCATGCTGGTCGTCCTGGTGATGCTGATCATCGCCGGCGCCGCCCTCGCCTTCCGCGGCCTCGCCTCCGACCGCGTCCGCACCTGGGCGGGCGAAAGCATCATGTGGATCTTCCTCGCCGCCGCTGTCCTCGGCGCCGCGAGCGGCCTGTTCGCCTTCTTCGTCAACTTCGACTTCGGGTTCTGACATGCACGCCGCGCGCATCCTGCTCGCTGCTCTCGCGCTCGGCGCGGGGCTGGCGATCGGCGCGCACGCACCGGCCCAGGCAGTCGCCGACACAGTGGCACCGACCGCAGCTATGGCGACTGAGACGAGCTCCGTGACCAACGAGCCGTGGTCGGCCCCGGCTTATCCCGTCGACTGCCGCGCCGCCAGCAACCAAGTAACCTGCACTCCAGCCAATCCAGCCGACGTCACCGCGCAGACCTGTTACCTCGGAGTGCTGGTTAGCGGCGAACGCACGACCGTGTGCACGACCTTCGAGGACCACGCTGCCGCCATCCAGGCAGACGGCGGGAAGATCGCGCTCGTCGAGTACGGCTGCAGTCTCGGAGATGTCGCCTGCGTCACGTTCGAGAACGCGGGTCGCGGGATGGCGATGTCGGCGACGGCGATGATGTACGCGGTCGCGGCGAACATGCGGTTCGATACGTCGTCGCTGCTGTGGGATGCCGCGACCGGGGAGTGGTCGTTCTGGGCGTGGGCGATCCTGATCGTCACGTTCGGGTCGATGATCTGGGCGGTGACCGCCGCGGTGGTGTCCGGTGACCGTGGCGAGGTCATCGGCGCCATCGGACGATCCTTCGTCGCGGTGGCGGCGGTGCCGATCACGTTGTGGGCGACGGGGCATCTGCTCAACGCGGTGGATGACCTGACCTGGTACATCATGAACCGCGACGGTCCGACGACGCTGTTCGCGACGTTGCAGGGTGTGATGTGGGCGGGCGGGCAGGCGAACTACTTCTTCGCGTTCCTCATCCATGGGCTGTTGATGGTCGGGATGCTTCTGCTCATGCTGGTGTTCACGTTCCGCAACATCGTGCTGGCCGCCCTGATCGCTGTGGGCCCGGTGGCGTGGATGCTGTTCCCGGTCCGCGGCGTCGGACCGCAGTGGGTGGTCCGCTACGTCTCGGCCGTCGTGGTGCTCCTGCTGACGGGACCGCTGACCATCGGGTTCGTCACGCTCATCATCAATGGACTGTCGGCGGTGAGTACGATATGGGATCCGCAGGCGTGGCCGCTGCTGTTCGGGCTCGCGCTGGTCGCGTTCGCCCCGTTCGCGATCTTTGGACTGTTCAGCTTCGTCGGCGCAGTTGCCGCCGACGGCGTCGGCTCCCGCCTCGGTAGCCATGCCGGCAACCTCGGCGGTCGCGCCGCCCGCACTGCGGTCGCTATCCCGACCCGCCTCGGCAGCGCCCCCGCTGGCATCGCGACGAGCGCAGCCTCCCGCACCTCCCGAGCAACCACGAGCGCCACACGCCCCGCATCAGGATTGAAGGCCTCCGTCCCCCGCGGTGCAGGAGCGCCCGCGAACCGACCCGTAGCTTCTACCGCTGCACCCTCGACAGCACGAGCGGCGTCTCCAGCAGCGCAACCGCCCGTAGCCTCGGCCGCTCCGTCGGCGCCTCAAGTGGAGAGGACACCGTCATGACCACGACACCCGATCTCAGCCGCCCCGTCCGACTGCCGCGCCGGTCGCGTCAGGGGATCGTGATGGGGATGGATGGGTGGCAGCTGACCCTCCTCGCCGCCGCGGCGGCAACCGTCCTGATCGCGGTGAACCGGTTCGGCCCTCCCGGGCTCCTCTACGCCGCACCGATCTACCTCGCCCTCGGCGGCACCGCCGTGGCCACCATCCATGGGATCTCTGCGCCACGGATGGGGGCGCTGTGGGTGATGAAGCAGCTGAGGCATCTGACCGGGGCGACGGAGCAGCGGTTCCGCCCGGAGCGGCGAGAGCTGGTGGGGACGCTGAATCTGCCGGGGGTGCGGGCGTCGATCCAGTTCTGGGATGTCAACGACGTCGCCTGCCTGTACAACCCGCATGACCGGACGGTGTCGGTGACCGCGGAGCTGGAGGTGCAGGGGTTTCTGATGCACGACACCCCGGACCGGTACGACCTCGCCCAGCAGTGGGCGCAGGTCCTGGCATCCTTCACCCAACGCCCCGGCATCAAACGCGTCACCCTGCAGGAACGCACCCTCCCCACCACCATCCGGGCCGCGCGGGACCACTACGACGTCGTCCGTGTCCGCCGGGAGCTCGACGCCGCCTCCCCGGTCGCGTCCAACTATGCGGATGTGATGAACGGGTCCGAGCGGTTCGCCGTCGCCCACCGCAACTACCTCACCTTCACCCTCGACCTCATCGCCCTCGGCCCGCAACTGAAGTCCCTCGGCGGCGGAAAGGACGCAATCCAGACCCTCGCGTACCTCGAGGCCCGCAACCTCGCCGACGCACTCCGGGCTGCGAAGGTCACCGTCCGCAAGTGGCTTAGCCCCCGCGACTTGGCGGCCCTCGCCCGGGTCACATTCGACCCGGAGTTCGCGCCGGCTGTGCAGAACCGTGACGACGCCCACGCTGGCGTCGACCCGGCCGCGCTCGGACCGATGCACCTGCAGGAACCGAAAGGCAAGAACGGGATCGTCATCACCGACTCCGGCGTGCACACCACCATGTGGGTCCACGAATGGCCGCGGTCGGACGCGCCGGTCGGGTTCGTCGCCCCGGTGGTGTTCGCCCGTCACCCCCACACGGGTGGGGCCGTCACCCACATCTTCTCCCTCGTCCTCAGTCCTGTCCCTGTCTCGAAGGCGCTGAAGCGGATCCGGGATGAGAAGAAGGTGTGGCGGGGCAACGAGAAGCTGCGCGCCAAGCGTGGCGCCGACGGATCCGCGGCGGATGCCGCGGACTGGGAGGCACTGGAGAAGCAGGAGCAGGAGATCGTCGCCGGTCACGGCGAGTTCCGCTACGGCGCGTACCTCACCGTCACCGCCCCCGACGAGGAGCAGCTCGATCAGGCGCTCGCAGGGATGCGCAACGCACTCTCGCGCGCCGGGATGGAGGCGCAGATCCTGTACTGCCAGCAAGCCGAAGCCCTCATGGTCAATGCCCTCCCGGTCGGACTGGGGATGAAGTGATGCCCCGACCCGCCCCGTTTTTCGAACCCGCCGGTCTCACCGGGAAACAGCGCCGCGCTCTCAAACGCGCCATGACAGCCGACACGACCGACCACCACGGGAAGAAGTCGCGCCGGGACCGCAGCCTCCCCGAACCGGCGGTACGCGGTCCGTTCGGACCGGGACTGATCGAGGGCGGCTACTGGAACCTCGCGTCGGCGTGGGTGCCGGCACATCAAGCGACATCGCAGCACCTCGCCGGGATCTACCCGTTCGTCGCCGACGCTGGCCTCGGCCACCGCGGCCCCATCATCGGCGTCGACCTCAACGCCGACGCCCTCTGGCACTTCTCCCCATGGGAGACCTACGTCGACGCCACCGAACGCGGCACCTTATCCACCAACATCCTCGTCCTCGGCGCATACCGAGCCGGGAAGTCAGCCGCCGTGAAGACCCTCGTCACCCGCTCCCTCGCCTTCGGCCACCGAGCCGTCGTCCCCAGCGATGCCAAAGGTGAGTGGGCGATCGTGGCCGACGCGATCCCCGGCGGCAAGGTCATCACCCTCGGCGGCGGCACCACCGCCCGCCTCAACCCCCTCGACCGCGGACCCCGCCGCTCCGACGCCACCGACGAGCAGCACGAACAGATGGTCCGCCAGCGCCGCATCGCCACCCTGATTGCGCTGATCGAACTCGCCCTCGGCGGACAGCGCCTCACCGCCGTCGAGCACGCCTGCCTTCACGACGCCTTGCAGCAGTGCATCGAGGACACCGCCGATCACCCGACGCTGCGCGGCGTCTACGACGCACTCGGGCGCATGACCACCGACCCCGGCGCCGACACCCGGCTCGCCGAAGCCGCGGTGCAGCCCCGGTTCGTGCTGCGCCGATTTGTCGAAGGCGACCTCTCCGGCCTGTTCGAAGACGAATCCACCGTCGCTTTCGACGCTGACGCCCCCATCGTCGTTGTCGATACCAGCGAGTTGTTCGCGCGGGGGGATCTGGTGGCGCAGCTGACGCAGGTGTGCACCACGGCGTGGATTCAGGCGGTGGT